>NZ_JAJJWH010000048.1 GCF_020907245.1 Pontibacter harenae | reverse complement strand
CTACGAAAGTTATGAAACAAGATAAGGCTGCAAGCTCGCACTAGCGGCGATCTCCAGACCCCATTCAACCATGTGCAGTAACACGTGGATTAGGAAATCGCTAGTGGTTAAAATTTCAGATTGGTAAATCCGAAGCAGCGAAAGAATGTGAAGGTGCTTATCTTGATCCTTTCATCGCCAGACTAACCATACCGCCAGTTTGAGCGAAGCGGTAACTGGTGGTTGAACATGGCAGTAAGTCTGTGACTTGCGTGGCAGGAAGAAAATAAACGCAAGTTACAAACTTGCCTCATTTACAGCTACAAGTTACGCTGCCGCTAAACTTGCGGCATTATTCCCGCTAAAATCATTTTATCTCCAAATCTTCACATCTCCAAACCATCCCCCAAGCTTCTAATGTGTAAAACTTTTGCTTTAAAGTTGAACACCTTGTAAATTGCAGTTGTTTATAAACAGTCTAAATAAAGGGAACAGGTGCAAAAAGCGACAGAGCAGAAGACACAGAAGAGTGTCCGAGATTTAAAGATCGGAGAGAGTGGCGTTATTTGTTGCCTCCAGGACCCTGAAATGGGACTAAAGCTACTGGAAATGGGTTGCATTCCTGGTACGTCTGTTAAACTGAACAGCCGTGCACCGCTTGGCGATCCCATTACCATCATCGTGAACGATTACACTCTTTCGTTACGATTAGACGAAGCTGAAACCATACTGTTGAAGTAAGCCTTATTCATGACTGTAACTACCCAACCCGCTCCTATACAAACAGAAAAACCAGCAAGACAAGAATCCTTGGCGAAGATTGCCTTGGTAGGGAATCCGAATTCTGGCAAAACGTCGCTTTTTAACCAGCTTACTGGCCTGAACCAGAAAGTAGGTAATTTCCCAGGCGTTACAGTAGACAAGAAAACAGGTATAAGCCAGATTAGCTCTGCTTTAAAGGCGCAAATCATAGACTTGCCTGGTACTTATAGCCTTTACCCTAAGTCGCTGGACGAGCGTGTCATTATTGACTTGCTCTACGATCCAGCCTCTAAATATTTCCCCGACCTCGTTATAGTCACAGCCGATGCTTCTAACCTGAAGCGGAACTTGTTGTTGTTTACCCAGCTGGCAGATTTGCATATACCTGCAGTACTGGCCCTGAACATGGTAGACGTAGCCGAGGCAGAAGGAACCAAAATAGATGTTAAGGCGCTGCAGCAAGAACTGGGTATACCTGTTATCCCGATGAATGCCCGAAAAGGTATTGGTATGGCAGCCCTAAAAATTGTGATATCGCAGCAGCTAAAAGCTACTGCAGGTACCTTTTATAAAGTTCCTGCCGAACTAGTACCTCTTGTGCAAACCATTAAAGAGCGTTTCCAACTAGAGAACGACTACCTGGCGCTGCATTACGCCCATCAGTATAAAAACCTAAAGTTTTTATCTGGTGAGGATATAGCCTGGATGGCTAATCTGCTGGAACAACATGCTTTTGAGTCGGTAAAGTTACAGGCTTCTGAAACTATAGACCGCTATACCCGCATCAACGAGATGCTGCTGGATGTGGTGCGCGTGGAGAAGGTGGACAAAGACGAGAAGTTCAGCAACCGCCTGGACCAGGTGCTGACGCACAAGATCTTTGGTTACCTGATTTTCTTTACAATCCTGTTTCTCATATTCCAGGCCATTTTCGCCTGGGCTAGCTACCCCATGGATTTAATTGACCAGGGAATAGCAGGCTTAAATGAGTTGATCCAGACGAACTTCAGCGGCCCGCTGGTGAACCTGCTGACCGAAGGCGTGATTGCTGGTTTGGGTGGTGTGCTGGTGTTTGTGCCGCAGATTGCCATACTATTTGCCTTTATCGCCATTCTGGAGGAGACGGGTTATATGGCGCGTGTTACTTTTATGATGGACAAGATCATGCGCAAGTTCGGGTTGAACGGTAAAAGCGTGGTGCCGCTTATTTCGGGTGTGGCCTGTGCGGTGCCTGCGGTTATGTCAGCACGTACCATCGAGAATTGGAAAGACCGCATGATTACCATTTTTGTGACACCGCTGATGAGCTGCTCGGCCCGTATACCAGTGTATGCCGTGTTAATTGCGCTGGTGGTGCCCGAAAAGTATTATTTCGGATTCATAAATCTACAGGGCCTGGTGCTGATGGCGCTTTACCTGATCGGTTTTCTGGCAGCCATTTTCTCAGCGCTTTTACTTAAAACAATATTGAAGGCACGAGAGCGCAGTTACTTTATCATGGAGTTTCCTGTGTATAAAATGCCGCGCTGGAAAAATGTAGCTCTTACCATCTTTGAGAAGTCGAAAACGTTTATATTGGAGGCTGGTAAAGTAATTGTAGCGGTATCTATTATACTTTGGGTGCTAGCCTCTTACGGCCCAGGCAACAGCTTTGAAAGAGCTGAAGAGCGTGTGCAACAACAGGCACAGGAAAATAATTGGACAGAAGAGCAGGTAGAAAACCGTATTGCCTCCGCTCAGTTAGAAGTGTCTTATGCTGGCCAGGTGGGGCATTTTATAGAGCCAGCCATCAGGCCGTTGGGTTATGACTGGAAAATAGGAATAGCCCTGCTTACTTCATTTGCTGCCCGCGAGGTTTTTGTGGGTACTATTTCAACCATCTATAGTATAGGTGAAGAAGAAAATGTTACCACGATCAGAGAAAAGCTGATGTCGGAGAAAGATGCCAACGGTGATCCTTTCTTCACGCCTGCCCGAGGATTCTCTCTAATGATCTTTTACCTCTTTGCCATGCAATGTGTGAGTACATTAGCCATTGTACGCCGCGAAACCAAAAGCTGGACCTGGCCTACTGCACAGTTGCTTTACATGAGTGGCCTGGCTTATGTAATGGCCTTTATCACGTATCACATCTTTAGTTAAACAATAGTTTTTAAAGGAGTCTCTTGCTATTATAGTGCAAGAAATAGGTACTGTAGCCAAATAAACTTAGAAATAAGTGACCTTGGCTACAGTATTTTTTTTGATTAGAAGTGTACAATAAATAGCCACAGTTGTAGCCTCATTTTCCTCTCATTCTTATATAACCCAACTTCTGGAGAAGAGATAATATGCAGTATTTGCTTAAAAAAAGCCAACTAAGGCAACAATAGTAAGCTTATGTAACGTATAATGGTTGCTGATAACGGATGCTGCTGTAGATACCGGCTGAATATCCAATACCATTATGTTTCGTGAAGTATAGCGCTATAGCAGTAGTGTTCAAGTTTTAACCTATCTCTTTTTGGTTATAAAATTGGGTTAACAGTTTTATTTTGATGATTACACAATTGTTTTATCTGTCACTCTAAAAATTCGATAACTGTATGAGCAAAATTTACATCACTTCTTAATTTACTAATTCCCATTACTGTTTAAATACTACCTCCTCGTATTATCTACAGCTGCAACCTTTCACCCTTGTATTTGCAGCAGCACTATAGCGGTGCATTCTTGTTCTAAACCTTATTTTCTTAACTGTGTGGCCATACACATAAGTTGAGAAATGGCTGTTAGCAAAGCCCACATGCTTTATCATTTGCGGTAGGAGTACAGCAAAACACAGTGTGCCCAGGCAGTAGAGCCTGTAACTTGTGTAAGCTTATAAGCCGTCAACTTTAGCCATGCTGCTGCTGCGCAATGATAACATTTACCATCTTTTTACTCCACGGCACCTTTCAATTATGGATGGGTTGAAAAGGTTTTTAAAGTATACGAAGGACAAGCTGCGATTAACTTTCTGTGTACACTAGCTGGCTGAAGGCCGCTATCTGATAATTATACACTGACCCTAAACAAACACGAAATGAGAAAAATTTTATTGATGAGTTTTTTAATGGTACTTGTTCTGCTACAGGAGGCGATGGCCCAAAGTAGAACTATAACAGGTACTGTTACTGACCAGGCTACAGGTACTGGCCTGCCTGGAGTATCGGTAATTTTAGAAGGCACTACTACGGGTACTGCAACAGGCGTCGATGGCGGCTATTCCATAAACGTTCCTGCTGAAGGAGGTACTTTGTTATTCCGCTACATAGGCTATAATGATGTTAGACGCACGATAGGTGCCGAAAATACAATCAACGTAACCTTGTCGACTAATACTGAGCAGCTGCAGGAAGTGGTGGTAACGGCATTGGGTATAGAGCGAAACAGAAACGAACTGGCTTACTCTGCTCAGGAAGTTAGCGGAGACCAGGTGACTCGAACAAGAAGTACCGACGTTGTAAATACCCTTTCGGGTAAGGTGGCTGGCCTGGACATCAGGAGCAACAATACTTTGGGTGGTTCTACAAACGTCATTATCAGAGGTTATTCCTCAATTACAGGAAACAACCAGCCTCTGTTTGTAATAGACGGTGTGCCAGTAAGTAACGCTAATACCAACACAGCTACGCAGCAGGCAGGCGGAACAGGTATAGACTTTGGTAATGCCGCAGGAGACTTGAACCCTGATAACATAGAATCGGTGAACGTGTTGAAAGGTGCCGCCGCAACAGCCTTGTACGGTTCTCGTGCTGCTAACGGTGTTATCATGATTACTACCAAAAGAGGTCAGAAGAATTCTTTGAATGTGACTGTTAACAGCGGAGTTACCTGGAGTAACATTGATAAAAGCACTTTTATAAGATACCAGAAGGATTACGGTGCGGGATATTTCTCTGATTTCTATCAAGCTGATTTAGGCAGTGGGCCAGGCCAGGTAGTCATGTTCCAGCACGATGCTTCGTATGGTCCTGCGTTTAACCCAAACCAGTTGGTTTATCATTGGGATGCGCTTGATCCTTTCTCTCCAAACTACGGGCAGATGCGACCATGGGTAGCTGCTGAAAACGACCCAAGTACTTTTTATGAAACAGGTGTCAACTCAAACCAGAGTGTGGTCATAAGCGGTGGAGGAGACAAAACAACCTTTAACCTGGGCTACACCCGTAACGATATAAAAGGTAACCTGCCTAATAGTACACTCGATAAAGACCTGCTTAGCTTTTCAGCTACTTATGATCCTACTCCAAAACTATCCATAAGAGGTTCGGTAAACTATACCCGTATAGTGGGTGTAGGTAGGTACGGTACAGGCTACAGCGGCCTAAACCCTAACCAGGCGTTCAGGCAGTGGTGGCAGACTAACGTAGACATAAGGGAACAGGAAG
Source organism: Pontibacter harenae (assembly GCF_020907245.1). Classification (GTDB taxonomy): domain Bacteria; phylum Bacteroidota; class Bacteroidia; order Cytophagales; family Hymenobacteraceae; genus Pontibacter; species Pontibacter harenae. Next base: position 26,122 of record NZ_JAJJWH010000048.1, on the reverse strand, counting down.
AGGCTTATTGGAGAAATGAGCAGAACATTACCTGGAACTGGGCAAACCTGCAAGGTACTGGCCCTATCTACTCTGATAACCCTTACTGGACCAGATTCCAGAACTACTCAAACGACAGTCGGGATAACATATACGGTATGAGTAGTGTTAACTATAAGTTTACCGATTGGTTTAGCGTAATGGGTAGGGTTGCTTTCAACACCACTTACGATTTTCAGCAAGAACGTGTAGCTATAGGTAGTGCAGATGTGAGTCGGTACACCAGGTTCAACAGAGACTTCAACGAAACGAACTTCGACCTTTTGCTGAACTTCAACAAGGATATCTCAGAAAACATCAGCTTCAACGGTTTGATAGGAAGTAACCTGCGCAGAAGCCGTTTGAGTTCCATCAGGGCTAGTACTAACGGAGGCCTTGTGGTACCTGGGCTGTATTCGCTTTCCAATACACGAAATGCTGTGCAGCCGCCAGCAGAGTACTCTGACCGCATTGGGGTAGACGGTATATTTATTAATGCAAACTTTGGCTATAAAGATCTAGCATTCCTGGAACTTACTGGCCGCCGCGACCAATCTACCACGTTGCCTCATGGTAACAACTCCTACTATTACCCTTCTGTGGCTGCTAACTTTGTCTTCTCTAATGCACTCGATCTGCCATGGCTGTCGCACGGAAAAGTTAGAGCCAACTATGCAGAAGTAGGTAACGATGCGCCAGCACTAAGCCTTTATAATGTGTATGACACTCAAACAGGATTTGGCTCAATTCCGATTTTCTCGCTTCCGAGCACAAGAAATAATCCGAACCTTTTGCCAGAAAGACAGAAGAGCATTGAAGTAGGTGTAGAAGCAGACTTTTTCAGCAGCCTCTTTGGGTTTGACTTTACCTGGTACAAATCGAATACTATTAACCAGATTCTGCCTGTAAGTACTTCGGCTGCTACAGGCTACACCAGAAGGTTTGTAAACGCTGGCGAAGTAGAAAATAAAGGTATAGAGATTTCTGCTTTCGTGACACCAATACAAACGAATGACTTTACCTGGAACATCAATTTAAACTTTGCCCGTAACAGAAACGAAGTGGTAAGTTTGTATGGTGTGGGCGAAAACGAGGTGAGAAATATACCGTTAGCCTCTTTCCAAGGTGGTGTCTCAACTAACGCTGCTGTAGGCGAGCCTTACGGAGTGATAAGAGGCTACGATTTTGTATACACCAATGGGCAGCGCATTGTAAACTCAGATGGCTATTATATGGTTGGCAACAGAGCAGATGCCATTATCGGTAATCCTAACCCAGACTGGATGGGTGGCTTTAACAACACACTAACCTATAAAGGTGTATCGCTTGCCTTCTTAATTGATGTGCGCAAAGGCGGCGATGTATTCTCGCTGGACCAATGGTATGGCGAGGCAACAGGTTTGTATCCGCATACAGCTGGCCTGAACGCCAGAGGTGTTCCATCGAGGCTTCCAGTTTCTGAAGGTGGTGGTGTGCTACTGCCAGGCGTTAAAGAAGATGGTACTCCGAACGATATCTATGCAGAAAACCAAAACGGTGACGGCTTAACGCCTTATGGTTATGCAGCCAATAATTACGAGGGCGCACCACGTGCCTGGTATGTGTACGATGGCAGCTTCGTGAAACTGAGAGAACTAGTGCTTACCTATTCTCTTCCACAGTCAGTGCTGGAGAGTCTTGGTTTTATCAAGAGCGTGGATTTGCAGCTGATCGGACGCAACCTGTGGATTATCCATAAGAACATGGAATACTCTGACCCAGAAGAAGGCTTAAGTGCAGGTAACGCTGGCAGAGGCTACCAAAGTGGTGCTTATCCTGCTGTAAGGAACTATGGATTTAATGTTAGATTCAACTTTTAAGACTATAAAATGAAAAGACTTTTAATATACCTATTGCCGCTGGTGCTCATGGTGTCATGCGTTGATGACCTGGAAGATTACAACATAGACCGCACCAGAGCAACCCAAGTTCCGTCTGCCACTTTATTTACAGGGGCAGTTAAGAACCTGACAGACGTACTGACAACGCCTAACGTGAACATAAACAACTACAGGTTTTATGTGCAGTACTGGACCTCAACCCAGTACTTAGACGAGCCAAGGTACAACATGACATCGCGCCTTATTCCGCAGAATATTTGGCAAACGCTATACCGCGATGTGTTGGCAGACCTGAACGAAGCGGAAGCTCTGGTGCAGGCAGACGATGTAACGCCTGATGCAGTAAAAAGCAACCAGATGGCCCAGATAGAGATAATGCAGGTGTATGCCTGGTCTGTGCTGGTAAACACTTTTGGAGATGTTCCTTACTCACAGGCGCTTGACCCTGATATTGCACTGCCAGCGTATGACGATGCCCAAACTGTTTATAACAGTATTTTGGATAGTTTGGACGTGGCGATACAAATGATAAACACAAGTGAAGAGGGTTTTAGCGATGGCGACCTGCTATACGAGGGACAAATGACTGACTGGTATAAGTTTGGAAACTCGCTTAAGTTGAGATTAGCAATGGTTATTGCTGATGTTGATCCAGAGCAGGCAGAGACGTTAGTAGAGGAGGCTGCACCAAATGTGTTTACAAGCAACGAGGATAATGCAGCTTTTCCTTATTTAAGCGCTCCACCAAACAACAATCCTATTTCTGCAAACCTGAACCCCTTGTTTACATCAAGGCAGGATTATGTGGCTGCGAATACATTGGTTGATGTTATGAATGAGCTGGATGATCCTAGAAGACAGTTTTACTTTACGCAGGTAAATGGGGAGTACATCGGCGGGGAATACGGTTTCCCGAACACGTATGCGAACTTCTCAACAGTAAACCCAACTATAACAGACCCTACTTTTGAGGCTTTGCTGTTAGATTATGCCGAAGTTGAATTTTTATTGGCAGAGGCTGTAGAAAGAGGTTTTGACGTGGCTGGTACCGCCGAACAGCATTACAACAATGGGGTTAGAGCCTCTATTTTATATTGGGGCGGCACAGAAGCAGAAGCGACAGCATACTTATCTCAACCTGAGGTAAACTACAATACAGCTGCTGATGACTGGCGAGAAAAGATTGGACTGCAGAAGTGGCTTGCCTTGTATAACCGTGGGTTTACAGCCTGGGTGGAGTGGAGAAGGCTGGATGCACCAGAACTGTTGCCTCCAAATGTTGAAGGCGCTGGTACTCTAAGCGTACCAACAAGACTGATTTATCCGATAAATGAGCAAACGCTAAACGGTGCTAACCGTGCTGCAGCGGCTGCAGCCATAGGCGGTGATGAGCGAACTACACGTCTGTTCTGGGATGTCAGATAAGAAATTATATGTTTGAGAAATAAAATAGAAAACTAGACAATAGTCTTTTTTACTGAAAAGGCCCTCGGTTACCGAGGGCCTTTTCTATTTCAGATACTTGTGTGTGGCTGTAACTATAAAGTTATATCTAGAAGGATAAGTTTGTAAGTATTAGCTATAGATTAAAAACACAGCAGGTTGCTTGTGTATATTTGGTAAGCCTTTCTTCCAGTCCGCAATAGTTTTTGTTTGAATAAGCTCGTGCTCAGGGGAAGTAATATTGGCGGCAATGCAGAGGCGGGTACTGCCGCTTAGGGTTTGCACCAGGTCCTCCAACAGCTTGTTGTTGCGGTAAGGCGTCTCCATAAAGATCTGTGTCTGGTCGCGCTGCTGCATTTCCTTTTCCAGGTTTCGCAGCGCCTGCAGTCTTTGTGCTCGTTCTATTGGGATATAACCGTAAAAAGCAAAGTTCTGACCATTAAAGCCGCTGCCCATCAAGCTTAAAAGTATAGCCGATGGTCCTGCAAAAGGCACTACTTTTACACTTCTCTGATGCGCAAATTTAACTACTTCCGCACCAGGGTCGGCTACACCTGGGCAGCCTGCTTCAGATATGATGCCTGCATCTTTGCCCTGTTCCAGCAGTGGCTTCAGCGATGCCTGTACCTGTGCGGGCGTGGAATCCTTATCTATCTGCACAAACGTAAGCTGCTCGATTACCAACTCAGGGCAAATGCTTTTCACATAGCGGCGAGCTGTGCGCAGGTTCTCTACTATAAAATAAGTCAGGTTGCGAATAGTGTCTTTTACCTGCGGAGAAATCACCTGGTCGGCCGTGCCTTCGGCTAGTACGGTCGGAATTAAGTATAAAGTGCCAATTTGCTTCATAGGGCAAAGGTACAGTTTTAATTGCTGGTTGTCGGAATCAGGATTTACAGGATTCGTTAAGTGGGTTTAGCTTGTTTAGAAAGGTAAAGCAGAAGAACTTATAAGAGTGTCATCCTGCTAATCTTTTAATCCTGTAAATCCTGATAAGTTAATCAACATCAAGAAAATTAGTTACCAGATCATACATCTGGTCAGGGGCTTCGGCGTGTACCCAGTGGCCTGCATCGGGTATGGTTTCTACTGCTACAAGTGTAAATAAATGTTCTATAGAACCATAAATATCTTCTGGCTTGATGTACCTAGACCTACCTCCCTTGATAAATAGGGTGCTTTTCTTGAATGGGACATCAGCTGTGATACCTGCAGCCACCTGGTCATAGTTCTTGTCGAGTGCATCCAGGTTCATGCGCCAGCCAAACATATTATCCTCTTTACGGTAGAGGTTCTTCATCAGGAAAAGGCGCACGTCTGGTTGCGGTATATGCTTTGCCAGTTGCTCATCTATTTCGCTACGGCTGGTGGCGCTGCTTAAATCTACCGATTTTAAAGCTTCAATAATCTCGTCGTGGTGCGGCGGATAGGCTTTGGGCGCGATGTCCACCACAATTAATTTGGTGAGGCGGGTAGGGTATTTCAGCGCAAACTTCATGGCTACTTTCCCGCCCATAGAGTGGCCCATAATGGCAGGAGTCGGAATCTTCAGGTCCTCGATCAGCTCCAGTATATCATCGGCCATTACATCGTAATTATGCTCGTCGCTGTGTGGCGAACGGCCGTGGTTACGCAGGTCCACCAAAAAAATATTATATTTTTCTGCCAGGCGTTTCGCTAGTGTTTGCCAGTTATCTAACGTGCCGAACAAACCGTGCAAAATCAGCAGCGGCTGCCCGTGGCCCATTTCTTTGTAGTGTAGTTTCATGTTGTAATTTTATTTTCTAAAATCAATGTTGAACTCCTGTTCAAGTAGATTTACAATGTTGCTATAGTTATTTAGTTCTTCAACGTCAGGAAAACGTTCCTGATAGGTCCAAGGAGAATGGAACGAAAAGGAATGTGTTTGATTATCCTGCTTCATCATTACATCATAACCTGAACCATCTGTAACGATAAATCTATGGGATATGATATATCCGTTTGGTGTCGATACCGTTTCCTTCTTCAACTTATCTTTTATTTCAGACTGAGAAGGTAACGTTTGAATATGCTGAGCAAGTAGCTGATGCCAAACCTCCTCCCAATCAGAGGAAGGAGCAAGTCTGCTTTTCTTAAACCTTTTTACCTTTTCTGTATCATTAAGTTTAACTCAGTAAGTATAGAGCTTGCCTGACCATTTATCGCCAGCTTTTTGCAGGTGAAGAACTTTACCTTGATTGGTGATAGACCTACCTAAAAATATGAGAAGTTCTTTTTCAGCAGCAGAAGAACTAAGAGGTGTAAGCTTTAGCTGTTTTAGGAGATTAGCTTGTGCTAAACTGTCTGGATCAGAAGCCATTCCCTGTTTAACACAAAGGGAAAAGAACAACAGCAGTAGCAATTTAAATCTCATCTTCACATCTTCAATTCTCAAATTTTTAAACTACCCGTATTAGCTTCTCGCCAGCCTGTTGCTCCCGCAGCACCCCAAACGGCTCCAACTGCAGCTTATACTTTGCAAAGACCTCCAGCACTTCTTCACGACCAGCTGGGTCTACGGCTATCAGCAGCCCGCCGCTGGTTTGCGGGTCGCAGAGCAGGTGCTTTTGGTCTGGCGTGAGGTTAGCTATTTTATGGCCATAGCTGTCGAAGTTGCGGTGGGTGCCGCCAGGAATGGCTTTTTGGGCCATGTAGTATAATGCCTCTGCTATAACGGGCACTTTGTCGAAGTTTATTTCTGCAGACAGATTGCTTCCTTCGCACATTTCGGAAAGGTGCCCGAGCAAACCAAAACCTGTTACGTCCGTCATGGCTTTTACCTGTGGTAGTTGTCCCAGTTCAGTACCTATTTTGTTTAGTTGCATCATTTGCTGCGGCGCTATCTGCTCATGCTCCGTTTGCAATAGGCCTTTCTTCTGAGCAGTTGATAAGATACCTACACCGAGCGGCTTGGTCAGGTATAGTTCGCAGCCAGCGGTGGCGGTGTCGTTTTGCTTCAGGTTAGGGATGTCGAGCAGGCCTGTTACAGCCAGGCCAAAGATCGGCTCAGGGCTGTCGATGCTGTGGCCGCCTGCCAGCGGAATGCCTGCTTCGTGGCAGATGCTGCGACTGCCCTCCATCACGCGCTGCGCTACTTCGGGAGCCAATTTGTCGATGGGCCAGCCTAATATCGCAATTGCCATCGTAGGAGTACCGCCCATGGCATACACATCCGAAATAGCGTTGGCAGAGGCAATGCGCCCGAAATCGTAGGCATCATCCACAATCGGCATAAAAAAATCGGTGGTGCTGATGACGGCGCGGCCATTGCCGATATCGTACACAGCGGCATCATCGAGGGAGCTGTTGCCTACCAGCAGGTTCTTTTCCGCAGGATATTTTATATCAGAATGAAGTATAGAATCGAGTACTTTAGGCGATATTTTGCAGCCGCAGCCAGCGCCGTGGCTGTACTGCGTTAGTTTTATGTCTTTTATAGTTTCGTCTTTCATGGTTAAAGTAAGTTTTGCTGCTGGGCAAACTGAAGTACCCGCTGAGCATTTTCTTCTGGGTTAATACTTTCGAGGGGAAGTATTAACATGCGCTGCTTTTTAGCCAGTTCGTAAGTATAGCACTTGTCGTAGTAGGTGAGGGCTATTTCCACCATCTTCTCCATATCGTCTGCTGCAATGGCTTCCAGGGCTTCTTTCGTGGCCAAGCCACCCAAGCGTTTCTTGATTCGAAGGATGGCGGCTTCGAGTAAGGTTTTGTCGGTGCGGCAGTATTCCTCGGCTAATTTCTGTACACGTAGCTGCTTCGGCACTTCCAGCACGATGGTGGGGGCTTGCTGCATTTGGTCGTGGAGGGGCTTGGGCAGCACTACTTTGCCAATGGTGATATCCTCATCCTCCAGCCACAGCGGTTGCTGCGTGTTCAATTGTATCAGTTCTGTGCCCAGCAGGTTCTCAAAGTGTTCGGTGCTGGGTTGCGCAGGCATGTCTATACTTCCGAAAGAGGAGCCTTTATGGCTGGCTAGCTTTTCTAAATCTACTACTTGCTGGCCTAGCTGCTGCAGGTGGGGGAGCAGGTCTGTTTTGCCGCTTCCCGTTAGTCCGCCCAGTATAAGCATGGGCCTTTGCTGCTGAAACTGCTCGTGCATGAGGTGGCGGTAAGCTTTGTAGCCGCCCTGAAGCAGATGTACTTTAAAACCTGAGAATCCGAGAAGCCAGGCCATGGCCCCGCTGCGCATGCCGCCGCGCCAGCAGTGCACCAGCAGCTCCTTGTTTTGAGCCAGCTTCTCCGCCTCCCGTACAAAATCAGCCATCTTGGGGCCAAATACATCCAGGCCAATAAGCACCGCTGGGTCGTGACCTTGCTGCTTGTAAGCGGTGCCTATCACGGCACGTTGGTCATCATCAAAAATAGGAAAACTATGCGCCTGCGGAATATGGCCCACCTGGTATTCTTTGGGAGCACGCACATCCAGCACAGGCAGCTGCGCCGCCTTCTCTAAAAACTCCTCAATACTAATATTGTTAACTGCCATTATTTAAGCTGACGCAGGTAAAGTTGTATGGTGTTCTCCAGGCCCAGGTACAAAGCATCGCAGATCAGGGCGTGTCCTATACTTACCTCGGCCAAGCCTGGCAGGTTATCTTTTAGGTACTTCAGGTTGTCCAGGTCCAGGTCGTGGCCAGCGTTTAAGCCTAGGCCTAATTCCTGCGCCTTCAGCGCGGCTGCTACATAAGGTGCAATGGCTGCTTCGCGGTTCTGGTGGTAACCTGTGGCGTACGCCTCAGTGTAGAGCTCGATGCGATCTGTATTAACGGCAGCGGCACCTTCCACCATCTTTTCATCAGGATCAACAAAAATAGAAACACGTATGCCTTGCTCCTGCAACTCCTGAATCACATCCGTTAGAAAGTCCTTGTGCCTGATCGTGTCCCAGCCAGCGTTGGAGGTGATGGCATCGGGCGCATCGGGTACCAGTGTGGCTTGCGCGGGCTTGGTTTCTTTTACCAGTTTCAGAAAATCGGGCGTTGGGTTGCCTTCTATGTTGAATTCTGTCGTCACGATTTCCTTCAGGTCGTACACGTCGCGGTAACGGATGTGGCGTTCGTCGGGGCGCGGGTGCACTGTAATGCCCTCGGCACCGAAACGCTCGCAATCCTTGGCCGTCTGCACAACATTTGGCCTGTCACCGCCGCGGGCGTTCCGAAGCGTGGCTATTTTGTTTATATTTACACTCAGTTTAGTCATGATAGGTTTTTCGGCTTTAAAAGCTGTTTTGTACTTGAAAACAGCGCATAGAAGTTTATACTTGCTTTGCGCTACGGATGACTAAATTTATGGAAATTTTAGGAAGATGAGAACCTATGGCCCTGGCTATAGTTCCGTATAAACACAATGCTGCCGTGTATGCTGCAGTAAATCAACTATAAAAGTATAAACTACCTTATAACTATGAGTTTAAAACAACGCATTGATGCTGACATAAAACAAGCGATGTTGGCCAAAGATAAAGCCCGTCTGCAGGCCCTGAGAAGTATAAAGTCGCAGATTTTGCTGGCCGAAACCGAAAAAGGCGGCGACGCAGGCATAAGCGAGGACACAGAAATGAAGCTTTTGACAAAAGCAGCCAAGCAGCGCCGCGAGTCGGCAGAACTGTATGCCAAGCAAGGCCGTGCTGATTTGGAAGAAGTTGAACTGGCAGAACTGGCCGTAATTGAAGATTACCTGCCAAAGCAGCTGGACGAAGGCGATTTGCGTGTTCGTTTGCTCGAAATTATAAACCGAGTAGGCGCTACAGGCCCTTCCGATTTAGGTAGAGTAATGGGCGTTGCCTCTAAGGAACTGGCAGGACAGGCCGATGGCCGTGCTATTTCTTCTGCCGTAGGCCATTTGCTGAACAATACTGATTTTTAACTTTTAGACGCAGGACACAGGACGTAAGACACAAGACTTTACCGCTCGCCGTTGTTGTGTGTTTATAACATCCTCTGCTGCTGCTCTGGTTAGGAAAGGCCGAAAGCTAAGTTTGAAAAATAGTAACGTTCGAAAGCCTTCGCCGTTGTTGCGTGTTCTCACCAACAACCGCATTTAGTTTGGGAGCAGTAACAGCCTGTTTATCTTTCAAAGTGTGAAGACTATGCTTTTTAGTTGCATAGCACCCGACATGAGGTTTTGTTGTTGGTGAGAACACGCAACAACGGCAGAGGGGTTTGGCAGTGTGGCAGCAGTCACAGTTCTAGATTTTCTGATCCGCGGGTTGCTGTAGTTGGTACACGGGATCTGGAGATCACCAACAGTTTACTTTCGAATTAAGAAATCCGAAAGAGCAGTAGTAAACGTTAGCTTTGGATTAAGGGATTTAGTTCTCATTCGTAATTCGGAAAAGCCGCATGTCTTTTTCCCTTTTTTAGTGAAGAGGAATTATTTTAGTCCAAAATTTTATACATTGCCGCATTGGTTTTTGCCAGTGCGGCAATTTTTTTCAATAAAGATTATTCGATTACACACCGTGAATACATTAGATATTTTTCTGGCTATTCCGATTGCATACGGCGCGTTTCAGGGGTTTAGAAAAGGACTGTTGCTGGAACTGGTGTCGTTGGTGGCGCTGGTGCTGGCGATATTGGGTGGATTGAAGCTACTGGATACGGCGCTGCCTGTAATGGCTGACATGCTGGGCGATGTGCACGGGCTACTGCCTTATGTTACGTTTCTGCTAGTATTTATCGCCATTATTCTGCTGATACACTTAGGTGGCCTGCTGCTCAAGAAAGTGATAGATTTTACTCCCTTTGGCTTTTTTGACAATTTTATGGGAGGCGTGCTAGGTGCTCTGAAGTGGTGTGTGGCGCTAAGCCTGTTGCTTTACGTGTCGGATATGGCAGGTATAAGTGTTTCGCCAGAGACAGCCACAGCCTCTACTGTTTACCCAGTTGTTTTAAAAACAACACCTTACGCACTCGATATTCTGAGCTACGTGCTCCCGTTTGTAAAGGCGCTAATCACTTCCTTCAAACATCATTTTTAATGTGCTGTAGGTAATTGCTGATTTTTGATGTGTTCATTTGCTAGTAGAGGGAACATCATGCATTGAACTAAATAGCCTCCTTATCTCATTAAGCAACTAGCCAATCAATTAGCACATTATCCAATTACCACATCAGTACATTAAACCCATGCTTCTGCTGCTCGATAATTTTGATTCCTTTACCTATAATCTGGTCGATTATTTTGGTAGATTGGGAGTAGAAGTGCAGGTGGTGCGGAATGATGTGCCATTAGCCGATATTAACCGTTTGCCCATAAAAGCCGTTGTATTATCACCAGGGCCAGGTACACCCCAACAGGCAGGTTGTATGATGGATTTGATTAAGCATTATCACGCTAAAGTGCCTATGTTGGGAATCTGTTTAGGGCACCAGGCCTTAGGTTCTTTTTTCGGGGCAAAGGTGGAGAAGGGGCTAAGACCGATGCACGGAAAACTTTCAGAAATAACCTGTGTCGAGGATGCTGTATTTAACGGACTGCCCCAGATCATGAATGTCGTACGCTACCATTCGCTGGTGCTGAAGCAGGTGCCTGAAAGCATTGTACCACTGGCGCATACACAGGAGGGAGAGTTGATGGCATTTAGGCATAAATCACTGCCGTTGTATGCGTTGCAGTTTCACCCAGAGGCGGTGCTTACGACTTATGGTTTAAAAATGCTTCGAAATTGGGTATCAATTGCTAATATTGTAAATTAAAATACCGAATCTAGTTAAAATCACGTTATAGTAAATAGTTTCTCACACGATGGATCTACAGGTCAGACAAGAAGGCGAATATCAGTACATAGACGAGGGGCAGGGTGAAGTTTTGTTGTTGTTGCACGGGCTCTTCGGAGCGTTGAGCAACTGGAACGGCGTAGTAGATCATTTTTCCCAGAACTACCGTGTTGTTATTCCGCTGATGCCGATCTATGAGATGGCACTGCATAAGGCTGGTGTACCAGGGTTGGTAAATTTTGTGGAGGGGTTTGTGAAACAACTGAAGCTAAAGGACCTGACGCTGCTCGGAAACTCGCTTGGTGGCCATGTGGCATTGGTTTATACCTTAAATAATCCTGAGCAAGTAAAGCGTCTGGTGCTAACAGGAAGTTCTGGTTTGTTCGAGGATTCTATGGGAGGTTCTTTCCCGAAGCGTGGTAACTATGAATATGTGAAGGAGCGTGTCGGCTATACGTTCTACAATCCTGAAACAGCTACGAAGGAGTTGGTAGACGAGGTGTTTGATATCACCAACAGCAACTCTAAGTGCCTGCGTATTATAGCTATAGCCAAATCGGCGCAGCGGCACAACATGGCGAAAGATATTACAAACATACAGGTGCCTACACTGTTGATATGGGGACTAAATGACACGATTACGCCACCGTTGGTAGCACACGAGTTTAACAGGCTCATGCAGAATTCCGAATTATACTTTATAGATAAATGCGGACACGCACCAATGATGGAACATCCAGAGAAATTTAACAGTATCTTAGAAAAGTATTTAAGTAAAACTCCTATAACCGAAACAGCAACATGATTGCAGAAGAACTCATCAACCAAATGATTCCGCCGCTGAAACTCTACGATACCGTAGAGAAAGCTTTGCGTTGGATGGATGAGTTCCGTGTAAATGAGTTGCCTGTGGTTGGTAACCGCAAGTACTTAGGTTTAGCTACCGAATCTAATTTAATTGAGCTCTCGGATCGCAATCAAACATTGAAAGAAGTGAAGATGCTGGAGTACCAGGATGTGCATGTGATGCACTTTCAGCACTTTTACGATGTCATGGAGGCGGCCATCAAAAACAAAATTCAGGTGGTGCCTGTGCTCGACGAGACACAGGATTATATGGGCATCATTACCATAAACGATACGATTGCGGCTTTTGGGCAAATGTCGGCGCTGCAGGGGCAGGGCAGTATTTTGGTTCTTGCTATGCCAGAACGCGATTACTCTCTAAGCCAAATCAGCCGCTTGATTGAGGAAGAAGGTACCAAAATTTTGAGCGCCTATGTCTCGCCAGATGAGCTGGACCCTTACAATATTAAGCTTACCCTGAAACTGAACACAACTGATCTTTCCCGCATCATCGCTACGCTGGAGCGTTTCGAATATCGTATCACAGCACAGTTCAACGACGGTTCCGAATACGATGTAGGCCGCGATAGGCTGGATCTGCTGTTCAAATACCTCGATATCTAGTGCAGGAGCGGTGATAAAACTGCGCTTTTTCTTTTTTATATTCTTGCTGCTGCTCACCCAGGCAGTAGCAGTAGCCAAGCCGTGCCAGGAGTCTGAGGTGGTAATCAGCAACATCAATTTCGAGGGCAATGATATCACCAAAGAGCAAGTATTGCTGCTGGAGCTAACGTTTCAACCTGGCGATACGATTGCAACTGAAAATCTGGAGGCTGTGCTGGAGGAGAGCCGTATGCGTCTCTTTAACCTAAGGCTCTTTCTGCATGTAACGTATAATTACACCTGCGATGCAGGAAGAGTAAGTGTTACGTACCAGATGCAGGAGCGCTTTTATCTTTACCCTACCCCGATATTTGATATAGCAGACAGAAATTTTGCTGCCTGGCTCGAGAAAAAAGACTGGAGCCGTTTAGACTATGGGTTTAGCGTTGTACGCAGAAACTTTAGGGGGCGCAACGAAGATGTGCGGGTGCGGGTGCAGCGTGGTTTCAACAAAAGGCTGGAGCTTTCGTACCGTAAACCTTATATTAGTCGGAAGCACAAGTTAGGTTTAGATGTTGGTGTTTCAGATTACCGCAGCCGTGTGATTGACTACCAAACCGCAGGCAATAGACAGTACTTTTTTGAGCAGGAGGAGAGAGTGCCAATAAAAAGAACAGCCGCATCTGTAGGCCTTCTGCACAGAACAAGCGTGCAGCGGCAAGAAGGCCTTAGAGTAACTTATCAGCAGGAAGTCATATCAGATTCTGTTGCCGTTCTTAATCCTGATTATTTTCGGGAGGGGCTAACAGAAAGGCAGTTCCTGCGACTGGACCTGTACAAGGTGGTCAATTTGCGGGAAACTTTCTCGTACCCACTAACAGGTAGTTACTTCGAAGTGGCGCTGTCGCATACATTTTTCTTGCGTAATTCAGGTGCTCCGCTTACAGCTTTGCGGGCTAAGTACGTAGACTACTTCAGGTTGAATGATAACTATTACTACACCATCGGAGCCGAAGGAATGGTGAAATTAGCCAACCAGTATTCCTACACCGACAACAGGGCCCTGGGCTTTCGCTCTGTGGTACGCGGCTATGAGTTGTATGTGATAAACGGGCAGCATTACGGTCTTCTTAAACAAGGGCTATCGCGAGGGCTGCTAAGAAACAGGCAGATTCACCTTAATTTTATAAATAACCCTAAATTTAACAACATACCTTTGTCTGTGTACCTAAATGCGTTTACCGATGCTGGGTATGTGACAGATAATAAGTTTGAGAACACTAACCCTTTGGCAAATCGCTTGTTGTACGGCGGAGGCCTGGGGTTGCATGTGGTAACATTTTATGATATTGTGCTAAGAGGAGAGTATGCGCTAAATCGTGAGGGAGACAGAGGGGTATATCTTAGCGGCAGCTTTCCGTTCTAAAAAATAAAACATGAGAATTGCTATACTTGGTAAACCATTCAATGAAACTATCTGCCCTTTTATTCAAACACTTTTCGATGAGTTGGTGCGAAGAAAGGCCGAGTTATCGGTGGTGGAGCATTTTAAAACATATTTAGATGAAACTACTATCAACTTACCGACAGGTATCCAAACCTTTACCCGTGGCGATAGGCTAGATGGTGTAGACGCGGTTCTGAGCCTGGGAGGTGATGGAACATTATTGGACACAGTCACCTACATTGGCGAGCAGCAAATTCCGATTCTTGGTATCAACACAGGCAGGCTTGGTTTTCTGGCTACCATACCTTACGATAGCATTACGCTTGCATTAGATGCTCTTTATAAAGGACATTATACTATAGATAGCCGTGCCCTTATCCGCGTAGATTCGGACCAGGATATTTTTGACGGAATAAATTTTGGGCTGAATGAGTTTAGCGTGTTGAAACGAGATTCTTCCTCCATGATTGCCGTACATACGTATATTGATGGTGAGTACCTTAATTCCTACTGGGCAGATGGATTGCTCGTAGCTACTCCGACAGGCTCTACAGGTTATTCGCTAAGTTGCGGTGGGCCTTTGGTGCTGCCCCAGACAAATAACTTTGTTATATCACCCGTATGTCCGCACAACCTGAACGTACGCCCTATGATTGTCTCAGATAAGAGCGTTATTTCTTTTGAGGTGGAAGGGCGTAGCAGCACCTATCTTGCTTCCTTAGACTCCAGAGCGGTGCCAGTTGACATGAGCGTGCAGTTAGCCATTAGAAGAGAAAACTTTACAGCGAACCTAATAAAATTGCATCATGTAAACTTTCTTTCTACGCTGCGTAGTAAACTAAACTGGGGCATGGACAAAAGAAACAGCATTATTAAGTAATTGATATTAAATATTTTTGATGTTATTTACATAATAAGCAATTATCACTATTTTTGTAGCTTATGTTAGGGAAATAAGAAACCTAATATATTGTTGCAATGCATATAATAAAAGTAACATGAAAAGAAATTGTACCCTCATTCTATTGTTGGTTACTACCTTTCTCCTTATCTCCTCTGTAGCGGAAGCACAACGGTGGAACAATAGAAGGCGCTATAGCTCTTTAGGGGTAAGTCTTAACGCAATGAACTATTTCGGCGATATTGTGCCTGAGCCAAACTTTACCAGCTTCAGGTTTAAATCTACCCGAGCTAACGTAGGCCTGCACTACACACAGAGGTTCTTCCCGAGGGTATCTGGTAGAGCTAGTTTACACTGGGGGCGTTTAGTTGGAGACGATGCGCTGAGTGCCTCAGAAAACGAAGCTGAGAATGAGGGCCGTTTCAGACGTAATCTTTCCTTCAGAAACGACATTACAGAATTAAGTGCTGTTGCAATTATAGATCTTTTTGAGAACCGCAGCGGCTACCAGCGCCGCCCTGATTTTGTGCCTTATGGCTTTATCGGTATTGCAGCGTTTCATCACAACCCAAAGGCATACTATGAAAGAGGATCGCACCCAGAGTTGTCTGAATCAGATGATATACCAACAAGATGGTATGCCTTACAACCGCTAGGTACAGAAGGACAATATGCAGAGGGTGAAGGTTATCCCGATCCTTACAAGCGCATACAGGTAGCAATTCCGTTTGGCCTTGGTGTACGTTACAAGCTTGACAGACATTGGGACCTTAGCTTTGAGCTAACCTGGAGAAAAACTTTCACAGATTATTTAGATGACGTTAGCGGTAGCTACGCAGACAAAAGTGATATCTTAAGTGGCGGTGGCAGTAACCCTACAGCAGCCACAATATTATCTGATAGAAGTGCAGAAGCTTTTCCTGGACTTGCAACAACTGACCCAAGTGATGAGCCGTATATGCGTGTCCCTGGCTACGGTACTTCTGATAATCCTTTCCGAGGACATTCTGATAATAAAGACTGGTATATACTTACTGGTGTTCATATCAACTATGTTCTCGCACCGAGGATTAGAAGTCCGAAGTTTAGATAATAGAATGATCAGAGGATCGTTCTTTTCCTAAACCTCATAAAGTTTACATGATATCAAGAAACAGTATTCAGGCACTCCTTATTTGTTTAGTTATTCAAATAGGGAGTGCTTTTTTTAGCTTTTCTGCGCTGGCTCAAAGCCCTGTAACTACAAGCGAATTAGGCGTTGGAATAGGTGGAGCGAATTATAAAGGTGAGCTTGCACCAAACTACAGGTTTCTGAATAACCAGCCTGCTTTTACTGTTTTCTACCGTCGAGATATTTCGGCACCCATCACACTAAGAGGAGGCCTGATGGGGAGCCACCGCATCCTAAATAATAATACCATTGGCGATAAATCGTATGATTTGCCATTGCCTAATTACAGGCAAGCCGAGATGCGTCTGAGTTTAGCTGAGGTTTCTGCTGTAGTAGAATATAATTTCCTCGATTATTATGATATGAGGCAAAGGACAAGGGTGTCGCCTTACTTTTTTATAGGTGTTGCTGGGCTGCTCTACAATGTGAAAACCTCTTTTGATAATCCACAGCTATCGTATTTGAATGATGCTTACAGAACAACGTTAGCAGTGGCTGTTCCCCTTGGTGTAGGTATAAAGTATGCGTTAAGCAAACACTGGAACCTAGGGCTTGAGTTTGGGGCCAGAAAACTCTTTAACGACCGCCTGGACAACCTTACAGGGCAGGACGAAAGAATATCTAATCCGCATGATAATGACTGGTATTATTACAACGGAATTAGCCTATCCTACACTTTTTACAGAATTAATTGCCCACCTCCTTATCGTAAACAGCCTGGTATCCTAGATTAACTATCTTATTTTTCATGAAATTATCTTGCTTTTTGTAACTTGCAAGGAAATAGATATACATGAATCTCAGGGAAAACGTTGATTTAAACAATTTACCTAAGCATATAGCCGTTATCATGGACGGAAACGGACGTTGGGCGAAGAAGCGGGGTGGATTACGAATATTTGGGCATCAGAGTGCAATTACAGCAGTACGTGAAACAGTAGAGGCAGCAGCCGAGCTAGGTGTGGAATGCCTTACCTTATATGCCTTTTCAACTGAGAATTGGTCTAGACCAGCTATGGAAGTCTCTGCTTTAATGCAGTTGTTAGTTTCTTCCATTAGAAAGGAAGCCTCAAAGTTAAATAAAAATAACATTCGGCTAACAACCATAGGAGACACAGCCTCTTTGCCTGCAGCATGTCAGAATGAGCTTAAAGAAGCCATGGAGATGACGAAGGACAATACACGGATGACGCTGGTGCTAGCGCTAAGCTATAGCGGACGCTGGGATATAACACAGGCAGTGCAAAAAGCTGCCAGAGATGTGGCGCAGGGGAACTTGAAAGAGCAGGATCTTAATGAAAAAGCTTTCGAGAAATACTTGTCTACCGCAGGTTTACCAGATCCTGAGCTGTTGATTAGAACGAGTGGTGAACAAAGAATAAGTAACTTCCTGCTTTGGCAGTTAGCTTATACAGAATTATATATAATGGAGTTGCTCTGGCCCGACTTTAGGAAGGAGCATCTTTATGAGGCAATTTTAGCTTACCAAAACCGAGAACGGCGCTTTGGCAAGACAAGTGAACAACTAACGAAGTAAAGATATTAATGATTAGATGCATTTGGGTGCTTGTGTTTCTGATGATAGCTGGCACAGCCTCGTCTCAAGTTTTAAACAACCCTTCACAAACAAACTCCATTGATTATGCACAGCCTCAGCAGTACACGCTTAGAGGGATAGACGTGCAGGGGTACAAATTTCTGGATCCTAATGCTGTAATAGCTGTTACTGGTCTTAAGATCGGCGACGAAATTACTGTGCCTGGTGAAGATATCAGCAGAGCTATACAGAAACTGTGGGATCAGGGCCTTTTAGGAGGAGTTGATGTACTGGTATCGCGCGTAGAAGGAAATGATATTTATCTTACTTTTAACCTGAAAGAGCGCCCACGCCTTTCCAGGTTTACGTTTTCTGGTATACCTAAAAGCCAGCAGGATGCTTTGAAAGATAAGATTACACTGCAACGAGGCAGAGTAGTAACAGATGCAGTTCTTAATAGCACCCGAAATGTTATCAAAAGTTATTATCAGGAGAAGAGCTACCTGAACGCTAAAATAAATATTGTTCAGCGGCCAGATTCCCTTCTGCCTAACAGTGTGGTGCTTAATATAAATGTTGATAGAGGCGATAAAGTTAAAATCGCTGATGTAGAGTTTATAGGCAACGAATCTTTTACAGAGCGTAAGCTCCGCAAGCAGTTAAAGAAAACAAAAGAGAAGCGTTTCTACAAAATATTTACATCCTCTAAGTTTCAGCAAAGTGCATATGAAGATGATAAAGAAAACCTGCTGAACTTCTATAGGTCGCAGGGCTATAGAGATGTTTTTATTGTTTCTGATTCTGTATATAAGGTAAGTGAAGACAGGCTGGCAGTACAAATCACAATTGACGAAGGCTCGCGCTACTACTATCGGAACATAACCTGGAACGGTAACTATATTTATGACGATGCCTACCTTTCCAGAGTATTAGGAATAGAGCCAGGTGATGTTTATGACAAAGCAGAGCTGGAAAAAAGACTGACGTTTAACCCAACTGGTGTCGATGTATCTGGTCTGTACCAAAATGACGGATACTTATTCTCTAGCATAGAACCTGTAGAGGTAAGAGTGGAAGGAGATTCAGTTGATATAGAGCTAAGAGTTTTTGAAGGAGCTCAGGCAACTATAAGCAAAGTAAATGTAACTGGTAATACTAAAACCAGCGATCATGTTATTCTTCGTGAAATCAGAACATTACCTGGGCAAAAGTACAGTCGTGAAGACTTGATTCGTACAAGAAACGAACTGGCTGGCCTTGGGTATTTTGACCCTGAAACCATTGGCCTGGTGCCAGTGCCAAACCAGGCAGAAGGTACTGTAGATATTAACTATAGTGTGGTAGAGCGTCCGAATGACCAAATAAGCTTGTCTGGTGGTTGGGGTGGCCCAATTGGAGCAGTAGGTACCGTAGGTCTTACTTTAAATAACTTCTCTACACGCAAACTTTTTGATTTGTCGGAGTGGAGACCACTGCCGAGCGGCGATGGACAGCGCTTGGCACTTAATGTGCAGGCAAACGGTAAATATTACCAATCCTACTCGCTATCATTTACGGAGCCATGGTTGGGTGGCCGCAGAGCGAATGCCTTTTCGGTAAGCTTGTATAAAACGATAAGAAGAATTCCTGGTTCAGAAAACGATAGTAGGTTAAATGTAGATGGTGTTTCTGTAGGATTGAGCAGACGCCTTAACTGGCCAGATAACTACTTTATCATGAACCACTCATTGTCTTATAACAGGTATGGCCTAAATAACTATGCTTTGTTTACAGACTTTGACAATGGTAACTCAAACAGTATTTCATTTGTGAATACTTTATCTCGTTCTCAAATCGATAATCCGCTGTTCCCAAGGTCTGGCTCTCAACTCTCTTTGAGTGTAAACCTAACGCCACCTTATTCTTTATTTGCTAACAAAAAGAATAACTACGAGTTTGTTGAATTCCATAAATGGATGTTTGATGCCTCATATTTCATAAACTTGGCAGGAAATTTGGTGTTGAATACAAGAGCACACTTTGGCTTCTTAGGAACTTATAGCTCCGCAGCTAATGTTGGTCCGTTTGAAAGATTTAAATTAGGTGGAGCTGGCTTAGGTGGTGGCAATATCTTTGTAGGAACAGAATACATTGGCTTAAGAGGTTATGAAGATGAATCTGTTGTGAACAATGCCAATCAGACACTCTTAAATGCTGGTGGTATTGCTTTTAATAAGTATGTAATGGAGCTAAGGCAGTTAATATCTCCTAACCCAAGTGCAACCATTTATGGTTTAGCATTTTTGGAAGCTGGTAATAGTTTTGGCTCTTATGACCGTTACAACCCGTTCAAGGTTTATCGCTCAGTGGGTGTAGGTGCCCGTGTTTTTATGGCCGCATTTGGCTTGCTAGGGTTTGATTATGGCTGGCGCTTAGATGATTTGCCAGGTCAGCAGGATGCAAAACGAGGTATGTTCCACTTCATAATCGGGCAGCAGCTTCGTTAAGAAGGAATTAGTATGAAGAAGTTTTTGTTTCTCTTTTTGTCAGGCTTTTTGCTAACGTTTGTTTCGCAAGCGCAGAAGTTTGGGTATATTGATTCCAACTTTATTTTAAGCAAAATGCCTGCCTTTACAAAAGTGCAGCAAGAACTAGATAAACAGGCTGAAGTTTGGCAGCGGGATATCGAAAACATGCACCAAGGGGTTGAGAAGCTCAAGCAAGAGTATAAGGCTGAAGAGGTGCTGTTGACGGAGGAAATGAAGCAAAAGCGACAGTCTGATATTGCTAAGAAAGAAGCAGAGGCTCGCGACTACCAACGAAAGGTATTCGGATATGAGGGCATGATGTTCAAACGCAGGCAAGAACTTATAAAGCCGATACAGGACCAGGTTTTTGAGGCTATTGAAAAGGTAGCTAAGTCAAGGCAACTGGCCATCATGTTCGATAAGTCGGGCGACTTGGTGATGATTTATACAAACCCTGTGCATGATTATACAGAGTATGTATTAGAGGAGCTAGGTCTGGGATCTGGCAATGCGCCTGGTAAAAAGCCAGTTCAAAGTATAGTAGATGACCCTGACGATTTGCCAATAACAGGCGGTGAGCAGCAGGATAACCGTAATGCTTCAAAACAATAATAAATTTTATATTAAGTAAGTCTAACAACTAAAACTGAATTTATATTAATTAACCAACCCAATGATGAACAAAATTAAAACATTAGTAGTAGCGTTCTTGTTGATGAGCTTTGCTTCATTTGCACAGACTGAGGGGCAGCCAGTAAAGATTGGTTACACCAATGTGGAGTATATTCTGTTGCAATTGCCAGAGAGCAGACAAATTGAGTCAGAATTGAAGACTACTAGTACTCAGCTTGAAAATCAGTTAAAAAATAAGTATGCGGAATACGAAGCAAAACTGAAGGCTTATGAGCAAGGTGCTGCCGCTATGGATAAAGTAGTACGCGACGACAAAGAAAAAGAGTTGATGAACTTGAACAACTCAATTCAAGAGTTTCAGCGTAATGCACAGGCCTCTTTACAGCAAAAAGAAAAGTCTTTAGTTGACCCAGTTATCGCTAAGATTGACAAAGCAATAAAAGATGTAGCGAAAGAGAATAATTATACTTATGTGTTCAGCAATCAAGCTTTGCTTGCTGGTCCAGAAGAAGGCGATATCTCTCCGCTTGTGCTTAGGAAACTTGGTGTAGACCCTGCGAAAGCTACAGCAGCGCCAGCAGCTGCTCAGACTCCTGCTAAGCCTGCTACAACAGCACCAGTGAAAACTTCAACTGCTAAGAAAAAGAACTAAGTTCTAAAAATATAATAACTTTACGGGAAGCCGAAGTATTTTACTTCGGCTTCTTTTTTTGTCCTTACCAAAATTAAACTAGAGTGGCTGAATACTTAGAGGAAGAAGATCATTCAGAAGAAAACGATGAGCTTTATGAGCATCATCGAATTGTAGTGGATAAGGGGCAGGCACTTCTCCGTGTGGATAAGTTTCTGATGGACCGCTTGCCCAACGTTACCCGCAACAAACTGCAGGAGGCTATCAGGTCAGAATCGATACAGATTAACGGCAAGCCAGCTAAGGTAAGCTACAAGGTAAAACCTCAGGATGTAATTACTATTGTATTGCCTGAAGCACCAAGGGAAACAGACATTTTACCTGAAGACATTCCGTTGGTTATACCTTATGAAGATGATGACTTACTGCTAGTAAACAAGCAACCAGGCATGGTCGTACATCCAGCCTACAATAATTGGACAGGCACCCTTGTAAATGCATTAGTATACCATTTACAAAACCTACCTACAACTCGTAATGGCGCTGGCCGCCCAGGGTTGGTCCATCGCATAGATAAAGACACCTCTGGCTTATTAGTTATAGCTAAAACGGAGTATAGCATGGCTTTCTTGGCTAAACAATTCTTCGACCATTCCATTGAAAGAACCTATTATGCTATGGTTTGGGGAGTACCAGCCAATGATACAGGTACTATTGTGGGGCATATTGGTAGAAGCGTAAAAGACAGAAAGGTGATGACTGTTTATCCTGCGGGAGATTATGGGAAACATGCTGTTACACACTACAAAGTTCTGAGGCGGTTTAAGTATGTGTCGTTGGTGCAGTGTAATCTAGAAACAGGAAGAACGCACCAGATCAGAGCTCACATGAAGTATATGGGGCATCCCCTTTTTTCTGATGCAACATATGGAGGAGATCGGATTATATATGGAGCTCCTAACGGTACTTATAAATCGTTTGTAGAAAATGCATTTAAGCTAATGCCAAGGCAGGCTTTACATGCCAAGTCTTTAGGCTTTATACATCCAGTAACAAAAGAATTTATGCAGCATGATTCTGAGCTGCCAGATGATTTTAAAGCTTTGCTTGATAAGTGGGCTTTGTATGAGGATCAGTAGTATACAATAGAAAATACAGTTGTAATGGCTGTGTGTAGTCGTATGTAAAGTCTCAATTTAAAATAAAGTAATATCATTCTTCTGTTTTATGAAGTGATTACAAGCTTCAGTTGAGGTTATCATATATCAACAAAAAGGGCTGACCATATGATATGGTCAGCCCTTTTTGTTGATATATGATATGTTTAATTACTTTTGTGCAGTAACACCAAGTTGCTTTAATGCTTCTGTTGCTCCCTCATGCTCAGGGTTCAAAGTAAGCACTTCCTGGTAATGCTTCGCAGCATTTTGCTTTTCCTTGTGCAATAAGTAATAATAGCCTAAGTAGGTGTTTGCTTCAACTAACTCCTTCTTATACTTATCCTTCTCGTTGCCAGCTAGCTTAATAAATTCCTCATACATAGGCTTAGCAAGGCCTTCTTCTGTTTCAGGGTCTTGGCTAGCTAATGCTTGGGCTCTCCATAAGTAAGCGTAAGCATATGTAGGGTTAGCTTCAGTAATTTTAGTATAAGTTGAATCTGCTGCTTGGAAGTCTCCTTTCATCATATGAATTCTACCGATATAGTAGAAGTCAGCAACAGCAGGCTCTGCATTCTCACGCTTCTTCTCGTAAACTGCAATCGCTTTATCAAATTGCTCGTTCTTGATATAAAGGTTTGCTAAGTCAGTGTATACCTCCGTTCTGGTTGGCTCCATAGAGATGGCTTTCTCTAAGTTAGCAGCAGCTTCCTCTGCTCTATCTGTTTTGGCTAAGATCTTGCCATAGTATTCATAATCTTTAGCAATTAGTTTACTCTTGTCTATTTTGCTAAAGTAGTTTTCTATGGATGCAAGCGCTTGTTCTGGTTGATCTTTCTCCATAAAAGAGTAGGCCAGTAAGCGGTTCATTACAGTATTGTTCGGGTCTGTTTTCAGAACTTCCTGTGCAACATTGATTGTTTCATCGTAATTCTTCGTCAGGAACAGGAACGAAGCATATTTAGCTTGTGTTTCAGGCGTCTTTTCAGACATGTCTACATATTTTTTGAAGGTAGACAGTGCCTTGTCGTATTGCCCTGCAAAATAATATAACTCACCCAGGTCACGATAAGCTGGAGCATAGTTAGGGTCAACCTGTATGGCTTTATTATACTCTTCTTCAGCTACAGGGTAGTTTCTAGACGAAGTATAAATTTGGCCTCTTTTCAGGAATGGCACAGCGTTCTTGTCATCCAAGGTTACAGCCATGTCATAGTTAGATACAGCTTTACCTGCATCTTTCAATTTCATGTACGCATCACCAAGAACGATATAAGTAAGTGGGTTCTTGCTATCGCGAGAAACAGCTTGCTGTAAATATTCAACAGCTTTGTTAAGATCTGCCTGAGAAGCATTTTCTGCATCAACATAAGCTTCAGCAACCATTGTTAACACATATGGATCTTTCGATTTGCTCAGCTTAAGAGCTTGAGAAAAGTTTTCCTGTGCTTTAGCCTTATTGCCTTGCTCCAAAGCTAACTTTCCTAAACCAACATAGTTTATAGCTGATTTGTTATTCTTCGCGATACCTTGGTTAAAGAAATAAGCAGCTGAATCTGGCTTATCAGTTCTTAGGTAAACATCACCTAATCCGAAATAAGCATTATCAGCATTTTTGCTGTTTAATTGAGATTTATATATTCCTTTTGCTTGCTGATATCTCTCTAATTCTACTGCTCTTCTTCCTGCGTCTCCTGATTGAGCGAAAGCAGAAGCTGCTGGGAATGCTGCCGCCATCAAAAGAATATACTTCCAATTATTTGCCATTTTTGTTTTAGTTATGATTGTAAAGTTTAGTTTATTGTTTTGGGCTTACTTCCTTAGTCCTATTATACGTACAGGCATTGTAGCTGGTACAAGTCCTGATTTAAGAATTATTCGTTGGCCCTGGTCTCCTGCTGCAAAGGATGCAAAACCTGTGCCAAGCCCCGCACGTCCCTCTATATTAATAATATATAAGTTTCTTGTTAAAGGATAAGTTCCCTCAGCTATATAAGCCTGGTAGGGCTGGTAATAGCTTTCAACTGATTCAGGGTTAGCTTCTTTGCTTATTCCCACCACTTTCACTTTGTTTCTGAAACCTACAGATGTTGTATCATCGGTATCACTAATCCAGTTAACGCCAATAACCCCTATAGCATTGTTGTTCTCAGCCACATAATCTATTAAAGAAGTATGGGAGTTAGAGGCATAAGTATTTTTTGGTAAGTCCTGGCCAGCAAGCAACGAGTCTTTTACAAATCTTGCTGTGCTAGAGCTGTTATTATCAAAAACAATTGTAATATCCTGCAAGTTACTTGAAGAATTTGAATTTTTCCAGCTTGTTGTATTGCCACTAAAAATGCTTTTTACCTGGTCAAGTGTTAAAAGCGAATCAGGATTATTATTGTTTACTACAAGTGCTACTGCATCTATCGCCAGTTTTGTAGATCGTGGAATCCTATTCTGCTTCTCAAATACAGTTCTTTCTGATTCATTTAAGTCCCTTGATAGAACAGCCACTTTTACACTATCGTTCAGAAGGTCTTGAATTACTGCACCTTCTGGTTTATAGTTGTCCGTTATTTCAGCGTATTTGTATATACCTTCAAATGTTTTAACCTGCGATTCAACGATAGGCTGAAATGATTCGTCAACACTTATAGTCACTTCTCCAGATGTAGGTGTATTAGCTGGGGTGTTTGTGCTGTTACCACAGGAGCTTAGCAAAATAGCGGATGCTAGGGTGGCCAGCACTGTTTGTACTTTAAAATCTGCCATTGCTGTTGCTTGAGTTACTTTTATAAATACGAATAAACCTAACTATACCATACAAGATAAATACTCCTCCAAGTATCCATCTAGCTGTTTCAGAAATATTGATGTTCAAATATCCAGGGTCAGCAAAAATGATGAATACTCCTAGAGCCACATAAATGAGTGTCATGAGCATACCAAAATAACGAGCTATTTTACTAAAAACGCTGTTTTGAGGTCGCTCTTCTCTTTCTGGTCTTAACATGTAGTTCTTTTACTTCTTAATTTTTTAAAAATAGCGTTCTAACATTAAAAATAAAAGCAGATGCCAATATAGTATATTTTGCATCTGCTTTTACTATGTTGGTATTTAAATTAAGTTAAAACTACTGAGTGTTGTAGAACATTGCAGGCAAACTTTCTTATTTCAGTCTTATGTTAGATGGCCTATACTCTACCTGTGCAAACTTTGTACCAGCACACGCTTCCGTTCTTTTCATCTCCTGAATACGCTTTTTTGCTTCTTTTGTTATTCCTGAATTTGTTGCGGTACCTTCCTCTTTTTAAATACTTTAAGATTAGAGNATTTGATAGTAAATCTTACTGGTAGGTTAAATCGTACTGGTACGGCTCTACCGTTCTGCTTTCCTGGGTTCCACTTAGGCATCGCCTTCACAGCCCTGATCGCTTCTTCGTCTGTTCCTCCTCCCAGTGATCTCACTACAGAGATGTCAGATATAGCGCCATCTCTACCTACTGTAAAGGAAAGAACTACCATACCTTCTATACCTGCACGTTGAGCTGCAGCAGGGTAACGCATGTTCTTGCCTAACCACTTCAACAGTTCTCCATCACCTCCAGGGAATTGTGGCA
>NZ_JAJJWH010000047.1 GCF_020907245.1 Pontibacter harenae | reverse complement strand
TCGCACTCCTTTTTACCACTACTGCGGTCTTTTTTGTTATGACATCATTACTTCTGTAGGACTACCAAGAAAAGAATAACTTCATTAAGTGATACAGATCTTTTAACTTTCAAAAGATTTAGCTTTATGGTAATAGATTTGAAAACATCTGGTTTTTTAAATGTCGCTGCATATAATGCACAAATAGGCGAAGTCTTAAAAGGGTATGAAGACCTTTTCAATAGTGCTGAAAAATTAACCATTAATCTTTCTGAAGTGCCTGCTGGATATGGTCTGGGCGGCAACTTTAATCCTATAAAAATATCAGTGGTTGGCAAAGAGATAATAGTGACTATAAATTTCAATAAGTTTTTCAAAGACGGAAGACTTATTAAAATACCTAGCCCAAAGGAAGTTTATGAGCAAATGACAAATGTGTTAGATATTACTGTTAAAGAATATCAGGAAAGATTTTCTAATAAACAGTAAATACATAAAACTATATATTCTAACGGGTAGGAATTAATTTAGCTACTTCTTCTCTAAAGTGATCAAATAGCTGTTTAAAGTTCCAGTTTATTAATTCATTAATACTCTCCTGTGTATTGGGGTCTTCTACTTTAGTTAAATGATCTCTCCATCTATAAAATGAAGTTAGAAGTCTACTAGCAACTTTCATTCTATTTTCAGCTACTGAGGCACCTCTTTTGAAGGACTGAAAGTGCAGGCCCCAGTACATGTAAATGTTCTCACTCGAAGTTCCTCTTGTATGCGCAATCGCTTTCTCTAAAGCACTTAAAATTGTGTTGTCGAACAAATTGTCGTAAAAAGCTTCCGCTGTATTTTTTGCAACTTCATTTTCTACAGCCCACAAAGTCCCAATATATCCTCTTGCTCCAACGCTTAGGAATGATTCAGAAATATTTGACCAAGAATAACAGGTATTGTTAAATATAAATGGATGCGAATGTAGTCCAGCTATAATATTAAATGCAGGCTGGTAGATAAAGTCAATACATTTAATGGCGCTCGAACCACACACAACATCCTTTCTTCTTCTGCTTTTCCCTTTTACATTTTTTAGTTCATTCACCATATCTGTAAAAACATGATGAGGGTACTTCGCATTTTTAAATTCCTTACTTCCCCAGACTAATCCATCAAACTTTCTCCAGAAGTTAGTAGTAGTAACATTGACCAACTCACTACCTTTTTTAGGTGCAAAACTTACAACCTCATCATATTCAACTACATGAACAGTCCCATCTCTATCTGTAAATTCTTCTTTTAAACTATAACCACCAGTTTCACCTCCATGGCTACAAATATGTAACAACTCATATGGATATTCCTTTACATGATTTTCAAGATTATAAACGGAAGCTTCATTACCAGTTAATTCTTTTACAAAATAATTATTTGCTACTAGTTTATTTATTACATAGTTAGTCTCTTCATCTACACCAAATTCTATTGGCGAAAAGACAATAGAGGAGAATAAAGGTCTTCTATTTTCAATTAATAAAGCGTTGAAAATAAAGAAATCCGGACTTAATATATTATTGACGTATGTGAAGGGGATTACATTTTCTAAGATTAAAGAATATGGAACACTGGATGTGAAAAAGGTTGCAAATTTGTAATCTGGAAAATTGATATTCTCAATCTTACTATAAACTAAATGACATAAATCATGGAAAGAGTTTTTACTCCCACCATTTTTCCAATCATCGATTAAAGCGCTAATTTCATCACTTTTAGTATTAGGCTTTTCAATTAAAGCTACTGCTAAATTGAAAGCATATGCATAATTTAATGCTATAACTGTTGAAGCAGCACTTATATTCTCAATTATTATTATACCTTCCTTTTGCTCAAGCTCAAACTTTATACTATTTGCATAATCATTAAGTCTAATTTTTTGATTGTTTAATAGGCTATAATAAAGCCCAGGAAGGATATCATCTTTTTTTACATCTAAATATCCATCCTTCTGTACAAAATGGTCAAGTAAGAAGTCTACTTGTCCAATGTCTTCTATTTCTATTATGTTTATATCATCTGGAAGATGTAAATAACTTTTTTGATTTTCATCTAGCCCAGCTAAAATCACGTATTCACATCCCCCTAAAGCACTTAATGCATTATTTATTCTAACTGCAAATTCTTTAGCTCGTGTTCTCGTAATAACATTTACTTCTAATTTGTCTTTATCTATTTCAGAACTAGCAACATAGACTGTTGGAAATTCGAAAAATGAAGAATACTTATCTACTTCATTTATATAAGAAGAAATTATTGCCGCCAAGTCTTTCTTCTTTCTATCTACTATACAGAAGAACTTAGTATTTAAATTAGGAATAAAAGGGTATGCCATCTAAGATATCTTGAGTAAACAATCAACTGTTAAAGATTATAACAACATTAATCTTCTGCTTCTGGAGCAGGAAATTCATCTAATAATCTTTGAAAAACTAAACCATTATATAAATCTGTTGTGATACTATTTGGATTACCTGGATATAGTTTCCGTTTCATACATATAGTCGGATCAGACTTTATTTCTCTCCACTTTTCAAGGAATGAATTATTGATTTTCTGATGAGAAAGCGATGTTTTCAAAAACGGAAGAATGTCTTTCTTCCATGTCAAATTCCAGCCAGCATCTATGGCTTCTTGTTCAGAGATTTGAACTCGTTGTGCAGTAGGATCGCTTGTTATTTGGATTTGACCCTGTATAGGTCTTAAGACTGTCATGGTAGCTGCTTGGGCTTGGCTATTGTCAACGCCAACTACTACATCAGCATTTGCCACTCGGTTAACATTAACAAGAGCAACATGAAACTGAACTAAAACAGAATCCTGAATACCTTGCGATTGAAGGATCTCTCCTGCATCTGATACCTGTTTCAAAAACTGTTTTACTTCCTTCGTTGCATTTCTTGATGCTGACAAGTCTGTTAAAAAGTCTTGTGGCACTACAGGTCTTTGGAATCCTATAGGCATGGTAAGTAGATCATCAGTAGTTAGAAAACAGTGATTGCACTGCTCTTCAACAAACTTCCTGTATTGTTTAACACTTTCAGCAACTAACCCAAATAAAACTGTATCCCAACTTTCTCCATAAAAGTGCTGAGCTCCGTTACGATAGTTATATAAGATTGGTAAAGACTGCTGAGCTGCCACAAAAGGTGCTCCTACTTTGAGAGCTGTTTTGTTAAGGCATTCATTAAAAGTTATAAACCAACCATCGCTTTTCACAAGCTTTATTTTCTTACGGTGCAAGTAAGCCTTCATTGCTTTCTCCCAAGCTGTAATAACATCTAAGATCACCTTTTCGTATCTGTGGGTCTCATTTAGTTGATTGTGCGTATTTATAGCACGAGTCATGAAACTTACAGAACTCTGCAATAGAGTTTTAGCTATGTTAGGTCTGCGTTTAACTGTAGTAGTTACAGATAAATTTCCCTGTGAATTAACACTAGTTGTAGTAGGGCTCATAAAACATAAAATTCGGTTAAGCTAAGAGGTTAGTTTAGTACTTCTTACACCGCCACCCGACTAGCATACAGGTAGCTCTGGAAGCCAATAAAGGTATTTCGGATAGACGATATTTCCCCCAGCTCTTTCTTCGCATCAGCGATAGCACTATACTTCAATAGTAGTAATTGCGAAAGCTTAGCATCATCCAGCTCTTCAACACCGGATTTTACGTACTGCTTTAGTACAAAATTCAGGAACTCCTGCTGCTTGGGGTTGTAGTTCTTCAGGTGGATCTTCGCGTTATTTGCTCTGATGTCACGGTCTATTATAGAGGCGTGGAAAGCAACGTATGCAAGTACGTCGTATAGATCGCTGTTCTCGGCGTGTAGCACTTTTTGGAACTCTGCTCACTGAGCTTTGGCAAAGCCCCTTTCCTGCAGCTCTTCCAGTAGCTTCTTGCGAGTGCCAGGTCGGCTCCAGATTTCGCGCAGCTTTTCTTCACTTTTGAACAGATCAGGGTACAGAATGTCATCTATATTTTTAAAGGTTTGTTCAAACATTAGTATTGGTTAAGCAAATTATATTCTAAAGATAGCACTCCTACCTCGCCAACTGAAGTAGATGCTTACATCATAAGTTAGTGCAAAAACACAGCTATTTTACTGTTACAACTTTTACGTCCTAAAGTAACATATTATATTTAGAATATTAAATTAAAATTCCGTTACTTGTGGAGCTTTTGTTAAAAAGCAAATTCCTCTTAACAAATCACATACTACAGCCTCAATTTAATTTTAAATGAAACAAACTTATTTACTGCTTCAGGTTTCTACTGCAGATACCTTATCGCTAGATAATACCTCAGAAAACTCAGGAGTGCTAACCTTCTGGTTGGTTTTTGCTGTGATATGCCTAGTAATATGGTATCTAACAAATCGTAAAAAGAAGAATAGTACTAAGGATAATGAGCTGTCCACTCCTACATCGCTTAGAAAGGAGGTGTCAAATACATCGCAACATGTAGAAGGCAAAATATCAAAAGATTTAACAAGTGATACTGTAGCTAATCAGACAAAAAAAACCGCAATCCCGCCAAAGCCTACATCTACTAGTGCCCCAATAAAACCAGTAGCACCAAGCAAGCCTGAACCGACTCCAAATCCTGTAACTACAGAAAACGAAATCACTAACAATCGACCTACAGCTCCTGCCCCAATAACACCTCCTGTACTTATTACTCCAGAAAAGGAAGAGCAATCGGAAGCGAAGCGAATCGGTTACAAACCTTTAAATGTGTTTGAGCAGACAGAGCCCCTTAACTTTCCTTATGTCATCATGCCCAAGCCTGATTCCTTAATCAAGTTTCCAAGAAAAGGTAGAACAGGTAGAAAAGGGTATAAAGAAGAAGCATTCAAAGAATACATTGTGAAGTATTTCAAATCGGTATTCCAGGTATTTGATGACCGCTTTATAATGGTAAAAGGCAAAGCTGTTCCTTATGAACCAGATTTTACCCTTATAGATGAAAGAAATGGTCTTAACATGTTTATTGATATAGAAATCGATGAACCATATGAAGGCACTAATGAGATTGCCACCAGGAAAGCAACACACTTCCAATATTCTGATAACAACAGAAACAATGCTTTTAGAAGTAGAGGCTGGATAGTAATTCGTTTTGCTGAAATCCAGGTGCACCAACAGCCTGAAAGCTGCTGTCTATTCATAGCCGATGTTATCAAAACCATCAATCCAGATTTCAGTATCCCAAGTGGCTTAACGAGCTATCCTCAAGTAAGCTTTATCCGCCAGTGGACAAAAGCAGAAGCGGAGCAGTGGTCTCTTGAAAAGTATCGTGAGCGTTACCTGGGCATTGATAGATTCGGCACCACCACATCTAGCTACATGCTAGACAATCTAGAGGAGACGGATCTCGGCGAGTCAATCGAGGAAGAAGTTCAAGATGAACCTCTGTTTACACCGCAGGAAACATTCAAATTCAAATCAAATGATCCTAAAGTGGAGCTACTCCAATCTGTTAAAGCAGCTAATGAGTATGTTACCTTCATATATGATGGGGAGCCAACAGTTGTTAAACCTACAACAATCCTAGATAGGTCTTTAACCGCATATTGCTATGTCAAAAATAAAAACAGGACATTTATTATTGACAGCATAGAAAATCCTACAAGGAAGCGAAGTCCTTTCACTTTGCGCGCTAATGGCCCAACCGTAGGCATGGGCACTATCAAATCAGTGGTTAACACCGCTATTCAGTACAAGATGTACCTAAGGATAAAGTACACTAGGGGCTCCTGGCAATCTATTGGTTTTGATCAAGAAACAGGAGAAATGATACTCAATAGAACCGAAGCGGAAGAAAGCACAAGAACGATTTGCAATGTGCAGCGTGCTGTCGACGCACTGGATCAGGCACATATCAATCGCTATAACCTAAACGAAAACTATATTACAGCTTACTGTAACAGGCGCGAAGAACAAAGAACCTTCCGCTTTGATAGGATAAGCGAGCTGGAAATACTTGATCTTCAAGTTCAATAGAAGTCTACTCCATCCTAAACTAGAAACATAACTAAAGTTTAACTTACAAAAGAGGTTGAACTATCAAGTCATCATCGGAAACACAGTGTATACTACTTCATATTACAATGGCATTTGAACCTGATAATATCACTAAAGAGCATATTCTGAAAGCCGCTTTTCGCATAAAAGCAGAAGGTCTCTCTTTAACTCCATCTACCCGATGGGATGTAGTAATAAATAATGAAAATTATCCTCCAACTGATGTTCTGCGTCTTGCCCACCAAGAAATGAATGGTGAATCTTTGTGGCAACTTAGTGAAGGGAGGGATACCAATAGGCTTCTTGAAAAGTTAGGATTTGAGATTAAGGAAAAAAAAGGGCTTTTAGACCCTTTGAAGGAGCTTATACAAAAGTATAAAAAGGACGTTCAGCAGAGTAAATTGGTCGATGAAATCTACAAGTGGAAACTTGTTAATCAGTATAGAGGCAGACCCAATCTTAATGCGCCTGATTTTTTTGAAGAAATCAAGAGTATAAATTACTCTAATCTTATCTACGGAGTAGGTATTGCTGTTATATATCATCTTGCCAAAGACAGATCAGAAACTTACAGAGCCTGTTTCAGAGTTCTTTTTGATGAGAGCCTTCCACTTGCGGAAAGATTAAATTATTTTGATAATGAAACCTATAAAATCTATCGAGAAATAGTACCTGAAGAAAAATATTCCCATCACCAGGATGAGAGAACTATGGCTACATTTTTGGCCTTCAACAATCCAGATAAATACCCATTCTACAAAGACTCATTTTACCAAAAGTATTGTAAGTTGATTGGCGTAAAATCTAAAAAGAAAGGCGAGAAATATCTGCATTACCTGGAGCTAGTTGATGAATTTATATCAAACTATTTGGAGCCAGATACTGAGTTGATTGAATTTGTTGATAGTTTGCTACCTGCTGATGCGTTCAGAGATACAAACCATAAGATACTAGCCCAGGATATCCTTTACAGAATGCTCGATAGAGGGTTAGAAGAAATAGAAGTTGGGGATGCATCGGTGTACAAAATTTCCATGGGTGAGTTCAATGATCAGGATATAGAAGCCTGTATTAGTGAAAGAAAAGTACTTGTTCATCAAAGCACCAAACCTATGGGCCGAAGTAATGAGAGTCAAGCCACAGTGTTCGCTGAGAAGATGCAAGTTGGCGACTACTTTTATTTAACTCCAGGAAATAGAAGCATGGCTGTTAGCCTCTTGGGTAAAATTACAGGTGATGCAGCTCCAACTGTTTATAAAGATTATGGCGATGAAGGCTGGCTTGAAAGACCTTTTGAACTTATATCTGTTCCTAAAAACAAGACGAAGTATAAAGGCACGCAAAAATGGTGGACACCAAATAGTAACAGTACCTGTGTCATCATAAAAGGTCATGAATTAGATGAAGCGAATAAGCAGCTATTTGAGCCTTATTTTATTACTAAGCTAGTACAAACTCCTCCAGTTCCAGGTGACACTGATAATTTTGAAGAAGAAAAAAAGACTGACAACAAACAAAACATAAGAGACATGCCTCTAAACCAAATCCTTTACGGACCTCCAGGCACCGGCAAAACATATCATACCATTAACAAAGCGCTGGAAATATTAGGTGAACAGGTTGAAGGTAAAGACAGAAGTGAACTGAAAAAAGTCTTTGAATACAGAGTAGCCGCTGGCCAGATAGTATTCACCACCTTCCATCAAAGCATGAGCTATGAAGACTTCATTGAAGGCATAAAACCACTTGAGCCCAAAAGAGAAGGGCAGCCTGTTACTTATAAAGTTGTAGATGGGGTTTTTAAAAAGCTATGCTCTACTCAAATATACTTGAAAGAAGGAGAGAGAATTGGCGGTTACGAGATTTTATCTGTTACTCATGAGGTTATTACTTTGAAAAAACCTAGGGGTGGTAATATATCATTTACTTTTAAACTACTTTATTGCCTTTTAGAATATCTTGAGGCAAATGGAATGGATATAGACTCTTTTACTGGTAAAATCAATTCAGATAGTGTTGATAGAGTTCTTTATCCAGAACTTGAACCTCAGTTAGTAAACGGCTATGATAATGTAATACCAGGTATTTTAAAGTTGCTAAAAAACAATAATTCAGAATCAGGAAAAGTCGTACTAATAATTGACGAAATAAATCGTGGCAATGTCTCCCAAATCTTTGGAGAGCTTATTACCCTAATTGAAGATGATAAGCGGCAGGGTGGAAGTGAGCAACTGGAAGTAACCCTCCCCTACAGCAAAGAAAAGTTCGGTATACCTTCTAACCTCTACATCATCGGGACCATGAACACAGCAGACCGTAGTGTGGAAGCCTTAGACACAGCCCTGCGCCGCAGGTTCAGCTTTGTTGAAATGCCGCCACGGTATGACCTACCCGAGTTGGAGACAGAGGTAGCAGGCTTTAAACTTAAGGACATCCTGCAGAAAATAAATCGCCGCATTGAAAGACTGCTGGGTAAAGATAACCTAATCGGCCACAGCTATTTTCTTTGCGTTGAAAGTATAGATGACCTACGCGCTGCTTTCCAGAACAAGATCATCCCACTACTGCAGGAATACTTCTATGGGGACTACGGCAAAATCGGGCTAGTGCTAGGCGAGGGCTTTTTTGAACGTGCAGAAGCAGAACCCGAGGATGATGTATTCTCCCCTTTTAGGAATTATGATGCTGTCGGCTTAGCCGAAAAAGAAGTTTACCATCTGGCTCCTCTTTTAGGGCAGAACAGCCTTTCCGAAGAAGAGTTTACGAAAGCAGTACAAACCTTGATACAGTAAATCTGTGAGTAAGCTAAAGAATCACTTTACCGTTTTTGAGCACTCCTGCCTCTGGACTCATAAAGGCGAGGAACGTCTGTCTGAGCTCCAAAGACAAAGCCTGGAGGCTTTCTACGGAGAACATGGGGTGCCATACTTCTCCCTGATTCATAAAGGTGTAAAGTTCAACGAGAATGTAGGCGTTGTACAAGTAGGAAACCTTACCATAGAAGTCCTGCCCAAAGCTGACAAAGACGAAAACAAAGGCAAGTGGCGAAACATGCTTATCGGCATGCTGAAAGCTGTTGGTGTCTTCGATATTCATGCTCCCAGCAGCAGCGATCTGAGGCTGAAAACTAACTCTATCCTAGACCTGTACTTTGCTATTTTCTTGCAGGAAGTGGAAGCCTTGGTGCATCACGGACTGGTAAAGAAATATCGCAAAACCGAGGGCAGCACAACTGCCTTGAAAGGGAGCATACAGTTTGCGAAGCACATTCAAGAAAACCTAGTGCACCAGGAGCGCTTTTATGTACGCCACACCACCTATGATGTAGAGCATCAGCTACACCAAATCCTGTACATGGCTCTACTGCTCTTAAAGCGCATCAACACAAATAGTTCTCTCCACAGCAGAATCGGAGCGCTGCTACTTAATTTCCCCGAGCAGAAGCAGATAAAGATAACAGAGGCTACATTCGAAAGGATAGCCTTTAACCGTAAAACTGAGAGCTACAGAAAGGCCCTAGAGATAGCACGCTTACTTCTGCTGAATTATCACCCAGATGTTACTAAAGGCCGAAACCATGTGCTAGCGCTGATGTTCGACATGAACCTGCTATGGGAGCGCTTTGTCTACATAAGCCTGCGCAAATGCTTCAGAAACGAGGGAGGGAAACTATCTTTACACAGCCAGGCATATAAATACTTCTGGAAGCCCCAGGGCGGCTACCGCAGCAAAATCATTCCTGACATTGTTATTAATAAAGGCGAGCCCGATTGTGTAGTACTGGACACTAAGTGGAAAAACCTGAACGGCTATAATCCTTCCCCAGACGACCTACGACAGCTTTACGTGTACCACCAGTACTATGAGGCAAAGAAAGTCGCTCTGGTGTACCCTGGAGCCACACACAGCTTTAGAAAGGGAATGTACCTTCATCATAACAATAGCGGAGAAACAGATATGGAGTGTGCCCTTATTTCTCTTAAGGTGGAAGCAACAATTGATGAGTGGCAGAAGTCCATTTGTAAAGGAATACAGAATTGGTACCTTGATTAAACTCCTTGTATAACAACACCTGATCATTATATTCTTCATGAACACAACGTTACTTCAGGATAAACTTAGTGAATGCTATACCCTTTACAAGAAACTCGACAGAATAGGCGGCCCTGAAGCTGACGGAGATCTGTTCGAAGTGATACTGGGGCTTGAGGATGAAATTCTGGAAAGCTTTGGCCTGCCCTTATCAAACAAGAACAAAGGCATACTCTGGAAACTTACCGAGAAAAATAATCTGACAGAGAAGAACTTTCAACAAGCTAACTCACATTTACAAGCTGCTGCCGAAATACACCTTTTCGCTCCTGTTCTGTCGGACATGGAACACCTAAAGAAAGGCAAGGAGCTAAACCGTAGCGCATTTGACGTGCTGCCTGAGCTGGGGCATCCAACCCATGACTATACGTTATTTCTTTACGATGATATACTGCAGTTCAGCAGTTTGGAGGATGTTCTTGCTGAGTTAAGTGCATTGAAGCGACTCGATTGTTACGGAGAACTTGCTTCTTTGAAGAACAATCACCCCCGTACCTTCCGAAAGACGAAGGTATACAAGCAGTACAAGCCTTACCTGAAGTTCCTAGACGGATATGTATTAAACGAGCCGTATCTGTACTTCAGAGAAGATGAAGAGGATGCTCCTCATCCTTTGAGCGTGTTCTTACTATAGGAGAGTTTGATAAAGGAGGCGAGGTGCAGGATCTATTTTCATCAACTGAACGCTCAGAGCCGATAGACTTCACTCCTACCTCAGTGTTCTCGCCAGCCTTTTTGTAATGGAGAAGATCATCTTCAGCGAAGACTCCGCTGTGACTGTTATCGGGGAGCTTCACGAATGTTACAAGCCCACTACAGTCACACTGGGCTTTGACTTTGATACGCTTGCTGCTGTTATCCGTGAGTATGGCCAAAAGGGCCAGCAGGTGCTCAACTACTTTAATAAGGACCGCCAGCGAAACGCCATAGATTACCCAATCACCATCAATCTTAAAGATATAACTGGGAGTAGATTAGAGTTGATTCAGCACTACTTCAAAGTGTACAAGCCTCTAACTATGAAACCCAACGGAAAGCCAGAGGTAATGAAAGAGGACTTTTATATAGTAGAGGAAGTAGTAGACAGAGCTAGCTACGACAGGCAACATGTTGGATACTATAGAAGCGCACTTAATGGCACCTTTCACCAAATATAGAACCACTACTATTTTTACCTCAATGCAGTACGTGACGGTATGAGTGAAGAAGAAGCCAGAAAAAATAATGGACTTGAAGATAACGTCCGATTTGAAGTATCTAAACTGCTGTACCTGCTTGAAAAGCATGGTGGCAGAGCGGAAATAAAATAGGCATTAGCCTAAAATCATGTTCTGCCTTTTAATGGCTATAGACTAACTTCCCTTTAATATTTAACCACCTCAAGATGATAACAGGCAATAAAACCAACACCGTCTATACCTCTGAATTACTCCACACAGATGATAGATTCGCCAATGCCAGCCAGACGCTGACCTCTTTACTGGAAAAGCACGGTGTTGCACACAAGCAAATACAAGCTACTAAGGATATCTGGTGCCGTGACTATATGCCCATCCAAACCAGCAAAGAAGAGCTGGTGCAGTTCCGTTACGAGCCCTCCTACCTGAAAGATGACCTTCACTTACAGTCTGACCCCAGGATGATCTGCGAGGAGAACAACCTCAGCCCTAGATTCTCAGAAATCAACTTTGACGGCGGCAACGTTGTGAACTGGGCAGACAAGGCCATCGTCACTGACAGGGTGTTTGAAGAGAACCCTACCTATACCAGCAGAACAAAACTCACTTCGGACATCGAGGAGCTGTTAGGCGCTGAGGTGATTGTCATTCCGCAGATCAAATCAGACATGACAGGCCATGCGGATGGGCTTGTCCGATTCGTTGACCGCAGCACAATTCTCGGCAATGACCGTAACCAGGAGTACAAGTACTGGAGCAGCGGAATAGCTAAAGTTCTAAAGGAATACGGACTAGACTATATTGATATTCCGTTCTTTGAGCATAAAGACAAAGATCATAAGGAAAATGCCATCGGCTGCTATGTGAACTTCCTGGAAGTCGGCAACCTGATGATAATTCCCGTATTTGAGGTGAAAGGCAATAGGGATGATTATGTTATCGACCTGTTTAAGCAGATCTACCCAGACAGAGTCATCGAAACCATAAACTACAATGAGGTCGGGCTACACGGAGGCCTCTTGAACTGTTCAACCTGGACTATAAGAGAATAAACAACATTGAAAATGTGCGGTAGATATTCGGTAACACCAAAAGCAAAGGGCGAAACCAAGGCAGCAAAGCTGCTGGAGAAGCACCTTCAGGAAAGCCATTACAACGCAGCCCCTTCGCAGAAGCTGCCTGTGGTGACAAATACACAGCCTGATGCGATTCAGTTCTTTTCCTGGGGGCTACAGCCTTTCTGGGCGAAGGATGTGAAGTCAGTTAAGCGATCCATCAACGCCAGGGCGGAGACAATCACAGAAAAGCCCTCCTTCCGCAACCTGTTCAAGTCAAAGCGCTGCCTGGTACCAACGGATGGGTTCTTTGAGTGGCAGGTGACACCGCAGGGCAAGGTGCCGCACCGAATACTGCTGAAAAACGAGGAGCTTTTCTCCTTCGCAGGCCTTTGGGATGAGTGGCTGGACAAAAGCACGGGTGAGGTGCTGCATACCTACACCATCATCACGACAGAGGCCAACGAGCTAATGAAACCGATACACGACCGTATGCCCGTGATCCTGTCCCCCGATGAGGAGGAACTATGGCTGGACGAGCACAAGCCGCAGGAAGACCTGCTATCACTTCTGAAGCCGTTCGATGCTGACAGGATGAAGGCCTACCCCGTTTCCCCGTTGGTCAACTCCCCCCTGAACAATGTGCCAGAGGTGATAAACTCCCTTTGATAAATAACTAAATATCAAGCTTTCTAGCATCTATCTACAGTAGGAGCATGTGTCAGTGTGAATAAATAAAACTAATATATTTAGTTAATATTATTCTTGTTTACGTATTTGCTAACATTATTAGTATTTTATATTACCTGTTGGTCCTTATGCGAAGAGAAGATAATAGCCCTTTCCTATCAAAAGTACTGGAGCCCCTGGACATAAGCGCTCTGGAGGAGCTGGAGATCCCGTTCATCGAGAACTACATTTCCGCTGGATTCCCCTCCCCTGCACTCGACTATGCGGAGCCGCGGATAGACATCGTCAAGTACCTTGCCCTGAACCCCACCTCCACCTTCTCTATGCGGGTGCGCGGAAACTCCATGATGGACAGCAACATCCATGACGGCGACATCATCGTGATTGATAAAGCAATAACTCCCACAAACGGAGACCCTGTGGTATGCTTTATAGACGGGGAGTTCACGGTGAAGACTTTCAGAAAAACTAAGGACAGGATTTTCCTGGTGCCAGCAAACCCGAACTATAAACCCATAGAGATAACAGCCGACATGGACGCACACGTATGGGGAGTCGTGAAGTGGATACTGCATAAACCTGTGAAACAATGACATCGCTGTACGCTCTGGTGGACTGCAACTCCTTCTACTGCTCCTGCGAGCGTGTGTTCAACCCAGCCCTGAACCATAGGCCCGTGGTGGTGCTTTCCAACAACGACGGCTGCGTGATCGCCAGGACCAACGAGGCCAAAGAATTAGGTATACCGATGGGCGAGCCGTACTTCAAGATCAGGAACCTGGTGGAGAGCGGTCAGGTACACGCCTTCTCCTCCAACTACGAGCTGTACGGTGACATGAGCGATCGTGTCATGGAGACGCTAGCACGGTTTACCCCAAATATAGAGGTCTACTCCATAGACGAGAGCTTCCTGGACCTGGGCGACTTCTACGGAAGGGATATTTTCGAGTATGCCAGCGAGATCAAACGCACCGTAGGCAAATGGACTGGTATTCCCGTGAGCATAGGCGTTGCACCCACCAAGGCCCTGGCGAAGGTGGCAAACAAGCTCGCCAAGAAATCCAGGAAGGCAAACGGCGTGCTGGTGCTGACAAACCCTTATCACTTGCAGAAGGCACTGGAGGCAACGAAGATAGAGGATGTCTGGGGCATCGGCGGACAGTACGCCAGGTTTCTGAGGAAGCGGGGCATCAACACCGCCTATGACTTCACCCAGCTGTCGGAGAACTGGGTAAGGCAGCACATGACTGTTGTGGGTGTAAGGCTACTGAAAGAGCTTAGAGGTGAGTCCTGCCTGGAGCTGGAGGAGGTGACACCGCCGAAGAAAGGCATCTGCACCTCCAGGAGCTTCGGCAAGAAAGTAAACTCGTTTGACGAGCTGCAGGAGGCCACCGCTTCCTATGCGGCCAAATGCGCCAGGAAACTGCGCCAGCAGAAGAGCTGCGCCAATCTCATCACCGTCTTTGCCCACACCAACAGTTTCTCGGAGAACGAACCGCAGTACTACGGCAGCAAGACCATCGCCCTGCCCGTTGCCACCAGTTCTGACATAGAGCTCATACACTACGCCGACATCGCACTGAAAGCCATCTACCGTGACGGCTACTGGTACAAAAAGTCAGGAGTGATTGTGACGGGCATCATACCAGAGGACAATATACAGCTGGGCTTGCTGGATACCGTGGACAGGGAAAAACACGCTAGGCTGATGGGTGTGATAGACGGCATGACAGACCGCTTCGGCAGGGGAAAGGTAAAGGTGGCCACACAGGGACTTGACAACTCCTGGCAGCTGCGCAGCGACTACCTATCCCCCTGCTACACCACCAGGATAGGTGAGATTCAGACAGTGTACGTGCGGTGAAGCCTCTGTTACTTTCATACGGCGTGTGACTATCATTACTTATGGCCAGCAGAAAGGGCAAACGTTTTTAAAACGTCGCTGTCACGTTTGGACAAGGTTTGTTTTGAAGCCAGCAAGCTCTCCTGTCGGGGTAAAACCAAGGATAAGCGCCGTGACTCTTCGCCGCCCCACTTGGTATACCTTCACCTGCCGAAGGTTCTGCACCAGATAGTCCTGCAGCTCCACAAAGCGCGCTCTTTCCCTTTTCTCTGCTTCACCCATATCAGAATGCTCTTTGGTCATGTTGCGAAAGAAGTACTGTAGCTCCTGGGGCTCTATCCGCTCCCCTGGCGGCTTGCCTGCCCACCCGGCCAGCTCCGCGGTTGTCGGCTCTGAACTTTTAGGGGCTGGGAAACGCACCACCTCCAATTGAGCATCGGTTTCGCTCACATAGAATAGCCCCTCCGAGCGAAGCCGCAGCTGAAGTGTCAGCGCTGTCGGTGTTTTGTCCGTTCATGTTCTTACTGAAGAAAATACAGCAGCTTAATTCGTAGGGCCTGTGTCTACGCTACTCTCCAGGGCTCGCTGCACCTGTACAGGCACCGCCGAGAGCAGGTCATACCCCGTGGCGCTCTCGATGGCATCGACTGTGGTGCGATAGCCTCCCCAGTCGGAATCGACGCTGTTGCTGTTAGGCGTGTCCACGGCTATCACGCGGGTATCGGTATTGATGCGGCTCAGGTCATCGCCTCCCTCTTGCAGCACGACCAGCACTTTCCAGATGCGCTTCGGCACGGTGACCCTGCCGTTGTCAATGGTTTGGGCGTTGCCGTTGCCACCCGTACCGCCTACGCCGTAGCTGCCCATGATCACGTACACCTCATTCCCCTCCCCGACCAGCTCGCGGGTGTAGTCCTCCAGGTTCGCCCAGGTCTCCTGGTTGTTGTTTGGGGCCTGGGGAATCATGTTTGTCATCAGAAAAGTGGCTGAGTTATCGTCCTAGGTTTTCGTCCGGTCCGCAGAGGGCGTGTTATGCCCCCTGTCAAAACCGCTGCCCCTGTAGGAGCTGGCTGTGACTCTGTACCAGCCTTTCGGCAGGGCGGGATCGGCGCGGAAGTCATCCTGTCTTTCCGCGCTGCCCAGCCAGTTTCTGCTCACATGCCAGCTCACCTAGTAGGGAGTGCCCCTCTCGCGGCTGTAGGAGAGAGCATACTGTGGCCTTAGCATGAGGAAGTTGTTGTAGTTGC
The DNA here is from genome assembly GCF_020907245.1 of Pontibacter harenae. Lineage (GTDB taxonomy): Bacteria > Bacteroidota > Bacteroidia > Cytophagales > Hymenobacteraceae > Pontibacter > Pontibacter harenae. The sequence goes on along the minus strand of NZ_JAJJWH010000047.1, from coordinate 15,348 downwards.
CTACGTCAGAGGTGGCACCGCTGGGGTTGCCCAGCAGCTGCTGCTCCTCCTGCAGGGTCAGTGATTTAGTGGGTGTCACCTCTGACTCCTTACAGCCCGCCAGGATGAGCAGGAGGAACAGGAGGTACCTGGAAGTGTGTTTAAGCATGTGAATCAGGTATCATAGGTAAGGGCATTGAAATAAGTGTAGCCAATGCTCAACCTTCTTGCGGAAGTATCTTTGCATTGGCTGCGCATCGCTCTTTTGATCAACTCGAAAACACATGGCTTTTCCCTTTAACGCTAATCTTTAGACTTATCTCTGGCATGGCGAAGTAAAAAAATAACGTGCAGCAGATGTGGATACAGGGGTAGCGAGCATAGTTCAGCAGAGGGTTTAGCTCGTACCTGCACGTACCATTCGAACTAGGTACGAACGGTACGTGCAGGTACGAGGTTTGAAGAACAGAACAGGAGTAACTTAGCTTGCTGGTGGGGAATCAGACACAACTGCGTTATGAAAACTTACTTACTCTTTTACACGCCTAATCCATAATAGACGCATATCATCAAGAACTTTAACCCAAAGAGCCAAATACAACTTTGTGATGTGTAACATTCCTTAAACCTACTGGGGCCTATGGTTATCTTCTCTTACGGTTACCAGATTCGCTTTAGACTATTGCCAACTGTTGCTAAGCTTAGCAACAATCAGCAATGCAGGGGGCAACCATCAAATAGAAGACTTGGAACGCAGCCAATAAAGAAAAAGGCAGTGTTAGAGGCTAAATAAATAGGTGTATGACTGTATTTACAAGATTTGCTTTGTTGATTCCTAATTTTATATGCCAATTCACATTAAGACCAAAGACTGTAATGCAACAGTTACTGTCAATAATTGCCTGTCCGAGCAACAATTCTCAAACCTTCATTATTAGTTCTTTTCATATCTAAAATTTATAACACTAGATTCCTTGATAATAATATTTATTATTGTTATTTTCATAAACAATTTTAAAACTACAATAAACAGTTGATAAATGACTATACAGATAGAAATATTGCTCTCAATTTCTCTTTTGGTCGTTTTTGTATCTATAATCATAGGTTCTATAAAAGCAAGAAATTATTTATCATTGATAATACGCATTACTACTTGGTTTCTAACAGTCATATTCTTGATTAATGTTTTTAATTTCCTCAAGCCTGAAGAGAATTACAGAGGTAGACCATCAGGGGAAATTATATATATAATCCTACTGTATATTTCAATGATTCTTGGAATGACTGCTCAATACTTTTACTATCATTTTGAAATGGCAAAAAATCAAAGAAAAAAATTTGACTTTGGTACTTTCATTGCCCCCTTCTTTTTATCACCTATAGTTTTTCTGCCCTTATTAGCAGCTTTTCAAGATGCTGATGTTGACCTCTCTAGGTCAGTTTCTCCCAGATTCATGACTTTTATAGTTGCTTTCGAAAACGGGTTCTTTTGGAGATATTATTTTGATAAGCGAAAAGAAAAAACAGAGGAGCAAACACAATGAAAAACCTTTATATTACTCTAGTCTTAACATTAGCATGCACTCTTTGCTATGGCCAAGAGAAAATTCATTACATAACTCTTAAAGACGGAGTTAAGTGTTACTACATACCCAACAGAAAAAGCTCCTTTCAGAAAGCATGGGAGATGGTTTCTGATATTTATAACAGTACATTTTATGATGCACCTCCCTTTGGTAAGACAGTTGCATTTTTAACTGGAGTAAGTAATTATAATTACTTAAAACCACTGCCAAAAGTCGAAACTGATATTATCAAATTTACTAAATTCCTCTTATTGAAAGGAGGTGTTGATACTGTTTATGTTGCCTTTGATAGGGTAGCATCACCTGAATTAGTATCCTATTACATGATGGATAGGTTTAGGACTACTTTATCTCCTGATGACAGACTTATATTTTTATATTCTGGACACGCGGAAGACTTAGACGGAAACACAGGATATATGCAATTTATCAATGCCCAACCAGGCAAGTTTGCAAGTAATGTTCTAAAGATATCTGATACGAAAGAATGGAGCAGAATTAATAAAATAAAACACATACTGTTCATTATCGATGCTTGTACTTCAGGTTTAGCTTTTGAAGATAAAGGAGGAAGTTATGAGGATAAACTCTTAACAACAATGAGTGGAGAAGGGAGCCGTACAGTTTTAACGGCAGGCACTCATAAACAAAAAACGCCAGACGGTTTGTTTATGAGTGCGTTGCTGAATGCATTTGAAAAAAATTATAAAGATAAAATTATCACAACCGAATCGTTATATGCTGATTTAAGAAAATATGTAAATAAGTATAATGCACAAAACGACAGAAATATTACACCAAGGAAAATTGAGTTAGAAAACTACACAGGCACTTTCATATTTATTAATGCAAATAAAACAGAAGCAACTGTTAAGCATGACAAGATTAACCTTACTGCTGTTCCAAAGGGTAAAGGTGATAATTTAAACTTACCTCCTGAAGCTACTAATCAGAAGTTCAGCACAACTATAAACAATGAGTTAACCTTCGATATTTTAGCAGGTTGTTCTGACAAAAATAACGACAAACTAACTTTAACTCATATTGAAACACCAAAAACAGGAGGAAAGATTACTATCCTAAATGGCGTTGCTAAGTATGTTCCTTCACAAGATTTTTTCGGGGAATTTTCAGTTAGGTATTTTATTTCAGATGGAATAGATAAAGCAGTCGGAAACATCATAATAAATGTAAAAAGAAACAGTAGCGTACTAGTGGATCGTGCAAGAAAATTAAAGATAGATGGGAAGCTAAAAGAGGATGATCATGTAGTCTCTAGAGTTATAGAAATTGTTCCAGCTGGATCTCAAGTTGAAATCATTGGTCTCGCAAGAACTGGGGTTTACAAGGTAAGGTACAATGATATTGTGGGATACATGAACGATCTGTACTTTGAATAAAGCCATTTAGTAAGAAACCGTTCTATAAAATAGACACTTTCGAGACTGTGATGATCAAATGTACTTTCCTAATTTGCTTTGTTGATTATCGAATTCAAACCAAGTCCAAACACTGCCAGGCTTATTAAAGTATGCTATGCCCACCTCTAATACTGCGCTGCATGTAGTGCCACGAGGTTCAATAATGTAGGCGCTAGCTACACATTCTCGAAGAACTTTACGGCGTACTGGCAATACTCTATGATCTTGTCCTTGTCCGTTTCAAACTCCTTTCGGCCGCCCAGATAGTTCCTGCAGGTTGGGGTTATCTCCTTTCCATCCTCCAGCTCCAGGAAAGATATACACTTGATATGCTTCTTTGATACGAGTACGATCAGGGCATTCTGGTATGGGTAGTCCTGGTTCTTGTCGATATCCCTGAGCTGGAAGCTTCCGCTGGCCCTGAACTTCACCTCGATAAAATGGGCCTTGCCGTCTTTGTACACCACCAGGTCGGGCATTCGCCTTATCTCCATGGCCACCTCATCCCGCACGCCCTTCAAAAGGTCCATGATGCCTGGGATGGTGTTCTCCATGCCGTACTTGAACACCTGGAAGCCCAACGAGAGGAAAAGCTGCTCTACGAGCGTTTCTGCTATCCTCCCTTTAATCAGGTTATAGACCCAGGTATTGTCGCCTCTCTCTTTCGCTGGCCTGATCGCTGTAGGCGAAGCAGCCGCCTCGGCCACCGCCGCACCTCCGCTCTCCTTGCCCTTATAGCACTTGTAACACAGACCGCCACTGTATTTGGTGAAATCACCGCACTGTACACACTCCGCCATTCTTTCCCTTTCCGTTCTTTAATAAGTTAGAGTATGTCAGTGAACCGAACCACCGCAAGACGCTGGATCAGTCCCCCCTTTAAATAATATACAATTTCTAATATATAGACAAAACACAGGACTTCCAACTCCAGCCCCCTCACCGAGTGTTACGGGGAACCAGAGATTAGCGAAAATAAAACGCCTAAAGCAAAGAGAGCCAGCCTAGTAATAGGCGGTTCTCTTTGCTTTAGGCGTTTATCCTTAGGCTGTATCTACACAAGGTGGTTGATCAAATTCGGCACCTTCATCAGCTGCACGATCTGTTTCTTAGCCGCATAGACGCAGCAGTCGTTGTAGCTGCTGAAAAACTTTACACCTGCCTCCCCTTCTTGCCCGTCCAGTGGATTGTTTTCCTCTAGCTGCACAGCGGCCACCCAGCCTTCGTGCTGACCCGACTCCTCATCGAAGGCAGGGTGTACGGCCCCCTTTATCCCCAGCCGCTGGCCTAGCCGATCAAGGGCCATATAGTAGTCCACTCTGTTATTGTCCATGTACTGGCGTATGGCCACGAATGCCTGGTGACTCGGTGTGCGGCGGCGCAGCTGCTCTGCTGCCGCATTGATCTGTTGAATGTGTGATTGCATGATGTTGCTGTTAATGTGGTTTATGATAACGATATAAAAAGGTGAGAACGGTAAATTAACTCTTAAAAATGACTGGTATCGAAGCCTTCAAGGATGGCCGTGTCTGTGCGTTGCGACGGCACAGGTCGGAACGAATTCTTATCCTTCGCATGCTCATTTCTGTTTTCACGGGCTAGATGTTAAGGCCAATGAACTTCAGGGGATGCGGCAAGGGATTCTCTGTAAGCGGGGATGCAGGGCCAGAAGGGTCTGCATCATCGCTGTCAGGTAATTCCCCTGATTCCTGGTTTTTTCCCCCGACAAAGAATTCTGACCTCAGCGCCTCTGCGCACAGCTCTACCAGTTCATTGTCCTGGGGAAACCTGACTGTGTTAACGGTGACACCCATTACCTGCACGGATACTACGGGCGCTGTTAGCAGAAAGCTCTCCAGGGCGTGCAGCAACCCGTATACCAACAGCGAGGCACAGTCTTCGCCGTACTTAGCGCAGAGAGTTTCCGCACCCGCCTTCAGCTCTTCCAACTTCCTCAGGTACTTTCGCAGCACAGTCTGTTGCCAAACGCTTCTGCATGTAACAACGCCCCGCTGTATCTCCCTTACAGCATTCCTATACTGCAGCATAAATGCGTATACATCCCTATAAAACGGCCTATCAGGCACTTCTACGGCTTTTCCTACTGTGTCTACGCCTGTTTCAGGGTATAAAAACGCTTTTATATCTGGATCAAGGGCCGTCTTTAAGAGCAGTTGTTGCTTCATTTCCACTGGCTGTTGCAATGTCTGGGCAACGTTTTCATCTGTCTGTTGCACTGTCTGACAGCATGGCGGTATATCTGTTGCACCTGTCCGAGCACTGGCCTCCGACGAGTCAGAAGCCAGTTTTTTCACCGCCATCTCCACGGCGTACTTGCTTACCCCTAGCATTTCGACGGCATCCCGTATGGAGACGCCTTGCTCCCTGAGAAGCCGTACATGCTCTGTGATATCTGTGGTTTCCATTTCATTCTGATTTAAATTTGAATAATCTATTTCTTTTGTTTTGTCCTGCACCTGTGCCGACACACGCCTTATGCCGAGGTTCGTACGCACGTACCAGTAGAACCAGGTACGTGCGTACGTGGCTAAAACGGAGCACCGGGATCCTCTGCTTTCTTTAGCCATTTCCTCACCGCGCCCTCAGAAACACCGAATCTGGCACCTATCGCACCGTTGGAAAGCCCCTGCTTTTTCAGCTCTGTGGCCTCTCTTATCTGATGCTCCCGCTCACCCTCTTCCATCTGACGCAGGTGGTCCCTCTCGCTGCCGAACCCGATAAACTCGAACATCAGGAAGTTGAAGGGCTTGTTTATCTGGCACAGCACCACGTTCTCCGCGCCGTAGCGCTCCTCTGTCTGACGCTGCTTCACCTGCTTGAGGTAGCGGGTCTGCGGGTCCTGTGCGCTTGCGCCAATGGCGAAGCTGCTGTCGCAGAAGTTGGAGAGCATCTTGCTGCCCTGGATATCGTTCTTTGACAGCGGCTTGCCCATGTCGCGCTTGGGCGTGTGCGCCAGCACTAGGATCGAGAGCCCGTACTGTTTTTTAAGCTTCTGCAGATGCTTCATTAGGGGCAGTGCTCCCTTGGCCTTCTCCGTGTCCGTTCCCAGGTAGGTGATGTTGTCTATGATGAGCACCCTTGCCCCCGTCCGCACCAACTCCAGCTCCATCGAGTGGCACAGGTAGCTCTCAAAATCTGCGAAGCCCTTGGGTAGATCAGCCTCTGGGTTTATCTCCGCCCGCAGCAGGTTATCCGCACAGCCAGGCCTGAAGAAATGATCCTGGAAATTCTCCGAGTACCTGGCTTCGAACTGCTTGTCTGTGAGCTCAAAATCCAGGTACAGAACGGTCTGTGCCTGCGCCTCCAGTTCAAAACCAGCTATGCGCTCCCCCAGTGCTATACTGACACCGATCTGCACAGCCAGTATGGACTTTCCCAGGTTAGTATCGGCGAAAAGGATACAGACCTCGCCCTCATACCAGAATCTGTCGAAGAGCATCATCGGAATGGGCTTGGCCCTTGCCCCCTCGCTCCACTCGCTGGCCGACTTCACCAGGAAAAGTCCCACGTCTGGCTCCAGGAGCGTCGTCTCCCTGTTAGTGTCGATCTGCTGTTCGCCGCCATTCGCTTTTTGGCCGACTCCTTGGGAGTGTTGAGATGAGCTGGTGCCGTATGGCTGTCCGCTGGTGGCTGTCGGAATGGGTATCAGGTTCGGTAGCGAACTATCCATGGCGTTCCCTCCTTTCCCGTACCATCTGCTCGTAGACTGCCAGCTCCCCGTTTACCGCCTCCAGCCATGAGGCCTGTAGCTGCGGCTCCAGCAGGTCCACCTGATCCCCCATCAGTCGGTAAGCAATCTGTTCGGCCAGCTCCGCTGCTTTGCGTTTGGTTCGCTCCTCGTGGATACGGTCCAGGTAGAGTAGGGTCTGTTTGGCGGTCTTTGCCTCCTCCTCCGCCCGGCGAAGGTATTTCAGCACGCCGTGCTGCCCAACGGTATAGTCTGCAAGGTACTCTGCCAGTAGGTTGGAGGCCTCAGTGTTGGCAGATATTCGCTCTTTCCATGCCTCCTGCGTCTTGGCCTTTGCCGAGGGGTTATATAGGTAGGCTCGGTAACGCTCCTGCTCGTATAGAACAGCGGAGCGTTGCCTGCCCAGTACATCGCGTATGCGCTGTTCCTGGGCAAACATCTCCTGACTGATCATGCCGCCCTGCCGCTTTCGGCGTTATAGCGTGAAAGGCCCCTGTTGCCCCTGCCGCCGTGGCGCTTGGGTTGCTTCAGGCTTTCCATCAGTTCGGATTTGTAAAGATACTTCCTGCGGCCCATGCCATGCACGGTGACAAGCCCCTGGTGACGCCAGTTGTTGAGCGTCACCCTGGAGATCTTCAACAGGGCGCAGGCCTCGTCTATGGAGATGGGCTCCTCCGCCTCTGGTTTTGATTTAGGCGGCTCCTGGGTGGAAACTGCCTGAAGGTGCTGCGTAACGCGCTGTGCGATCCGCTCTATTGCCTCCTCTACGGGCAACTGGAAAAAGAACTGGTTTTGAATCACGGCTTTTAACGTTTAGTGGTTATCATGATTCAAAGTAAGTAAGGGTAGCGCTTGCGTACCTGACGTCGTTAACGGCGTTTAACGTCGCTTCACATTACTGTGCCTAGAGAAGTTTTTCTTGAAGGCGTCAATGGAGGTTATACCGTTGAAATCCATAAAGTTATCCAACGCCATGGCACAGTACATCCCAATAGGTGCGTAAGGAACCTCATTCAGGGCATAAAAATCGTAAAGTACAGCTTGCACTTCTTTGGCATCACCGTTGGATTTTATTTTTTTGACATCTACAGGTTCTTCCCCGTCTTCCACGTTGGCTTTTATAAGATGCTCTACCTGCGCTTCCGTCATGATTGGCTCATTGGTGTACATGCTTTTCGCCGTTAGCCCCTTCATCAGATGATCCCTGATTTGCTCCAGAGTCAAGAGGCCAGGCTTTATCCGCTCCCGAGCGGGCTGGCTGCCTCCCTCTTGGCTGGTCTTCTGCGTTACAAGCCTCTCCTGCCATTCCCTAACCTCCTGCTTGAACACCTCCTCCAGATACATCCTGATATACAGATCCAGCACCTCATCAGGAATCTGGTTCACGCTCTTCTTTACAAAGTTTATGAAATCATCCTTGTCATCGGGGTAGGCGTTGTAGAGGCTATCCAGGAAACGGCGCTTTCTGGACGGCCTCTCCTCCCCAAACGAGCCCTTGTAGTAGTAGCCCCAAAGCTCAAGCTGCAGCTTTCCAGGGGAAGCTGCATAGTACTCCCGTTCGTGCTCTGTTACATACTGCTGCTCCCATAAAGGCTCTTCGCCTTTATAAATAAATGAAATATACTCCTCTATGTTCATAAGTGGTTTGTTCTAGGCTGTTTACAGCTGATTAGGTTTACCTGTAGGACCGACATACGTTGCTATCTCATTGCAACGTGTTGCTGACGCTCTATTGCTTTTATTGAGTTTATGATTTATTGCCCCTTTTGTTTCTGTTGCCAAAAGTTGCCCTGGCATGTTGCCTTTGCTACTCCTGCGGCAGCGGCTCAGCCTTAGGCTTTGGCATAGCCCAAACGTTCAGCATCTCCTGCTCCTTTATCCTGTCGGTGATCTTGATGTACTTCTTGAAGGTCTGGTAGTTGGTGTGGCCCGACACCCTCATCACGATCTCGGGCCTCAGCCCCTTCTCCAGCGATAGCGTGATGAAGGTCCTGCGGGCCGTGTGCATGGTGATGAAGTCGTACTTGGGTTTCGTGTCCTCTATCCTCTCGCCTCCCCTCCTGCTGGTGACGCTCGTCGGCTCGTCCAGCCCCGCCAGCTCGCCCAGCTCCTTGAGGTAGTCGTTCATCTTCTGGTTCGAGAGCACGGGCAACGGCGCAGCATCCTCGCTGTAGCGCTCCAGAATGGCCATCGCCTGCGGCAACAGAGGCACCCTGTTGACACTGTCTGTCTTCTTCTGCCTCAGCGCCCAGACGTTGCCCTTGATGTCGGAACGCCTGAGCTTCTCCAGGTCTGAGTACCGCTGCCCCGTGTAGCAGGCAAAGCAGAACACGTCACGCACCCGCCCCAGCCTCGGGTTCTTGGAGAGGTCCTTCTCATAGAGCGTCTGCAGCTCTTTCTCAGTAAGCGAGATGGTGTCCACCTCCCGCTGTATGGCCTTGAACTTGCGGAAGGAAAGGTTCTGGTGCAGGTCCCGCTCCAGCGCCCACACCATGAAGGCCTTCAGCGTGGCGAAGGTTTTCCAGACGGTGTTGTCGGTGTGCTTTAGATCCTTTACCAGGTAGTCCTTCATCTCGTCGAAGAAGCGCATGTTGATGCCCTCGAAGGTGAGCGGGTATTTCTTCTTCTCGCTGAAGTTGACCAGGTGGTTGTAGATGCCGCGGTACTTGCGCAGCGTGGAGGGGCTGCGGTGAGACTCGCTCGAGCCGATGTACTCGTCGTAGTACTCCAGGAAAGTTTTGCCCACCTTGGGCTCCGCTGGGTGGAGCAGGGCCAGGATGTCCTCCTTGAAGTCGGGGAAGCGGAAGGCGGGGTTCTCCTCCATGCGCTTTTTGAAGGCGTTGCGCACCCTGTTGCGCAGGTTGTCCAGGCTGTAGTTGAGCTCAACCACGTCAGAGTAGGTGCCCTTCACGTGGTTGCCGTCCTTATTGGGTTTGATGTTCCAGAACCTGGGGTGGATGAAGTCGCCCGTCTTTACTTTGACGGTCTGCTTGCCCATGCGGGCGAAGAGGTAGACGGCGGTGACGGCGTCGCCGTTGGGCTTGTCGAGGTAGTATTTTACGGTCATTTGCGGCTTTCGGTAAGGGTGTAGACAAATGTACGGGTTTGTCCGAAACTTCGGACACATTTCGGACACTAATATTTAATATAGCCTATTCTTACCTTGTTTACCTTTACAAACCATATTGCTAAATATGCATTAAAAGCTGTTTTAAGCATGTTTTATGTAAAGCTATGTTCAGCAACAATAACTAAGTTTGTGTCCCCTACGGACTACTGAAAGGGAAAAGTGATTTTCAGGATCGCTTTTCCCTTTTTCTTTTTGCTCCGTTTTCTGCGAAATCTCGCTTGCAAGGCCGAAAAAGGTGTTCACCCTGGTGGTTCGATAAGCCTCCTTTTCGCGATCATAAGCTACCCCCTCGGGAAACACCAGTGCCTGCAGCCTTCTTCGCTTTTTCGCATCTACCTTAACCCATGTGGATGAGAGACTTAGCATCATTTTAAGCCCATTTTCCAGCAGCGTTTGGTGGTTCGATAAAGGGCCCGAGAGTTTTTCCAGGTTCACCTCTGTTTCCCGCATCTCCGTTTTCAGCTCTCCGCTGAACTTAGAGAAGATATCCCGCTCGATCTCCCCGTAGGCATAGCGGCGTTCCAGCGTGTCCAGCTTCTTCTTCAGCTCAGTTTGCTGCAGCCTCAGCCGCTTCTCCTCCTGCTCGTGGTCCTGGCTCAGCTTTTTGAACACCTGCCCCATCATCTCCTGCACCTGCGGCAAGAGGATCGGGTCGATTTGATATTCTTTCAGCAGCCCCTGGTAGAGCTCGTGCATCTTGCCAGCGTTTCTGTTCAGGCAGCAGCCTTTGGTGTTGCACTTGTAGTAGTGGATGCCCTTCTTCTTCATCTCGTAGCCCGTTAGCGGCTTTGAGCACACGCCGCACTGATGTGGTGGCGCAACGGCAAGGCTTCATCCTCCTTCACTTGTGTGTAGCCGTGGACGTTCTGCGCCTGTAGCCCGTTCACCCGAAGGAAGGTATCCCTGGAGATGAGCGGCTCGTGCCTTCCTACAATTACCTCACCCTCCTCCAGCAGCCCGTGCGTGATAAGCCCGCAGTAGAAGGGGTTGCGGAAGATTTTTGTCAATGTCTGGTTATAGAGCGTCAGGCCCTGCGCCCTCAGCCGCTGGATGATGTCGGTGTTCGACAGCCCCTGCTCCGCCTTCAGCTGAAAAGCCAGGCAGATAAGCTTCCCTGTCCTGTTTGGCTTTATCACCTGCTCCCCGTTCACCTTCAGCTGGTCGTAGCCCATGGGTGCCTTGCCCACCAAGTAGCCCTTGCGAATCTTCGCCTCCATACCCGTCATGCACTTCTCCCGCCGCTGGTCGTTGTCGAACTGCGAGAAGAGGAACTGGATGCCCTGCTGTAGCTTACCAGAGGCAGTCATGGTGTCAACTGGTTGTGTGACGGCCACCACGGCTATGCCAAGCTGGGAAAGCTGATCTGTAATATGAATGGCATTAGAGCCTGAACGAGAGAAACGGTCGTGGCTATAAACAATGATATAACCTATCTTATGGCGGCTCTTACGAACAAAATCCAGCATTTTCTGAAACTCCTTCCGCTCATCGTTCTTGGCGCTCTCGTAGGTCCCGCCGAAGGTCTCCACCACCTCGTAGCCGTGGCGGTCGGCGTAGAGGCGGCAGCGCTCCAGCTGCGTCTCCAGGCTCTGGTTCGTCTCGGCCTGCTCCTTGGTGGAGACGCGCGTGTAGATCACGGCCACCTTGCCCCTGGCCACCGCCTTGACCTTCTTCCTCCCGATCTGCTGCGGAAGTGCGAAGAGGCTCAGATCGGTGTCCCCATTGGTTGCTTTCGGTTTGGCATCGGTTGCCTTTGGTTGCTTTCTCATCGTCTTAGTGGTTGCTGCCTGTTTAATCCTGTTTGCTGATGCGTTTGATTTCGGTTGCTTTCTGTTTGGCCTCGGTTGCCGCTGACTCCGTAGTAAAGCTCTTTTCCTCCTCACGGTTTTGCCCCTGCTCCAGGAGCATCTCGTACATCAGCGTGCAGAGGCGGAGCATCTGCTCCACAATGTCCGAGGCCTCATCAGCTGATAAGTGGCTGTAGCCTAGCGTGTCCAGGAGCTTCTGAGTGTGACAGGCCCTTAGTTGCTCATCCTGCCCGATCAAGCCGTAGAGGCTTTCCCCCTGCTGCGTCTGTTCCTCGTTTCCCCCCTTTTTGGGACTGTTTACTTTTGGTTGCTTTGCCTGTTGTCCTTTGCGGCCTTGCTGTTTTGTTAACGGTTGCTTTTGGTTGGTTAAGGTTTGCACGGAGTGGTCCGTTTGCGCCTCCGTCAGGCTTTTCCCGTACGGCGGCCCTTCCTTTTTTCGGTCTGAGGTCTTCAGTACCGTTCATGTGACTTTCCTGCTGCTTTTACAGGTTTGCCGATGGTTGCTTAGGCTTGCCCCTGCTGCCAGAGGCTTTTTGGCGTTACTGTTTACCTTGCCAAGCCTATAATAAGGAAAGCAGTGTTTTTACACGCGCCTTCTCTTCTTGCGCTCAATGTAGAGCGTCTTGCCGTCCTGCCCCTTCATCCTGACGTCGGTGAATTTGCCTTGGATGATCCGCTGGATAACCTCCTCGTTCAGGCTCGCCAGGTCCAGCACCTCCCCCGTGGTGGTGGTGATGTCCAACCGCCTCCGCTCCCCCTTCTCCACGAAGTTCACCGTCACCTCCTTGGCCCGCCTGTCGCGGATGGCCCACACCACCTGCCACTCCTCGGGCGTCAGCTCCTCGAGCTTCTCGGTGCGCTGCTCCCATATCCCGCTGGTGCGGAAGATGTGCACCTGCTCGGTGATGGAGAGGTAGACGTGGGTGCCCCTCAGCCGCGGCTCGCCCGAGGATTCCATCCACAGCGCGAAATAGCCCTCCGGCAGCAGCTGCACGCCCGCCTCGTCACGGCTGGCCAGCAGGTGGAAGAGCACCGAGTCCAGCACCGTGTACCTCTGCCTACCCTGCACGGAGGCGAAGGGCGCCTCAGCGGCAAGCTCGTCGCGCACCGCCTGCCGGTGCTCCTCGGCCATGCCCGAGCGGTCGAGCATCCTTCCCACCCAGGTGAGCGCCTCGGCGTTCTGCATCGCCATCGCCGCCAGCGCCTGCACGTCTATCTCGGCGAAAAGGTACTCCTTCAGCGCCTGGATGTGCTCCAGGGGCGTTCCCACCTGGCGCAGCCTGCTGATGAGCTTTACCCAGATGAACTCGGGAAGGTTCATCAAATTCTTCTTGCCCTCGGGTATGTCCAGGGGCAACAGCCCCGAGCGCAACCAGTCGTGGAAGCGCTTCGGGGTGATGAAGGCGTCCTTCACCGAGAAGACCCGGCTGTAGTAGCGCTCGTAGGAGGCCTGCTGCTCCTCCGGGGTGGACATGCGGAAGGGCGTGGTCGAGAAGCTCTCCACCTGTACGTCCACTATCGGCAGCCCCTCTTCTGAGATCTCCATTTCTTCTTATCGTTATATATAAGTATTATGTTACGCAAATGTAACAATGTTTTCAGCATGGCAACAGGCAAGCGGAAATTTATTTTCTCCTCATTGATGCAACGCCACCGCTTCCTGTTCAGGAACGGAAGCCCTGCCTTTGGGCAACGAACAGCAACGATTATCGGCAACAATGGGCAACAATGGGCAACACGGCATCTAACCACAGTGACAGCCACTTCTGGAACCTGCAGGAGCGGTACAGCGGCTTTGCGCTGCGGCGGGTAAAGGCGCATCTGCAGCACGCAGGGCACAGGGGCATGGTGTTTCATTACCAATACCGACCTTTGCAACACAGCCACAAGTGAGGGCCTGCAGGTAGTGTATACGAAGCTGGAGTCCTACGCCATCCGCTTTGCCCTGGTGCTGCAGCTAATGGCCTGGTCCTGCAACGAGGCCAGGAAGGAGGCAACAGAGCTAAAGGCCGTGGAGGGGGCGATTCTGCTGGCCGAGTACTTCCGCAACACGGCGAAGGTGGTGCAGCGCATCGTTCACAACGAGGACCCGCTCGACCGCTACAGCCAGTGGCAGCGGAACCTCTATCAGCAGCTGCCGCAACACTTCACTACGGGCGAGGGCCTGCTTCTGGCGGAGCATAACAGTGTCCCTGAGCGCACCTTCAAAAACTTTCTCAAGCAGAAGGCGCTCTTCACGAAAACAGGACACGGACAGTATGAAAAGCAGCTGTAAACCCCTTGCACTTTCGGCACTTTCGGCACGACCCAAGATTAAAAATGCCGAGAGTGCCGAAAGTGCAACGTGACTTGCAGAAGAAATCAAGACATGAACCAGTACAGATACATACTCCAGCCCTACGGCAACGGCAGGAACACGCGTTTTGCCTGCCCCGGCTGCGGCAAGAAGAGGAAGTTCACGCGCTACGTTGACACCGAGACAGGTCAATACGTGCATGAGACGGTGGGAAGCTGCAACAGGCAGAGCAAGTGCGGCTACCACTACTCGCCCAGGCAGTTTTTCACCGATTACCCGTGGCTACGGGACGGCTTGCAAACGGCTGCAACATGGTCTCAAACAAAAAGCAACCCTAGTGCAAACGGTTTGCAACCCGAGAATCAAACCCTTCGCAACGGCGGGCAACCCAGCAGCAACCCATTGGCAACACATCGGAGAAGCCTGTTTCCTATGTTCCCCTCGAAAAGCTAAGAGAGAGCCGCAGGTGCTATGGCCAAAACAGCTTCGTGCGCTTCCTCACAGACAAGCTTGGGGTTGAGACAGCAGAAAAGCTCATCTCGCTTTATCACATCGGGACGTCCAAAAGGTGGCCGGGTGCCACGGTGTTCTGGCAGATCGACCGACAGGGGAAAATCAGGACAGGAAAGACCATGCTTTATAACGCCAGGAGCGGGAAAAGAGTTAAAGAGCCCAAAGACCACATTGATTGGGCGCATAAATACCTGGGAAAGGAGAATTATAACCTCAAACAATGCCTTTTCGGGGAGCACCTGCTGCGTCAGTTTCCCGACAAGCCCGTGGCTGTGGTGGAGAGCGAGAAAACAGCCACCGTGTGCATGGCCTACCTGCCCGGGTACGTGTGGTTGGCCACTGGCAGCAAGGGAAACCTTTCCCGCGAGCGGTGCCTGGTGCTGAAAGGACGGTATGTGACGCTGTTCCCTGACTTGGGCGGGTATGAAAAATGGAGTGAAAAGGCGAAGGAGATGGCAGGCATAACCTCTTTTACAGTTTCTGACATTCTGGAGCGAATTGCCATTGATGAACAGAGAAAAGAGGAGCTCGATCTGGCTGACTTTCTTCAAAGCAGTACATCTGTTTGTTAAACCAGTCCACCTTGTGTAGTTAGCTTTTTCTATACACGCTCTTCAGTATTAGCCAGCCTTAAGACGAAGCAAAAGTCATTATCATTTAAAGCCAAAAGGCGATCATAATAATCTGCCCTTATCATTACCGCTACTCCTTCAAGACGTGGAACTTCTTTACCATCACTCACGCTACCATAGTAGCTTCCTTTCCAAGTAGCCATTATCAAGACTACTTCATCTTAACTATTCATGCTTGGAAGCCCTTGTAACGGGCTGGGTTATGAAGTGGCATAGCTACTTTATAGGTGTTGTGTGCGCCCAGTATGGCGCGAGTACTATTTCCTAAGAA
>NZ_JAJJWH010000004.1 GCF_020907245.1 Pontibacter harenae | reverse complement strand
ACACCTGCTTTTTTATCCAAACAAATAAAAACAGCCTCTAAACCTTTAAAAGATAAACAGATTGAAAATTTAATATCTGCTTTCAAAAAGCACTTATCTCTTTACAAAAGAAGATAAAATATTACAGCTATATCTCCTCAGAAAACATAGCTAATTTCCTTAAAATCAAAGTGTTTGAGTTCTTTATCAATTTCCACGGCCAGTCGGCCATCTTCGGCAACTCCCGCTATACATCCTTTTACCCGCTGGTTTTCTACCTCGAACACATGCACCTCTTGGTAGCGGTACAGCGCCTGTAGGTACTCATATTTCAGCTTCGTCAGTTTGTTGTTGCGTAATTCCAGGTACCGCTTTTCTAATATTTCGAGCAGGCGCACAGTAACCCTTTCCAAACCAAGTGGATTTTTAAGAATCTTTGCCAGCGATGTTGCCGTAGTATAGCCGAAATCTTGTTGATTTACATTTAAACCAATCCCAACTATACTATGTTGTATGGATTGACTATTTATGGTGTTTTCTATTAGAATCCCACCAAGTTTCTTATCTTCAAAAAATATATCGTTCGGCCATTTTACCTTTGCCTTGTCTGCGCCAAATTCGTGCAGCAGGTCAAGTACAGCCAACGATACAGCCATGTTCAGGTAAAACTGTTGCCTGACAAGCAGAAAAGACGGTGACAGAATTACAGAAAGCGTAATGTTCATACCAGGCTCCGCCTCCCAAACGTTACCACGCTGTCCACGTCCTTTCGTTTGCTCCTTCGTTATGACGGTGCAACCTTCTGTGGCTTCATTTTTGTTAAGAAGCAAGTGGGCCTCTGTGTTCGTAGATTCACAAACTGGCAGAAAATATAGCTGCTGGCCTACAAAGAGCGTATTAGGCACCATACATTAATAGAGAATTTAATACTTTTGTACATCAAATTTAAAGATCACAAATGAAACAAAGCAAGGTTGAGGCAAATTCAGACATATTGGCAGAGCTTGTTGTAAAAGGCATGAAGGAAAGAAAAGCCACCGATATTGTCGTATTAAACCTTAAATCACTTAAAAACGCCGTCTCAGACTACTTTGTAATAGCTTCAGCCAGTTCCGATACTCAACTCGACGCCATAGCTACCTCTATAGAAGAAGAAGTTTTTAAAGCTATTCGCCAAAATCCTTGGCAGAGTGAAGGCCGCATGAACAAAGAATGGGTGTTGTTAGACTATGTAGACGTAGTAGCACATGTCTTTTTGAAAGAAAAAAGATCATTTTATGCGTTAGAAGAATTATGGGGCGATGCTAGCATCCAACACGTAGATTCTGAAACCGCACGATAAATCACACCCGAACATTTAGGGAGGGTTTATGTTTCTTATATGTTTGAAACTTAATTATACATGGCAGAAAATAAAAATAAAGGGAATAACAAGAAGAAAAAGCCAATGATCCCGACTACGCCTCCACGGCCAACTATGCAGTTGTGGATGCTAGCGGTGCTGATTCTGCTTATTTTCGGTTTAACCTGGTTAAACACCAATAATGCGTCTGTTAACATTACGCAGCCTCAGTTTGAGGAAATGTTGCTTAGCAACGATGTTAGGAGATTGTCGATTGTAAATGAAAAAACGGTGGAAGTGTACATGAAAGAGGACGCACTTCAGAATGATAAGTATAAGGGTCTGTTGGATAACCGTGGGTCTTTGACCATGGATAATGGTCCTCAGTTTCACTTTCAGATTATCTCTCCAGAAATTTTTAAAGAAGATTTAGACAGCCTGCAAGAGAATGTGCCGCGTGACCAGCGCGTAGCATACGAAGTAGTTTCGCGCACTGGCTTTGCAGATTTCTTCTTTCAGTGGGGCTTTCTGATTCTGTTGTTGTTTGGTTTCTGGTTCCTGATGCGCCGCGTGACATCAGGTGGTGCAGGTGGCCAAATCTTTAACATCGGCAAGTCTAAAGCAGCGCTTTTTGATGCTGAAAACAAGGTAAAAATCACGTTCAAAGATGTGGCTGGCCTTGAAGAAGCGAAAGAGGAAGTACAGGAAATTGTAGAATTTCTGAAGAACCCAACAAAGTTTACCATACTTGGTGGTAAAATTCCTAAGGGAGCTTTGCTTGTAGGCCCTCCAGGAACAGGTAAAACCTTGCTTGCTAAAGCAGTTGCAGGCGAAGCAGACGTGCCTTTCTTCTCGCTTTCAGGTTCTGACTTTGTGGAGATGTTTGTGGGTGTGGGTGCTGCCCGTGTACGTGACTTGTTTAAGCAGGCGAAAGCCAAGGCTCCATGTATTATCTTCATAGATGAGATTGATGCCATCGGTCGCCACCGTAGCCGTGGCCAACAGCCAGGCGGAAACGACGAACGTGAGAACACGCTGAACTCCCTGCTAGTGGAGATGGATGGTTTCGCAACGGATTCAGGTGTTATCATCTTAGCCGCTACTAACCGACCTGATACGCTTGACTCTGCCTTGCTTCGCCCAGGCCGTTTCGACCGCCAGGTAAGTATAGACAAGCCAGACATTAACGGACGTACCGAAATATTTAATGTGCACTTGGGCCCTATTACACTGGCTCCAGATGTAGATGCTAAGAAATTGGCAGCGCAGACTCCTGGTTTTGCAGGTGCCGAAATTGCTAACGTTTGTAACGAAGCTGCTCTGATAGCTGCTCGTAGAAACAAGAAAGCAGTTGACCAACAGGACTTCAACGATGCCATTGACCGTGTGATTGGTGGTCTAGAGAAGAAGAACAAGATCATTTCTCCAGGAGAGAAGAAGATTGTTGCTTACCACGAGGCTGGTCACGCCATTGCAGGCTGGTTCCTAGAGCATGCCGATCCGTTGGTAAAAGTAAGTATCGTGCCGCGTGGTGTAGCTGCGCTGGGTTATGCACAGTATCTGCCGAAAGAACAGTTTTTGTATACAACTGAGCAGTTGATTGATGAGATGTGTATGGCACTTGGTGGCCGTGCAGCCGAAGAACTAGTTTTCGGCAAAATCTCTACGGGTGCTTTAAGTGACCTGGAGCGTATTACAAAAATGGCTTACAGCATTGTAACCATGTATGGTATGAACTCTAAAATCGGTAACGTATCGTTCTACGACTCAAAGCAGTCTGATATGACGTTTAGTAAGCCTTATTCTGAGGCAACAGCCGAAACCATAGACCAGGAAGTAAGAAGCATTATTGAGGCGGCTTATATCCGCACCAAGCAACTGCTTACCGACAAACGTCATGAGTTAGAGCTTGTATCGCAGGAACTGCTTGATAAGGAAATTCTGTTCCAAAGTGATCTGGAGCGTTTAGTAGGTCCTCGCCCGTTTGAGGAGCTAACAACGTATCAGGCGCACACTGCAGGTACAGACCGAAGCAAAACAAAAAGTGAAGTAGATCCGCAGTTTCCAGTAGAGCGTGGCCTTACACAGCATCCTGAACAGCAGGAAGGCAACGTGCCAGGCACACCACTGGGCGGCGATACACCATCAGAACCAAATAATTCACCAAACTCTAGAATTGCCTAATTACACGTATGTACGAGGCCAAATCTAAAGAAATAGTATTAAGAAGAGTTAGAGAGGCGCTGGCTAAGTCAGCGCCTTTTCTGCCTCCTACTCCTGATTTTACCTCGCCGTTGCACCCCGAACTTACCGATGACATGTCTATCTTGTTCGCGGAAAGCTTTGTAAGAAACAGCGGCACTTTTATTTACTGTGAGAATGAAGAAGACTTCTTCGATCAGCTTTTTACATACAAGAAGGAGCAGAACCTGGAAAACCTTTTTGTGTGGGAGCAAAATCTGCAGAACATTTTATACCATGCAGGTATAGATTATAAAGCAGATGAAGAAAACTTTATACAAAAGGCTGATGCTGGTTTAACTACCTGCGAAGCACTTATTACACGCACTGGCAGCATCTTAATAAGTTCAGCTAATGCAGGAGGCCGCAGGTTAAGCATTTACCCCGCCACCCACATAGTGGTGGCCAAGGCAAGCCAGTTAGTACCCGATATAAAAGATGGACTACTGATTGTGAAAAACAGGCATAAAGAGCGTTACCCCTCTATGGTTTCGCTGGTGAGTGGCCCCAGCCGCACCGCCGATATTGAAAAAACGCTTGTAATGGGCGCACATGGCCCCCGACAGCTTGTATTATTCTTAATTGATGACCTTCCGCATTAACCAACTTGCACCAGGCAAGAAAGTATATTTTGCCTCCGATTTCCATTTAGGAGTACCCAATGCCGAAGTTAGCCGTGCCCGAGAACAGAAAATAGTCCGTTGGCTTGATATGGCCAAGCAAGATGCAGCTGCAATTTTATTGGTTGGCGATATTTTCGACTTTTGGTTCGAGTACAAACATGCTATTCCAAAAGGATATGTGAGGTTGATTGGGAAACTAGCAGAAATAACGGACGCAGGTATACCAGTACTATTTTTCACGGGAAACCATGACATGTGGATGTTCGATTACTTCACAGAAGAGCTTAACATCCCGATTCTGCGCCATCCTATTTCCACCACCATCAATGGGCAAAGCTTTTACATTGGCCACGGCGATGGCCTTGGCCCTGGCGACCATACCTATAAAGTACTAAAGAAAGTGTTTGCGAACAAAGCCTGCCAATGGCTCTTTGCACGTATCCACCCAAATTTAGGTATCGGCGTAGCAAATATGTGGTCAAGGAGAAGCCGCATCAGTAACCAGAAAAAGGATGAATCCTTTTTGGGAGAAGATGAGTGGCTGATGCAGTACAGCAAAGAAGTAGAAGCTAAGCAGCACCACGACTATTATATCTTCGGGCACCGCCACCTACCGCTCGATTTGCCCGTAGGAGGCAACAGCCGCTACATGAACCTGGGAGAATGGGTCAATTTTTGCACGTACGGGGTATACGACGGTGCAACCTTAAAATTAGAGACCTTTGAAGGCTAAGCAATACCTTTTATGCCTGCTGCTACTATGCCTGCTGCAGCCATTAGCAACAACTGTTGTGGCTCAGGAGCAAGCACAGTTAACTTATAGCCACAGCACTCCTATCACTTCCGCTTCAGCTATTTCACAAGACCGCAACGGTAATTTATACCTGCTAGACGCAAAGCGTAACCTCTTGCGCTTGGATGCACAGGGCCGCCCGCTGGATACCTATTCACCACGAACGCGTGGCAGAATAACAGCCATCGAAGCATGGAACCCTATGAAGATCATGCTGTTTTACCAAGACAGGCAGGAAGTAGCACTATTGGACCGTTTTCTGCGCCCAATTACCAGCACAAGGCTTTCAGACTACGACTATACAGGAATGGTAAGGGTCGCCTCTATTTCTTCTGACGATAACCTCTGGCTCTTTAACGAAACAGAGTTTACCCTCAGCAAGCTTGATATCCAGAGAGGTTCTAAAGCTATTGAGACTTCCTTAGAACTGATATTGGATAGGGAACAGTTTGATGTGCGCCAACTGCGTGAATACCAGAACATGCTTTATATGCTGGATGCCAACGCAGGCATTTATGTGTTCGATAACCTCGGCAACTATAAGCAAAAGCTTCCTTATGAAGGTATAAACTACATAGGCTTCAGCGACAACGAACTATACTTTGTAAAAGAAGATAAACTGCACTTCCGCAATCTCTATCAGCAACAGGAGCAGGTTATCAAACTCCCAGCGGCGAAACAATATACTGCAGCGTTAGTCAGCAATGAATATGCTTACCTATTTTCGCAGAAGCAGCTAGATGTGTACACCCTGAAGCGGTAGCCTAGTTTGCCTCCGAAAAGAACTTCAAGCCCACTACACCTGCTATAATCATCAGCAGGCAAAGTATACGCATCAGGTCTTTTGGCTCGTTCAGGAAAACAATACCCAAAATAGCTGTCCCTGCTGCCCCTATTCCCGTCCAAATAGCATAGGCTGTGCCCAAAGGCAGTACCTTCATGGCTTGCGACAGCAGCATAAAGCTCAAAATCATAACAATTACAGTAACTAAGCTTACCCATGGTTTACTAAAGCCTTCACTATACTTTAGCCCAAAAGCCCAGCCTATCTCACAAAGTCCTGCCAAAATCAGGTAAAACCACGCTGTATTCATTTTCTATTTTTGTCGTTTCAGGTATAATTTTTAGTCTAGCGGCAATAACATCTCGTACTGCTGCAGCACTTTTGTAAAATGTCGCCTTTCCAAAAAATTAATTAGGGTTGTTGACCTAACATCAACATTAATAAACAACATACTGGCAGACGCACTTAAGCGCATTGCCTCCTGCAACAGCACTGTTCCTACGCCCTCATTTCGTTTAGTTTGATCTACTGCAAACTGCACTACGGCACCATTGTGCGGAAAAAACGCAATGTATCCGACTAATTCCTGCTGCGCAACATGTGCCTCTAAAACAACCGTTCTTTCTATGCTTCTTTTGATAGACTGAGACGTGTTCTGCCACGTTGGCATCGCATCCCAAAAGCAATGGTAGGGATTCCAGTTGGGGCTAGCCACTTCCACTATAGTTATACCCTCTGGAAAAGCTTCTTTTGACAGTAAAATTTCCTCCTTCACACCACGGAAGCAGTCGAGCAACCGTGTTTGAGTGAAGCCTACTTTTTGGTAAGAACTAAGAGCTGGTTCATTCCCTTTTATTACCTCCAGTAAGCATTGCTCTACACCACTCTTGCGCAGCTTAGGTAACAAGAAGCTGTACATCTGCCGTGTTAGTGCCTGCCCACGGTAAGCAGGCAACACACCTGTACCTGCATTATAGGCAGTAGGCTTACCCTCCCACTCTCCTAAACCTGTCAGTATAAAACCGACAATCTCAGCACCTGCATACGCTGCTACACAGAAAGCAGGCTCAACACCTTCTCGCTTCAGCTTTGCCTTAAACTGCTCTCGGTTTAGCTTTATGGGCACTACATAATCTGCAAAAGCAGCCATAAAAGCATCGTGCAGAGCAGGTACCTCTTTTTCGCTTAAAAAGGAGAAATGAATCTTTTCCATAGTGTTAGGTTTGTATGTACAGTAGTTTATTGCCTGCAAAATTAGGAGTTACTGTAGCGTTTTCTCTATTTATTCTACGGTCAATTTAGAAATCGCGTCCATAGCAAGAAGTTACCTTAGAAAGGCTAAGCAGAAATAACCTATGCTGACTCTACCACCCTAACCTCTTTCTGTAAACTAAAAACACACCTACAGCTATAAGTCCTGCAGCAGCTGTTATGTTTACTTTATACCAAAACGCAATATCCATCAGCATATAAACTGAGCAAAGAGCCACGATAATAAGCACAAGCCACAGTCCTGGGTAATAAGGAGCCATTGCCAATTCTCTGTACTCCTTCAGCATGTACCCAGCAAAGCCCATGTACATAAGAGCAGCAAAAGTGGTAAAGGCCGCCGCCTCAATTCCCCATATGGGTACAAGTATAAAGTTCAATACAATGTTGCCCGCTGCCGCCACTCCTGATATTTTCCAGAGCTTTCCTGTAAACTCGTGGTAGGTAAGGAAATTAATGACGGCTGTATACAAAGGCCTGAAATTGTACCCCATCAAAATAATAATAGCTATAGGATATGCCTGCTGCAGTGCCTCGTTCCTGATCAGAAGCACGAAAATTTCCTTCATCCATAAACAGATGCCTGTAGTGGCTAGCAAAAAAAGCAACTGCATGGCAAAGGTCATGTTACGGGCCTGTATGGCCGCGCTCTTGGTGCGCTGTGCATAGTAACTAAAATAGAAAGGAGAAGCAGCCTGAACAATAGCACCAGAGGCAATCATAAAGTATCCGCCAAAGCTGGAGGCAACATTGTACAAACCAATCCTTCGCAGTGGCACACCCAGCACATCCATAACCAACCTGTCTGAGGTATCCAGAAAAATAAACGACAAGCTATGTGGCACTACAGGCAAAGACACCTTTAAAGAACTAACTATGCGATGCCACCTAAAATTAAAGATAGGCCAAAGCTTTTCCCTTACATAAACGTAGTAGCTGTTGAGTAAGAAACCAGATGCCAACGAGAAAAAATGGGCATAAAACCAGCCCATATAGCCCAGTTTTAGGTAAGCTATGGTATAAAGATTTAGACTTACGCCTACCGCGCCTACCACAAAAGAGCGAAGTGCTATAGGGAACGGCCGCTGCGACAACTGGTAAAAAAGACTTGCCTGTGTTTCGGTGCTGCTGAAGAACATAATGGGCAAACAGTACAGTAATGCAATCTGCAGGCGGTGCGCAGCAGCCTCTTCAGGAACAAGAAAGAAAATAACAACTCCCATCAGCACCCCATAAAGCAGCGCCCACACCGAGATAAACCCGTACAACTGCCGCCAGATCCATCGGAAACGGGTTGGGTAGCGAGAAAAGCTATTTACCAGCACTACCGAAAGCCCCAGCGACTGCAGCATGGCTAAAGCAGACACATAAGCGAGCACAACGCCAGCCACTCCGTAATCGGCAGGCGTTAGGTATTGGGTAATAATCGGAAGCACCAGCACGCCTGCCATCCGTGGCATTTGTGCCGCCAACCCATAAATAGCCGCATGCGATATTAACTTCCGAAGCATTGCCTAAAATTATACTTAAATTTTCAGCAATGCTCTACACCACTTGTTTTTATCGCGTTATGCATGTTTAGCCTCCGTTTTAACAATTATATCGCACTAAAAACGCAATTTGCGTGTTGCCACAAAACCTAGGCTACAGCAGAAGCCTAAAAAATTATTATATTTGTTAATTAACTAAATTGAAAACCAGACATTAGTCTAGCTATATAAGGAGATAAAACTGTGGGATGTAGTTCGTGTTCTAGTGGCGGATGTGGCACCAAACCTGGTGGCTGCAAAAGCAACGGCGGATGCAGCACGGGAGGCTGTAACCGTTTAAATGTATTCGACTGGCTCAGCGATATGGAATTACCCGTTTCGTTTGAGGAGTTTGATATAGTAGAAGTTCGTTTTAAAGGAGGTCGCAAAGACTTCTTTCGTAATATAAACAGGCTCGACCTGACAACTGGAGATGCCGTGGTGGTGGACGTGCCAAATGGACATCATATAGGCCATGTTTCCCTTAAGGGAGAGTTGGTGCGTTTGCAAATGCTTAAAAAGAAAGTAGATAACAACGAAGAGATTCGCACCATCTACCGCATTGCCAACGAAAAGGACATGGAGAAGTTTAACGAGGTGCGAGACCTTGAAAGCGGCACCATGTACCGTAGTCGAGAAATTGTACAGCAGCTCGGGCTTAGGATGAAGCTTTCGGATGTAGAGTATCAGGCCGATAAGTCGAAAGCTACGTTCTTTTACTCTGCCGATGACCGTGTTGACTTCAGGGAGTTGATTAAGAAACTGGCAGAAGAGTTTAAAGTGCGTATTGAAATGCGCCAGATAAGCCTGCGCCACGAAGCTGGACGATTAGGCGGTATAGGTTCATGCGGAAGAGAGCTTTGCTGCTCTACCTGGCTCACCGATTTTAAGAGCGTGTCTACCACAGCGGCCCGTTACCAGAACCTGTCGCTTAACCCGAGCAAGCTTTCGGGGCAGTGTGGCCGCCTGAAGTGCTGCCTGAACTATGAGTTGGAGACGTATATGGATGCGCTGAAGGACATACCAACCGTAAGCCGACCGCTGCAGACAAAGATGGGAGACGCTTTCCTGCAAAAAACCGACATCTTTAAGAGAATGATGTGGTTTGGCTTTAGGGGCGACAATAACTGGTACCCAGTACCAGTAGAGCGTGTGCAGGAAATTCTGGAGCAAAACACCAAAGGTGTAGCCGTAGAATCATTGGTATTGGAGGCCCCAGCTGAGCCAAAGCAGAATGAATTTGTAGCACAGGTAGAAGGAAGCTTAGAGCGACTCGACGACAAATTCAAGAAAAAGAAAAAGAAGAAAAAGAAGCCTAACGCAGGTGCTAATGCCCCCGCTCAGCAACCTGCACAGCAGGCTAGAGAAAACAAGGCAGCAGCCACTGCTACAGAAGCTAGGCCGCAGGAACAAAGGCCGAGAAAGCCAAAGCCTTTCAAAAATAAAAATAAGGAGGGCAACGCTAACGCAGGTTCTAGGCCAGCACAACCAGCAACGGCAGCAGTAAGCCAGGCACAACCTAATAATAGCACTGCGGAGGCTGGAGGCGCACAGCAAGGGCCTAAGAAAAACAAGTCGCGCAGACCATTTAAAGGGAAAAAGCCTGACCAGACAAAGCCACGGAACGATGCTTAGAAGTGTAGTAATGCTGGCAGTGGCTTTGCTACTGCTTACCAGTTGCGATCCTCAACGCATTTTTGAAGAAAATGTAGATTTAGAAGAAGGGAATTGGGCTGTAGATAATGCGCCCGTGTTCTCTTTCGAGATACAGGATACGACGCAACAGTATAATATTTATTTTAATGTGCGCTACAACCTGGAGTACGAGTTCTATAACCTATACATGCGGCACCAACTCATAGGCCCAGACGGCAATGTAATGTCCTCTCAGCTGCATGAGTTAGATCTGATGGATTCTAAAACAGGTAAACCCCTCGGGAAGGGCTCTAGCGATATTTTCGATTTACAGGCACTTGCTTTAAAAAATGTGACGTTTCCCAAAACAGGTACTTACCAACTAAAGCTTACGCAGTACATGCGCCGCGATCCGCTTGCAAACATATTGTCGGTAGGTGTGCGAGTGGCCACGCCTGAATAAGCTTCAGTTATATTTATAAACAAAAGCCCCGCCTTCACAAAGAAGGCGGGGCTTTTGTTTATAAATATAATTTTTCACCTACAGCCTATCTTTTACGTAGCTATAGATAATTCAAACGGCTTGGTTATCTCGGCACCCTAGCCTAAGCCATTCATATTATTTGTAGTTAATTATAGCATGAAGTTCACCCTCATCATATTAGGTTTTGTACTAACCGTTTTTTCATTCTTGCCTCTGATAAAATCGCCACAGTGGTGGATCAGGGTTCTGGATTTTCCGCGTTTTCATGTTGCGCTTATCTTAACAGCTGTTCTTGTGGCATATGTGGCCTTGTTTAGTGCTGGCAGTACCCTTGAGGTTGCCATGCTTGTATTATGGGCTTTGGCTATCCTCAACGAGGTTAGGTTCATCATTAATTTCACACCTATTGTTAAAGTAGAGGCGCTACGAACAAAGCAGCAGAAGCCTGCCAACGCATTTACTTTAATGATTGCGAACGTAAGGATGTCGAACAAAAAACATGAGAAGTTCCTGAACCTGGTGCTGCAGGAAAACCCTGACATGCTTGTGATGAACGAGCCGAATGAAGCATGGCATCAGAGCGTAAGAAAAAAGCTAGATAACCTTTACCCGTACGCCATTAAGAAGCCGCAGGAAAACACCTACGGCATGATGCTCTACAGCAAGTTTAAATTAATAAACAGCGAGATACACAACTTGATTGAGGATGGTATTCCCTCCTTTTACACCATAGTAGAACTACCAAGTGGTAAAAAGTTCGATCTTTTTACGGTACACCCGCAGCCGCCAAGGCTAATGCAGAACACCGAGACAAGAGAAGCAGAACTTTTGCTTGTGGCTAAAAAAGCCAAGGAAACGCCTTATGCCAGTGTTGTAGCAGGCGACCTGAACGATGTAGCCTGGTCTAAAACAACAAAGCTGTTTAAGCAGATCAGCTGTATGATAGACCCACGCGTGGGTCGTGGCTTTTACAATACCTATAATGCCTTTGTTCCAATCTTCCGCTATCCGTTAGACCATGTTTTCTATGAAGCAGAATTCCGTTTAGTAAGTCTTCGGCGCTTGCCAAAGTTCGGGTCAGATCATTTTCCGATAGCTATAACCCTTAATTATGAGCCGCTGCACGAGAGAGAGCAAAAACACCCAATGGCTGATAAAGAAAGCTATGAGGAGGCTGAGGAACTGATTGAAGAAGGGATGGAAAAAGGAGAAGAGAAAAATAAAGAAAAGACCGAGGATGATATAAAGTAAAAAAACCCGCTCTGGGCAGAGCGGGTTAAAATAGAAGGAATGAGTACCTGGCGGTAACTTATATCTTGAACAAAAGAAATTAGATTTTCTCTACGTTGATAGCATTCAATCCTTTTTTGCCATCTTTCACTTCGAAAGACACACGGTCATTCTCACGTATCTCGTGGATCAAACCAGTCTGGTGAACAAAGATGTCTTGGTTTGTATCGTCAGCTACGATGAAGCCGAAGCCTTTAGATACGTTGTAGAATTTTACTTTACCTGTTTTCATGATAATGAATTTATAATAACTAAAGCAAAGGTAATAATTACTTTGGAATAAACTCATTATCACATAAAATAGTGAAAATAAACCTAAAAAAATTAAATTTAACCTCTAAAAACAGCTTTCAACTTGCTTTATATCAAGGATATAGGCAAGTTGAAAGCCCCCAAGTAAGCTCTACAAGCAACAGCCTCAGGCACCTCTTACACCCTCGCATTTTACCAGATTCAGAACTTAAGGCTCTAGCTGTTTTTCTCCGCTATCGTATGTAGTAAGCTTGCTGTACCAGCACTTGTTAAGCACTTATCCAACTTCACCAAAAGGTGAATTTTAACCCAGATGTTTAGCACAAAACCCCAGTTGTTCTCAAACAAAGGTGCTTAAAACTGACACTGATACACAACAATATAGCAATAACCCTCCCTCCCACGGTTCGTATAGTTAAAAACAGTTAACCCCACAAACTAAGGAGGACAAACACCTATTTCTGATGTGTCTTAACCTAATTTATATAGCTACACAACTACACTTCCAACCTTAAAAAAAGGTGCAATTAACTATTAACAAACAAAATTTAGGAGATCTTAACTATGAAAGAAAACGAAAAAAATCAAAACACAGATCAAACGAGCAATAATTTAAGCTCGGGCGATTCTTCTAATACAACATCAAGTACAGATTCCAGTACCTCAAATACTCCAACCGCCTCTGCTACATCTTCTAACTCAGGAAGTAGTAAAGCAACAGATTCTACAGCAAAGTCTTCTACTACTAAGGCAAGCACTTCTTCTTCAAGCACATCTGCTAAAAAAGAAAGTAAAACACCTGACAAAGAAGGAAAGTCAACCGACTCTAAGAGTTCAAAAGCATCTAAGGCGTCTAATGGCATAACAGCCAGCACCTCTAGTAACAATACTAGCGACAACGACAGCGATGATAACAACAAGAGTTTAGACAGAAGCAGCCAGCGAAGCACAACAGGTAACTACGGTTCTCTGAGCAGTGGCGGCGGCGATTCGGATAACAACAACCAGAATAGCTGGAGTAGCCAAGGCAGCCAAAGCGGCTATGGCTCACAAGGTGGCTATGGTTACGGCTCTCAGAACAGCAACTATGGCGGCCAGAGTGGCTATGGCTATCAAGGCGACTACGGTTCTTCTTCGCAGGGTGGTAACATGCAAAGAGGTTATGGCACCAGCAATGGCTTTAACGAGTCGCAGCAAAATGATTATGGCGGTGGCCAAAGCGGAAGCTATGGTGCAAGCCAGGGTAACTATGGCAGTGGCCAGGGCTCTTTAGGCGGCTTTAACTACGGCAGTCAGGGCGGCATGGAAGGCAACCGTGTAAGATACCAAGACCAGGATTTTGGAGCTAGTAGGGGCGGCCTGCAGGGAGGTTATCAAGACCGAGAAGGCGACCGCCAGGGCGGTATGATTTCTGGTGGCACATCTGGTGCTTTCGGCACACAGGGTAATTCTTCGCAAGGCAACTATGGCAGCTACCAAAGCGGCACAAGTAGCAACTACGGCAACTATGGCGGTGGCTACAGAGCAAGCACAAGAGGGTACGGCGACCAAGGCTTCCAAGGTGGCGGCAATAACTACAGAGACCAAGGTGGCTACGGCAACCAAGGCGGTTATGGATACCAAGGCGACTATGGTTCTTTTGCTTCAAGAAACGATGATTACCGCACCATGAATGATCAGGGCGGTGTTTATAACCAAAACCGTGGCGGCTCTTTCAGAGATGAAAACGACCATGGAAGATTCGGTAGCTACGGCGACTATGGAACAGATTACGGTACAGAACGCAGAAGAAACCCAAATACTGGAGACTCAGGAAGATCTGAAAACCAAGGCCAATATGGTGGCATTTCAGGCCGTTACGGCTCTATGGGCTACGGTTCGTCTAGAGGCATGGGCGAATACGATCGTGATGACTATGGCTCACAAAGAGGCTGGGATTCGCAAAGCTCTATGCAGGGCGGTTACGGTTCGCAAGGTGGTTATGGCTCCAGAGGTGGCTCTTATAACGATGGGTACGGTTCTTCAGACCAAGGCTCCCGTGGAAACTACTACGGTTCTTCATCCCAGGATCGCCGTATGGGCTACGGAGACCAAAGCTCGCAAGGTGGTTATGGTGACAGCAACTATAGCCGTGGCATGAGTGGCGGCTATGGTTACGGCAGTGGCTCTGGAAACTCAGACCGCAGCAACTTCGGGCAGAACACCTATGGCTATGGCCAGAACTACCGCGAGGGTGGTTATAACCAGGGAGGCCGTGGAGGCGACAACAGCCGCTACGGTTCTATGGACAGCAACACGTCTTACTACAGCGATAACCAAGGCTCTAGCTCACGCGAGAACTATCGCCGTGGCCAAGATGATAGCGACAATGATGGCTACGAAAGCCGCAGAAGCGACCGCTACAGAGATATGGACTAAGTGCTTCTCCGAACTAAAGACAAGGAATCAGGATTAGAAAAAACCTGTTAATTTCAAAGGTAGAGCCTATTCCGAAATCTAATTTGTTCGTATACTAGTATAGTCCGACATAAAAATAAAAGGCGCTACTCCAAATCGGAGTAGCGCCTTTTATTTTCCTAAAAACACTAAAGATTCCTGTTGAATGGTGATATTAGTGTTTAGATGCCAATTTTATAGTTGAGAGCACTTTTCAACTTTCTAACTCTCAAACTACCCCAACTCTCTAACTACTTAAAGCTTTCCTGATAATCCTGAGCAAACTCTCGGAAAGTATGAGGTTCTGAGCCTGTAATCTGCTTTACTGTATCTGTGGTAACTCCGCCATAACCTGCTTTATACATTTCGTTAAGCTCCTGTATACAATTTGTCTGCCATTCAGGTGCCCCCTGCGACAGCATTGCCTGCCTTACTGTATCTTCTGGCAAGTCCACATATTCAATTTCCTTGCCTGTTACCTGGCTCAATATCATAGCAATCTCTTTATAAGTTAATGCTTCATCACTTGTCAGGTCATAGGTTTTTCCTTCGTGGCCATCTCCTTTAAGCGCTTCCACTGCCACGGAAGCAATATCACGTACATCAATGTAGCTTACTTTGGCATCGCCTAAAGAGCTATAAAATTTACCTTCTTCCCTGATGCTATTAGCATGGTAGTGCACTATGTTTTGCATGAATGAAGTAGGACGGAGAAAAGTATACGCTATACCGCTTTGCTTAATATACTCCTCTGCCTCTCGGTGCCAGCGTCCTAATTGTATACCTGGTTCGGCATCTGCCCCCATAACTGATAAGCGTACAATATGCTTCACTCCTGCCCGCTTTGCCTCATCCACCAGCACCTTTGCCATCTCTACCTGGTCTGGCGTAAAAGGCGTTAATAAAAATACTTTTTCTATATGTGTAAAAGCAGCATGCAGAGAATCAGGGTTTTTGAAATCTATTTCTGCCACCTCCACATTGGGTAGTCGTTTTAGGTTTTCGCCCCTGATGATAGAGTGTACTCCTGCACGTACTTTTCCGTCTCTTACGGCTAATTGCTTTATTACTTCGTGGCCTACCGTGCCCATGGCACCTGTTACCAGAACTGTTCCTTCCATAGTTATTCTTTTATTTTGATACTGTACTCTAACTATAGCCATAGAAAAAGGTTATAGTTGTGCATTGCCCATGGTATAAAACACCAGCGACTACCTCCGTAGAAGTAGCCGCTGGTTTACATATGAAGGATGAACTAATGGTAGATCTTAATTTTGCCAGTTTAACTTTTTCTGCAGCCCTTATTCGTATTTCCAAGTCTCGCCAATCAAAGGTTTTGCCCTCGCTCATAGCCACAAATATTCCCTGGACCATAGCACCCCAAGTTATCAACAGTACAAAAGGGGGAGAAAGTAAAGAATTGCTACATATTGCTTCTTTATGTTTTAAATTCAACAGCAAGATTAAGCAATAAATATTACCACACTGTTACGTCTAAATCATTAAAACATCATCTGGAAGTTTCTTGTATATCAAGCAGCGAAGCAGCTCTATAACAAGACTTACCACTGCTAGTTTTTATAGGATAATGAGTAAAGATATTGTTACCGCTCCTCCAGCGTCACCAGGTAAAATTTCCCGTTTTCGTTCGTGATGAGCAGTTGCGTGGGCGATAGGTATAGCACGGCCTCAGCCTGGCCAGTTTTGCCTATAGGTAGGCAGCTGCGTTTGCCGCTAAAGCTCACCTGCCCCTCCTCCATCTGAAACAGGTATAACCTGCCGTAGCCTAGCAAGGCAAATTGGTCTTTAGCATCAGAAATATCAGCACCTGTTATAGCCGATTTCACACGCAGTTCCTCTTGTGGCTCCAATGTATAATTTCCTTCGGATGTTGGTAACCTATAGTGGCGGGTAATGGTGTGGCGCAAGGCACGGCTCTTGGTGAAAAGGTGCAGGCTATCAGCGTGGTAAAAGAAACCTTCAAGATCGTAGTGGCGATCTTGCAATGACGGCGGTGGAAATTCTGTTTGATCTGCGTAGCGGAAGCGGATGGTGTTTTCTATAATTCCAGTTTCCTGCCGCAGCTGGTGTACTTGCAGGTTCTGACGGTTATTCTCGTTATTGCCAAAGTCGCCGATGTAAAGCTCCCCTTGCTCATCCTGCGCCAGGTCTTCCCAGTCCTGGTTCTTTAGCTGTAGCGGCAAAGTCTGCAGCAATTCGCCTTTCAAGTTGAACAAGTAAAATTCGCTGGGAGAACCGCTATCGCCATGCGTCCAGAAGCTACTGTCGGAGGCACGGGCTAGACCAGAGCTTTCAGGTATATTGGAATTCAGTTTCCCAATGCGCTGTACCTTCACTTTATAGTTCTTCCGTAGCCTGACGAAATCGCTGTTCCGCCTGTCGGAGCCACAGCCGCAGAGGGCCGCCTGCAGGTATACATAAAGGGTGAAGAGTTTGATGAGCAAAACTGTAGGAAGTTAGAGGGTTGGAGAGTTTAGGAGTTAGAGGGTTGGGGAGTTAGAAAAGTAGAAAGTTTAGGGGTTATAGTATAGTTCGCTTTGGCAGAGAAGCTATGGTGGCTTTTTATACATTCTACGTGCATTTTCAACATAAAATTGGCTTTAAGTTTTACTAAAACTTGTGCTTGTAGTTAGAAAGACACGACCTGCAGCTGCAGTTTTCCTTCTACACTGGCGCGAATCTCCAGATTCGTGACTTTGTTATGATGTGGAGTCTGCGACTTTACGGGCTCACAGAGCCCAACAAAGGCTGCTCCGTCTGCTGTGCCTCCTGCTAAATGAAAGTAGCTTCTGATCCTACGTGGATTCTGGATACACACTTATACTTCCTATAAGATATTTCTTACGCCTTTTTGGCAATTGCGTACTGTACTCTTCTAGCTGGTCGAGTCACAGACTCGACCTTGTAAATAGGCACGGGAATGATTCCCGCGCAAGTACGCAAATTATTTACCGCCTACCGCTCCACATCCAGCCGCTGCAACACCCGCTGCTTGTCTTCCCAAAACTGGCGGGTGTATACTTTCTGGTACGGCCAGTTGCGTTGCCGAAGCAGTTGTGGCAAATCGGCGTGGGAGTGGCGCACGGAGAGGTGACTATAGTATAGATCGTCATCCGTAAGTACCACACCTTTGTATTGCTGCCCCTGCACCAGTGTAAGATCAGCGAACGGCACTTGCTGCTGCAATAGGTTAATTTCCTGCTCTAGTTGCTCTTTCAGCAGCGGCACCTGTGTTGGCATGGCTTCTCTTTTAGGCTGATACTGAAACATGTCTTGGCTTACCTGCTGCGCATACTGTAAGTATAGCTTAAGTAGTTTTGGGCCCTGGTGCAGCGTGTTCTCTACCTGCAATTGCTCTGACTTAATACTGCTCATTACAAACACCTGCTGCTTGGCACGGGTAATGGCCACGTTCAATCGGTTCTCGCCACCTGCTTGGTTTAGGCTCCCGAATTGCATCGTCAGTTTTCCTCTGCTATCAGGTGCGTAACCTACCGAAAGTATAATTACCTCCTTTTCATCGCCCTGCATATTTTCGATGTTCTTCACCAGCACTGAATTGGGAAGTTCTATATTTTTCTGCTGCGCGGCATCCTCCAGCAGGTCCTGCACCAGCATCTGCTGGTTATAGTTAAACGTGATCACGCCTACATCCTGCTGTCCTGCTTTTAGCAGTTCCAGCACTAGCTGCACTACTTTCTCTGCCTCGGGCACGTTTACATTCTCCTGCCACAGCCCCCGCACCTGCACATATTGTATGGCGGGTTTACCAGCATTTACGTCCTGCAGGTCAGGTATAAGCTCCAGCTTTTCGCGGTAAAAATGGTGGTTCGAAAAGGCAATCAGTTCTGGGTAGCGGCTGCGGTAGTGTTGCATCAGCACCGTCTGCGGCAGGTACAAACCGCACAGCTGCAGCAACGACTCTGCCGACAGCTCCTCCACTTCATCCTCCTCATCGGCAGTCCAGCGGGTGCGGTACAGGTCCGACGGTTTCAGCTGCTGCGCATCGCCTGCCACCACCACCTGTTGCCCCCGCAGCATGCTCGGTATACCTGTTTCGGCAAAGCACTGCGAGGCCTCGTCAAAAATCACCAAATCAAAACAGCGTTCCAGCGGCAGCACCGCCGATACCGTTTCAGGCGAAGCCAGCCAACAAGGCACTAAGTCTAACAGCTCTGCAGCGAACAAAGAGAACAGCTTGCGCAGCGGGTACAGGCTACGCTTTTTACTTACCTGCGCATGCAAACGGCGGTAGGTTACCACATTGCCCAAGCGGTTTGTTTCTAGGTGGCTGTAAGTTTGCTCCCGCAGCTTCGATAGCACAATCTCCTGACTCAGTTGCTGCTTCTGTTGCAGGTGGCCTTGCAGTTCCGCTTCCACTCGTTCCAGTTCGCCACTCGATGGCATCCGCAGCTCAGGGTTTTGCGCCTCCAATTCGTAAATCCAAGCCAGGTACAAGCTGTTCAGAAAAAGTTTTTCCACCTCGTCGGCAGAAGCTATGCCCTGCGCCAGCAACTGATCGGCCACTTCCTTCTCTGCAGTCGAAAAAGAGTGCACTAAAGCGTCGTGCGCCACCAAAGGCTCAAAATGCTCCTGCAACGCATGCAGTAGTTTCTGCCCGTGCGCTTCGTCATCTAGCAGCTTTTGCACCTGTGTCTCGGGCAGCCTTTGCAGCCATTTGCTGTTATCTTTGCTCAGCGAATCGACACAATATCTCAGCGCCTCCAACTGCTCCAGCAGGTCTGTCTCGGGCAGAAATTTTTTATGCAGTACCTTTTCCTTCTGAAGCTTAAGCAGCAGCTTTTGCGTCTGCAGGGCCAGCTCCACCACCTTCAGCTTTTGCAGCATCGGCGTTGGCTGGTCTTCAATGTTAAGGTTAAAACTGATGTGGCTATTAATGATGCTGATCAGTTCTTCGGCTTTGTAGCGCAACTCCAGCCGTTGCTGCAGTTTGCCGATGTTGGTATCGTTTAGTTCGTGCAGGTTATACTTTGCCAGCGCCTCCTCCAGTATTTTCTTTTTAGGCGAGAACGTCCAGCCTAAACTTTTAATCAAGTTGCCGCGCTGCTGCTCGTATGTAGCTACCGCTGCCTTTACGGCCGCTAGATTTGTAACAGGTATGGCGGCATCGGGCGCAGGAGAAACCAGGTACAGCTCCTGCAAAGCTTTTACCTGCTCCTGCAAATCCTTTGGCTTTACCTGTTCCTGCTGCAGTTGGTGCAGCACAGGTAGTACCTCCTCTTCCTGCAACAGCTCCTGCGCCTCGGCTATAGTTGACAAAGCACTTCTAAAGTTTGGCAGATCATCTAACGAGAAAGTATAGCCGCTGAGTTTGCTTATACTTCTCTGCAATTCTTTGTACTTCTCGGGCAGCTCATGTATAATTTGCTCCAGTTCCTGCCGCTGCGGCCAACCATAGTTTTTAAAGCTTCGACGCTCCTTCAGCACAAAATCATCCTGCTCAAAAACGGCGGCAGAATGGAGGTAGTAGCGCAGGCGCGGCAGAAAATCTGCTACTGTTGCAGCGGTAAAGTTTTTATAGTTTGCCAACTGCAGATGCGGCTCCTGCAGACTACTGCGCAGATATAGTTCCTTGGCTGACCAACCGCAACGGCTGGTATCGAACAGCGCCTGCTTAAACGCCGACAGTTGCTGCATACAGCGGTTAATTCCTCGGCTTGCTTCCAGGAAAGTGCGGTCGGTGTAAATACTGTTGAGGGCGAGGTTCTGCTTTTTATACTCGTCTAGTTGGTCTATCTGCTGCCTGATCTGCTCAAAAACAGCTTTCCTGTCGGCGTTCATGTCGTGCACGATGGCTGCAAAACTGTTCAGACCTTTCGATGCCAGCCGCTGATGCACCACATCCAGCGCTGCTCGCTTCTGGCTTACAACCAATACCTTTTTGCCCCGCGCCGTAAAATCCGACACCAAATTACAGATGAGCTGCGATTTACCTGTGCCAGGCGGCCCCTGCACCACCAACGATTTCCCTTGCTTAACCTGCTGCAATGCCGCTTCCTGCGAGGCATCCATGGCAAAAGCCGTAAATGTTTGCTGCGCCTGCACTGCATGGTTTATACTTGCCTTGGTAAAAGAAAACAGGTCTTCCATTTCTTGCAGCTCGCCCCGCTCCAACAACTCATCGAAATCGGCTAGTAAATAAGAGGCTGTCTGCGGATAGATTCCCAGTACGGCCTCCTGCTCCAGGTGCAGTTGCCCTGGCTTCAGTGTTTCCTCAAACTCAGCTTTTTTATAGTCGCGGAACGGTTTTACTTTATCGGCAAAGAACTCACGCCCCACGTGCACGGCCAGTTGGTGCTCCTTCATCAGTTCGTACACTTGTGTGCGGAACTCCAGCGAGTGGCTCGACAACGTGCTCAGATCCAGCTCTAGCAGTTGCTCAGCGAGCGGTGTGCCCATGTAGTGCGCGTAAGCCAGTAAAAAGCTTTGGTTAAAGTGCGGCGGCTGCGTTTCGTCAGGTGCTAGCTCCCACTCCTGCCTGCCGTTTATTTGCAGCTGCACAGGAAAAAACAGCAGTGGGGAACGCACCGCTGTACCATCCGAAAACTTACCATACACAAACGGCCAGCCCAGATACAGCTCTCGCGTACCACGTTCCTCAAACACCATCTCCGTTTTACGTCTGATGTTGCGCAACCTGCGGCTAACAGGTGCCACGGGAGCGTAGCGGCTGTCGGCGTAAGGGCTGACAGGAATCCGTCTTTTGCCAGCAATCAGCTGTTGCACAATGGAAAAGGCAGGATCGTGTATCAGAAAATCCAGCTCCTCGACATCCAGGTGCCACTCCTTCGACAAGCGCAACAGCAGCAAAGCCCTGTTGCTGGAGCTCAGGTTAAGTAGTCGGCGGCGGTAGTTCTTGAGGATAGACTTCATAGTACAACGTTCCGTTAACGTGCAGTTAACATGAACAGGTTTCTAAGAAGGGGCAATTTAGCACGATTTGCACAGAGTTAGAAACGCAGGTGTGTGAGGATATTTGTATATTGTATAGTTCTTAGCATTTGCGTCAGATGGTAGCCACTATTATTTCTGCTGTTGTATTTCTTCTTATAGGAGCACTTTTTCCACACAAGACAAAGCCTATCCAAGACTATGAAATGCTGGTTTCAATCAACAAGAGGAAGTACATGCTCTATGAGGCTTTATCTGTCATCCCGCTTTTTTTCTTTGTTGGTATCATCTGTTACGGTATCTATTTACTTGGTAACGATATACAGGAGATATACTTGCGTGGCCGTGAAACAGATTTTGCCATTTACCCACCTGATACGTTTTGGCTAGCGCCAGGGCTTTGTTTCGGCTTTGGGCTGATTTTACGGCCTATGGAGTTTCTATACTACCTGCTCCTGCGAGAAGAGTATGATGTGTATATTGAGTATACCAACAGGAAACATGGCATAGACGGTTATAAAGTAATGCGCCCTCTATGTGCTATTTGTGTTGTAGCAGGAATTGTGGTTTCGTTTTTGGCACTTGGCTGGTACAAAGAAATCAAAGGTGACAAAATTGTTATTGATGATTTTACTTCGCTAACGCCACAGGAGTATACCATTCAAGATATAGTATCAATCACACATTATGAACAACAACTTAATGCTGAAGGAGTTGCAAGAACAGATCCGTACTATAAAATAGCTTTCACAGACGGCAGAGTATGGGACACTTCATACAACTTTCATGAGGTAAGTGATGAGAAAGCGGATGCCATCGTAAAATACTTCACTTCGAGATCAAAGCTTCAGGTAAGGTGTGAGATAATGGAAACAGTGCAGGAGTAAAACCGATTTTCCTACAAACTACAGGAAGGTTGGTCTGACCTTAAAATCGATAAGATCATATTTGAAAAAGAGGGTTTACAGGAATTATTCGCTCTTCCATATTGATGGCTTTTCTGGATATTCCTAAATAGCTATATCTTTAGCTTTCGTTTAACGTATTGAATTAGCTTAAGGTATAGCACCCATGTTAAAACTACCTTTTGCAATCAAACAGTCTCCAAAGCGTTGTGAAACTTAGTCCAGCAGCCGCTGTTTCACAAACACGAACGTTTATACTAAACATGAAGCGAACGAACATCATCTTGAGCAGTCCTATTCGCCTACTCATTTCCATAAGCGTGTTGGTAACTGTCTCCTTTAGCTCCTGTCGTGAGAATAAGAACTTTCCTATTCCTCCGATTGAGCGCATGCAGGAATATACCACTTCTAAGCAGTATCCTGCTACGTTTGCAGCGGAAAGTATAGAGGAATGGCGAAAACAAATTCCTGAAGTTCAGAACATAGCTATAAAATCTACTGCCGACGGACAGGTGGACTCCGCTTTGTACTTTGCTTCCGAATCTGACAGAAAAAAACCTTTACTGGTGGTACTGCACAGCTGGAGCAGCGAGTTTTTGCAAGAGGTAAGCTTGCCTTATGCACATTGGGCCAAGAAGTATGATTGGGCTTTCATCCAGCCAAACTATAGAGGCGCTTTCGAAACACCTGAGGCCATGGCCTCTGATGTTGCTATTCAGGATATAGTAGATGCGGTGCATTATGCCATGGAGCATGACCATATAGATTCTTCGCGTGTGTATTTGGTTGGCTCTTCTGGAGGCGCTATGACGGCCCTGGTAGCAGCTAGCAGGCACCCCGAGCTTTGGGCAGGAGTAATGGCTTGGGTACCCGTGTTTGATATTGTAGATTGGTACCAGTTTAATCTTAATTACCCTCATAGGCATTACAACGATCAGATTTGCGCTGCCCTTGGAGGTGAACCTTTGCCTGACACTGAAGTTGCCAAAGAAGCAAAACAACGTAGCCCCAGTACACAAATTCACCAGGCTAAAGACGTACCTATTTTCCTGGCGCACGGCATCAATGACTTGCTCGTGCCGCCCAGCCACTCCATCCGTGCTTTTAACATACTAGCTGCCCCCGAAGATACTATTTCTCAGGAGCAAATGGATTACATTGTTGCGGAACAGGCCCTGCCGCCAGGGTTGGATAGCACCGCTACCGATAAATACTTTGCACAAGGCGATCCTCCTGTTGTGTTCGAAAGATCATCAAACAACGTTAAGCTGATTCTGTACAAAGGTGTGCACGACATGGCCTACAACCCTAGTCTGCTCTGGCTGAACGACCAGCGGAAGCGCCAGTAAAACTATACTTGCTGTTCTGCTGTACTTACTGGTAAACCAGTATATCTACTCATGCCGCAACAACAGCTACCACTCTTTCCTGATCAGCCGAAGCCACCTGTGCTGGAGCAGGTATCGGCAGGCGGTGTTGTTTACAGAATATCGGCAGCGGGTTTAGAAGTGGCACTGATCTCGGCTGGAAAGCCCGCACGCTGGCAGCTGCCCAAAGGCATCTTAGACCCAGGCGAAACCCCAGAAGTTACTGCCCTGCGTGAAGTTCGGGAAGAAGCAGGTATAGCAGCAGAGCTCATCAAGCACATCCAAACGATAGAGTACTGGTACGTTGGCAATAAGGGAAAGCAGCGTGTCCGTTTCCAAAAGTTCGTGCACCTTTTCCTGCTCCGCTACAAATCTGGCGATGTGCAAAACCACGACCATGAGGTAAACGAGGCGCGATGGGTACTTTTACCTGAGGCGAAAAAGATGCTTTCCTTTAAAAGCGAACGGCAAGCACTGGAGAAGGCAGAGCAGTTGATTAGGGAGCTTTAAATTTAAGAGGCTATCATTCATTAGATGATTAGCTTTGGTAATATTACAACTTCAAAAGAAGAACATACATGAAAGTAGGATTTATAGGATTAGGTATTATGGGCAGTCGCATGGCGGCTAACTTACAGAAAGCAGGCCACGATCTGGTGGTATACAACCGCACGCAGTCTAAAGCTGATGAACTGGTGGAGCAGGGTGCCACACGGGCTGAATCGCCTGAGGAAGTGGCTCAACAGTGCCGCCTGGTAATTACAATGCTCTCTACTCCAGAGGCGGTGGAAGAAGTGGCTTTGGGAACAGACGGTTTTCTGAAGTCGCTGCCTGGCAACTCGCTGTGGGTGAACTGCAGCACCGTAAACCCTTCTTTCACCATTAAAATGGCGCACCACGCCAAAAAGATGGGGCAGCGCTACTTAGATGCCCCTGTGTCTGGCTCGCTTGTTCCAGCCGAAAAAGGCGAACTGATCTTTTTGATTGGCGGCGATGCGGCTGATGTGGAACAGGTGCAGGAACTGCTGGACGTGATGGGAAAGGAAACAGTGCACGTGGGCGATCACGGCCAAGGGGCCAGCATGAAAATAGTGAACAACATGATGCTTGCCCAGGCTATGGCCTCTTTTGCCGAAGCGCTTAAGTTGGGTACAGCTTTAGGTATATCAGAAGAAAAGCTTTGCGAAACGTTACTCGGTGGACCTGCCGCGGCACCATTTCTGAATCTGAAACAAACCAAAATCCTGAAGCGAGATTTCTCGCCGCAGTTCCCGCTGGAGTGGGCCCATAAAGACCTGCATTTGGCTGGCGTTACGGCTTATGAGCAAAACGTAGCCTTGCCTTCGCTCCATGCCACCAAAGAACTTTATGCCCAGGCAAAAGAAAAAGGCTTTGGCGAAGAAGACCTTTCGGCGGTGTATCGTGTTTTTCTTTCGGAGGGGAAGTAATTATACGGCCTTTGCCACAGGCACTCACAGGTCTGGAAGACGCTGTGAGTGCCTGTTATGCAGGCGTTAAAGCGTGAGGTATGGTTTTAGCTTCTCGAACAAATCTTTGCTTATCAGCTTTACTTGCTGTACGTCTTCTACTCTTTTGTATAGGCCGTGCTGCTCGCGGTAAGCAACTATAGCACGGGCTACGTTGGATGAGATATACGGGTGTGCCTTTAGTTCATCGGCTGTAACTGCATTTAGCGGTAGCTGCTGCGGCGCATACACATCAGGCACAAAGGTATACTTCTGCAGGCTATCTACTGTTTCGGGTTGCAGGCCATATACCTCCTGCAACTGCCTCATACTATGAAAGCCTCCCAAGCCATCTCTGTACTTCACGATACGGGCTGATAACTTGCTGCCTATGCCTCTGATCTGCTTCAGTTGCGTAGTATCGGCGGCGTTAATATTAAAAGGAGCTAGTATGAAGCGCTCGCGTTTGTTCGTGTTCCAATTAGGGTTTGGCTCAGGGCGTGGTGAGTTATTGCCTGCTATACCTTCGCGGCGATTATACTTATCAGGCTTGTTCTCGGGGAGTTGTATGTAAGGGTACAGCCTTTGAAAAATAGAATCGGGCAGGCCGTAGATTTTGGCTAGTTCTGCTTTGTAAGTTAGATCGCCTACTTTACTGCGATAATTAAGGATGCGCTGAGCCAGGTACTTGGGTAAACCGAATGCCTGCCACTGCTCTACTGATAGCTCATTAGGGTTAAAGGGCCGCAGCGCCACCGTTGGCACCGTTTTATAGTTGCTATAGTTACCCTTTTCAGGCTGCTTTGCCTCTAGATGGGCTACCAAGCTATCCAGCGTTTGTTGGTCCTGAGGGCTCCCGAAAGAAGAATTATCCGAAGCATAAAACTTCTGAAAAAGAAATGGTGCTGCCGTAAGCAGCACCATTAGGCTTATCAACACCAGAAATCCGTTTGTTTCACGCTTCGAAAAGCCAAAGTAGCGTCTGATCCAGTGTTTTATCTTTTTCATTTATACTTTATCGGTTCGGAACCTGCCGCTCCGCCTCATCATCGTTGTCGAGGTAAGAGTCAGGTTCTGGCTTCGGAGGCGTGGTTATCACCTTCACGAAAAAAAATATCATTAGTCCAGTTACCAGCGTCATCGTGGTAAGCATGATAACAAGTGCAGATGTATTCATAGTTTCCTAAATTCTTCCTTCTCTAACTCTTTTTTTATAAGCAACATACACCAACAGGGCCAAAGTAAGCCATACTGTCAATAACAGGATGCGAGACGCGTTTACGAAGAACATTTGATTTTGAAGTTCTTCTATCACGGTTGGGTCTGTTGCTGCTGCAATCTGTTCTTTCAGTCCACTATTCTTAAGCTTATTTATGATTGAGCCATTGTCGAGCTCCCAGTTTCCTCTGAAAGCAGCACCCCAGTCTCCACCTTTCGGTGTAAAAACAGAGCCCAAGAATACCCACAGTAACAGTACGGGGGTGATAAACTTAATGATAAACCTATAAACGCCTGGCACTTTAATATCAGCCCCAGAGGTAATTTCGCGCCAGCCTTTTTTCATGCCAAATACCCACGCGAATAGGATCGTTTCCAATAAGGCAAAAACTACCAGCGATACTGTTCCAGCCCAATAGTCGTATTCATCGAACACGCCGTACCTAAAGAACAGTACGGTTGGCATACCTAAAATCAATACGATTAGGCCAAAAGACCAGGCTGCACTTTTGCGATTCCAGTTAAACTCGTCTTGCAGGAAACCAATCCATGGCGTACCCATCGCCAGAGACGAAGTAATACCAGCAAAGAACAACAAGCCAAACCACATAACGCCTGAGAAAGCTCCTAAGGCATCCCCCCATTGGTAGAACAAATACGGTAAGGTTCTGAAAGCAAGTCCCAATCCTCCACTCTGCACCATCTCCGTTACACGGTCTATACCTAAATAACCAATCGAGATCGGGATCAGGATGGCACCACCTAATACTACTTCCACAAATTCGTTCATCCAACCCGCTGACATCGCATTCAGGGCAACATCATCTTTAGGACGAACATAAGAAGCATAGCACTGCACAGTACCCATACCCACAGAAAGTGTAAAGAAAATTTGGCCAGCGGCAGCCAGCCATACAGACGGTGACCAAAGCTGATCAAAGTTCGGTGTCCAGAGGAAATTTAGACCAACTGAACTGTCGTTGATAGCACCGTTTTCTCCTGCAGTAATGGTAAAGCCTTTGAAAGCAAGGAAAGCACCAAACAAAAGTAGCATTGGCATACCAATTTTAGCCACACGCTCTACACCAGAAGCCAAACCTTGGGATAGAATCCAGGTGTTCAGCAACAAGCATATTACATAAAACACAATTGGCTCGTAAGGAATACCTAATGTAGACTTACCTAAGCTTACATAAGTAGCAAAGAAATCAGAAATAGCCTCTTGGTCTAAGCCGCTGAACGTACCAAGGATGGAGTGGAACACATAAGAAAGCGTCCAGGACTCAAGGTAGCAGTAATAAGCAGCTACAGCAATGTTTGTCCAGAGGCCGAATACCCCGATGTACTTCCAAAAGCGATTCTTGCCCATAGAATCCACTATAAACGGTGTGGAGTGGTGCCCGAACTTGCCGCCGAAACGCCCCATAGACCACTCAATCCAAAGTAGCGGTATACCCATCACAAGGAAACAAACCAGGTAAGGAATGATAAAAGCGCCGCCGCCGTTCTGCACAGCCTGTACTGGAAACCTCAGGAAGTTTCCGAGACC
Organism: Pontibacter harenae; assembly: GCF_020907245.1. Classification (GTDB taxonomy): domain Bacteria; phylum Bacteroidota; class Bacteroidia; order Cytophagales; family Hymenobacteraceae; genus Pontibacter; species Pontibacter harenae. The sequence continues at coordinate 160,331 of NZ_JAJJWH010000004.1, read as the reverse complement.
AACTGCATTCCCAGCCATGGCTAGAATGAGACCTACACGCGAGCCCCAGGATTCTTTGTTAGCACTCATAAAAAAGTTAAAGTAGATTAGTTTAGCTTGGGTGAATGTGTTTAGTTGCTAATTAAAGCATCCAATTTATAAAATGCTTTTGATTAAGCAGCTAAAAATTAGATATATTAATACTCAAACATACAAAATCCCTATAATCTGGCATTGACTAGGCAGAAGAGGCAATGGAAGGATTTAATAAATTGCCAAAAGCATATAGCAGCCAAGCGCCGTACAAAAGTATATCCCCTTCTAACCTAAGCCAGCAGGGGATAAAGTATTATGAATAGCTGCTATACCAACTGCTAGGCCTCGGCTTCTGCCTGTTCTGCTACCATTTGGATGCCCTCCATAAAACTATGAGGAGCGTAGCCTAATTTAGTTTCTGCCTTAAAAATATTGAAGCCAGTGCGTGGCGGGCGTTTCGCAGGCTGTGAGAATGTAGAACCATCCGCTTTATCAATCAAAGACTTGTCGAGTGCGAAGAAATCGGCTACTTGCATGGCCATATCATAAGGTGTCAGCATTTCTTTGCCAGATATGTTATAGATGCCCTCTGCGTCTTTTTCGGCTGCTAACCAGCAACCCATCGCTAAGTCCTCAGCTAACGTTGGCGTACGGAACTGATCGGTTACTACTTTGATCACTTTTCCAGCTCTTAAGCTGTCGCGCACCCATAGCACAATGTTGGAGCGGCCATAGTTATGCGCTACCCCATATACCAGCACCGTCCGAAGTATAGCCCATTTGCAAGATGCTTTTTTCACAATCTCCTCTGCCAAGCGCTTCGTTTCGCCATAGAAGTTTACGGGGTCCGCCTCTGCCTCTTCCGTATAAGGGCCGTCTTCGCCGTCGAAAATAAAGTCTGTAGACACATGAATCAGGTGCACGTTATACTTCTCACAAGCGTCTACTAAGTATTGTACAGCATCACGGTTCTGAAGCAAGGCTCCTTCTCTGTCGCTCTCACATTGGTCCACATTGGTCATGGCAGCGGTATGAATCAGGTGCGTTGGCTGAAAATCCTTTACCACCTCGTCTACCTGTTCTGGGTTGGTTACATCCATCGCACGGAAAGACAGTGTCGGAAAAATTTCGGCTAGTTTATTCTCGCCACGACTGGTAGCCAGCAGTTCCACATTGGCATTAGGCAGCAGCAGCTCCGCTAGTTTCTGCCCTAGTAGGCCATTAGAACCTGTTAGAAGTATTTTTTTCATGTTAGCTTGCAAGTGTCTGTGTATTATAGTTGTAGTTGTACTTCTTAGATACCTTCTTTTTCTTCACCTTTTCTACCTTCACATCCATCTTCACATCGGTTAAGGGTCTGTCGCGGCCATCTGTAGGCTGCTCGGCAATTTTATCAATCACATCCAAGCCATCTACTACCTGCCCAAAAACGGTATAAGCCTCGTTTAGCATGGGTGTGCCGTTGTGGTTCTCTACGATGTAAAACTGAGAGCCACTAGAGGCTTTGGTTGGATTTACATAATCCCCTTGCCTGGCTGCCGCCACGGCTCCACGTACGTGTTTATGTGCTGGAATGATTTCGGCAGGCACTTGGTAACCTGGGCCGCCCGCACCGTCGTTACGCGGATCTTCGTCTTTTGTGTTAGGATCTCCGCCCTGAATCATAAAGCCGTCGATTACCCTATGAAAGGTGGTGCCATCGTAAAATCCTTCCTTTGCCAACTTCAAAAAGTTTTTTTTATGCTGTGGGGTATCATCAAAAAGGATCAGCTTAATTTCACCTTGCGGTGTGGTAATGGTTACAAGTTGGTCTTTGCCCTTCGGCTTTTGTGCCAGCAGAGTAGCTGGTAACAATAATAGAGCGGCTGCGGCAACAAATATAAACTTCTGCAGTTTCATAAAAATATTGTATTGAGCGTATTTAACAAGATGAGTGTTCTACTCAAATATCAAATTTAATTCTTTTTAGTACTGATTTATACTTTTCTGCATTTTTCTGGCAAGAGTGTCTTTTATACATATCTAAATGTCTGACTACGCCACTATACCAACTTAACCTTACAGCACGCACCTAACGGTTAAATTATATTTTCATAATTTATACTTATAAAAATAGACTTTCTACAAGCCTAATGCACAAAATATAATATTACATGTTTTTTATATAACTAATAGACGCAAAATGCTTCAAAACTTTAGAAAAAGGCTATATTTTGCTATCTTAAGGGAAATCACCAACTTTATATAGTTTAATGAAAAGATCTTTCCTTAGTTTACTAATCTTTCTACTACCCCTTACCAGCCTTTTTGCACGTGCTCCCAAAGCAACTATTGACGAGCAAATTGAGTCTGCTATCGCCCCTTCCGCACAAGCCATATCAGAAATCGTTTTTTATGAACTTCCGATCTCAGACACGATGGGAATACCGCTCATATTAATATGGCTCCTGCTGGGTGCCCTGTTTTTCACTTTCTACCTAGGCTTTATCAACATCAGAGGTTTTAAACATGCCATTGATATTGTGCGTGGCAAATATAATCAACCAGGTGCCCCAGGCGAGGTTTCTCATTTCCAGGCATTAACAGCTGCTGTTTCGGGTACTGTAGGCCTTGGTAACATTGCTGGTGTAGCCATTGCTATATCCTTAGGCGGCCCTGGCGCTACTTTTTGGATGATCATGGCAGGTTTGCTAGGTATGTCATCTAAATTTGTTTCCTGTACGCTAGGCGTAAAGTACCGCACCGAACACGCTGATGGAACCGTATCGGGTGGACCGATGCACTACCTGAACAAGGGCCTCAGTGAAAGAGGTTTTGGAAAAGTAGGTAAATTTCTGGCGGCGTTTTTTGCTTTAATGTGTATTGGAGGAGCTATAGGAGCTGGTAACATGTTCCAGATAAACCAGGCTACGCAACAGATTATTAGTGTAACTGGCGGCGAAGCCTCTTTTTTCGGAGGCGGTAATGCCTGGATCTTCGGCCTGATTATGGCGGTGCTGGTCGGACTTGTTATATTAGGCGGCATGAAGAGCATTGCACAGGTAACCGAAAAAGTGGTGCCTTTAATGTGCGGTGTTTACATAGTGGCGGCCATTATTGTACTAGCAGTAAATATTACGCAGATCCCAGCTGCTTTTGCCGCCATTTTTGAAGGTGCCTTTACAGCCAGTGCCATAGGAGGCGGTGTTGTGGGCGTCATGATTCAGGGTTTAAGACGCGGTATGTTCTCTAACGAAGCTGGTATAGGTTCTGCCTCTATCGCACACTCTGCCGTTAAAACCAATGTGCCCGTAACCGAAGGCTTTGTGGCTTCTCTGGAGCCATTTATTGATACGGTTATAGTATGCACCATGACAGCTTTGGTTATTGTGGTAACAGGCGCTTACACTTTAGACTCTGGTGATGGCATTGCCCTTACCTCTGCTTCGTTTGCGACTGTTATCAGCTGGTTCCCTATGGTGCTGGCAGGTGCCGTTATTCTTTTCGCCTTCTCCACCATGATTACCTGGTCGTACTACGGCCTGAAATCCTGGACTTACCTTTTCGGAAATAACAAAATAGCTGATATCAGCTTTAAAATCATTTTCTGCGCTTTTGTAGTGCTTGGAGCACCAATGCAGTTAAATAGCGTGGTAGCTTTTTCGGATGCCATGCTATTTGCCATGAGTATACCGAACATGATCGGCCTTTATATGTTAGCGCCTGTTGTAAAAAGCGATATGCAAGCCTTTTTGCAATATGCCCGTTCTTCTAATAAGCAGCCCTTAACAGAAGAAGCCGTTCAGGCTAAAGTAGAAAAAATATAAGTAAATCTCTTAGTCCTCGTTCATAAAAAAGCCTCTGCGCAGTTTATCTGTCAGAGGCTTTTGCTTTATATAAAGCTTATTTAGCACACGTAGTACGTATTGAGTAGCCTAATTAGCTAACAAACACTTGAGTACATCAAAATCTGCGCTTTATCAGATACGCCAGTATAAGCGAACAACAAATAACGAGCAACGATTAGCAATACTACGCCCTTTGCTCTTTGATGCTTTTCAGTATCTGATCGCCACCTTGGGCAAGTATAGTTTTAGCCAGTTTTATGCCTAGCGCATCGGCCTCCGCGGCTGGAGCTGTCATGGTTTCTTGTAATAGCGTTTTACCGTCTAGGCTTACAATACCACCGTGTATACTTACTGTACCGTCCTCCAAATGAGCCAGCGCAAACGACGGAATACTACAGCCACCTTCCATTGTTCTTAGAAAAGCACGCTCGGCCAAAAGGCAAGTATAGGTTTCGGTGTGGTTTAGTGCCTCTTTTATGCTTTGCTTCAGTTCAGGCTCCAGGTCTTTCGCACATTCAATAGCCACACTTCCTTGTCCTGCAGCAGGCACAAACTCTTCTGAAGGAAAGTCATGCACAATTAAATTGTCATAGCCCATACGGTACACACCAGCGTAAGCCAGCATCAGAGCATCAAACTGCTTATCTTCTAGCTTTTTCAGGCGCGTCTGCAGGTTCCCTCTTGACTCTGCAGTCGTAACATTAGGATAGTACTTTTTAAGCAAGGCTCTTCTACGGGTAGAGGAGGTACCTATCACCACTTTACTATCGCGCTCAAGCTTAAAATTCGGGTCGAACGAAAGAATAACATCATGCACCTGCTCGCGCTCCATAAATGCCAGCAGTTCCAGATCAGCAGGTATACTCGACTGCACATCTTTGGCGCTGTGTACAGCAATTTCGATACTCCCATCGCGCAGGCTTACTTCCAGTTCTTCCGTAAACACACCTTTAGAGCCAATCTTATCCAGGGATTTATCCAGTACCTGGTCGCCTTTGGTGCTAATAATCACCAGCTCTGTTTTCAGGCCTGCCGCCTGCAGTTTCTCCGCCGTATGCTCTGCCTGCCACAAAGCAAGTTTGCTACCGCGCGTACCAATTCGTATGGTTTTATCTTTTATATTTTCTTCCAAGGATTTGCTCTTTAAGAATTATGAATCAAAAATTATGAATGGCAAAAACAGCACAAATTACCCACAACTTTAACCAGTCAGGTATTAATTTTTACGCATATAACCTGCCAACTGGATAGAGCTATCCACAAAAATCATTTTAGGATTAGCGTTGCGTTCTATATAATAATGAGCTTGGCTAAGTTCTTCCGTCACCTCCCCTGCATTCGAGCCTGTAATAACTTTCGAGAACTTCTGTACAAAGTCTAGCTCGTTTGGTGGCAAGTAAGTTATCAGAGAACTATCTACACCAAAAAGCACTACTTTTCGCAAAAGGTTTAGCGCGTACAGCAGAAAATTCTTCTGGTTTTCGCGCCCTAGCGTCTGAAACTTCTCACTCATGTCCACCACCTCAGTAAATTTATAGCTATAGCAAGCGCGCATCCATTCTGTAAAAAAAGCAAAATAGTCGCTACTAATTTCGTTTGTAAGTTTTGCCGCCGAATTCAGGCTACCTTCCGCTAACTGCGATATTTGGTAAGCTGTATCCCGGTCCAGGTTATGCTTCTCCTGTAGATATGTTACTACTTCCTGCTCCGTAAAATTACGCACCTGCACAATCTGGGTACGGGAGGTGATGGTTGCCAGAAGCTTCTCTGCTGATTGCGACACTAATAAAAACAAAGTTTTGGCAGGCGGCTCCTCCAGCAGTTTCAGCAGGGCATTAGCCGCAGTGGAATGCATCAACTCTGGTAGCCAAATCAGCACAATCTTATAATCTCCCTCAAAAGCCTTCAGCGAAACAAGTTTTACCAGTTGGCGGCTTTCTTCTTTTGAGATGTTGCCTTGCTTATTTTCTGCCCCAATATACTGCATCCACTCATTCAGCCCCTGGTACGGGCTCGCCAGCACAAACTCGCGCCACTCTGCCAGAAATTTCTGGCTTAGCACATCCTTCGTTACACTTTTTGTGCTGGTTACGGGCATCACAAAGTTAAAATCGGGGTGCACCAGCTTGTTCATTTTCACACAGCTGTTACATGTTCCACATGAATCGTTGGGCTGTTTGTCCTCGCAGTTGATGTAGGTGGCGTACGCCAGCGCCAGCGCCAGGTTTGCACTTCCCTCCTGCCCCAAAAACAGCTGCGCATGCGCCACATGGTTATGCTGCACCGACTTTAGCAGCAGCTGCTTTGCTTCGTTATGGCCTAATATCTGTGAGAAAAGCACGATTTGAGGAATTAAGAATTAGCAATTATGAATTTGTTTGTTTTAGCCTTTCAATCATCAAACATTTTTATCCCAGGCTCTTAGGTCGTCGCTATAGTCGTAGATGGTTTTGAGTATGGCTTTTTCTTTGTCGCACAGTTCTATGCCACGGCGGGCCATTACTTTTTCAGCAACTTCAAAGGCTTTCTCAATTTTATAAGTTTCGAAGCCAGCTGCACCACCCCAGGAGAACGACGGCACAAAGTTACGCGGGAAACCAGCACCATAAATATTTGCGCTAACGCCTACCACGGTGCCTGTATTAAACATGGTGTTAATGCCGCATTTACTATGGTCTCCCATCATCAAGCCGCAAAATTGCTGTCCTGTATTTTTGAAACCGTTTTTAACATAACTCCATAGCTTTACCTGCGCATAGTTGTTCTTCAGGTTAGAGGTATTTGTATCTGCTCCCAAGTTACACCATTCGCCAATTACAGAGTTTCCTAAATAGCCATCGTGGCCTTTGTTGCTATAAGCAAACAAAACAGAAGCGCTTACTTCACCACCAATTTTACAATACGGTCCTACCGTTACATCGCCACGCACTTTGGCGCCCATGGCTACCTGGCTGTTTTCGCCAAGTGCAAAAGGCCCCCTAATCAAAGCCCCCTCCGATACCTGTGAATTCTTGCCTAAATATATCGGTCCATCTTCAGCATTCAGCACGGCTGCGCGAATCTTAACACCCTCTTCTATAAATATATTCTCTTCGTTGTAAACAATGGTATGTTTGTCGCCTACTGGTTGGCTTTTGCGGCCCTTCGTTAGCAATTCGAAATCGCTTCTGATCTGCTCGCCATTAAATTGGAATATTTCCCATACTTCTTTTACAATGGTACAAGTCCCGCACTCCTGCCTTTTGCTAGCAGCATAGTCTACCAACTGATCTACTGTATGAAGCTCCAGGTTATCGCCATGCAGCGCCACCAACAAGTCGCCATGATATAAGGCTTCGCCCATTTTTAGTGCCTTTATAGCATTCACCAAGCCTTCGTTCGGGCACACAGCACCGTTAATATAGATATTCTTGTTTCCGAAATGCAGCGCAAATTTCTCCTGCAAATAAGGTTGTGTCAGAAAAGAAACTGCTTCGCCTGTATATTCGCGCCACTTATCGGATATTGTTAAAATACCCACACGTATTTCAGCCACTGGCCTGGTAAAAGTAAAAGGCAACAGCGCTTTGCGTATAGTAGGTTCGTCGAAGAGGATAATGTTCATAGGTACAAAAATAAAAAAGTCTCCCCGAAACTTCCGAGAAGACTTTGCTATTGAAACGTTTTAACCGTGTAGAAACGCTTTATTTTTTGATATAGCGCTTGTTGAATTTCTCCACACGACCCGCAGTGTCAACAAAGATGTTTTTACCTGTGTAGAATGGGTGCGATGCAGAAGAAACTTCCACTTTGATTACAGGATACTCTTTACCGTCTTCCCAAGTGATAGTCTCTTCAGAAGTCATAGTAGAGCGGGTGATAAATTTAAAATCACTCGTCATGTCCTGGAATACCACATCTCTGTATTCTGGGTGAATGCCTTTTTTCATTATTATAAACGTTTATTAACCTTAATTCTAAATCGGACTGCAAATTTAAGGAATATTTTCAAAAGTAAAACCTTCTTAATCAAATTATTTTACAGAAAACGTAAAAGATGCAGTGCCTTTAAATATTCTTTTAAATTTGCCAATGCTGCAGCAAGCAGTTTCTGGCCAACTATAGCTTTTTACCATGACATACCCACAGCAAAACCTGATATTAGACAAAGCACAAATCCAGCAGAAAATTATTCGGATGGCTTACGAAATTTATGAGCAGAACTTTGACGAGCAGGAGCTTATATTGGCTGGTGTCTATCCGAACGGATACGTTATGGCCGAAATGTTGGCACAGAAACTCGACTCTATAGCGGACATTAAACTTGACCTCCTTCAGGTGAAACTTGATAAAACCGCTCCTCTTCAGAGTCCTATTCAGTTATCGCCTGACACATTTTCTTTATCTGGCAGAGTGATTATATTAGTAGATGATGTACTGAACACGGGTAAAACACTAGCTTATACGTTAAACACCTTTCTGCAGCAAAACCCTAAAAAGGTAGAGGTTGCCACATTGGTAAACCGCCACCACACGCTATACCCAATTGCCTCCACTTATACGGGCTATTCATTGGCCACTACCCTACGGGAACGAGTAGATGTGGTGCTGGAGGAAGACGAAGTAGCTGCATACCTACATTGATTTTATCGACTCTTACAGGATTGGCTTCCGTTTATAAAAAATGAAGCATGAACAAACTTGATCAGAAGTTTATTGAGCAATGGTCGAAGCAGGAAGAGAAAGGCATGCTCCGAAATGTACTTTCTTTTGGAATACTATGGGGGGCATTTACCTCCATTTTTTCCAACCTTTTCAGGCTTAGAGACAACACTTTATCTGAGATATACCTATCCACAGACTTCCTGCTAAGATTAGCAGTTTTTACAATTGGAGGTTTACTATTGGGAGCAAACAAGTGGCGTAAAAACCAGAAAAGGTACAGACAGCTTATAAACGAAAACGCTTAGCCTGATAAATCCTTCATCAGCATATTAATAATTAATCGAATAGCACATTAACTCACTCCCATGACAGAACTTTGCTTTGCAACCAATAACCGTAAAAAACTGGAAGAAGTAAGCCAGATGCTCGAGGGCAAGTATAAATTGCTTACCCTACAAGATATTGGCTGCCACGAAGAGTTAGCCGAAGACCAGGACACCTTAGAGGGAAACTCGCGGCAGAAGGCGGAGTATGTGTGGCAGAATTATAATATCAACTGCTTTGCCGACGACACAGGCCTGGAAGTGGCGGCACTAAACGGTGCGCCAGGCGTGTATTCGGCCCGATATGCTGGCCCACAGCACAGCGATACCGATAACGTTCAACACCTGCTCCAGAACCTAGAGGGCAAAGAAGACCGCAGCGCCCGCTTCCGCACATACATTACCTTATATTTAAACGGACAGGAGCATCAGTTTGAAGGCATTGTAAACGGCCGCATCACCACAGAGTGGCAAGGCGACAAAGGTTTTGGTTACGACCCAGTGTTTGTACCAGAAGACTATAACCATACTTTTGCACAGATGAGTTCTGCCGAAAAAAATGCCATTAGCCACAGGGGGCGCGCTATTCAGAAGCTGGTGGCGTTTTTAAAAGCTCAGTAGAAATTAAAAGGCAAGCATAGTAGTCTGATACTGTGTAATCTCTTAATTTTGTGGCCTGAAACCATTAGCTTCCTATGCAAAAGCCATTTATCGTCGGGATTACAGGAGGTAGTGCTTCAGGAAAAACAACTTTTTTGAACAAGCTACTGTCATCGTTTGCCCCTGAGAACATTTGCCTTATCTCTCAGGATAATTATTATAAAGCCAAAGAACACCAGTCAACAGACGAGAACGGAGTAGTTAATTTTGACCTTCCCTCTTGCATTGATGGCGAAGCCTACGCACACGATATTCTGAAAGTGAGCAGAGGCGAGACAGTTTACCGCACCGAGTATACCTTTAACAACCCCAATGTTGTACCTAAGCAACTGGAGTTTAGGCCAGCACCTATTGTAGTAGTAGAGGGTATTTTTGTTTTTTACTTTGAGGAGGTAGCCAACCTGCTAGACCTGAAAGTGTACATAGACGCTAAAGAGTATATTAAACTGCAGCGCCGCATTCTTAGAGATAAAATTGAGCGAGGCTACGACTTGGACGATGTGCTGTATCGCTATACCAACCATGTGGCTCCTACTTACGAAAAATATATCAAACCTTATAAGTACGATGCAGACATCATCATTCCGAACAACAACCATTTTGAGCACGGGCTGGAGGTGCTAACAACATACCTAAACGCTAAGATTAAATAAGCATGAGGCACAAATTTGCAGTAATTGGTCTGGGTATATTCGGCAACTCAATTGCCCGAACATTGGCGGAGCGCGGCGCAGAAGTGCTAGCCATTGACAACGATGAAGACCATGTAGAGGCTATCAAAGACGAGGTAGCCTATGCTGTAGCCTTAGATGCAACCGACATACGTGCCTTGGAGGCCCAAAATATCCAGGATATGGATGCTGTGGTAGTGGCCATTGGCGAAGATTTTGAGGCACTTCTTATTACAACTGCCAATATACAGGAACTGAATGTGAAGCGGGTTATTACCAGAGCTTCGAACAAGCAGCAGCGCCGTATTCTGGAGAAGATGGGTGTGCAGGAAATACTATCGCCAGAGGGTGAGGTTGGTAAAACTGTAGCCGAACGCCTGCTGCAGCCAAGCATACGCACGTTCCTTCCACTACCCGATAATTACGAAATTGTGGAGATAAATGCTCCGCGTGGCATCGCCAACAAGAGTCTGGCAAAAATTTCGCTACGTGAGAAGTACAGCATCAACATGATTACCATAAAGCGCTTTTTTGAGGAGATACAAGACGGAAAGCCTACGCAGGTAGAGCATATTATTGGTGTACCGAAAGCTGAAACAGTTATCTATCCTTCTGATATCCTGATTCTAATAGGAAAGAAACACGACATCAAGCGTTTTATCGACATAAATCGCTAATAATTTCCTTTTTAATAAAAAGCGCCTACATTTGTAGCTACGCATGCCATACAATAGCAATATACGCAACCATTTCAGACTCTTTCTGATGTCTGTTACCCTGCTCTGGGCACTTATGCTCAATGGGCAAGAGGTGGTAGCCTATGCTTCCCCTGCACATAGCAAAACGGTATCCTGCGTAGTAAATTCACCTGAAAAGGAGCACAAAACAGTTGTAAAGCAAAAGGTATCGTTAGAGGCTACTACCTCTTTTGTTGCTTTAAACCTGCAGCAGGCATTAGAGCCTGTTCCTTTCCCAAGTTTTGCAGCTCCAACTGATGAAGTCTTACCTAACAAAGCCATTCTGTCTCCAGGCGCTGGCTTTGCGGCACAGCTTTTCCCTATCACCATACAGCCCAACGCCCCCTAGTTGCGGCTAGCTACCTGTTTCTGTACAGGTTCTGACTTTATTTCTTACTTCTGCCAGGTATAAAACTACCTAAAAAAGGAACACTTGGCAGCTTATATCGGTTGCCTGTTTAGGTGAGCGGTAGTTCTATACTTGTAAATCAACCAACTTTATATTTTTTCATTAACCAACAATGCGGAATAAAACGTTAATTATTGTTCTGACGGTTATCGTATCGGCACTCTGCCTTTACTATCTGTCATTCTCGCTGGTTTCCCGAAATGTGCAGAAAGATGCAGAAGCTTACGCTACTGATGCACAGGGCAACGTAGACCTTACAAAACAGCAGGCTTATCTGGATTCGGTATGGAAAGAGCCTGTATATATGGGCTATACTTACCAGGAAGTAAAAGAAAACGAGCTAAGCCTTGGTTTGGACCTTAGAGGCGGTATGCACGTGGTACTAGAGGTTTCTCCTGTAGAAATCATCAAGTCAATGTCTGGCAACAGCAAAGATCCTAATTTCTTGAAAGCACTGGAACGTGCACAAGAACTTCAGAAAAACAGCCAGGCAAGTTTTACAACACTTTTTGGCGAAGCTTACCGTGAAATTAGCCCTGAGGGCCGCTTAAGCAGAATTTTTTCTAATACTGCAAACCGTGGCAAAATCAGCTACGAATCTTCAAATCAAGAAGTGCTTGATATAATTGATCAGGAGGTTGAAGATGCAATTGACCGCTCTTTTAACATCCTGCGCACGCGTATAGACAAGTTTGGTGTTAACCAGCCAAACATTCAGCGCCTGAAAGGTACAGCCAGTGGCCGTATTCAAATAGAACTTCCTGGTGTTGATAACCCTGACCGTGTACGTAAACTGTTGCAGGGTATGGCTAACCTGGAGTTCTGGGAAGTATGGTCTCCTCAGGAGTTCTCTCCGTACTTTATGCAATTAAATGAGTATCTGGCACAGCAAGAAAAGGCTGGTAAGCTTAACCTGAACACTGCTAGCTCAAACGAGGATGCTTTAACACAGGCAGCAGGCAACCAGGCAGTAGTTACAGACGCTACAGATGATGTATTGGCAGCAGCCGCTGCTTCAGATTCTTCTGCTATCGACTCTACTGCCATCGCTCAGGCCGACACAGCAACAAACCCATCTACTTTAGACTCTTTAGCAGCTAACCAAAGCAGCGTATTAGCACGCTTGTTTACGCAAATGCCTGGTGGCCTTGGAGCGAACGTACGCGACACAGCAAAAATCAACGAAATTTTCAACAGACCTGAAGTTCGCTCTATCTTCCCTCCAAATATGAGGTTCTTATGGGGAGTGAAACCTTTGGTAGGTGATAACCGCCAGGAGTTTGTAGAATTTTACGCTATCAAAAAAGGCCGTGACGGAAAGGCGCCTATGACAGGTGATGCTGTAAACGATGCGCGTGGTGACTTCGGCCAGAATGGCCAGCCAGAGGTTAGCATGAGCATGAATCCTACAGGCGCCAAGAAATGGGCTCGTTTAACAGAAGAAAACGTAGGCCGCCAGATCGCTATCGTACTTGATAACTATGTATACTCTGCTCCAAACGTAAACGAGGCGATTACAGGTGGTCAGTCTTCTATCAGCGGTAACTTTACAATTGAAGAAGCACAAGACCTTGCCAACATCCTGAAGGCTGGTAAAATGCCTGCTCCTACTCGTATTGTGGAAGAAGCAGTAGTTGGTCCTTCTCTTGGTCAGGAAGCCATTAACCAAGGCCTAATCTCTACACTGGCAGGTTTAGTATTAGTAGTAATCTTCATGATTGCTTACTATAGCCGTGGTGGTTTCATTGCCGACCTTGCCTTGTTGTTCAACGTGTTCTTTATCTTGGGCGTGCTAGCTCAGTTTGGTGCATCGCTTACGCTGCCTGGTATTGCAGGTATTGTGCTTACTTTGGGTATGGCAGTGGATGCGAACGTACTTATTTTTGAACGTATGCGCGAAGAGGCCAGAAACGGTCTGAGCATGCGTGAGATCATCAACAAAGGTTATGATAAGACGTTCATGACTATTTTGGATGCGAACGTAACTACCTTCCTGGTAGGTTTTATACTTTACTTCTTCGGATCTGGTCCTGTAAAAGGGTTTGCCATTACGTTGATGATCGGTATTGCAACTTCTTTCTTCACGTCTATCTTTATTACAAGACTTTTTGTAGAAGGTACTTTTAAGAAAGGTGGCAAACTGTCGTTCTCTACTTCGTTGGCAGACAAAATGTTCAGAAACATCAAGTTTGATGTAATGAAGTACAGAAAAGCAGCTTATGCATTCTCTTTAAGCGTAATTGTATTTGGCTTTGTAGCCATGTTTATCAACGGCGGTCCCAACCTAGGTGTTGACTTCAGAGGTGGACGTTCTTATGTAGTAGAATTTAGCGAGTCTGTATCTGCATCTGAAGTTCGTTCTTCGCTTATCGATGACTTTGGCAACGAAGGAACTGAAGTGAAAACATACGACGCGCCAAACCGCTTGAAAATTATTACTAGTTACCTGGCTGATGATGAAAGCACGCAGGCCGATGAGCAAGTAAGAACTGCTTTATTGGGCGGTTTAGAACAATACAGCAATCTTAACCCTGAGGTGCTAAGTTCATCTAAAGTAGGAGCTACCATGGCAGATGATATTCAGCAGACGGCGTTAGTTGCTATCTTGCTTGCCTTAGTAGGTATCTTCGTTTATGTAATGATCCGCTTTGCTAAATGGCAGTTCAGTTTGGGTGGTGTTGTAGCCTTGCTACACGATGCCCTGATGATTATTGCAGTGTTCTCTATACTTGACCTAATCGGGATTTCATATGAAATGGACCAAGTGTTTATCGCCGCGGTTCTAACAATCATTGGTTTCTCTATTAACGATACGGTTGTAATCTTCGACCGTATTCGTGAATACATGAGAAACAACCCACGTCAGAGCATTAGAGACGTTGTGAACCCAGCTTTGGTTAGCACTTTCAGCCGTACCATTATTACTTCCCTTACTTTATTCTTAGTGGTAGTAATTCTGTTCATATTCGGTGGTGAGGTTCTAAGAGGCTTCTCTCTTGCCATGATTATAGGTGTGGCTTTCGGTACTTATTCTTCCCTGTTTATCGCTGCTCCAATTGTAGTGGATACAGTTAAAGAAGAAAACACGCCAGTAGCTAGCGCGAAAGTAGCACAGCAAGCTCGCTAAGCGTAAGCTTATATAAAACAAGAAAGCCCCAGGCAGTTGCCTGGGGCTTTCTTGTTTTATATAATATTCCATTCCTGTTCCTGATTAGCTAATCTGTACAGGAGTAAGATATTTGACTGTTGGAGCAACACCAGTGAATGAGAGTAAATTCTAATCAGCGAATGTTCTTGTTTGAATATTAGATACGGCTCTGGAATAAAGTAACTCAAGACTGATAGAAAGCAAAAGGCCAGGCTTCGAGTACTCGAGCTTGGCCTTTTGCTATTTAATCTTTCTATAAAATGCTTACACAGTTACACCGTCAGCAACTACTTCTGTTACCTCTGGTACCATACGCTTTAGTAGGTTTTCGATACCAGCCTTTAGTGTTACAGTTGCAGATGGGCAGCCACTGCAAGAACCTTGCAAATGTACGGTTACCACACCATTATTATACGATTTGAATGTGATGTTACCACCATCTTGCTCTACTGCAGGACGCACATAATTTTCTAGCAAGTCTATTACCTTCTGAGAAATGGCAGCATCTTCTGCTGTTGCCTCTCCAGCATCTGCTGTTTCAGTCTTTTTATTTGCCTCGAATCCTTCGTTAAAGGCAGGTCCACCAGCTTCTATATAAGACTTCAGGAAAGTGCGCAGCTCTGGAATAAGCTTTACCCACTCCAAACCAGAATCTTTTGTAACTGTTACAAAATTGCTGGCAATAAAAACACGTGACACATAATCGAAGTTAAAAAGCTCCTGTGCTAACGGCGACTCAAGTGCGCTTTCCAAGTTTGGATAATCAACGCTCTGCCCTTCTGGCAGTAGCTGCACGTTCATCACGAACTTCATCGACTCTGGGTTTGGGTTGGCCTCAGCATATACCGAAACCACTTTTTCTTTATTATCTATCATAGTGATGTCTATTTTAATTAAAACTAGTACTTATGTCTTTAAGTTTCCAAAATTAATCAATAATTCTGAAAGTAGTTAAACCATGCCTCACCCAGGGGGAAAGCAGCGTTTTACTAACTAGTTTAAGGTATAGCAAAAATCATTCTAAAATAGAAACAAGACGCTCGTTAAGGTTGAAAACCCAAAAATACTTTCTTTTATCCCCTATTGTCTTTAGCCACACCCTTGGCACACTTAAAGAACGGATAAAATGACAGTCTTCACCAGTCCTTCCTTCAAATACTACCTCCTCCTGACCTACAGGGTAAAGCTCTCATTAAAAGCTTCGTAACTATGTTTAACAAGTTTTACACTTATGCAGATAATCAAATGAATGTTACAACCACATCCAGAACCAGTCTCCAGACTTAGTAAATTAACTCAGAAAATGTAACTTTGCGGTGCAGTTAAAATCTTGTACTGACAAATACCGCAGTGTAACATGCCAAACAATTATATCTTACTGGTGCAAAACCAGCACGCCGCTCCAGGCTTTCTAATTATTCCCTTTCTTATACTAATTGCAATGATAGCCAGTGGCCCTGTGCTTTTTGGGCACTTCTGGGAGCACAACTATAAAAAAGTAGCAGTTACTTTAGGCCTTACCGTACTGGCTTACTATCTGTTTGTTTTGCATGACGTGCACATGCCAATTCACACGTTCTTTGAGTATGCATCATTTGCCGTACTGCTCAGTTCACTTTATATAGCAGCTGGTGGCATTTATATAAATATCAATGCCAGAGCCACTCCGCTTATGAACGTGGCGCTTGTGGCAGTAGGAGCCGTATTGGCAAACTTAGTGGGTACAACAGGTGCGTCTCTACTTTTGATCAGGCCTTTTATACGCCTTAACGTGCACCGCATTAAGCCTTACCAAATCGTTTTCTTCATTTTTATAGTAAGTAATGCGGGTGGTTTGCTTACTCCTCTTGGCGATCCACCATTGTTCATCGGCTTCTTGAAAGGTGTACCGTTTTTCTGGACACTACAGCATCTATTTGTTCCTTGGGCGCTGGCTATTGCTGTTCTTTGCCTTATTTTCTTCATTATAGATAGCCGCAACAAAGAAACTGCATTTACTCCGAAACCTGAGGTAGTAGCAAAAAACGATGAAAAGACAGAGTTTTATGTTACAGGTAAACGTAACCTTTTCTGGTTAGCTATCATTATTGGGGCCATTTTCCTGGACCCTAACGTAATTGACACATTACCACACATTTACTACGACGGCAATAAGTTTTCATTCCTGCGTGAGATCATTCAGCTAGGGGCTGCATTCTTTTGCTACCGTAACTCCAGCAAAACAGCCTTGGCTGGAAACCAGTTTAACTTCCACCCTATTCTGGAGGTTGTGTTCCTGTTCTTCGGTATCTTCTTTACGATGATGCCAGCATTACAGCTTTCTGCTGAAATAGCTTCATCACCAGAGTTCTCTGCTTATATCACTCCAGACTTCCTTTACTGGGCAACTGGTTCACTTTCTGGCTTCTTAGATAATGCGCCAACTTATGCTAACTTCCTGTCGCTGGCTATGGCCAAGTATGACATGGCACAGAACAGCGTAGTAGAGGTTAGGCAGTTTGCAACTGGCACTGGTGCTGATCCTGGAACACTTATTTTGCTAGAGGCCATTTCAATAGCTGCTGTATTGTTTGGAGCCTTCACCTACATCGGTAACGGACCGAACTTCATGGTAAAGGCCATTGCTGAAAGTGCTGGTATTAAAATGCCATCATTCTTCGCTTACATCCTGCGTTACTCTATTCCGTTCCTGTTACCAGCGCTTGTGCTGATATGGTTCCTGGTGGTTCATCTGCATCTGTTTTAAAATAAAGACTATTTAAAGCAAGAAGGCCGCTCCTGTTTCAGGGGCGGCCTTCTTGCTTTATATCTAAACTTCTACTTTTTTACAGGTATACTTAGGTTTACTCTGACCATGTTACACAGGCACTAAGTAAGCAGCACAACTATACTTAGTGCCTTTTTCTACAACATCTAAAAGCCTTTCAACCTATATAGAAATTAAATCTTATTTGCCTGCTGGCGCATCAGGAAATCAGCCAGCACCAGCGCGGCCATGGCATCCACAATAGGCACTGCACGTGGCAGCACGCATGGGTCATGGCGTCCTTTGCCCTTCAGTTCTATATCTTCTCCAGCATCATTTATGGTTTGCTGTGTTTGCAGAATAGTAGCCACAGGCTTAAAGGCCACACTAAAGTATATGTCCTGGCCATTGCTTATACCGCCCTGAATACCGCCAGAATGGTTCGTACGGGTACGAATATTACCTTCTTCATCGGTGTAAAACTGATCGTTGTGCTCAGAACCTCTCATCTTCACGCCTTCAAAGCCACTGCCGTATTCAAAGCCTTTCACAGCGTTGATGCTCAACATGGCTTTTCCGAGCTCTGCATGCAGCTTATCGAAAACGGGCTCTCCTAAACCTGCTGGCACACCTTTCACCACACAAGTCACCACACCACCAATAGTATCCAAGCTATCACGTGCATCTTCTATCAGCGCTATCATACGAGAAGCCACCGCACCGTCTGGGCAGCGTACAATGTTCGCATCAATCTGGTTCAGGTCTAGCTCCGTGTAAGGCTTCTGCACTTTTATACTTCCCACCTGCGACACATACGCCTGCACGCTAATGCCATACTTCTGCAGCATTTTAGCAGCCAAGGCACCTGCTGCCACACGTGCTACTGTTTCGCGGGCAGAACTGCGTCCGCCGCCGCGGTAGTCACGGATGCCGTATTTGGCCGTGTAGGTATAATCTGCATGCGATGGCCTGAAGGCATGCTCAATATGGCTGTAGTCGTGGCTTGCTTGGTCTTTGTTGTTTACCACCATGGCTATAGGCGTACCTAAAGTCTTGCCCTCAAAAACACCTGAGAGTATGGTTGCCTTATCCTCCTCTTTACGGGGAGTAGTGATTTTAGACTGGCCAGGGCGACGGCGATCCAGCGCATGCTGTATTTCCTCTACCGATATTTCAACGCCTGCAGGGCAGCCATCTACTATAACACCAACAGCCGCACCATGCGACTCGCCAAACGTAGTAATTCGGAAAAGTTTTCCGTAGGAGTTGCTCATTGTTTTTTACTTCTGATGAATACAAAAGATGAGATAGCCAAAAGTACAACTAAAATTATATTCGTGTACCGCTTTATATCATTTACCTGATGCAAACTCTGCAGCGTGGCATCTTCATTGTCTATTATTTTATAAAAAGGCCCTAAATCCCGAGAAAGAATCATGGCATTGTTATCGCGTTGGCCTACCACACTGGCTGTCAGTTTTGCCTGTAAGGTATCGTAAGTAGCAGTGGTGGGGTTAAAATAGATCCACTCTACCACATCGCTTAAGTTATAGTTACCAGGCTCTCGTGCCAATACATGATAGGTGAAAGTTTTTGCACCAGTAACACGGCCTGCACGCTTGGTTATATCTTGCCTTATATCTGGAGGGTAAAGCTCCAAAGCCGCTGGTGGTGTAGGAGTAGGTGATACTATGGCTGCCAGGTTCCCCTCCCCTTCTATCTGAAAGAGGTAATTGAAGCTTTTATTTACAGGGACTTTACGGCTAGATAAGCTTTCGCGCAGCCTGTAGTTACCTACTGGCACCATATTTCGGAGCGGATGTGGCGGCAACTCTTTCACCAGCACCTCACGCTCGCGGGCAAAGTATGTTTTATAGCCTTCCTGCCGATCCTCTGTCAGCAGACTTGGATTTTTAGCTACTTTATACTTGATCATCTGCAACGATAAAGCAGGAAACTTAATCGGGTTTGAATTGATAGGGTACAGCACAGCCTCATACAACTTAAAACGAAGGTATGGGTGCCCCTGCACTGTTATATGCTCTGGCGTTACTTCCGTAAAGTCAAAAGCCTCCTCCCATACATTGGGCTGTTTTAACTGCCGCAGAAGTGTCGTTATCTGCTCCTCGAAATTATAAAACTCCAAAAGCCGCTGGTCTTCTTCGGCCAGATAAAAGTATAAAGCAACATTTACTCCCTCTCCAACATACACTTCCTCCTTGTCAAGGTAAAGCGTTAG
Organism: Pontibacter harenae; assembly: GCF_020907245.1. Classification (GTDB taxonomy): domain Bacteria; phylum Bacteroidota; class Bacteroidia; order Cytophagales; family Hymenobacteraceae; genus Pontibacter; species Pontibacter harenae. The sequence continues at coordinate 140,912 of NZ_JAJJWH010000004.1, read as the reverse complement.
AAAGGCATTATCATCTTTGTTGATAAACTCTGGCTCTGTTATATCCTCTTCTGCCTCTTCTACGGCCTGCTCATCATCCTCAACCGCGAAGTCTGACACAACCATAGGCGTAATCTTTAATACCATCCTTTTTGTTTGCACGGTCTGCCCATTTACCTTCATGCTGAAGGGTTCTATCTCGTACTCGCCTTCATCCAAGGCCGCATAATTTTGAGTGATGGTGTAAATTATTGTTGTTTCGCCTCCCGTAATGATTGTTTTGGTAGAAGAAAACTTGCTACTCTTCTTAAACCCTTCAATTTCAGGAAAGGGAGTATAGTCTTTTATTGGCTGGTCTTGCGCACTAATGGAAACAGTGAAGTACTGGTTTATGGGAAGCGGGCTTTTACCTAGCCCAATGATTGCTTGCTGCGCCAGGGCGGGCACTACAAACAATACAAAAAGAAAGGTTAAGATAGATAAAAGACGCATAAAAAACATTCCGCAACAACAGGTGCATGTATGAATACCAAATTTAAGAATTTCTAACACTAACACCCCTATCAGCAGGCATTATACATGTGGCTATTCCATCTTAACCCCCTTTTTATTACGTGCTCAAGCTTCTGCAGCAAATTTGCCTAATCTAAAAGCCTATTTAACCTTATTTAGTTATAATACTACAGAGTCATTTAAGCACCAAAGAAACCTTAGAAGAATAATCCAATAAAACACACTAATTCAACAACTACTACTTAGTATTACTTACCAAGAATCCCGACCTTATTGCACTTCTATCTATATCATACTTAATAATTTAGCAATGCAGAGGCAGCAATAGGGTAACATACCCGCAGTAATATTGCAGTACAAAATATGTAAAAATCAGAAAAATTACTTGTAAGTGACTACTTACTTTTTTATTTTTACAACGTAAAATGCAACAGATAAAATCACCAATAGTTCTTTTCATGCAATGCTAGAATACGTAAAAACCATTTTATTAAAGGTAAGCTTTGATAAGGTGCTGTTTGAGAAAGAGTTAAAAAAAGCTCTGAAAGTACTACTCACCGACGAGTTAAAGCAGCTGGAGCAATGGTGTTACCAGCAATTTTCTGGAATGTATCTTCGCATTCTAAACAAGGTCTTCATTAAATCCGCTGCTTGAAGCTAACATTACTCATTTAGGCCTCCTTCCACAAAGCGTATATTACGCAGGAGGCCATTGTATCCTGTCCGCTTCACAGCTGACTTCTTGAACAGCTGAGAAAAAACCTCGTGTGTTAATTCTTTCCAGTCTTGGGTTTTCATCTTGTGGAGCTGCCCATTAGGCGTGAAAGCGGGTTCGGTGTGCGGTTTACTAAATCGATTCCACGGACATACATCCTGGCAAATGTCGCAGCCAAAAACCCAATTGCCGAATTTGCCATTCATTTCCTGTGGCAGTTGGTCTTTTAGTTCTATGGTGAAATAAGAGATACACTTACTGCCGTCCACAACGTAGGGCTCTGTAATGGCTCCCGTTGGACAAGCATCTAAACATCGGGTGCACGAGCCGCAGTAGTCTTTTATAGGTCCATCGTACTCCAACTCCAAGTCTATAATCAGCTCTGCTATAAAGTAAAAGCTACCGACTTGGGGAGTGATCAGGTTGCTGTTTTTGCCAACCCAGCCTAAGCCGCTCTTCTTGGCCCATGCTTTATCCAGCACAGGAGCCGAATCTACAAAGCAACGCCCTCCTACTTCTCCTATTTCCTCATTGATGTACTGCAGCAGCTCCTTCAGCTTGTCTTTTATCACAAAGTGATAGTCGGTGCCGTACGCATACTTCGATATTTTATAGGTATCTTCTTCCGACTGCTTCTCTTCAGGAAAATAATTTAGCAAAAGCGACACGACAGATTTAGCTCCATCTACAAGCAACCTTGGGTCCAGGCGTTTGTCGAAGTGGTTCTCCATGTAGCGCATCTGCCCGTGCATGTTTTGGTTCAGCCAACGTTCTAGCCGCGGCGCCTCCTCTTCCAGAAAATCTGCTTTGGAAACTCCACAGTACATAAACCCCAATTCTTTGGCCTTCTGCTTTATCAGGTATGTATATTTCTCTTTGCTCAAACTATAAAAACTACGCTAAGTTGGTAGGTAAACAAAATTAAGTTAAAATAAATCCAACCACTGCTTTTTGAAGGATTCTTTGGGCTGCAAAGGTTTCAGGTGGGTGAAGCACCACTTCGCTTTCTGTCTGCTGCTCTCATAGCACAGGAAAATAAAAAAGCAGGCCGAAAGCCTGCTTCTTAAGTATTTCACAAACAGTAAACTTATTCAGATTGATTGAACAGCCCACCTGACAACACCTGCTGCGGCGGTATCTTGCCAAGGTGGCGATAGGCCAGTTCTGTTGCCTCTCGGCCTCGGGCTGTACGTTTTATATAGCCTTCCTGTATCAGGAACGGTTCGTATACCTCTTCTATTGTTTCAGCTTCTTCTCCACAAGCTGTGGCTATAGTTGATATTCCGACAGGTCCGCCTTTATATTTATCAATAATGGTGGCCAGTATGCGATTGTCCATATCATCAAGACCATTAAAATCTACATCCAAAGCGTTCAGAGCAAACTTAGCAATCTCAACAGTTATGGTTCCATCGCCCTTTACCTGCGCAAAATCGCGGGTACGGCGTAGCAGGTTGTTGGCAATACGTGGTGTACCACGGCTACGGCGTGCAATTTCGAAAGCGGCATCGGCATGTATCGGTGAACCTAACAGTGTAGCTGAACGCTTAACAATAGAGGTCAACAGTTCTGCGTCGTAATACTCCAAGCGTGCGTTTATGCTGAATCGGGCACGCAGTGGAGCCGTTAGTAAGCCAGAACGTGTGGTTGCTCCAATAAGCGTAAACGGGTTCAGGCTGATTTGCACAGAACGGGCATTCGGACCTGAATCGAGCATAATATCGATTTTATAGTCTTCCATGGCCGAGTACAGGTACTCTTCCACAATCGGGTTCAGGCGATGAATCTCGTCAATGAACAATACATCGTTCGGGTCGAGGTTGGTAAGCAAGCCTGCCAGATCGCTTGGCTTATCCAACACAGGGCCAGAAGTCATTTTTATACCTGCATCCAGTTCAGAGGCTATAATATGCGAAAGGGTAGTTTTACCCAAACCTGGAGGACCGTGCAACAGCACGTGGTCTAAGGCATCGCCTCTGCGCCTGGCCGCCTGCACAAATATTTTCAGGTTCTCCACTATCTTCGCCTGCCCAGTAAAATCGTGGAAGCTAAGCGGTCGGAGCGCCTTATCTATATCGCGTTCGGCTGGCGACATGTGTTCGTTATCGCCAGTGAGATAATCTTCTCTCATGTTAATTTGTATGCTATTTCCTCAGCTTTTGCTGTTCCTAAAGATAACAGTTACAAGCGTTAATTCGCTCCAAAAGCACACACGAAGTTACTATTTTTGCTAATTATTTTATAGTATTCATTTATAAATCTAATTACATTAGCAATACATGTATAAAGGTTTCAGGATGTAAGGCCATAACCATTTTGCATCAACAATTATAAGCTGCAAAAAAACTCGTTAGTTAACCAAAAGATAGTTAACACCTTAATCTGCTTTAAGTTTTTGCTCTAGTTCCTCCAGTTCTTTTATAATTGGCTCGTACAGTTCTTTGTGGCGAAGCTTACTATAGTACAGAGAAAGGCCTCCAACCAACACCATAACAGCTACCAGACCCAAATTCATCAAAAGGCGAAATTTCCAGCTCTCATTCCAGAAGATATCCAGGTAAATCAAGTTAAGGCCTATGGTAGAAACAACCATTTGTATGGGTGTGATTAACTTGATGGAGGTCTGCTGGAAGCGAAAGCTTTTGAGGGAGTGGCTGATGTAGGCGCGACTGTCAAGATCCGCTTTCAGGTTTTTCCAGGGCACGGACTTTAGCCATGTAGCCAGGGCAGAAAGTAATATAGCCCCAAACATAACCACCATACCTACATCGAACCAGCGCGTATTAGGTGTAAAGGTGCGCCTCAGAATAAATATAAATGCAGCGGCAGTAAGGCACAGCACTACTGTCATCAGAATATTGGTCCAGAGTGTTTTTACCTGCAAAGCCTTCACTCTGTCTTTCAGTAAGGTTTGTAGAGGCTTGTTGTTTGCTATATCTGATAGCTGAGGTGCCTGCTGCATCTGCCAGCTTTTTTGCATTTCCTCAAAGTCCATAGTTCTTAGTTTTAACTGTTCTAACTTCTTTACCATTCCCCTGCTCCATTAGAGTAGCTAGTTTCTGCTTGATGCGGTTTATTTTCACGCCCACATGGCTCACCGTCAGCCCTAGCACCTCTGCAATCTCCTTATAAGGCACCTCCTCCAGCACAAGCGAAATTATCAGTCGGTCTTGCTTTTCGAGGCAACTGATGCAGTAGTGTAATTGCTGCAGCAACAACTCCTGTTGCTGTTTATCGGCAGTTTCGACAGCGGAGTCGGGAAGGTCTATAACATGGTGAGGCAAAGGCAACGCATACCTATTTTGCTGCTTCTTGTGCAGTATAGCTGTATTCAGGGCAATGCGATAAAGCCAGGTGCTCAGCTTTGCATCACCCCGAAACGTATGCAGGTTCAGCCAGATCTTTACCAAGATATCCTGATAAAGATCGTTCGCATCATCACGACCTGGCAGGCAGGCCCGACAAATGCGGTAGAGCTTATCCTTGTTCTCCTGCACAACCTGTTCAAAAAGTTTCTCCTGCTCAGACACTGGCTACGTCCTTTTGTGGTTGCTGAAAAGCCCCTGCTGCTGGCTGCAATAATTGTTTGTGTGTAGAGATTTTCATATCAACAAAAGCTATAAGAGATTGTAAGAGAGGCTGGCTTTGGCACCAGTTTAATACTTAGAGCAACAATGAAGACTTTTATTACAGCCAGAAGCAAAATATTTTTTACCTCATAAAAAAGGCAGTTACTCCCGTAACTGCCTCACATACTTTACCTCCAGAATTATGAACCTAGCTTACTTAAATGCAGGAATACCTGTGATATCGGCACCAGTTATAAGCAAATGAATGTCGTGAGTGCCTTCGTAGGTAATTACAGACTCTAAGTTCATCATGTGGCGCATAATCGGATAATCGCCTGTTATGCCCATGCCACCGTGAATTTGTCGTGCCTCACGGGCTATGTGCAGCGCCATGTCTACATTGTTTCGCTTGGCCATAGATATTTGCTGCGTAGTGGCTTTGCCCTCGTTTTTGAGCGTGCCCAATCGCCATGCCAGTAGCTGTGCTTTTGTAATCTCTGTCAGCATCTCGGCCAATTTCTTCTGTGTGAGTTGGAATGCACCTATCGGTTTATCGAACTGAATGCGCTCTAAGCTATATTTTCTTGCTGATTCATAACAATCTATCGCAACGCCTATAGCACCCCAGGCAATGCCATAGCGAGCAGAATCGAGACAGCCAAGCGGCCCGCGTAAGCCTTCCACATTTGGCAAGAGGTTCTCCTTCGGCACTTTTACGTTATCGAACACCAGCTCTCCTGTGCAGCTAGCACGCAAGCTCCATTTATTGTGTATGGGTGGTGTGGAAAAGCCTTCCATTCCTCGCTCTACGATCAAGCCTTTTATGCGGCCTTCTTCATTTTTCGCCCATACTACCGCCACCTGGCATTCTGGTGAATTAGATATCCACATTTTAGAGCCGTTGAGCACGTAATAATCTCCCATATCTTTTATGTTCGTTACCATACCGCCAGGGTTAGATCCAAAATCAGGCTCTGTAAGGCCGAAGCAGCCTAACCACTCCCCACTTCCCAGCTTAGGCAGGTACTTCTTGCGCTGTTCTTCCGACCCATAGGCATAGATCGGGTACATCACCAGCGAACCTTGTACCGAAGCTGTAGAGCGCATGCCCGAATCGCCCCGTTCTATCTCCTGCATAATTAGTCCATAGCTTATGTAGTCGAGGCCACCGCCGCCATATTCTGCTGGTATAGTTGGTCCAAAGGCTCCTACATCACCAAACTTCTTCACTATCTCCGAAGGGAAATGTGCTTCTTGTGCCCATTGCTCGATGTTCGGGGATATCTCTCGCTTTACAAAATCGCGCATAGTTTGGCGGATAAGCTTATGCTCTTCCGTTAGCAGATCATCAATATTATAGTAGTCAGGTGCTCCTGAAGATTCGTAAGCCATAGATAGAAATGTTTTGGTACAGGTATTACACAAATATAAGATTTTCTTCGAATGCAGCTACTCAGGTTATAAAACACTAATCAGGCATGCAACACCAAGCAAAGCATTTTTTCAAAAATGGCATAAACAAAAAGAGCTCCACCAAAAGGCAGAGCTCTTAAAAACAACTTTAGCTAAACTACTTTAAAATTTAAGCCCTACCGAAAGCAGGAAGTTGCGGGTAGCCTGCGGATAGTAGAAATTTTCGGTTATCTGCGCGCTGTCGTAGATATAGCTATAGGTATAGCCGTTGGCAGCATACTTTTCGTTAAAAATGTTGTTCACCAATAATCCCAGTTCAAGCCCTTTTAGCACATTTTTGAAACCGACATTGTAAAGCAAACGCAGATCGCCTACTTGGTAGGCAGGTATAATACGTTTCTCGTTTTCAGTGTTATCCAGATACTGCTGGCTTACAGTTTTATAGATAAAAGCGGCACTTAAACCCTTCAGCACTTCTACTTCCAGTCTGCTTGTCGTTACCAGGTCAGGCGAAAAAGCGATGGTTGTTTTGTCGTAGGTATTTCTCACCTGCTCCCAAGTAGTGTAATCATCTATAAATTCTTCAAAACCATTTATCTTGTTTTCGCTGTATGCTATGTTCGTGCTTAAAGTCGCTTTGCCACCCAAACTAAGCGCACCAGCCAACTCTACTCCTTGTCTATAGCTGTTGTCAATGTTCGTGCGGGTGTAGCCGCCTACATCATTTATCTGCCCCGTTAGCACCAGTTGGTTTTTGTAGTTCATATAGAAGTAGTTCAGCTCAGTGTGTGCTGCTAACGGTAGGCTTCCTATATTTCCTAAGGCAATGCGGCCACGATACCCTACTTCCAGGTTACGAAGCGTTTCATGCTCGGGGCGGCTGGCTGGTGTAGATTCTGTGAAATCGTTACGTACAGGTTCACGGTTGCCAATGGCATAAGAAGCATACACCTGGTTCTCAAGATCAAACTGGTAAGTTAAGCCTGCTTTAGGATTGAAGAAGGTATAAGCAGCATCCTGCTCAATGTTGCTCAGGTCATTGTCGAAGCCAAGGAATGAGTAACCCACTTTACGCACTTGCAAATCGCCAAAGGCAAACAACTTATCTGTTAAGCCATAGTTAGCTTTAGCATACACGTTGAAGTCTGTTTTTTCACCATCGTTTTCATAGTACCTGTCGCGGATGTTAGAATTAGAAGCAAAACGCGCCCATATAACCTCACCGAAGTGACGGCCATCGTATCTGTTCAAGGCACCGCCCAAAGTAGCATTGAAACGGCTATTTGGCTGGTATTGCAGTGCATAGGTTGCACCATAAAAATCGTTGTCCAGCCAACGGCGGCGGATAATGTCTGATGTTGAGATGGTTTCATCTCCTATCACAACGTCTGCCAAGCCATAATCTGCCAGATCATCATCGGCACGAAACTGCTCGTAATAACCTCTGCCATAGGTATAATGCAAGGCTCCTGAAAAAGTCAGAACAGAAGAGAAGTCGTGCGACAGGTGCAACTGGTAGTGGTCCTGCTGGTAGTTGTCTGTTTCATTGTCGTAGGTGTAGTAGTTATAGCGGCGGCCAGCGGTGCGAAGGTTCTCCAGGTCTGCCCCTTCGATGCCGTTACGGTCTATGTATGCCTGCAAATCAGCTTCATTGCCATATACCAGCGCCTCAGGTGTACCGTACCAGGCTTGATATGTTTGCTCCTGACCAGAGAAAGCTACAAACTTAACCGATGTTTTGTCGCCAAAATAGCCACCAGAAAAGTAGAAAGATTTCAGGTCAGAAGAAGCACGATCTATATAACCATCCGACTTTATGCGGGACAAACGACCATCGAAAGCAAACTTACCGTTGATAAGGCCTGTTCCGAAGCGCACATTATTACGCAAGGTGTTAAAGGAACCATAGGTATGGTCTGTCTCGGCATAAGCCTCGCGTCGTACATCCTGTGTCTGTATGTTGATGCTGGCACCAAAGGCACCTGCGCCGTTTGTAGAGGTACCTACCCCGCGCTGCACCTGTATATCCTGCACCGATGAGGCAAAATCTGGCATGTTCACAAAGAACACACCGTGGCTTTCGGGGTCGTTGATCGGAATACCGTTAACAGTTACGTTAATGCGGGTAATATCAGAACCACGAATACGGATACCAGTATAGCCTACTCCTGCACCTGCATCGGAGTTTACAACCACAGAAGGAATTTGCTCCAGCAGGTAAGGCAAATCCTGCCCAAAGTTGCGCTTATCTATCTGCTCCTGAGTTACGTTACTATAGGTCGTGCCTGTTCGCTCGTTGGCTCTGGTAGCAGAAACCACCACCTCGGCGGCACGCAGGTTAGCTTGGGCAAGCGTAAAGTTTATCCGTGTGTCTGAATTAACGACCACCTGACGCTGCACGGGTTCGTAACCCAAATAGCTTACACGCAAGGTATAAGTACCTGCAGCCAAGTTACTGAACTCATAATAGCCAGCAGTATTAGTGGCTACACCAACTTCTGCACCTTCAAGCACAAGGTTTGCTCCTGCCAACGGAGTGCCTGCAGTAGCATCTGTTACTTGCCCGCTTAAATTGTACTGGGCAAATAACTGTAACGGCAACAGCAAAGCAGCCATCACGATTAAAAAATTTTTCATTAAATGTTAAATGAGATATTGAAACTTACAGGACTACCAGGGGATGTATCCTGTTACTATTGTTTCCCTCGTTTTTCCCTTCGCCAGCATTACCAGGATCAGGTTCAATGGGTATAATCTCAGCCCGTTATTATAAGGCACCCCTAAACTGCCGCAAAGGTAAGCCCGTTTTATTTCAATTCAAAAGAGCAAAAATCAATTATTAGCAAAAGCATAGTTTTAGCCATAAACACAATTTCATTTTTTTAAGCAAAGGGAAAAACCAGAGAGGCCAAAAGTACGTTGTAAATTAATAAGAGGCAGGCTTTTTAGCAGTCGGCTAGCTGACACTAATTGTAAGAATTTGCCTGCTTAAGAGATTAGAATTAAAAAGAAGAAATGTGATGATGATCAGCGTATTGTATACTTTAGCACTATTAACCATACTGGCATACTATGCCTTTGCACCACGCAGAAAACATCAAGGCCCACCTTCTACAGACAGCGATGATGAGGGAGGAGAGCCGCTTGGAGATGATCTGCCTGATTTAGACCTACCACCAGGCGTTTCATTACCCATAAATGATTATGAGCCAATTTATGATCTCAAAAGAGTGAAATTTCCGAAGCTCCCTGAGCCTTCGCTCAACTGAACTTTACTGACATTCAATTTTTGACATGCTGCCCACACCAAGGCGGCATGTTTTGTTTTAGGGCAAATTGATTTGAAACTTTGACACTGATACGCCTGCACAGGCTAGCCAAGATAAAAAGGAGTAGCAGATTACAGCCACCTGCTACTCACTTGAGCTTGTTTTATCAATTTACAGTGAATATGTAACTGCGTTCAAAAATCTGACTCGGCGCAAGCTTTATCATACCTTCCTTCTCCTCCAGTTCACCTGTGTCGCTGGCACGACTGGCAATGCCACACCAAGGTTCTATACATACAAAAGGCGCATCACCTGGTTTTGTCCAGATACCAAGGTATGGGAAGCCTTCAAAATTCACTTCTATACTTCTGGGCCCTGTTTTACTTGCAAGCCTCACTTTCTGAGAATGCAGGTCTTTCAAAACAATTGCGTCTTTATCAAAATATTCGTGACGCAGTGGCAGAATGGTATTGTCTGTCAGCATGATTTCGGTTTCGCCCGTCTGCAAACCTGCATTGTCGAGCAGGTACCTGTTCAGCGTTTCGGCCTTCTCAAACTCTATGTAATAATCGTTGTACTGCTCATTTGGGTAGAGCGGAACGTTAAAACCTGGGTGCCCTCCGATAGAAAACAGCATCGCATGGTCATCTGTATTGGTAACCTGGTATACAGTTGCAAGTCTGTTTCCTTCTAATGTATAAGCAATAAAGAGATTGAACTTGAAAGGATACTGCTCCAGTGTTTGCTCGTCATGCTGCAGCTCAAACACCAGCTTGTTTTTTCCCTCCTCTACTAGTTTAAACTCTTTTCTGCGGGCAAAGCCATGCCTAAGCATGTGGTAAGTTTTACCCTGGCAAGTATATTGCTGTTGCGGCAACTCCCCAACTATAGGAAAAAGATTAGGCGCATGTCCTGCCCAAACAGAAGAATCACCACCCCAGATCAGTTCCAGGTTTTCGTCCAGTTTTATAAAATGCTGCAGTTCGGCGCCCAAACTCTCGACACCTACTCTGTAGCTCTCGTTTTCGATATAGTGTAGCATAAATGTTATCAAATTAAAGAAGTTCGTGCTCCTGAAGCAGCTCGTTTACATGGCTTATAGCTTTTTGTAGCCGTGCCTGGTGTAAGCCCGTAACCTCTACAAATGGCACCTGCATAGCAAGCAGCTCTTTTTTATATAAGTCATAAAAATATTCACGCAAGTGCGGGTGCTCCCGCTGCGGATCAGGTTCCCAGGGCAAATCAACGCCCATCAGCAAATAAAGGTTATACTCCTGCCTTTGCAACTTCTCCAGAATTAAGGAAGGGCACTGACTAAAAGCATGCTCACTCCATATTTTAAGCACCAGCAAATCGGTATCAGAGAAAAGAAGCTTGTTTGCCTGCCCCATATACTCCTGTTCAAGCGCCAGCTGCCCTTCAGCAATAGCCTCCAAATCGGTTAAGGTATAAGGTTCCTGCAAATTGCCCACATAGGTGCGGGCAAACTCTGGCACCCAAACCGTGTTGTAATGAGCAGCTAAACTTGCTGACAAGGTAGACTTACCTGTGGACTCTGGACCAGTAATAGCAACTTTTAACATTTTATGATAGCCGCTTCTATTTTGCAGCGCATAAATATAGCCAAAGTAAAATTATTGCTTCGGGCTGCATTGCTGCGGCATTTATAGAAAAATAAAGTAAAAGACAGGAATATATATTGAAGAAACCCACTCTAGCTTCCTAATAGAGAGACTAGAGTGGGAATTAACTAAAAGGAGATACTTCTAAATCAAATGGAGGTAATAAAAAATGCATCGCTACTAAATAATGTCAATAGTTATAAAGGTTTAACACTCGGAAAAACTGTATCCATAAAAGTTATAAACCTCAACAATTTTAGCCTTCTTATTCCCGTACTCTCTGAAAGGAATTTTTTTAGGACGTTCATCAGGCGATTCGTACCCCCACTTTAAGCGATTCTCATACTTCAGCTCATCTGGCAACTCGATCTTGTTATTTTTCATAATAGCATCCGATTTGTTAGGGTTGAACAAACATGCTCTTTAATTCAGCATGCACAGTTGGGAGATAATTCTCTTACGTAGCCGTCCCTTCTTCGGATTGCAAAAGTCGAATTATAGCTGTTTTTAATTCTTCGCCTAACCCAACTGAAGCTCTTTTTGCTTTTGTGCCCTTCTCTTCCATTCCACTAGTCCCGCAAAAGCCATAATGAGTAGTATAAGGTAAAAGACTGAGGTAAACACCAGGCCTTTTACAAAATAAAGCGGCACAGAGGCAATGTTAGTGGCTATCCACCAATACCAGCTCTCAACCTTCTTTTTTGCCATAAGCCACATACCTGTATAAGCGGTAGCACTGGCAAAAGCATCGCCCCACGGAATAACGCCTTCATAAAATGCTTCTTGCAGGTAAACCAGGCAAAAATAGATGCCCACATAAAGTACTGCAAAAAACACAAGTTGCTGCACCCATTGCTTCTTGTTTGAGAAGGCTATATGCAGCACATGCTGCTCCTGCCGATCTTTTCGGGTCCACAATATCCAGCCGTAAATACTCAGAATGGTATAATATACATTCACACTTGCCTCGCCTATTAAACTATATTTAAAACTCAGGTATACATAGATGGTGGTGCTAATGAGGCCAACCGGGTAGACAAGAATGTTTTCTTTCCTGGAGTACCACACGCTCAAGATTCCTGCGAACACTGCAATATACTCCAGCCACGAAGTCTGCAGCATGCCTGCCCTAAATTGCTCCCAAAGTTCAGAAGCACCGCCTGTTGCATCCATCAGGAGCAGCAATTTTAAATCTGGCAGGGCACCTATGGCCATTTGCAGTAATCCTATGGAGTAGCACCAGCATTTTGCCACTGGTTCTCCTGTAAAAAAAAGTATATCAGACATTATTCGCTTTAGCTACTTATTTGAAGCATTTGCTAAGTTTGCAATTTGAAACCTAACTACCAAAGTTGCGCTGCAACTGCAGCATGAAAGCCATGGAAGAAATAACAGTGCAAGAGCTAAAGGAGAGGCTGGGGCGGCATAATAAAATGCAATTGCTAGATGTACGCGAGCCTGAGGAGTTTGAAATATGTAACCTCGGTGGCGAACTTATACCCTTAGGGGAACTCACTAGACAAGCTGGCCGCATACGCCGCGATGTGCCTGTTGTTGTTATCTGCCATCATGGTTTTAGAAGCGCCCAAGCCATTAATTACCTTACCCAGCGCCTCGGCTACGAAAACCTGCTCAACCTAAAGGGCGGTATACATGCCTGGGCTACACAGATAGATACCACCATGGCAGTTTACTAAGTTAGAGGGTTGGGGGAGTTATAGAGGTAGAAGGTTAGAATGTGAAGAGGGGGAAGTGCTTGCAAAACATAACATTGCTTACCAACTTATACCTAAAAGACTGCTAGCAGCTTTACCCATAGTTAAAGCTTTTTCAGCTGTAGAATTGCTGGGTAAAATCAGGTTTAAAAAAAATGATTCTACTATAACAGAACATATTGGAATAATTGTTGTAATTTTACGCGGCAAATAAGGACCCCTAAATTATTTGCTATGATCTCAGATCAATCTAAGATTCTTTTTGAAGCACTTACCTACGACGATGTGCTTTTACTCCCGGCTTACTCCGAGGTATTACCCAAAGACACCGACACTTCTTCTCAGCTTACCCGCAATATACGCATCAATATTCCGCTTCTCTCTTCTGCCATGGACACCGTGACAGAAGCTGATTTAGCTATTGCAATGGCACAAGAAGGCGGTATCGGCATTATCCATAAAAACATGTCCATTAAGAAGCAGGCCGAGCAGGTACGCAAGGTAAAGCGTTCCGAGAGCGGCATGATCATGGACCCTATTACGCTTGAAGACAGCGCTACCTTAGGCGATGCCGTTCAGATTATGACCGAGCATAAGATTGGTGGCATACCTGTAGTAGATGGCGAAGGCAAACTAACGGGTATCATCACCAACCGCGATCTTCGCTTTGAGAAAGACCTGACGCAGAAGGTTTCGTCTATCATGACAAGCAAGAACCTGATCACTGCTGAAAAAGGCACAGACCTGGCTAAAGCCGAAGATATTCTGCAGCAGTACAAAATAGAAAAGCTGCCGGTAGTAGATGAAAACCAGAAACTGGTAGGCCTTATCACTTACAAAGACATCCTGAAGAAGAAAGACCGCCCTAATGCTTGCAAAGATGAGTATGGCCGCTTACGAGTAGGCGCTGCAGTGGGTGTTACACCAGATGTATTAGACCGCATTAAAGCACTGGTAGATGCTGGCGTTGATGTAATCAGCGTTGATACTGCTCATGGACATTCTAAAGGAGTATTGGATAGCGTAAGAAACATAAAGCAGCACTTCCCTGACCTGGATGTAATAGCTGGCAACGTGGCTACCGCTGAAGGAGCCAAAGCTCTTGCCGATGCGGGTGCTGATGCTGTAAAAGTTGGCGTTGGGCCAGGCAGTATCTGCACTACGCGTGTTATTGCGGGTATAGGCGTGCCACAGCTTTCAGCTGTGTTAGAGGCTGCTAAAGGACTTGAAGGCACAGGTGTACCGATAATTGCCGATGGTGGCATCAAGTTTTCGGGCGATGTGGTGAAAGCATTGGCTGGAGGAGCTAGTACTGTGATGGTTGGCTCTTTGCTAGCTGGTACTGAAGAGGCTCCTGGTGAGGTTATACTTTATGAAGGCCGTAAGTTTAAAACTTACCGTGGCATGGGCTCTGTAGAGGCTATGGAAGAAGGCTCAAAAGACCGTTACTTCCAGGGTGCTGAAACAGATGTGAAAAAACTGGTACCTGAAGGTATTGTAGGTCGCGTGCCTTACAAAGGCCTGGTGGCAGAAGTAATTTACCAATTAACTGGTGGTATAAAAGCTGGCATGGGCTATTGCGGCACCCCAACAATAGAGAAACTGCAGACAGCAAAAATGGTGAAGATAACAGGGGCTGGTTTACGCGAAAGCCATCCGCACGATGTGCAGGTGGTGCGTGAGGCACCTAACTACAGCCGTTAGAAGCTAATAATTTTTAAGAATGAAAGAAGTTGGTTAACTTAGGTTAACTAACTTCTTTTTTTTGCGTTATGCAAAGGTGCTTTACTAAATACAAGTGCCACTCCATAACCGAAACCAAAAAAATACTTACCTTACACCCAATAAGTGCCTCAGGTAGACTACATACCACCACTGCAAAAACTCCATGCGGTTTTCCGTTTTATGCTGTATAAGACAAACGCGAAATCTTTATTAGTTACTGCCGCCTTTGTTAGTTGGGCGTTGCTTCTGGCTAATATCCTTTTAGCTGCTGAGAGTACTCGGCAGGGTGGAGGACCTATGTTAGCCTTTCCTTATATCCACAACTTCCTGACGGTTATCTTTATTGCCTCAGTTTTTCTGTACCAGCGGCTTAGCGCAGAGAACTTAAAAGGAATTGATTTTATAGGCTACCTCTGGAATCTTTTCTCTAAGGCAGGCATAGCTGCTTACCTGAGCGTGGCGCTCTTCTTGGCATACAGGCTTACGACAGACTATGCCAACCTTACCTCTACCCTGCTGCTGCACATTGTATACCATGTCAACTTTGGGTTGTTGGTGCTTTTCCTGGCTAAGGCATTTTATATATGGCGGCAGTTGCTGCTATACCATAAAAACAAGTTTCTGCAAATTGCCTGGGATTGGTTCGAGCTGTTGTTGGGAGCCACCCTCCTGCTAACGCTATTTAACTTTAACTACACCAGCTATGTATTTCTGCCACTGCTGGCTTTACTGGTGTTTTATATTCTTTTTCTTTGTACCAACCTTAAGTGGGTGGCTTACCTCACCTTCAATAAAAAGAGTCGCTCGCTGGTGCTGTTGGGCGCTATTTTGCTTAGCTGCTACATCTTTGCCAGGTTCTTTTGGCAGTTTACCGATAGCAAAGAAATTTTAGTTGACTATACCGATGTGGGCTTTCTGCTACTGGCTATGCTCTTTGTCGGTTTGTATACGTTGGCGGCCTTTCTGGTTTCGCTGTTCAGCCTTCCTACTTCTAGCGTGTTTGAGCAAAAGAGCGAAGATCTGCTCAACTTCCAGCGCCTGAGCCAATCTATACAACAAGGGCAGAGCGAGGCGCAGGTGTACGACACGCTGTTTGAAAGTACAGTTAAGGCCTCTGACGCCAGCGCTGCCTGGTTAGAGGTTTCCAAAAACAACAACATGCAGACGTCGCACCTGCTCAATATCACACATGAGCAGATCAAAGCCATTAGCCACCTTTTACAAGCTTACAAGCTCCATAACATCGATTATATAAATAATAACCTCGACCGCAATCCTGGCTTCAAAGAACTGTCCTTGCCGTGGAAGTCGTTTATTATTTTACCCATTAAAACGAGTACAAGAACTTTCGGGATACTGTACTTGCTAAAGGACATTGAAAATGGCTTCGATCGTGAAACAATAAACGTATTGCGTACTTTCACAAACCAAACCATTTTAACAACAGAAAACCTTCGCCTTGTAGCTGAGTCCTTACAAAACGAACGTTATAAGGAGGAGCTTAAAATTGCGAGCCAGGTACAGGATAGCTTGATTCCAAAAACCTTCCCTGTTGATAGCTGGTTTGAGATAAGTACCCATGCTATGGCAGCAAAAGAAGTGGGTGGCGACTTTTATGACTTCCTGCAGCTGAGCGAGTCCAGGATAGCTATTATTATTGGCGATGTATCGGGCAAGGGTATCTCGGCGGCCTTCCATATGGCACAAATGAAGGGTATATTTCATGGCCTAATGCAACAGGACATGCCTCCGAGCGAATTTATGAAGCAGGCGAACAGTGCTCTGAGCCGCTGCCTTGAGAAAACTTCTTTTATCACTTCTGCGCTATATATCATAGATTACCGTATGAAGGGATTTATGTTTGCCAGAGCTGGGCACTGCCATACCCTGTATTACAACGCGATGATGGACGATGCCTTCTATTTTCAAACAGACGGCTTAGGACTTGGGATTATTCGCGATAAGAGCTACAGCAACCATATCCGAGAGATGTACTACGATTACAACCCTGATGATGTGATGGTTATCTACACAGACGGCATCATAGAAGCGCGTAGTCCAGAAAACGAGGAATATGGAGAAGATCGCTTGCAATACATGTTAAAGCAAACTTATCATCTAGAAGCTGACGATATAAAACATGCTATTATCAATGACTTATTGGATTTTACGGGTCCAGATAATCTGTACGATGACCAAACATTGCTCGTAATAAAGTTCAAGGACAGTCAACCAAACATATAGTTGCGACGTAAAGTATGCCCATGAAAATCACAAGAGAAACGAAAGACAACACCATCATTATTACCCTGGACGGTGAATTAGATGCCAGCTCATCGGTAGCGCTAGACGAAGAATTGTCTGATCCAGAAATTATGGCGCACAACAAGATTTTGGTAAATTGCGAAAATCTTAATTATATTTCCTCTGCAGGTTTAGGAGTGTTTATTTCACATCTGCAGCGTTTCGAGGATGCGCAAATCAAGCTTATCTTTTTTAACATGCAAGATAAGGTTCGCAACGTTTTCGAAATATTAGGTTTGGACCTGCTAATGACAATCGTATCAAACTACGAGGAGGCAATGACTATTGCTGATGAATAATCTGGTTAAGGTAAGTTGCTCTAAAAAAAATCTTAAGCTAATACGAGACTTTGTATCAGAGTATCTGCAGGCGCTTGCGCTTTCTGATATTCTGATGAACCAGATCGTATTGGCCGTAGATGAGATTTGCGCCAACCTGATTATTCACGCAAATAAAGAGGACACTTCCAAATATATTACGCTTTCAATTATAAAGAAAAAAGATGGTCTGGAGTTTCATATTTCAGACCACGGCATTGCTTTTCAGCGCTCCAACTATAAAGAGCCTAACATACAAGACAATGTTAAAACTGGCAAAAAAGGTGGTGTAGGCATAGCCCTTGTAAACCGTATAATGGACAGGGTGGAGTACACTTCTGACGGAGAAAAAAACACATGCCTGCTCTACAAAAAAATTAAATAAACTCTCACTACACACTTTTCTTTCTTACTGCCCGTTATCTGGAACAAAATCTGGAGCAATAGTATTATAGATATACTTTTTGACTCATCTGTCAGAAAATTTAAGTAAAATTGCACAGTCTGGCTTGTTCAGATCTACTAAGAGTTTGTTTTTAAATTATATATGCGCAGTAAACACCTACTTGTTGCGGCTGTTACGCTAGCCTTAGCTGGTTGTACCGCATCTAAGAAGTCCAACACCCAAGAACCTGTTCTCGCTACAATTGGCAACAAGCCTCTTTATGCTTCTGAATTCCGCTATGTGTATGAAAAAAACAACAGCGGTAACGAAGATGCCTACACCAAGAAAAGCCTAGAAGAGTACCTGCAGCTCTATACCAACTATAAATTGAAGGTAATGGAAGCTGAGCGTCAGGGCCTGGATACGGTTGTGTCTTTCAAGAGAGAGTTGGAAGGCTATAAAGAGCAATTGGCACAGCCGTATTTAACAGAAACAAGCGTAACCGACAAACTGGTTCGTGAAGCCTACGAGCGCCTGCAGAAAGAGGTAAATGCATCTCATATACTTATAAACTTGCCGCCTGATGCTGCTCCAGAAGACACGTTGGCGGCTTACAATCGTGTCTTAGCACTGCGTGAGCGTGTAGTGGCAGGAGAAGATTTCAGCAAGCTGGCCAGAGAATTTTCAGAGGACCCATCCGCAGCTGATAATGGAGGTAGCTTAGGCTATTTTACTTCCATGCAAATGGTATATCCTTTTGAGGATGCTGCCTATAAAACAGATCCTGGCCAAATTTCAATGCCTGTTCGTACGCGCTTTGGCTACCATCTTATTAAAGTAAATGATGTACGCAACGCTCTTGGCGAGGTAAAAGTGGCCCACATTATGGTGCGAGCTAACCCTGGTATTCCAAAGGCGGACTCTATTGCCGCAAAGCAACGCGTTGATGCAATTTATAAGCGAGTACAGCGCAATGAAGATTGGAATAAACTGGCATCTGAATTTTCTGAAGATGCTAGCACAGCGCCTAACGGAGGTGAACTGCCTTGGTTTGGTACAGGCAGAATGATTCCTTCGTTTGAAGAAGCTGCCTTTACGCTTCAGAATACAAACGAGGTAGCCAAACCTGTATATACTCCTTATGGCTGGCATATAATTAAACTGCTCGATAAGCGTGGCCTGCCATCTTACGACAGCATGGAGCAGAACCTTCGAAACAAAATAGCGAAAGACTCTCGTTCGGAGCTTAACAAGACAGCTTTTTTGAAGCGCATCAAAGTTGAGAACAATTTCGCAGAAAATTCTGCAACCAAAGAAGCAGCGTTAAGCAAGGCAACAGACGATCTACTGCAAGGCAATTGGAGCTACGATGCCAACGACAAAAGCTTAGCTGCCTCATTGTTCACAATACAAGGTAAGCCTTATTCTGTAGCTGATTTTTATGCATTTGCTAAAACAGCGCAGCGCCCGCGCGCCACTGGTACAGCGCAACATGCCATGACGTTGCTGTATAATGATTTTGTAAACAAAAGCTTGCTGGAGTACGAGAAGGAAAACCTAGAGAACAAGCACGAAGATTATCGTATGTTGGTGAAAGAGTATCATGATGGTATACTTTTCTTCCAACTTATGGGCGATAAAGTATGGACGAAGTCGGCGGAAGACTCTGTTGGCCTGCAGGCATACTTTGATAAGAATAAAGAAAAGTATAAGTGGGGAGAGCGCGTAGAGGCAACTGTTATTAGTGCTTCCGACAAACAGGTACTGCAACAAGTTCAGGAACAATTAGCCAATGGCCGCTATCTTGTAAATTCAGGTAAACCAACTGATATACTTTTCAAGGCAAACAGTTCGGCTTTGACTAAGGAGGCTACGGCTAAACTAGATGAACTAGCAGCTCGCCTTAAATCAAATCCAGAGTTAAGTGTAGATGTAAATGGACATGCAGACGCACGCGAAGCAGCTGGCAAAATCGATTTTTCGGCACAACGTGCACAGGCTGTGATGACATACTTAGTAGCGCAGAAAGTGCCGATCAGCCAGTTCCGTACCAACGTGCTGCAAAACAGCAAACAAGCTGGTCCAGACAATTCAGAAACAGGAAGAGGCCGTAACCGCCGCGTTTCTTTTACGCTATATTCTTCTAATCTGAAGACTTTGGCGAATAACCTGAACACCGACAATCCGTTGGCAGTACAAGTTTCTCAAAAGAAATTTCAGAAAGGAGAAAACAAAACTATTGATGCTGTTGCCTGGGAAAAAGGCACTTATACTATAACCCAAAACGGCAGGGAGTATTTAATTGTGATACACGATGTGCTTGCGCCTGCTTACAAGCAATTAAGTGAAGTGCGTGGCGCTGTTATATCAGATTACCAGAATTATCTGGAGCAAGAGTGGGTAGAAGAGCTTCGCAACAAATACTCGGTTAAGATAAATGAAGAGGAAGTAGAAAAGCTTATCAGAAACTAAGCAATTTTACATTTACTCTTCTTTGCAGCCACAAAATCAGAATAAAGCATTAATTTGTGCGTTTAATGAGCAGTACGCACCTGCAAAACATATTACAGACATTGAAGAAGATACAACATATTTCCAGAACTGCCTTTTTAGCCCTCTTTTTCACTTTTGCGACTGTAGCAGCTTTTGCGCAGGCTCCAGTGCAAAACAGAATAGACGGCATTATTGCAAAGGTAAATAACAACGTTATTCTGAAGTCGGACTTAGAGTTTGGCTATCAGCAGTATGTAGCGCAGCTACAGCAGCAAAAGCAGCAGCCTAGCCCTGACTTAAGGTGCCAGATACTGGAATCTATGCTACAGGATAAACTGCTTTTGGCTCGTGCCGAAATAGACTCTATCGTGGTAGAAGATGCTATGGTAACAGGCGAACTAGAACGAAGAATAAACTACCTTGCCTCGCAAGTTGGAGGTGTAGAACGCCTGGAGGCATACTATAACAAGAGCGCCAGACAACTGCGAGAAGATTTGCGTAAATCTGTACGTGAGCAATTAGTGGCTCAGCGAATGGAGCAGGACATTACTGCTAAAGTGTCTGTGACACCAAGAGAGGTACAAAACTATTTCAATGCCATTCCGCAAGATAGCTTGCCTTACTTCTCAAGCGAAGTTGAGTTAGGGCAGATTGTTAAAATAGCACAGGTAAGCAAGCAGCAAAAGCAAGAGGCACGCCAGCGGCTGGAGGCAATCCGTGCTCGTATTCTGGCAGGTGAAGAGTTTGCCGCACTAGCACGCCAGTTCTCACAGGACCCAGGTTCTGCTGCAAACGGCGGTGAGCTTGGCTTCTTTAAAAAGAGAGAACTGGTACCAGAGTATGAGGCAACAGCCCTTAAACTACAGCCTGGCCAGATATCTAATGTAATAGAATCTCAGTACGGCTTTCATATTATTCAACTGATAGAGAAGCGTGGTCAGGAGTTTAACACGCGCCACATTCTTATAAAGCCAGCTACAGCCACCATGGATATACAAGCTTCTATAGCTGAATTAGATAGTGTCCGTAATCTGATTATAAACGACAGCATCGCTTTTGCCAAAGCTGCAAAGGAGTTCTCTGAAGACAAGGAAACGCAGAACAACGGCGGTATGATTATCAGCCCAGCCACTGGTGCTACTTATACACCCATGGACCAGGTTGACCCAGCTATTTTCTTCTCTATTGATACACTACAGGTAGGCGAAATAACACGACCAATTACTTTCACAACGCCAGATGGAAGAGAGGCGGTAAGAATTATTTACCTAAAATCTAAAACAACTCCTCACCTGGCCAACCTGAAAGACGATTACCAGCGTATTGCTAATGCCGCATTGGCACAGAAAAGGGCAAAAGCTGTAGATGAATGGTTCCGAAAAAATCTGAATACCGTATACATCGAAATTGACCCAGCGTACAACGACTGTAACGTACTCCAACTAACGCAATAGCAAAAAATGGCGCAATTTTCCTCTGACAAAGAAGCAGCAGACGTTCTTTACCGATCTTACCAGGAACTGACTTCCGAAATTTCGAAAGTAATTGTAGGGCAGGAAGACGTAATAAGATTAGTACTCACAGCTGTTTTTTGTCAGGGGCATTGCCTTCTAGTTGGTGTGCCTGGTTTGGCGAAAACCTTGCTTATACATACCATCGCATCATCTTTGGATATGTCTTTTAACCGGGTGCAGTTTACGCCAGACCTAATGCCTTCTGATATAGTTGGCGCAGAAACCCTGGACAAAGACCGTAACTTCAAGTTTGTGACAGGCCCTGTTTTTGCTAACATTGTACTTGCCGACGAAATAAACCGTACACCACCTAAAACACAGGCAGCCCTGCTTGAGGCCATGCAGGAACATGCGGTAACGGTGGCTGGCAAACGCTACGACCTGCCAAAGCCTTTCTTTGTATTGGCTACGCAAAACCCTATCGAGCAGGAAGGAACTTATCCTCTACCAGAGGCACAGCTAGACCGTTTCATGTTTAACATCATGCTTGGCTACCCAAGTTATGAATCGGAGCTTCAAATTGTTAAAAACACAACGGGGGCAGTAAAATCTAGTTTAAACAAAGTTTTACATGCTGATGACATACTTGCTTTTCAGCAGCTGGTTCGCAGAGTGCCAGTGGTTGACAATGTAGTAGAGTATGCCGTAAAGTTGGTGCACAAAACAAGGCCTAACTCGCCAATGGCATCTAAACAAGCTAATCAGTTCTTGGAGTGGGGCGCAGGCCCTAGGGCATCTCAAAACCTGATAGTTGCTGCTAAGTGCAACGCACTTATAAACGGCAAGTATACACCAGACATTGAGGACGTACAGGCTGTAGCTTTACCTATACTTCGTCACCGTATTGTACGCAACTTTAAAGCTGAGGCAGAAGGCATTACAGTAGAGCAGCTTATTCAAGACCTGCTGTAATTTCTCCGCTTATACTTGCTTTGTGAGCGTTTGGTAATCAAACAAAATAGCCAATAAGGCTCAGCACATTGCAAGTAAGCCAAATTGGTGTATTTTTGTGCCTATAAACCTTTCAAGTAAACATATGGAAGCGGTTGCCCTTTTCTCACGCTTTAAAGACAATTTAGATCTTATAGTTTATGCCTTCAACTCTAAGTTAGAGGTACGCACAATGCCTTATAATACTTCTGTTCCGCTAGAGATTAACCTGCTAGCTGACATACTTCGCCTGCATGGCTTAGAGTATACATCTAACACACCAGGAGCTTTGGCTGTTAATGGTTTTCAGCAGTGGCTTTTACAAAACGAGGCTGCCGTTAGCGATGTAATGCAGCGTGTGCTGAACGATAAAAAAGCCTATATGAGAACACAGCAGGGCGTTGTACTGCAAAAAGAAATGTTGATCAGAAGGCTGGAGTTCTTTAACGAAACAGCACATACCCTTGCTGTTATGATTAAGCAGCAGAACCTGGCTAGTCCACGTCACTTTAGCTATCCTTTATTGAACGGATAAAGAAATCAACTTGCATAAACCAAAAAGCGCCAATAGTTATCAGCTATTGGCGCTTTTTGGTTTATGCATTTATGAAGAGAGATGCTAGCAAAGGTTTAACATCCTTAACCATACTTGCTGTTTCTCTTAAAGCATGTTGCTTAAGCAGATTCCCTGATAGTAGTATGCCCGTCTTTAGCATGTTTCAGGTCTAAGTTGCCCTCTGGTTGCTCTTTCATAGAATCATCTGCTTTGCCTCCCATAGGTCCTTTGGCAATTGTGATGCCACCATCTACCATATAATGCGAGCCCGTAACAAAAGAAGCCTCGTCAGAAGCCAGGAACAGGTAAACATTGGCGACCTCTTCTGGTGTACCTCTTCGGCCAACTAGGTTAGCCTGCGTGTTCATCTTTTCCATCTCTGCATCCATCGGGCCTGTCTCCTTGTGCGTCCAGGTGGTATCTATTGGGCCTGGACCTACAATGTTTGCCCGCACGCCAAACTGTGCCTGTTCGGCAGCAATACCTTTGGTAAAGGCTATGTTGAAAGCTTTGGTGCCTCCGTAAGGTGTATTCTGAGGTATACCTAACACACCAGCCTCTGAGCCCGCCGTCACGATGTTTCCTTTTGTTTTCTGCAGTTCTGGCAGCGCCGCCTTAGACATGGCAAAGGTAGTTTTACAGTTGTTCTTAAACATATAGTCAAAGGCTTCCTCTGTATAGTCGGTCACAAGGTTTGTTTCTGGAAACACACCTGCGTTGTTGATAAGTATATCTAGCTTACCGTATTGCTTTACAGCAAGGTCTACACAACTTTTCGCGTTAGCCTCCAAAGACAAGTCTCCAGTAAAAGCAATAGCCGTATTACCAGCTTCCTGAATCTCTTTGGCAACGTCTTCTACAGGGTCTTCTGGAAAGCCAGCCACTACCACTTTGGCTCCCTCTTGAGCAAATTTCTTACAGATGGCTTCGCCTATACCTGCGCCACCGCCTGTTACGATGGCTACTTTTCCTTCTAGTCGTTTCATAGCTTTTGGTTAAATTAATGTCACTACATTAAAAACGGCAGAAACAGTAGGCTTGTTGGCAAAAACTGATTTAAGTGGTTAACTGTACATTTTTTTCCGTTTAGCGTATGAAGAGAAAAGGAGCCTCGGCTACAGAATTTTGAATCTATTTTTATGAACCTACTTTACAACACTTTCCTACCCTCTATCGAAAGCCAAATCAGCACCGAAAATTTATTGCTGAGACCGTACCAGGAAGGCGATGAGGGAAAGTTTATGCAGCTATTGCATGAAAACACAGAAGCACTGACACCTGCCTTTGTTGGAAGATTAGGCCGAGTAAGAGTGTTGGAAGATGCGCGGGTACAAGTGCGCCAATTGCAGACCTTTTGGGAAAACAGGAAAGAATTTGATTTTGGAGTTTGGTTAAAAGAAACCGAAAGCTACATTGGCGACATCTGTATTAAGAACCTAGACTATAAAGTACCAAAGGCGGAGGTAGCCCTATACTTTACAGGACTCCCCGAAACACAACAACAGGTACAGGAAGCGCTAAGAGCAATCGTAAAGTTTGCCTTCGATTCACTAAAGCTCAACAAGCTTTACATGCGTTGCACGATCACAAATAAGTTTTATGGAGAACTTGCCCAGGCAACTGGCTTCCAGAACGAAGGGCTGTTCCGAAACGATTTTAGAGGAACTGATTCAGACGAGCTGCTAGACGTAAGTTACTACGGCATCACGCGCAGCGATTATGAACAATCAGTGGAACAACAAGCAAATATAAATTCTGAAGCCCTAGCTTAAGGCCTATCTCTAGAGTATACTTGAGTTTGATCTTGTTTTTGCTAGTAAAGCTTCAAAACCAGAGTAAGGCAAGCACCTTTAATGACAACTTGCTCTTAAGCTCATGAAACAAAGTATAAGCTTTTGTATTTAGCTCAACGCTTATCTTTTGCCAAAAAGAACTCTGTGTTAAAGTTTAGGTAAAAAGAATTGGAAAACTCTAACTGAGGATCGTTAAAGTCTATGAAAGGCTCTAGCCTTAGCGTCAGGAACAGGTTATCCAGAATTTCAATGTCCTTCATAAAGCGCAGAATCAGTAGCCTGCGTTCCTGCTCTATATAATCAGGGTTTTTGTAAGTAGTAGAAGCTGATTGATATAGCCGCCCACCAAGCTGATTGACATAGCCACTACCCTGCCAGTAGCTTAGCATAACGTTCTGATATTTTGTGTCTACGCCAGCATTTAAGTACAAGCCGCTACCCTGCGAAAACGGAAGCTGGAATTCATTTGAGAAATCTTTAAAACCGAGCAGGTAGTTCTTTGTGTACAGCCTGTGCAGAAAGTTCTGGTTGTACTCCTTTTCCAACTCCAGGCCCACAGCAACATTTACCACCGTAAGCAATGGCAAATCCGAAGCGTCGATCTGACCACCTTTATGCTGTGCCGTAAACTGCAAAGGCAGCGCTACACGCACAGTATCTTCTTCGCTTTTTCTGCCTACCCGCTCCAGCAGCGCAATAGTTGAACTTATACCTCCATTAATAACCTCCCGCTCTGGATCAGCTCTGTAAATCATCTTGTTCCAATCAATCCAGGCATCCATGCGTAAACGATCTGTATTTAAAAGAAACTGCATCCCGTTCTCAAGCCTATTATTTATTAATCGTTCAAAATCGTAGAGCGGCTCTATGTAACCATGGCTCAGGTTGCCCTCTAATGTACCAAATAATAAGGCCCAGTTGTTCTGCTCTATTTTAGCAGTAAAAGTAGGTGCTATTTGTTGGTAACCAGAGCTTCCGAAATCTTTCCACATAAATGCTCCTGCCTCTACCCGTACAAAAGAAGCAGGATAATATATAAGTTTCGGGTTAAGGTGGTACCCAAATAAAGTGTAGCCATCAGCTATACTGTTGAAGTACTCGTTATTTTTGCTGAACCCGAAAACATTGACACCAAATCTAATTTCATTAGCATTTTCCTCATTTACAGGTATATGCCACTGAAGTGCATCGTTGTTAAGTTGGGCACTAGCCAAACCACTGCTAAACAATACATATAGGCAAAAAAGGAGCTTAAATAACTTCATAAAAAAGAGGAGATAATGGCACAAAAAAGCAGTAGTAGATGTTATAATCAGACAGCGATAATCAACTAAAATAATTAGCAAAATAGTTGCTAGCTTTTTTGCAAGTTGCTGTTGAAAGTCGTAATTTCACCTTCAATATAAAGCTATATAATTTAACACACATGAGCGTAAGCAACGAAAAACTTAAGGCCCTACAGCTAACGATTGACAAGCTTGACAAGACCTACGGTAAAGGCACAGTTATGAAACTGAGCGATAACCACGTAGAAGATGTGCCAGCTATCTCGACAGGCTCACTTGGGCTTGACATTGCGTTGGGCATTGGCGGTTTGCCAGCAGGGCGTATAGTTGAGATCTACGGCCCAGAATCTTCTGGTAAAACAACGCTTACTATGCACGCCATTGCAGAAGCACAAAAAGCAGGTGGCTTGGCAGCTTTTATCGATGCGGAGCATGCGTTCGACAAAGCATACGCCAGAAAACTTGGAATTGATACAGAAAACCTACTGATCTCTCAGCCAGACAACGGTGAGCAGGCGCTAGAGATCGCTGATCACCTGATTCGTTCAGGTGCTATAGATATTATTGTTATTGACTCTGTTGCCGCACTTGTTCCAAAAGGCGAGTTAGAAGGCGACATGGGTGATAGCAAAATGGGTCTGCAGGCACGTTTAATGTCGCAGGCGCTTCGTAAGCTTACTGGTACCATCAACAAAACAGGATGCTGCTGTATATTCATCAACCAGCTGCGTGAGAAAATCGGTGTGATGTTTGGTAATCCAGAAACTACTACTGGTGGTAATGCACTTAAATTCTATGCGTCTGTACGTCTGGATATCCGTCGTATTGGCCAGATAAAAGAGAGTGCCGACAACATTACAGGTAACCGTACCCGTGTGAAGGTGGTGAAAAACAAAGTAGCGCCTCCTTTCAAAGTTGTAGAGTTTGATATAATGTACGGTGAGGGCATCTCTAAAGTAGGTGAGATTCTGGACCTTGGTGTTGAGCTGGGCATTGTACAGAAATCAGGATCTTGGTTCTCTTACAACGGCGATAAATTAGGCCAGGGCCGCGATGGTGTTAAAAACATCTTGCAGGACAACCCAGAACTGATGGAAGAGATTGAGGGCAAAATAAGAGCTCTTGTAAAAGGTGAGCCAGAGAAAGTAGCTGCCGCATTAGAAGACACTACAGGAGAATGAACCTTGTTCCCAAACCTTAAGTAATAAAAAAGGTGCCTTACATAAGGCACCTTTTTTTATTTATAACAAGTTGAAATACATAGTTAAACTTGCTACTTTAAAAGTGCGAGAGCCAGTTGGTATAAAACTTGATA
This sequence comes from Pontibacter harenae, assembly GCF_020907245.1. GTDB lineage: Bacteria > Bacteroidota > Bacteroidia > Cytophagales > Hymenobacteraceae > Pontibacter > Pontibacter harenae. The sequence goes on along the minus strand of NZ_JAJJWH010000004.1, from coordinate 113,499 downwards.
AGAGTTAAGGTGAGCGAACCTTAAACAGAGATGTAGATGAGAAAGATATTACTTGTAGCTGTATTAATTGTGCTGGTGGTGTGCGGTTTTGCAACGAAAAGCACTGTTAGCAATAGACAGAATGAAAGTTTTACAACAGGCGAAGTTCTGAAATACAAAGTTCATTATGGCATTATTACAGCAGCTGAGGCAGTAATAGACACCTCTCCTACCATTTATTATGTAAATAATAGGCCTTGCTACCGTGCCACTGTGCACGGCAAAAGCAACAGCTCTTTTGACTTCTTTTTAAGAATACGCGATACCTGGCAGTCTTACATAGACACCGCAGCCCTTATACCACAGCGCTCATTCCGCAACATAGAAGAGGGCAAATATCGCAAAAAAGAGACAGCAACTTTCAACCACTACAACAATACTGTTTTGGTAGAAACACAAAAAAAGTCTAAAGACAAGACATTTGAAAATTTTAAGGTACCAGCAGACGTGCAGGACATTGTAAGTGGGTTTTACTATCTACGCACCTTAGATTATCAAAAATATCGCATAGGCGACGTCATAAAAGTAAAGGGCTTTTTTGACGATGAAGTGTTTAATATGGATGTAACCTATAAGGGTCGCGCTACAGTAAGCACCTTGGCTGGTGATATAAAAGCCATAAAACTTGTTCCTAAAATGCCTAGCAATAAACTCTTTAATGGTGAAGACGCCATCATAGTTTATCTGTCAGACGATAAAAACAAGATACCAGTGCTTATACAGGCCCAGATGTTTGTAGGCTCTGTTAAGGTAGACCTGTACGAATACAAGAACCTACGGCACAAGATGTACTTAGCAAACAGATAAAAAGAGAAGGGCCAGCAAATGCTGGCCCTTCTCTTTTTATCTGTTCAATGTTAAGAAAATATTATGATTTCATAACCTCAGTTTAAAATGAAACATAGTACTTTATCTTTGTAGTAGCAATATTGATAGTAGCGTAGGATTCTGAGAGCAAAAGCTAAAGCCTTAACAAAAAATATTAGTTTTAAGAAAGCCAGGCCTTGTTCAAAGTTAACCATAACACACTTAATCCTCATATCGTGCAACCTTCAACAAATTACAAAATTTTAGTAGTAGACGATGACTCAGACATTGTTGAACTACTGCAGTACAACCTGACCCGGGAAGGCTATGAAGTAGCACAGGCAGACAACGGCAAGAAAGCTATTACTGTAGCACAGCATTTTAAACCCGACATTATATTAATGGATGTTATGATGCCTGTAATGGACGGCATTGCGGCATGCAGACAGTTACGGGAAATGAACGAGTTCCGCAACACGCACGTCATTTTCCTGACGGCACGGGCAGAGGAGTTCTCCGAAGTGGCCGCCTTTGACGCTGGAGCAGACGATTTTATAACTAAGCCCATAAAACCACGCGCCTTACTTAGCCGCTTAGCAGCGTTTACCCGTCGTGAGGCACAGAACGAAGAACAGGAACAGGTAATAGAAATCAGTGGCCTGCGTATTGACCGCACCAGTTTTGCCGTGTACAAAGGCGAAGACAAAATTACATTACCTAAAAAAGAATTTGAATTATTATCTTTCCTGGCTGCTACGCCAAACAAAGTTTATACAAGAGAAGAGCTTCTGAATAATGTTTGGGGTAACGATGTATATGTTATTGCCCGAACGGTGGATGTACACATCAGAAAAGTGCGGGAAAAAATAGGAGAAGATAATATTAAAACCATAAAAGGTGTCGGTTATAAGTTTAACACCGACTAATGCATGAATTTAAACTCGCGTACGCTTGCTCTTTTAATATCACTGGCGGTAGCACTTGTGCTTACCGCCTTTCTTGCTTTAGCCAGATACTTCTCCTTCGAGGGAATTATAGTTGCGCTGGCGATAGTGTTTATCGCATGCTTTCTGCTGATACATTTCTCCTATGAGGCACTGGTTTTCCGTGAAATAAAAAACATATACTCCAGCCTTGAGAAAATAAAGAAGCAGGACTACAAAAGGGCGGAAAGCAAGTCCACATTTACCGCCGACCCGCTTAAAAGGATAAAGGATGACATTTACCAGATAGCCGAGCGCAAGCAGCAAGAGATAGACGAACTAAAGCACTTACAAGACATGCGACGGGAGTTTTTGGCCGATGTATCGCATGAACTGAAAACACCTATTTTTGCTGCCCAGGGCTTTATACATACCTTACTAGATGGCGCCATGGACGACCCAAATGTGCGCGATAAGTTTCTGCAGAAAGCTGCCAAGAGCCTTGACGGGCTAGATGCTCTGGTGCAAGACCTGATCAGTATCTCTCAGTTTGAGAAAGGGGTGGTAAAGATGCAGAAGCGAAACTTTGATGCTGCTCAATTGATACGTGAAGTTTTCGAACAGTTGGAGCAGAAAGCAAGCATGCACCAAGTAACACTGCACCTTGAAGCTACTCCTGACGAACAAATTATGCTCTATGCAGACCCTAACCGTATGCGGCAGGTATTTATCAACTTAATAGATAATGCTATAAAGTATGGAAGAAAGGGAGGCAACATCTGGGTTACGTTTGATGAGGGCCGCAAGAAGTATACTATTACCGTAAAAGATGACGGCAAAGGCATAGCACTGGAGCACATAAACCGTATTTTCGAGCGCTTTTACCGTATCGACAAAAGCCGCGCCCGCGACACTAGCAGCACTGGTTTAGGGCTTGCCATTTGCAAGCACATTGTGGAGGCGCACCGATCTTTTATAGCTGTAAAAAGTGTGGTGGACAAAGGCACTACTCTTCGCTTTAAACTTCTGAAGGCAAAGAAGGAGTAGCACCATGATAGAGCATTCTTCTTGAAACCTGATGACTGGAGAACAGGATGAAAATTTCATTTCTTGTTTAGCCACAGGTATTTTATATATTCAAACTTACACCTGTAGTTGCTGCATATAAGATGCCCCAACGGGTACACAATTCCCTCTTATACACACCTGGTGGCGTTCTATCTTTTCTACTTTGTCTTTAGCGACAATATAAGAACGGTGCACACGGGAGAACCTATCAGTTGGAAGAAGTTCACACACTTCACTTATTGTCATCCGGGTTAAAAGCTTTTTGCTTTCCAGCACAAAGGTGATGTAATTACCAGCAGCCTCTAAGTATAAGATTTCATCATAAAGCACCTTTACCTGCTCGTAACCTACTTTTAGAAAGATATTATCTTTTGGAGCAACCGATGCACTTCGTAGCTGCAACAGCTCTTGTGCTTTGTTGCAGGCTTTCACAAACCTGGCCAGTGAAAAAGGCTTCAGCAGATAATCGGTGGCATCTAGCTCAAAACTGACAACTGCGTGTTCGGAATAGGCGGTGGTAAAAATGACCAGTGGCTTTTTCTGCAGGCTCGTCACAAATTCCAAACCTGTAATATCAGGCATCTTAATGTCCAGGAAGAGCAGGTCTACAGGCTCATGCTGCAAATACTCCAGCGCTTTAAAGGCGTCCGTAAAGCAAGCCTCTAGTTCCAGGTAAGGTACTTTGGCAGCAAGCGACCGTACCACCTCCAGCGCCATTGGCTCATCATCTATCGCAATTGCTTTCATGTTCTTTGTCCGTTTGCAAGCTTAAGATACACCTTTCCACCATATTTACCACCTACTGTAAATGCTTTACAACTGCAGCGTCAGGTGCACAAAATACTCTTCGGATGTTTCTCTTATCACTAACTCGTGCTTTGCAGGGTACAGCAAAGCCAGGCGCTGCTTCACATTCTCCAATCCTATACCCGACTGATCCTTTTCTGGGTCTTGCTCCTGCTTAGGATGCGTGCTGTTATATACATCGAAGTACAGGTTGTTATCCTTGCAGTGCAGCGTTATTCTAATCCAGGACTTATGCTTTAAACTTATACCGTGCTTAAAGGCATTCTCTACAAACGGAATGAGCAGCATCGGCGCTATAAACTTCTCTTCCAGCACATCTTCTATTTTAGCCTCAATGCTGATATCTGGCGATGTAGATACCCGTAGCGACTGCAACTCGATGTAGTTTCGCATGTACTCTATCTCACGCGAAAGCAGAATTTTCTGTTGGTGGTTTTCATGAATCATAAACCGCATCATGTCGCCGAGCATTTGTATACCTTGTGCGGTGCGTTCGCTGTTTTCTTGCAAAGCAGTACCGTACAGCGTATTGAGGGCATTAAACAAAAAGTGCGGGTTAATTTGAGAACGCAGAAACTGAAGATCTGCCGTAGTTTGCCCGAGCTCTTTCTTTAAAGTAACAATTTGGTTCATTTTCTTTTTACCTGCTCTGTGAACCAACCATGACAACGTACCAATTACAAACAGTTGCCCAATCCAAAATATAAAAAATATTTCTTCTTCAAAGTTGTTTATGATAGCACAGAAAACGAGCACGAAAGGAATGATAAGCAACAACGAATAAGAAAGTAACTTAACCAAGTATGGCCAAAGCAGCTTGCTATTCAGTTCATATTCTGGCAAAAGTATATACCTGTTCAAGGCGTATAAGAAATAAGCACAAGGTACCATTGTAAACCAAAATGCCCATACATCTTCGTCATACGAAAACGTAATTAGCAGCAATACACCTATCCATATGCTTCCTACTATCTGCACATCCCGCTTTACATCAGGCATAATACCTTCAACACTTCTTTCATGAAGCATGTAGTACTTCTTGGCTGCTTCTTTTATAAAAATGTATAGCGTGTAGCCTCCAAGTAGTACAATTATCAGCACCAGGTTTTTAAAGAAGAAGTAACCAAACCCCACCTGCATATATCCTTTGTACCAAGTGTCGGTAACTGAAAAAGAGATAACAACACCAAAGTAAACCAGCAGCCCGAGGAGTACCATTAAGGTATAGTCCTTTTTCAGGTAGAGCTTTGGATAAATATAAAAATTAACGATCAGAAAGGATAGGTATACTGTGAGGTAATAAGCCAGCAATGGGTAAGTATGGTGCTGTAGGTAATCGAAGCGCAGGCCTCTTTCTAGAAAGTGCTGGCCGTAGTATTGCATGTCATAGTTATCGTAGCGGCTAAGAATACTTGCCGCCTCCTGCACAAAGCTGAAAATGATAAAGATAAAAACCCCTGTTATTACCCAAAACTCAATTTTTCTGTAACGCATCGTCGTGTTTTTGTTTTGATACAATCTTACAGGTAAGTTCTAAAGCAGAAAAATAAATGTGATGAAGATGGCAAAAGATGTGATGAAACGGGAGAAACCGCTTAATGTAAAGTGATGAACAGGAATGAAAATACAAGATCGCACATCAACCGCTGCAGACAACAGAGCACGTAAAAATTCAGTATCTTTGCAAAATAAACAGCTGTAAACCTTAGCTGTAACTGAATTTATAGTATAAGTAGATGAAATATCCTGTCTTTAAAGACCTAATCATATTTGAGAATGATGAGTACCTGGTGGTGAACAAGCCGCCTTTTCTGGCTACGCTGGAAGACCGCACGCCGAACACGACCAACCTTCTTAAACTTGCAAAGCAGCACAACCCTGACCTTCAGGCCTGCCACCGTTTGGATAAGGACACCTCGGGTTGTTTGGTGTTTGCCAAAAGCCCAGAGACGTACCGCCACGTGGCCATGCAGTTTGAGGCGCGCGAGGTGTATAAAGTATACCATGCCGTTGCCAACGGTATCCATAAATTTGAGGACGAACTGGTGAACAGGTCTATTTTTCCGAGTGCCAAAGGCGTGGCGAAACTTACGCCAAAAGGAAAACCTGCTGAGACGTACTTTACCACCCTAGAGAACTATAGCCGCCATACGTTGGTGGAGTGTATGCCTGTAACAGGCCGCCTGCACCAGATACGCATACACCTGTCTTTCCTGAAAGCTCCTATTGTAGGCGACGAACTATATGGCGGTGAAAACGTGTACCTGAGCAGCCTGAAACGAGGCTTTAACCTAAAGCAGCAAACGGAGGAACAACCGCTAATCAAGCGTTTTGCACTCCACTCCCAAACTATCGGCTTTACGCTATTAGACGGTGAGAAAGTAAAAGTAGAGGCTCCTTACCCTAAAGATTTTGCTGTGCTGGTGAAGCAGCTACGAGCACATTCTTAACTCTGGTAAAAGAACTAAAAGGCAAAAGACAAACTTGCACTTCTCTTTTGTCCTTTGCCTTTTAGCCACCTTGATAAATTGCCAACTGTACCTCCGCCTACTTATCTTTTGTCATTCAAAAGACTTTTGTCAAGCCTCAACCTACCCGCAGCACAATTTTGCCTATATTCTTGTTCTGCTCCATGTACCGATGCGCCTCGGCTACATCTTTCCAATCAAATACAGAATCAACGACAGGCTTTATATCGCCACTTTCGAAGAGAGGTAAAGCAAAAGCGCTCATTTCCTCCGTCAGTTTTACCTGGTATTCTCTAGAGCGGGAGCGTAAGGTGGAGCCAATTACCTGCAGCCGCTTCGCCAATATTTTGCGCAAATCCAGTTCATCTATCTTCCCGCCGCCAAGTGTAGCCAGCATTACCAATCTACCGTCGGTGCGGAGACAGTCGAGGTTCTTTTTGAAGTAGGGCCCTCCTATAAAATCCACGATTACATCGACGCCCTCTGAGTTGGTATGTGCCAGCACGGCATCATCAAAAGATACATCTTTATAGTTTATAGCTTTGTTTGCTCCTAAATCGAGGCAGGCCTGTAATTTATGTTCAGATGCTGTTACCAGCACCTCCGCATTTAGCGCGCGCGCCAGCTGTATCGCAGCCGTACCTACGCCACTGGCTCCTGCATGAACTAACACGTGCTCTCCTGCCTGTAGCCTTCCAAGCCACACCAACGCCTGATAAGCCGTTAGAAACACTTCAGGTATGGCAGTTGCCTCTTCCATGCTTAGATGGGCAGGTACAGGCATGGCCATGGCTTCGCTTATGATGGCATACTCTGCGTAGCCACCGCCTGGTAGCAAACCAAATACCTTGTCGCCTTTTTTAAACCTGCTGCAGTTTATACCTGCCTCTACCACCTCCCCTGCCATCTCCAGCCCCAGTAGCGGACTCGCACCCTTTGGCGGCGGGTACTTACCTTCACGCTGTAGTGTATCAGCTCTGTTCAAGGCAGTGGCATGCACCCGCACTAACAGTTCGTTAGAGTTCGGCAGAGGCTGCTCATATTCCCCTAGTTCCAGCTGCTCTGGTCCGCCAGGTTGTTTTACAAGTATCGCTTTCATTCGTAAGATTTTAGAAGTTAGAGATTAGATGTTAGACTTCTAATAATAGACGCAAGATAAGCTGGTAAAGATATTTTAACAGCCACCACGCCTTTTTCTGGGTTAATGAGCATCCATAAGTTCATGATAATAAATATTTTAAAATATCCTCCAAGCGCATTGACTTTATTACGAAATATTCGTAATTATACGGAAATATCGTAATACTATGGAAAAGTTAACACAACAGGAAGAGGAGGCTATGCAGATAATCTGGGAGTTAGATGGCGGGTTCATCAAGGATTTTCTGGAACGGCTGCCTGAGCCGAAACCGCCTTACACCACACTGGCCTCTACTGTAAAGAACCTTGAGAAAAAGGAATACCTCTCCAGCGAGAAGTTTGGGAACACCTACCGCTACACGCCTATCATCAAAGCCGAAGACTACAAAAAGCGCTTCATGAAAGGCTTTGTAGGAGACTACTTTAAAAACTCCTACAAAGAACTCGTGGCCTTTTTCGCTAAAGAAAAGCAGATAAGCGCAGCCGAACTGAAAGAGATTATTGACATGATCGAAAACAAAAAAACAGAATGATATGCCAAGCCTGATCTTATACTTGCTGAAAGTAAACGTAGCCCTGGTACTATTTTACCTGGCGTACTTCTTTGTGCTGCGCAGGCTTACTTTCTATACTTTAAATCGCTGTTTTCTGATTTTTGGAATAGCTTTTTCTACGGTTTATCCTTTTATAGATCTTTCTAAATTGATGGCAGAAAACAAGCAACTAACCCAAAAATTGGTTGCTGTATCGCCTGAATGGTATTACATAGAGCCGCAACCTAAACAGGCTCCTGCTGCTTTTGATGTATGGCAATTGCTCATACTAATTTTCTGGTTTGGAGTGGGCGTGCTACTTGTACGTTTTGCTCTACAGCTGCTATCGCTGTATAGGCTGTATCTGCAGTCGAAAAATGCGCAGCTGCATGGCTTTAACTATAGGCGGGTACAGCAGGACATCAATCCCTTCTCCTTCTGGCGGTCAATCTTTCTAAATCCTGCCAAGTATCAGCCAGAAGAACTGGTGCCTATACTTCGGCACGAGCAGGTGCATGTAAAAGAGTGGCACACACTGGATGTGCTGCTGTCGGAGCTGAGCACGGTTTTCTACTGGTTTAACCCAGGCGCCTGGCTCATGAAACTCGCTATAAAACAAAACCTTGAGTTTATCGCCGATAGTAAGGTACTGCAAAGCGGCCTCGACAGCAAAGCTTACCAGTACAGCCTAATCAGGGTCAGCGGCCTATCTCAAGGCTCAGCAATTGCCAATAACTTCAATTTTTTAACTATAAAACAACGCATAGCTATGATGAACAAGAATCCGAGTACCAAAACAAACCTGCTCCGATTTCTGGTGGTAGTACCTGTTGCTACTGCTCTTGTGCTTGCTTTTAATGGTGTGGCTCAAACTAAAGAACAATCTGCGGTGCAAGACCAAAAAATTACAAGAGTTGTCACTGAAAAAAGAACAAATAATACAGCAGAATATATAGAGGTTGCCCCAGATGTTTATGTGAAGAACAACCTTGACCTCGAATATACCAGTTGGTCTGCGCCAAACACATTGGTGATTAAACTCAGAAATGGAAAAGAAGAAACCTATCTATTAAATAACGAACAGGATTTAGCAGACGCCAACAGAAGGTATGGCGTAAAGTTGACTTCTAACGATAAAGGCGAGTCATCTTCGGAAGACACAGCTCAAGGTAAAACAGCCACTCCCAATCCTTATAGCAATTATGTTATAACAAACCCAGTAGGGAGCTTTGAGGAGAAGCGGGTGATTTCAGGTGACAAAATTACGATTAAATCAAAGTCTGGTGATACAGAAACTTACAATTTAAAAGACAAGCAAAGTGTAGATGCGCTTGAAAAAAAGTATGGTAAGCTGCCGCCACACATCAAAACCGGCCTACAAGATCCACAGCAGCAAACGCCCAGCGTACCAAAGCATGTAAGGGAATTTCTGGAGAAGAACCCTACTGTGGAAAACCTGCATTGGGAAGAAGGCAAAATTGTGTTGCACCTGAAATCTGGCCAAAAAGAAACATATGATTTTAAGGATAAAGAAAGTATAGCTGCGGCCGAGAAGAAATACGGAGCTTTGCCATTACCTCCACCGCCGCCGCCCGCTCCACCAGTACCTGCCGAGGCACCGCTACCCCCTCCTCCACCGCCAGCGTTGCCTGCGCCGCCGCCTCCTCCACCTGCACAACAGAATAAGCAGCAGGACTTGCGTTCATCCAGAGACTATCAAACTTTCCTAAAACAGAACCCTTCAGTAAGTGATATTTCCTTGCTATCGGGCGGGAAGGTGGTTGTCAAACTGAAATCAGGAAAGGAGGAAATATACCAACTAAACGATAAGCAAAGTATAGCCGGAGCTGAGAAGAAGTATGGCAGACTGCCCGATTCGCCACCAATCGTAAAGCGAGATAAAGAAATTAAGAAGTACGCTCCGCCAGTGGTAAAACGAGATAAACAGGTAGAACCTCCATATATTCCAGACGAAGCCAATCAAACAGAAGAATACAAGTCATTTTTAAAACGGAACCCAAAAGTGCAGCAAGTAGGCTGGACTTTAAGAAATGAAGGCGAAAACAAAATACGCCTCATTCACTTATACCTTAAATCGGGCACAGAAGAAGTTTATAACCTGTACGACAGCAACAATGTTACTCAAGCAGAGAATAAATATGGTGAACTTCCTCCTCTTCCTCCTCCGCCACCTCCTGTGAGGATAAAAGAAGAGTAAAGTTAATTCTCAAACAAATGTCTCTAAAGGTGACCGACTGTGTCTTTAGAGACATTTGTTTGAGAATAATACAAATTAACAATCACTTTAACTTACTATTTCCCTGTTACACAGTATATTTCTACACAATCTATTGCATATCAAAAAAGTATATTGTATCTTTGTGACCATTTTTCGAGAACCGAAAGAAATTAATAGTTAAATAAAAACCGCTTACAACCACTAAAAATGGATCATTTAAGTTACAAGACCTTGCACATCAGCAAAAAGTCAGCCAACAAAGGCTGGGTGATTGTTGATGCTGGACAAGGAAACTTGGGTCGCGTGGCGTCTGAAATCGCCAAGATCCTGAAGGGCAAGAACAAGCCCTCATACACGCCTAATGCTGACTGCGGCGACAACGTAATCGTTATCAACTCTGACAACGTACGTTTCTCTGGCCGTAAGTGGGATCAGAAGTACTACCTGACGCACACTGGTTACCCAGGTGGTCAGAAGAAGACTTCTCCACGTGAGCTTAAGGCTAAATCATCAACGCTGCTTGTAGAGCGCGCGGTTCGTGGCATGTTGCCTAAAGGACCACTAGGTCGCGAGCTTTTTAGAAATCTTCATGTTTTTACAGGAAGCGAGCATCCTTTTGCAGCTCAGCAGCCTAAAGAATTAACCCTCAACATTTAATTAATTAATGGAAGTTATCAATACATCTGGTAGAAGAAAAACCTCGGTGGCGCGCATCTATATGACGCCTGGGCAAGGGAATATCACTATTAACGGTAAAGATATCAAAACGTACTTCCCTAGCGAAGTACTGCAGACTATAGTGAATCAGCCGTTTAGAACCTTAGAATCAATTGGCAAGTACGATGTTACTGCTAATTTAAAAGGTGGTGGTGTAAGCGGCCAGGCTGAAGCGCTAAGACTTGCAATATCTAAAGCACTGGTAGTAGAAAACGCCGAGACTAAGTCTGTACTTAGAAAAGAAGGCTTCATCACGCGTGACCCACGTATGGTAGAGCGTAAGAAGTACGGTAAGCGTAAGGCGCGTCGTTCATTCCAGTTCAGTAAACGTTAATATTAAAGGTGTATCAACAACATGGCAAGTACTAATTATAAAGAATTACTTGAGGCAGGTGTTCACTTTGGCCACCTTACCCGCAAGTGGGATCCGAAAATGGCTCCGTATATCTTCATGGAGAAGAACGGGATCCACATCATTGACCTGAACAAAACGCTGGTTGCGCTTGATGAGGCTACTGCTGCTATCAAGAACATCGCAAAGTCTGGCCGTAAGATTATGTTCGTGGCTACTAAGAAGCAGGCACAGGACATCGTTACGGAAGAGGCGAAGCGTCTTAAAATGCCTTACGTTACCGATCGTTGGTTAGGCGGTATGCTTACTAACTTCGCTACAGTGCGTAAGTCTCTTAAGAAAATGTCTACTATCGATAAGATGGTTAAAGACAACACAGCTTATGCAGCTATCGCAAAGCGTGAAAGATTAATGCTTACACGTGAGCGTGAAAAACTGGAAAGAGTATTGGGCGGTATCGCTGATCTTTCTAGACTTCCTGCAGCGCTTTTCATCGTTGACGTGAAGCGTGAGCACATCGCTGTGAAAGAGGCTCATAAATTGAACCTGCCAGTATTTGCGGTTTGCGATACTAACTCTAACCCAGAGTTGGTAGACTACCCAATTCCTGCAAACGACGATGCTTCAAAATCAATCTCTCTTATCGTGTCTATCATGGGTAAGGCTATTGAAGAAGGCTTGTCTGAGCGCAAAGTAGACAAAGAAGAAACTGAGCGTAAGCGTTCTGAAGAAGAAGGCATCAAAGAAAAGCAAGAAGCTGACGAACAATAAGCTTTAGTTTATATTGAAAAAGAACAAACTGAACATTGGGCCCAGCTGCTTCAATGTTCAGTTTGTTTTAGGGGAATGAGAAAAGATATTAGAACCTAGGCATTAGCTTTTAAACTATAGCTAAAGGCATAGTTCTTATATTCCTTTGATAATTTCTAATTCATAATTTCTAATTTATAATTATAGAAAAAATGGCTATTACAGCACAAGACGTTAACAAACTGCGCCAGGAAACTGGAGCTGGTATGATGGACTGCAAGAAAGCGCTTACTGAAGCAAACGGCGATTTCGAAGCAGCTAAAGATATTCTGCGTAAGGCAGGTCAGAAAATCGCTAACAAGCGTGCTGACAATGAAACTTCTGAAGGTGCAGTACTTACTCAAATTTCGGAAGACGGTTCTACTGGCGTAGCAGTAGCTGTTGCTTGCGAAACAGAGCCAGTATCTAAAGTGGCCGATTTCCAGGAGCTGGCACAAAGAGTTCTCTCTACAGCCGTTTCTACAAACGCTGCCTCTAAAGAAGAATTGTTAGCGGCTCCTCAGGCTGATGGTCGTCCGTTACAAGACCACCTGACAGATTTGATGGGTAAAATCGGTGAGAAAATTGACGTTGTTTCTTACGAGACTGTGAAAGCTGATAAAGTTGTTGCTTACAACCACTCTAATGGCAAATTAGGTGTATTGGTAGGCCTTAACAACACTAGCGGTACTGACGTAACTGAGGTTGGCAAAGATATCGCGATGCAAATTGCAGCTATGAAGCCAATCGCTTTGGACAAAGACGGTGTTGATGCTGCTACTGTTCAGCGTGAGATTGAAGTTGGTAAAGAGCAAGCGCGTGCTGAAGGTAAGCCAGAAGCAATGCTTGAGAAAATTGCTCAGGGTAAACTGAACAAGTTCTACAAAGAAAATACACTGTTGAACCAGGAGTTTGTAAAAGATTCTTCTCTTACTATCGCTCAGTTGCTTGAGAAAACAAGCAAAGGCTTAACAGTAAACGAGTTCAAGCGTGTAGCTATCGGTTAATTAGCCGCTGCTAACGTAAAAGAAAAAGCCCGCTTTCAGCGGGCTTTTTTTATGCCTGTTGTTAACACTAATTCGATTCTATATAATTAGAATCAAATTAGTATTAGCCTTTCGATTCATCAACTTTTTGCCTCTTTACCTCGATTTCTGGTTTTCCCTTGTAGATTTTACCTGCCTTGGAATCTACACGATACATGTAATATCTGTGGGCATCATAGTCAATATAGTACCCAGTTTCAGGGTCAAGAACTTTACCAATGTTCGTATAATGCCATAAGCCTGATTCAGGGTCTTCAGTATGCGTCTTTGTAACATCGATAGGGTTTGGCATTGGTATCGAATGGGCAGCGCTTTCAGAAGCATCAGGTGACAGAGTCCAACTCATTTTAGCGTATGGAGTTTCCTTAAAAGACTCAAATTTCTTTAAAAATGCTTGTTGTCCATTTGACTGAGCATATGCTCCAAAGCTAAGCAGAACTACTACTGTAGCAAGAATGTAGTTAAGGGATTTCATATGAACAATCTTTTAATGTGTATAATAAACGGTAGTGTACTAAAAGTACTTAAATCTCATTCCTAATTTTAATTTCTAATTTTTATATAGCGAAATACTACACTTTCAGCTACTTAAAGTATAAAAATTAACGCTGTTCCCAAAACAGAACCGCCTTTATTTCTGCTGGTGCAGAAATAAAGGCGGCATAAAAGTATGTTCTATTGTAGAAAAGTGGCAGCGGTTTTAACCGTTCCGCCTCATGGTAGAGACAAAGGCATTGCGCATATCGGTGAAGCGATTTGAGACAGCTTCTAAAAATTCTTCGTCTAGCAGGGCCTTAGCGCCTTCGTCTCCTATCACGTTCATTTCGCTTATCTTATAGGTCTGTTCAAAATCCCCTTTCTCCAGCTTCAGTAAATACTTCCCGTTCCAGGCGAGTAAGGTGATTTTCATACTTGAGTGTGGGATGTCGGCTACGGTTCTCATGGGCTTAATGTGCTAATTGGTTAATGTGCTGATGTGATAATTGAGTAATATACTAATGAATTGATTAGTTAATGAGGTGAGAGCTAATTCAAGTTGAGAAAAGCAAAAGCAGAATAAATACTGAATACTGCTCCTTTGTCTTTTGTCAAGGCTTTATCAGGAACGCTCCATCTCTATGCCCATCAGTTGCATGAGCTTGCTGGCGTTAAAGCTTCGGCAAACACCTCTTTGCAGCTTGTAATCAAACTTAATCTCGTCGCCAATGATGTCGCTGTTGAAGCTATAGTTGTATACGCTGCCTGGCAGTTCCTGCTCCATCGCACCCAGCTCCAAATCGTGGGTGGAGATGAGGCCAGAGGCATTGCGCTTGTGCAGCTGGCGTATCAGGGCCATTGCGCCGTGATGACGATCGCGGGAGTTGGTGCCTTTGAGTATCTCATCCAACAGGTAAAAAACAGGTTGCCCTTGCGCAGTAAGCTCGAGCAGCACCCGTAAGCGTTTCAGTTCTGCATAGAAAGAGGAGGTGTTTTCTGCCAGATTATCTACGGTGCGCATGGCTGTATATACCTGAGCGGGCGCCACCGTAAAACCTTCAGCACAGGCAGGAGCACCCGTAAAGGCCAGCACCATGTTTATACCTACCGTGCGCAAGAAAGTGGTTTTCCCCGACATGTTGGAACCTGTTATGACCATCGTATTGCCAGCGCCTGCTATTTCAAAATCGTTGGCAACGGGATTAACTGAAAAAATAAGCGGATGCGCCAAGGTCTTCGCCTTCACCTCGAAGGGTTGGACGCTTAACAAAGGTACTGTGTAGGCAGGATGCGCATGTTGAAAAGCGGCTATACTTGCCAGCGCCTCAAACTCCGCCAGCACATCTATAGCATTGCCCACCTGCTCCAGGTGCTTCTCTTTCCAGTTCTCTAATCTGTATATCCAGAAGAAATCCCACATCAGGATGGTGTTCAGGAAAAAGCTCATGAGTGCACTCAGTCGCCACGAAAAGAAATCGATGATGGTGGACAGCTTACCTACAGCAGCAGAGGCATTGGTATTGTGCTGCAGCAGCTGGCTCTGTAGCTGCTGTAACTTAGCACAAGCGAACTGGTGTTGCTCCAAGTGCTGCAATTGGCGTGTATAGCTACGCATGGCATCGTACATACCCACGCTATTCTCATAATACTCATCCCGAACCACTGCAAATTTATAGCTCAGCAGGTACTGTACTAACAGAAAGAACACTGGTATATAGCCACTGTAGCCGTAAATCCAGGCTGCAATAGCAGCCAACGTAATAACGGGCAGTATAAAAAGAAGCACTTTAAGAACGGAATGCTGCGTAAAGAAAGTACGCTCCCGCAGCCAAAGTATAAATTCGTTTGCTGGCTCTTTGTCGTGCTTGTAGTGCATGGGCAATGCCAGTAGGTGCTGTAGCCAATCGAGTTGCGTAGGGCTTGCCATTTCCGCCACCGCCTCCTGCCGCTGCACAACCTCGTCGGGTTTGGCTGCGGCTTGTAGCCAGCCAGCCAGTTTAGCTCTGCCTATCGTTGTAACAGAGCGGTTCAGCAGCTGAAAAAGCGAGTTCTGTCCAAATATATCTAAATCTGAAGTATAAGGGTGCTGCGCATTTATGAAGGTATCTCCGCCGTCAAACTGCTGTAGCCTGCCGTGCAGCCGCTCTACCTCAAACTCGTTTACTTTGCGCTGCAGCACCAGGTGCTGGTACTTGAAATCGAGACGGCTGTGCCAACGCATAACCACCAGGAACATGATGTAGGAACCAAGTATAGCCATCGCACCAGCCACATTGTTCCCGCTGCTAAAGAAGTAGTAAGCCGCAGCAACACCTGCCAAAAACACCACCACCCGCAGCCACGACACCACGCCAGATTTAGAGGAGGCACCTTTTTCCTGTTCGGCAAAGCTTTCTGCCCGCTGTTTGAATAGATTTTCTCTTTGTTCAATCACTCTTATCTAAGTTTAGTATTTACCGCTAACATGACGGCTCATTTTCATTTTGCAATGCTTAATGAAAATAATTCACCTTTAGTTGCACACTTCAGTAGTACTTCTAATTCGTCAATCTTCCCTCCAAACCCTTTTTGCTATAGTAACATCTTTTCCCTTGAGGGTTCTTTCAATTGCGCTATATATTGCAATTTTTGCCTATTCTGCTAAAGATACAAAACAACAAGCTTTTAGATGTTGTTGTTTCTCATTTAACACTACTAGCATTTATATCACATGAATTGGATCATAGTAAAATCTAGCTTTAGTTGTTTTCGGTAATTGTCTGTCAATACTACTCAAGCATTAACAGACTATCATCCAAACATTGTTTTGTCCCTCGTTATCGAGGGACAAAAGCTAAGATAGATCTTGAAAGAAGTAATCAGGTTATTAAACTAACTTTGCTCTTTATACTAAATTTAATTTATTAAAACCTTTAGTTATTAGTAAGACTACCCATTATGCGTGCTCCTTCTACATTATATAGAACAACTATTTTATATATTTTTCTTTGTCTGTTTGTTGTAACTGTCGAAATGCGTCCTGGAAGGGTTTATTATTTACTGCAAATGCTGTTGTTCAGAAACAGCGTTGCAAACTTAGCCTTATACCTTATTATTTTTGGACTAACTGTTTGGGGTTTACAGATTGTTTTGTTTAACAAGAACAAAACTATACGGATTGCTTCTGCAGCAGTATGGCTACCGCTTTTATTCATAAGTCTAGTGTACCGCTTTATTACAGGCTACAACTATACCTATGCTGATGCACACACTGCTATTAATAACACTCATCTATTGTCAGAAGCCTTCAATAATTATACTTTACCTCTAGTGTTTGCCTTGGCCGGAACCATAGCAACTGGAGCAGCGCTTTGCTTTGCCAATAAAAGAATAAAACATGTGTATAAAACAGGATATACTCTTGTTTTACTCCCCTTGATAGTTCTTAGTTACTGGTACATAAACAGATCGTTGGGCGTAATAGACGACTTGCCAGTTTTTTACAGGGTACCATTAAGCACCATTTTAGCCTACAACCACACCTTACCTAACACCTCAAGAACACCTGTTCAAATTAGTCCTGAACAGGCTGGTGTAAAGCACCTTTTCCTTATAGTAGACGAGAGTATTACCGGAGGTGCGCTTTCTATTAATGGCAACAATTCAAACACTACACCATTCCTTAAGAGTGTGAGTGATCAGCTTCAAAATTTTGGCATCGCATCGGCTTATACTAATTATAGCGCAGGTAGCAATATTGCACTCATGAGCGGTCTTAGGAGCCAGGAACTACCAGATAAAGAAAAGCAGGCACTTAAAAAATCTAACATTTTTCAGTATGCAAAGCAAGCTGGTTACACTACCTACTTTATTGATGCACAAATTGGACGAGGAATGCTTCAGAACTTTGTGTCCTCACAAGATTTAAAGAGCATCGACCATTTCGTACAAGTAACAGAAGAGCAGCTAGAACAGCCATATTACAAAAGAGACTTTGTTATTGCTGACTTACTGCTGAAGTTATCAAAGTCTAACAATAAGATATTTGTTTATGTAAACAAGGCTGGTGCACATTGGCCTTATGCCAGAACATATCATCCAGATTCAGTATTTTTTAGCCCTGTTCTTTCAGAAAGAAGTATGTTGAAAGATAAAGAAAAGTCTATCAACGCTTACTATAATTCGATAAGATGGACGGTAGATGGGTTTTGGAGGAAGCTTATTCATAATATCCAACCGCAGGATAGCACCTTTATTGTATATACTTCAGATCATGGACAAGATCTTTCAGGAGATGGAATAAGTATTACACATGCCAGTACAATAAATACACTACCAATTGAAGCAAATGTTCCGCTGTGGATTCTTGATAAGACAGGCTACGCCCAATCTTTTACCGTGCCTTCTCCTAACCAACAATCACACGCTCAAATCTTTCCGACTTTATTGTTGTTACAAGGATATAATGAAAAATACATCAAAAACAACTATGGCCCTACTCTTTATGATACTAACTTGCCCAAAATTAGATATTTTCTCAGTGGAGACATATTTGGACGAGGTCCTAGTACTTTGATAGAATTTAAACTTGAATAATTTTAGGACAAAAGCAAAAAGGACCAGCGAATGCCAGCCCTTTTGCCTCAAAACAATTATCACAAACAACCTTAAAATGTCTTAGCTATTCTAGTTCGCAAACCTCACATCATCGAACTTGGATACAATTGTAACGGTACCTTTAGAAGCAGCAGAACCTAATTTGCCTTTATACTCTGCAGAATGCATATCCTGGCCTTGGGAGGTGACGTTTACACGGGATTTATCATACTTGAAATCAGCAAACTGTACTTTCACATCAAAGTTAACAGACGAGTTATCTTCGAAATTAATAGTGATAGGGCAATAACTACCGTCCACGATAATCTTCTGCACATCCCTGCTGACGTTGGCAACATTCAGTGAGCCATACTTTATGTCCAGATCCAGTACATCCTGCACATTACCTATTTTGAAATCGCTGTACTTAGAGGAGCACTGAATCTGGTTTGCACCGTCAATCACCAAGGTGGAGTACATCACATCCACAACACCTTTGTTCATGTAGCTGATAGAGCTGTGCCTGCCTGAACCATGCACCAGTTTTATAGAGTTGGACTCGTTGCTCAATCGCTCTGCCTTTAAAGAACCATGCTGAATTTCAAGCGTCGCTTGTCCTTTAAAATCGGGCAGGTAAACATCTCCGAATTTGTTCTTGATGTTGATAGCATTGCTTTCTGGCATATAAACAGTGTAGTTTATTTCCATTCCTCTGTTTCCTGAGCTTTGCGTGGAGCCAATATTGGTTTTAAGGGCCAGGTTGTTTCCCTCCTTGCGTTCAGCAATATTAATTGAGTTCAGCAGTTCCTGTGCCCGCTGCTCGTTGCTGGCTCTGGCTTTAATATCCACCCGCACCCGAACCTCATTTTTGTTCCAGGTATTCACATGCACTCTGCCAAACTTGTTATCAATAGAAAGCATATCGCGGCTGTCTACCTTGTAAGTCTTGTCGAAAGTCTTCTGTGTTTCGGCCTCAAAAGTGGTGCTTGCACAGTCTACTTTAACATCTGGAATAATTATGTTTATGTCGCCCAAACTTTTCAAGCTGCTCAAGCTTCCCAGACTACTCAGGCTAGCTAAGGCCGATAGTTCTTCCAGCTTCGCCAGCTGATTTAGGTTTGCTAGGTTTTCGAGCTTTTCCAAATTCATGATAGCTTGCAAGGCGGGTTCAGGCACTTTGCCTAGCCTAGTGCCCTTGGGCTGGTCTTGTGCCCATACTACAGCGGGTGTGAGTAGTAAAAGTATAAAGGCGTAGCATTTCAGGTTATAGTATAGTAGCGGTTTCATCATGTTTTGTGTCAGTAGTTTCATTTTGTTGTAGTCTTTCTATTTTCTGGAGTACCTCCAGTTGGCGGTTCAACACCTCAATTCGTATCTGCAGGTTCTGAATCATGGCGTCTATTACCAAGTCTTTATTCGGTGTCGTGTACAGTTGCTTTTTTAGTTGGCCGTACGTGCTGTCCAGGCGCATCAGCTCACGGTCTATGCTTTGCTGTTCATCTAGCCCTAGCACCTTTACATCGTAGTTACTCAGCTGGCTCTTTTTGCTGTTAATCTGGCTGGTGTAGTACGCTTCTACCTCTATCATTTCAGGGGCTATCGTGTTTAAAGCAGGCGCCTCTGTTGCGGTAGCCACAGCCATGGCTCCGTCAGAGCCTGAACTGCTTTTTTTAGCCGCTAAAAAGGTAAGGCCGCAACCTAAGAGCAGCAACGCTGCCGCTGCTATGCGCATAAACATAAAGTCGGCGCTGAACTTTAAACGTTCTCCGTAGTTAAAGCTTATTACTTTTACCTCTTTCCTCAGAGGCGGAATTTCCTGACATATCTCCTGCCACAGTTCCTGTCTGGGTTCAAAAACATCGAATTCGTCCCGATGCTCATTTACAAATCCTTTTAATTTATCTTCCATATCAGTTAATTGTACTGATTTCTACACCTCATAAGCCGCAAACGCAGGCTCATGCAATATTTCCAAAAGCTTTTTTCTGGCGCGGCAATACTGCGATTTAGAAGTAGACTCCGTTACGCCCAGTATCTCGGCTATCTCGGCATGGTCGAATCCTTCTAGCAAGTACAAACTGAGCACGACGCGGTAACCGTCTGGCAGCTTTTGGATGGCCCGCCTTACTTTCTCTACCTGCCACTCTGTTTCGTCTTCGTATACTTCGTCGGCTACAGTTTCAGCCATTCTGTCTTCTATAGGCACCAGCTCCGCTTTTCTCTTTCGGATAGAGTTGATGGCAGCGTTAACCACAATCTTTTTCAGCCAGCTGCCAAAGGAGGCTTCGCCTTTATAGGCATGTATGTTTTTGAAGGCGCTGATAAAAGCCTCCTGCAACACATCCTCGGCCTCGGCATAATCGTTAGTGATGCGCATGCTCACGTTGAACATAGCTTTGGCATAGAGCTTATACAACTCGTACTGGGCACGGTTGTCGCCTTCCCTGCAACGTTGGACCACGTGCATGTTCTCGTCCTGGTAGGTGAGCGTTTCCAAATGACTCAAATGAAGTTATTATCCGAATACAGGTGATGGCGTTAGTACTCTGTTGTTTTCTCTATGCTTTCTCTCCTTCTCAAATCCATACTAAAGACAACAGCAAATGCGGGAGGTTGCATCAAGTTGCAAAATATTTCCTTCTTTTTTTTGATCGTCTACTCTGTGCCTGAAGTGCTGCACTAAAAACTGCGGTTCGTTTGCCAAGTACAGTATTGCAGGGCACAGTACATCAGTTGCTTACAAACAGGAAAAGCTGACTTTCTAAGCCAGCTTTTCCTGTTTGTACTACTCTCAAAATTTTAGGCTGATGCCGTTGTTGGTGAGAACACGCAACAACGGCAAGAGGTACTGCTAACTAACACATTAGCATATTGCCTCATTAGCACATTAATCAATCAGCACATTAAAATCAATCCATGATATCGAAGCGAATGCCCTGCGCCAGTGGCAGTTCACGGCTGTAGTTGATGGTGTTGGTTTGGCGGCGCATGTATACGCGCCAGGCATCTGAGCCAGACTCACGACCGCCGCCTGTGTCTTTCTCACCGCCAAAGGCACCGCCTATCTCAGCACCAGATGTGCCAATGTTTACATTGGCAATGCCGCAATCGGAGCCCCAGTGACTAAGGAAGGCCTCTGTCTCCAACAGGTTACTAGAGAAAATAGCCGACGATAAACCCTGTCTTACGCCATTCTGTAACTCGATAGCGTTTTCTACATCGCCGCTATATTTGATCAGGTACAGGATTGGTGCAAAAGTCTCTTCCTGCACTGTTTCGTACTCGTTCTTCGCCTCTACAATAGCTGGCTTAACGTAGTTACCGCTTTCAAAGCCTTCGCCTTCCAGTACTTCGCCGCCTGTTAGCAAAGTGCCGCCTTCAGCTTGCACGCGCTCCAGCGCTTGCTGAAATGCCTTTACGGCCTCCTTGTCAATTAACGGACCAACCAGCGTTGTGCTGCTTAGCGGATGACCGATGGGCAGGTTCGGGTATACTTTCAGCAGGCGCTCTTTTACCTGCTCATAAATATTTTCGTGAATGATGAGGCGACGTGTAGAGGTGCAGCGCTGGCCACAAGTGCCAACCGCCCCAAACACAATAGCCCGAAGCGCCATTTCCAAGTCGGCATTCTCGGTAAGGATAATAGCGTTGTTGCCTCCCAACTCTAACAACGATTTCCCTAAACGAGCTCCCACAGCCTCCCCTACTTTCTTGCCCATGCGCGTAGAACCTGTAGCAGAAACCAACGGCACACGCCCATCATGGCTCATCAGGCTACCGATTTCAGCATCGCCAATAATTAAATTGAAGATTCCTTCTGGCAGCTCATTGTTTACTAACACTTCTCTAATAATATGCTGACAAGCCAGTGCCGTAAGCGGTGTTTTCTCCGAAGGCTTCCATACCACCACATCGCCACAAACGGCAGCCAACATGGTGTTCCAACTCCACACCGCTACAGGAAAGTTAAAGGCCGAGATAACACCAACAATGCCAAGCGGATGGTACTGCTCATACATGCGGTGCTGTGGGCGTTCGGAGTGCATAGTATAACCGTGCAGCTGCCGCGACAATCCAACTGCAAAATCACAGATATCGATCATCTCCTGCACCTCGCCCAGGCCTTCCTGCAGAATTTTACCCATCTCGTAACTTACAAGCTTACCGAGCGGCTCTTTGTACTCGCGCAGCTTATCACCAATCTGGCGCACAACTTCTCCACGCTTCGGGGCTGGTGTTTTGCGCCAACTTTTAAAAGCCTCCTGCGCCGTGGAAATAACCTGCTCATAATCTTCGGGCGTGGCCATGTTTACAGAGGCTATTTTGTTGCCATCCGCAGGAGAATGTATGGCTTTTGTATTTCTGTTTTCCTTACCTCCCCATACTAAACCTGTACTGTAGGTAGGGTTCAGGTCTTTTATGCCTAGCTGCTGTAGCACGTCTTCTATGGTTTTGGTTAGCGGTAGCTGATCTATAGTCTGTTTCATGGTTTTATTTTTAATGCTTTAAATTTCTGAATCTGGATTTACAGGATTAGAGGGTGATCAGGAATTTTATACCTGTAGTAAATTAAATTTGCGCCTCTGGCTACTTGCCAGATTGTAACTTTAACCTATACCTGCCCCATTACAAAAGCGCCTCTTTACAAAGCTAACAAAACAAAAAAGCTTCTACAATGCTGTAGAAGCTTTCCTGAATTTATACGATGTGTTGCTATTAACCTTTGCCGATTGGGTAGAAAGCTCTTAATCCGTCAGGATAAACACCTTCTACGTACACCACGCCACCTTCTAAATCTTTCAAATACTTTTCGATATCTGAAGGCTGGTTAACGGCATATCTGTCAATTTTAGTGATGATGAAACCATCTTTTATACCTGTTTCGCTGAACTTGCTGTTCTTGATTTCAGTAATTTTTGCACCACCGTTTATACCTAGCTTCCTCATTTCTTCTTTAGAAACAGGTTGGAAAGTAGCTCCCTCAAAAGTGATAGCCTTTGCATTGCTGCGTTTTACAAGCTCTGTGCTGTTGTTAGCATTTTTGAAGGTAACGTTAGCAACACGCTCTTTACCATCGCGCAGGTAAGTTACTTTTACTTTATCGCCAGGACGGTAGCGGGCTACCTGCTCTAGCAACTGAGAGTTTCTGTTTACAGCTGCGCCATTGATAGCAGTAATAATATCACCAGACTGAATACCAGCATCTTTGGCAGCGCTGTTTTCTGTTACTTCTGATATATACACACCATTCAAAGTCTTAAGACCTTTTTCTTTGGCAAAATCAGAGCTGATGTCCATTATTCTGGCACCTAACAAGGCTCGCTGTACTTCTCCATACTTCAGAAGGTCATCAACTACTTTACTTACAATAGAAGATGGTACTGCAAAAGAATAACCAGCGAAAGAACCTGTTTGCGAAGCAATGGCTGTGTTTATACCAACCAAGTCACCGTTTAGGTTTACAAGAGCACCACCGCTATTACCAGGGTTCACTGCCGCATCTGTCTGTATAAAAGACTCGATGCTCATTTCTCCTGCACTTGAGCGAAGGATATCGATGCTACGGCCTTTGGCGCTCACTATACCAGCTGTAACGGTAGAAGTTAAGTTCATGGGGTTGCCAACAGCCAATACCCACTCTCCTACATTCAGATCGTCGGAGTTACCATAGCGCATAGCTGGTAGGCTCTCGCCGTTAATCTTAAGCAGGGCAATATCGGTGGTTGGGTCGGCACCTACTAGCGTTGCCGAAAAAGTACGCTTATCGTCCAGCACAACTTCAATCTTATCTGCTTTATCAATAACGTGGTTATTCGTTACAATATAGCCGTTAGAGGCAATAATCACACCTGAGCCTGAACCACGCTGCGGACCTCGGGGAGCACGCTCGCCAAAACCATCGCCGAAGAACTCTCTCAAAAACGGATCCATCTGGCTGCTGTAGCGGTCAGAACCACGGGAGCTATACTCCGTTTTCACGTGCACCACTGCAGGAGTAGACGCTTGTGCAGCGTTTACAAAATTTAGCCCCTCAGGTACTACAACATTGCTACTCCGCATATCGCTGGTATACCTTACGGTAGGATACTGCTGCTCCTGGGATTGCGTCATGCCATGATTTTCTTCCTCCAGCAGCTTGTAGCTACCTACAGCCACACCGCCACCTAATACGGCTGAGAGCGTTAAGCCAACTATAAACTGTTTTGTCTTCATGTATTTTTAACTAAATAATATGTTAAAGGTATCTTGATTACTAATATATTAATTGTAGGCTATATTATAAACTATAACGCTATTTGTTATACGAAATTACACTCAGCCACGACTACTTTAAATGTTGTAAAGAGCAATGTTTTAGCTTTAAAACTAATTTAAACCACTATCTCCCGTTATACCCTGACTATAACAAAAAAGGGGCCAAAAATCTGGCCCCTTTTTTATGCTTTAGTTACGCATGTACTTCTTTACCGTTTTCGGAGGTGGCCGTGGCTAGCTTAGCAGTGCTTTTACCTTTTCCTACCGATGCTTTCTGAGTTTCTGTACCAGAGCTGATGCTAATCTGGCGTTTCTTTGTTTTGTTTTCATCTTTCGGAACTGTTACCAGCAGCACACCATTATCCAGCTGCGCTGAAATCTGATCTGGGTTTACCTTATCAGGCAAATAGAAGCTTCTGCTAAACGAGCCATACTGCGTTTCAAGCATATGGTAACGTCTACCTTCTTCTTTTTTCTCTAGCTTGCGCTCGCCGCTTATCGTTAGCTTGCCTTCCTGAAAATCGATGGAAATATCTTCTTTCTTCACTCCTGGCAATGCCAGTTCAATTTCAAAACCTTCTTCAGTTTCGCAAGCATCTACATGTGGCGTAAAGCCTGCAAAGTTTCTTGAATTCACAGACTCGTTAAAGAATCTGTCTAACATAGAGCTAAATGTGTTTGGCATTACATCCTGCATGCCGTTATATCTGTTCAGTGCCATAGTTGTAATCTCTTTAAAATGTAGTTAAACATCTTTTACACTAAAGCACTAGTAAAAATTATACCAATCGTAATGTCCTTTTAAATCATGAAATAATGTCATTATATAGCATTAAAATAAATCTAAGTAACTGACAACTTTACAGTTAAGGTTAAATCAATATGAAATACTGGCGGTGTTCGGAGCAATGTTGAAGTTATACTTTATTTCCAGTCCGAATACAGGCGAAACTCTGTTCCGTTTGGTGGTGTAGCCATCCTCCAGCAGCACATCGTTTTCATCATACTTCGGAGGCACCATGGCATAATAGTAGTCGGTTTGCCGCATAAAGTATGGGTTAATTCGTAGCTTTTCCGTCAGTTCATAGTTCAGGCTTAAGCGCAGGCGTGTTCTATCAATACTACGCTCTTCTAAATTATTTCTATCCGTTTCCCCCAACTCTGTTAGCATCATGATTTCGTACCTTATCGAAGGCGTTATATATTTACTTCCGATAGGCAGCCGTTTGCCTAATTCCACCATCAGCCTTACCCGTCCTGCCAAGTCCTGATCTTCTTGGTTTGCAAAATCAAAAGCACCTTGTTTGTTAAAGTACAAACTACCTATATGTCCGTTGTGGCGCAAAAAGAAGGTGTAAAAAGTAATCTTCGGATAATTCTCGATAGCATAACGTACCAGCGCTCCGCCCCGCCAATGCTCATTGGAGGTAAACTCATAACCTAATGTCAGTTCTACCCGCTCAAAGTTGCTAAGGGGGCCGCTGTTTTTGAGGTCGTTAAACCTAGAATCGGTATTAATACGGTATTGGTTTCGGAAGAAGAACAGGCTTTTTTCGCTTACACCATAGCTTAGCTGCAGCTCGGGCCAGATAGCCGTTGGAGCCGTGACTTTGCGCTGTGCCTGACTAAACGCTGGCAATACAACGAGTAAAAAAATCAGGTAAAATTTTCTCATATTTAATTAGCTTCTACTCTCCTGCTCCTTCTCCTTCAGAGCCTTAATCAAACCGAAAAGTACTTCGCTGCCCCACTCGTTATAGTTGATGCGCTTATGTATAGCAGCCTCACTAGATTTATAAATGGCGTAATAGCTCTCAAACTCTTTCACTTCTACTTCTGCCCAAGGCACAAACTGATCCTGATCGGTAAAGTATAAACCATCCTCTTTTAATTTTACCGTCTTTAACTCCAAAGATTGGTTTCTGTTAAACTCCTCCAGTTGCTGCGCCACCAGGTGGTTCAGGTAGTAGCGCCACAGCACATTTACAATCTCTTCATAAATGTCGATGTAGCTTTCATTCTTATCGAAATAGCTCTTGAATTTGAAGGTCTGAATATTTTCGTCTATAGTCCTGAACGCAATCCTGAAGTCGCAGCCTACATAAAACCTGTACCACTGCATCCAGTTCATCTCGTGCCTTACGTCCACAATGTCTTTCTTGCTAATTTTGGTGAGTGACTCCTGCTTTAGAATGCTGCTTTCGAATGCAACAAAAGCAGGAGCAAGCTGCAGTTTGCGTTTCCGCCCCAGCAGCCCCTCCGACAGTTCGTATTCAAAAACCTTTTCTTCTTCCACTTAATCTATAGACATAAGATGCAGGACACAGGACGCAAGACTCCACATTATTCTGTAGTACCTTAAAGCCACCTGCCGTTATTGTTTGCTCTCATTTTTCAGTCAGGCTGTGACTTGATAAAACACAGATTTCTCCTTTCGTCGAAGTGACACAAAATAAATGAACCTGCTGCCTACGGTATTCTTACTAACAACAGGAATAACTTTACGTCTTCACAAGTGCCTTCGCTTGCTGGTAAAAACCACAAAGCAAGAACAAAGGAAATTTATCTACATTTTCCCGCTGAAAAATTACTTTTCTAGCTCCTGCACTGCCAGCCAAGCCATCAGGCCTATACTTGTTTCCAAGGCAGTTTCTTCTATATCGAAGGTAGGTGTATGTACGGAGGACGTGATGCCTCGTTCTTCGTTGCGTGTGCCTAGTCGGTAAAAGCAGGCAGGCACTTCCTGCGAATAATAAGCAAAATCTTCTGCTCCCATCCACAGATCCAGGTCCACTACGTTTTCTGCTCCCAAATACGCTTCTGCTGCTGCACGGGCACGGTTAGTCAGGTTAGGGTCATTCATCAGGAACGGATAACCATTTTTGATGTCAATGTCGCAGCTTCCGCCCATGCTTTCGCAGAGGCCTTCGGCTAGCTTCTTGATGCGTTTATGCGCCTCCTTGCGCCATGCCTCGTTCATTGTTCTAAAGGTGCCTTCTATCTTCACCTCGTTCGGGATTACATTAGTTGCACCCAAGGCCTCTACTTTACCAAAAGAAAGTACGCTTGGCACCTTTGGGCTAGCATGGCGGCTCACAATCTGCTGCAGCGCCACAATCAGGTGCGAAGCAATCAGCACCGTGTCCACGTTCTGCTCAGGCATAGCGGCATGGCCACCTTTTCCTTTTACCGTGATGTAAATTTCATCGGCGCTGGCCATGTACATGCCGCTACGGAAACCGACTTTACCAGCTGGCAGCATCGGGAACACGTGCTGCCCCATAATGCCACTTGGAGCAGGCTGCTGCAGTACGCCTTCTTTTATCATCAGGGAAGCGCCTCCTGGAAACTTCTCCTCTCCTGGCTGAAAAATTAGCTTCACGGTGCCCTCAAAACCTTCGCGCACGTCCTGCAGAATACGCGCCGTGCCCAGCAAAGAAGACGTATGCACATCATGCCCACAGGCATGCATTACACCCGTGTTCTTCGATTTATAAGCTACCTCATTCTGTTCTACAATCGGCAGCGCGTCCAGGTCGGCACGCAGGGCAATGGTGCTCTTGTCAGGATTTCTTCCTTCTATGATAGCCACTACACCTGTGTTTGCCAGCCGCGTCGTTTCCAAGCCATAGCTTTGCAGCACCTGCTCAACGTAAGCTGCCGTATTATGCTCCTCAAACGAAAGCTCTGGGTTCGCATGCAAATGCCGACGCACCTCCACCGTATCATTGGCATAAGCTTTGGCAAGAGACTGTATTTTCTGTAAGATTTGAGACATGGTATGGTTTTATAGTTTGTGCTGTAGTTAAGCACATTTTATTTTAAGCTTTGTCTCATTTCGACCAAGGGGAGAAATCTGCTACAGACAAAAGATTGAAAGAACACAGATTTCTCACTGCGTTCGAAATGACATCAAAGGTTATTAGAGTTTAACAAAGTTTTACTCCTCCCCTCCCACTAAACTAAAAAACGTTGCAACCACTACAAAGTAGTTGCAACGTATCTTTATAGTTAGCTGCAGTTTTACCTGCTGCCTGTGCTTTTCGGGATGTTGATCTGCTCCTGCACAATTTGGGCATTAGGTAGCAAATCGCTAATTTGGTTCAGTACCTGCTGCGCCTCAATGCGGCTAAAGTAGTCGCCTATCTTTAATCGGAAATTTGGCTGGTTATAGGTCAGGTAATCTTTTTCGTCGGGCACGCGCGCAATAATCGTTTTTCGCAGATTCATCACAGTCTGACGCTCAGAGCCATTATAGGCTAGAATACGATATCCTTGGGCATACTTTATGTTTTTATTCACACTTGCTACCGTGTCCATCAGCACTGCCACCTGGTCGTTTACATGGTTAGTGGGTTCTATGCGTGCCGTTGGGGCGGCAGCGTCAGGCACCGTATATTTTGGTCGGTACGCGCTCAGGTCTTCCGTAACCTTTACATTACCTCCTGAACGAGTGCTTTCGGAAGTGGTTCCGCTAGTGGCGGCCCCAGACGAGGACACGCAGGCTGTTGCGAACAACATCGCCAACGATAACAATAAGCTAAAAAATTTATTCATGGTTTATAATCTGGATACTGGCTGAGCACCCTAACCTATCGGCACCCGCCTTGATTAACGCTTCGGCCTGGACAAATGTTTTTATACCGCCAGAGGCTTTTATTTTCATATGTGGCGGCAGCACACCGCGCATTAATTCTATATCTTCTAAAGAAGCACCGCGCGTAGAGAAGCCCGTGGAAGTCTTTACATAATCGGCTCCTGCAGCCACACAGAGTTCGCAGGCTTTCTCAATTTCAGCAGGTGTAAGCAGCGCTGTCTCTATAATTACCTTCAATTCCGCTTCCTTCAGATGGCAGAAGTTGGCCAAATCACTTAATTCGTTTTCCACTGCTTTATAGTCGCCAGATTTGAAAGCGGAGATATTCATTACCACATCTATTTCTGTAGCTCCGTCGGCAATGGCCTGGTGCGTTTCCAGGAACTTTACCTTGTGGTGCTGATAGCCTAACGGAAAACCAACTACCGTTGCTATTCTCACTTCGGAACTTTCCCCTAAAGCCTCTTTAGCCAAAGCTACATAAACGGGAGCCACGCAAACAGCTGCAAAACCATAGGTATTGGCTTCATGGCAAAGCTGGCGCACCTGATCAGTTGTAGCCTCAGGCTTAAGTTGGGTGTGGTCGATGTAGGAAGCTAATTCTTTCTTAGACATTAGACGCTAGACTAAATATTAGACTGTTGACTATAGACGTAACTATACCGCAAGTTTTCAATTTGTGGTGGTCATGCGGCAAGTTTTCAACTTGCGAAACTTGTCTTTCAGTAGTACACGCACGCAAGTTTGAAACTTGCACCATAAAAGCTCCAAGTTGAAAACTTGAAGCAGAGTGCACGATACCACCTGCCTTACAAAGATAAAGGATATAAGCTGAAAGTTTCCTCTCCTCTTATATCCTTTCCTTATTGTTTATGAAGCTGCAGCTGTTTGGCTGCTTTTCCATGAAATGAGAGAAAGTTTTACCTCCCCTCACTTCTGATCTTTATTTCTAATTCGGCGAAGCCACCCTTAGTCTTCTAAAATAACGCAGTTGTTATCCAGCAGATCCTGCTCTACAGTTTTGTACTTCACGTCTTTCACCACACGGCCATCTCTGTACTGTACACTTACACGATCGTTACGGCCTGCTACTTTTTGCGAGTGTGCTGGCATTACCTTCTGCGGCTCTGGTGCCGATTCTTCAGTTTGTCCGTTGCCGCCTTCCAAAGAAGAATGCACTTCCTGCTTCTGCTCTTTCAACACAGGAGCTTTAGGAGCCATAGGAGGTCTTACGGGCTGCTGCACCTGCTCTGGTGCCTGTACAGGAATGAAGGCATGGAACAGGAAGTTAATTGTTTCCTCGTTCACCTTACCGATCATGCGCTTAAACAGCTCAAACGACTCAAACTTGTAAATCAACAGCGGGTCTTTCTGCTCGTACACCGCGTTCTGCACTACCTGTTTCAGGTCGTCCATCTGGCGCAGGTGGTCTGTCCAAGCTTGGTCTATAGTACCCAGCGTAATGATCTTCTCCATGGCACGAAGCAGTTCCATTCCCTTAGACTCGTAGGCCTTCGTCAGGTTGGTAACGGCAGCCAGCTGGCGTTTGCCATCTGTAAACGGCACCGCAACATTCTCAATCATCGGCCCACGGTTCTGGTGAATATCGGTGATGATTGGGTAAGCCTGCTCAGCTGTCTTCCTGTTTTTCTCCAGGTAGTAGTTCAGCGCTTCGTTATACAGTCGCTCAGCCAGTTGGTTCGCGTTTGTACTTCTGAAATTGTCTTCTGTGATTTTTGTTTCTATACCAAACACACGAATAATGTGCAGCTGGAAGTTTTCGTAGTCGTTTATGTTTTTGTAACTAACCACTACATCTTCACTGATATCATAGATCATGTTCCAGATATCCAGTTCCAGGCGCTCGCCGTACAGGGCGTTTCTGCGGCGCTTGTACACCACCTCACGCTGTGCGTTCATCACGTCATCGTACTCCAGCAGGCGCTTACGCTGTCCGAAGTTGTTTTCCTCCACTTTCTTCTGCGCACGCTCAATAGAGTTCGTGATCATGGAATGCTGGATTACTTCACCTTCTTCCAGACCCATACGGTCCATCAGGCGGGCAATACGGTCAGAACCAAACAAGCGCATCAGATTATCTTCCAAACTCACAAAGAACTGAGAAGAACCTGGGTCACCCTGGCGACCTGCACGACCACGCAACTGGCGATCTACACGGCGAGACTCGTGGCGTTCTGTACCAATAATGGCCAGACCACCTGCAGCCTTAGACTCTGGTGCCAGCTTAATGTCGGTACCACGACCAGCCATGTTAGTAGCGATGGTTACCGTACCTGGTTTACCAGCCTCAGCTACAATATCTGCCTCTTTCTGGTGCATCTTCGCGTTCAGCACCTGGTGGTTAATTTTGCGCAGCGTCAGCATACGGCTCAGCAACTCCGATATCTCTACCGATGTGGTACCTACCAGTACAGGTCGGCCTAACTGCGTTAGCTCTACAATCTCGTCTGCAACGGCGTTATACTTCTCGCGTGTTGTCTTAAACACTTTATCGTGCTCGTCTTTTCGCTGGATTGGTCGGTTAGTAGGTATTACTACTACGTCCAGTTTATAGATGTCCCAGAATTCACCTGCCTCTGTTTCGGCAGTACCCGTCATACCAGAAAGCTTGTGGTACATACGGAAGTAGTTCTGCAGCGTAACGGTAGCGTAAGTTTGTGTGGCGTCTTCTACCTTCACATTCTCCTTCGCCTCAATCGCCTGGTGCAAACCATCCGAATAACGACGGCCTTCCATCACACGACCTGTCTGCTCATCCACAATTTTTACTTTGTGGTCTGGCGTTACGATATACTCTGTGTCTTTTTCGAACAAAGTATAAGCCTTCAGCAACTGGTTGATAGTATGCACACGCTTGGTCTTGTCCTGGAAATCAGCAATAAGCTGTTCCTTCGCGTGCAGCTGCTCTTCGTTTGAAAGCGATTTATCGTTTTCAATATTGGCAATCTCAGAACCGATATCTGGTAGAATGAACAGATTCGGGTCTTCGCCCTGACCTGTGATTAGGTCAATACCTTTTTCGGTCAGTTCAATCTGGTTGTGCTTTTCGTCTATAGTGAAGTATAGCGGCTCATCAGCCTCTGGCATCATGCGCGAGTTATCCTGCAGGTAGTGGTTTTCCACCTTCTGCATGATAGCACGGTTACCTGTCTCACTCAGGAATTTAATTAGCGGCTTGCTCTTTGGCAAACCACGGTAAGCACGAAACAGGGGTAAGCCGCCTTCCTGAACATTTCCTTCCTTGATCAGACGCTTCGCTTCGGTTAGGAAGTTATTTACAAGCTTACGCTGCGCCTCTACCAGCATGGCAATACGTGGCTTCAACTGATAAAACTCATGCTCATCACCGCGTGGCACTGGGCCAGAAATAATCAAAGGGGTACGGGCATCGTCAATCAACACGGAGTCCACCTCATCAATCATTGCATAATGGTGCTTGCGCTGTACGAGGTCTTTCGTCTCGCGCGCCATGTTGTCACGCAGATAGTCGAAACCGAACTCATTGTTCGTACCATACGTGATATCGGCACGGTAGGCGTTTCGGCGAGCCTCAGAGTTTGGTTGGTGCTTATCGATGCAGTCGATGCTCATGCCATGGAACTCGAATAGCGGAGCCATCCACTCCGAGTCACGCTTGGCAAGGTAATCGTTTACCGTTACCACGTGCACGCCTCGCTTAGCCAAAGCATTCAGGAAGGCAGGTAAGGTAGCCACTAAGGTTTTACCTTCACCAGTCGCCATCTCAGAAATTTTACCCTGGTGCAGCACAATACCACCAATCAACTGCACGTCGTAGTGCAGCATTTCCCAGGTAATCTCGTTGCCAGCAGCAAACCATTTGTTTGCCCAGATCGCTTTGTCGCCATCCAGTTGCACGTTTGGTTTGCGAGCCGCAATGCTTCTATCCTGATCGTTGGCAGTAACCACCAACTGACCATTCTCTTTCCAGCGGCGAGCAGTTTCTTTTACGATAGCAAAGGCAGCAGGCAGTACTTCCATCAGCACCACTTCCAAGTCTTTGTTACGCGTCTTCTCCAATTCATCAATTTCGGAGAAAATATTTTCCTTCTGCACAATGTTCAGCTCTGTTTCCTCGGCCACACGCTTGTGCAAGGCAGCAATCTGTTCATCTATAGGCTTGAGGCGCTCATCGATGATGCTTTTCACATCCACCGTTTTCTGGCGAAGCTGGTCATCGGTCAGGCTGGCAAGCTGAGCATATTCTTCGTTTATTTTAGATACATAAGGTATAACCTCCTTTATATCTTTGTCGGATTTTGTTCCGAATAGTTTCGCAACGGTTTTACCGAAAAAATCAAACATCTGTATTTTGTTCTTAAATGAAATCCTGTGTTTGCAATATCTTCAAAAGTAAGCTGTTTTTCCGATATTTCATTAATTCTGTACTAAAACAATACCAGATTAAAAGCTTTATAGAATATCTGCCATATTTACCGATATAGTATAGCGGATTTTTTAACTATACCTTCGGGGGCTATTCGGCGGCTAAATACCCATACCGATAGTGGCAATGTGGCAGAGGCCTAACAATTTAAAACTATAGTTTGGGAACAGAAGTTCAGTAAGGTACTTTAAAACAGCTTTTGGAATTCGATTACATCCGTCCAGCCATCAGCAGATAATAGCCATTGTTTGCGCACGCCCACCTGCTCAAAGCCAGCCTTGGAGAACAGTTTTATACTTTGAGGGTTATCAGTAGAAACAGAACAGTATACCTGGTGCAGGTGTAGAATCTGCTGGCAATACTCCTGCAGCAACTCCAGTGCCTCTGCCGCATAGCCTTTACCGCGCCAATCTGCCGCTACTACAATGCCTACAGCGGCACGGCGGTGCAAAGGGTCGTAGTCGTACAGGTCGATGGCCCCAATGGCTTGGTGGTTCTGTGTACAGATAATAAGGCGTAGCTGCTTTACCGTGTAAATATCGAGGGAGGCATTCTGCAAGTACTGCTCCAGCACATGCTTGGAGTAAGGCGTGAGGCTGTTGCCAAAATGCCATACAGAAGCATCGTTTTCGAGGGAGTATAAAAAATTCAGATCAGCAGGCTCTAAGGCACGAAGGTAAATTTTATCGGAGCTTAAGAACATGCTGATCTGAAAAAATGAGTGAGAGGAGCTACAAAGGAACGGAACCTGTGAATACCTGCTTGGCTGGGCCTGTGAGGTAAATATCACTAAAAGTACCAGCAGCCTCTCTTTCAAAGGCCACCTCTAAGTTACCGCCTAACGTTTTTACTTCCACGGGGCTCTGGAAACCCAAGAAATTAGCCACCAGCGCACAGGCTGTTACGCCAGTACCACAAGAAAGCGTTTCGTCTTCTACGCCACGCTCGTAGGTTCGCACAAAAATTTCATTTTCTGAAAGGCGCTGCACAAAGTTCACGTTCGTACCTACCTCTTGAAAGCGGTCGTTGTAGCGGATGGCTTTACCCTCGGTATATACATCCAGGTTCTCCAGATCGTCTACAAAACGTACATAGTGCGGTGAGCCTGTGTTCAGGTAAAAGTCCTCTCCTATGCGCTCTACGCCTGCCACGTCGTTCATCTTCAGGTTGATTAGCTCGCGTTCTACGCTGGCCTGGTGCTCGCCATCGGCAGCCAGAAAATGCGCCACATCCTCAATCACACCTAAATTTCGGGCAAAGCGAACGGTGCAGCGGGCACCGTTTCCGCACATAGATCCCAAACGGCCGTCGGCATTATAGTATACCATCTGGAAATCGTAGTCTGGGTGGTCCTGCAGCAGAATCAGGCCATCGGCTCCTACGCCCATGCGCCTGTCGCATAAATGTTTTACCAATGCCTCGTCTTCGGCAGGAAAAGTAAGTTTACGGTTATCGACCATCACAAAGTCGTTGCCCGTGCCCTGATATTTGTAAAAGTTTATTGCCATATATCTGTAACAATCAAAACGGCTGATACGTGCAATTTTTTAGGTTCGGCTGATTAGTAGTACTTTTACAGCCTGATTGGCGCACAGCCAAATTTAAACGACAAAGATATGTATTCCTTTCTTACAATAGAAAACTGGGCCGACTACGAATTAGTAGATTCTGGAAATTTTGAAAAGTTGGAGCGTTTCGGGCAGTATTACGTGGCGCGACCTGAGCCACAGGCTGTTTGGGACAAGCACCTACCTGAGCAGGAATGGGACCGAATGGCGCAGGCGGTGTTTACCCGTGAAAAAGGCAGCTCGGAGAAGGGCCAGTGGAAGCTGAAGAAAGGAATGCCTGAGCAGTGGTACATCAACTATAAGTATAACGACCTGAGTTTACGTTTCCGCCTGGGCCTGTCTTCGTTTAAGCACGTGGGCCTGTTTCCTGAGCAGGACAACAACTGGACCTTTATTTACGACACTACCCGCAAGCTGAAAACGCAGCAGCCGAAGGTCTTGAACATGTTTGCCTACACTGGCGGTGCCTCGCTGGCAGCCAAAGCCGCAGGTGCCGACATCACGCACCTGGACTCGGTAAAGCAGGTAAACTTCTGGGCCCGCGACAACATGGAAGCCAGCAACCTCGACAACATCCGCTGGATTGTGGAGGACGCCATGAAATTTGCCCAACGCGAGGTTAGGCGCGGCAACACCTACAACGGCATCATCCTGGATCCTCCCGCTTACGGCCGCGGCCCAAATGGCGAGAAATGGCAACTGGAGAACGAGCTGAACGAACTGATTAAGCTATGCCAGCAGATGCTCGACAAAACCGATTATTTCCTGGTGATTAACCTCTACTCCCTCGGCTTCTCTGCCCTTATCTTAGATAACCTAATGCGCCTGACATTCGGGGAGCAAATTCAAAACGAAGAACTAGGTGAGATATACTTAAGTGACAGAGGTAACAGAAAACTGCCGCTGGGCACGTTTTTCAGGTTCTCTTCGGTGGGGAGGTAAACTAGGTTTACCACTAAATCTTGTAACCAGCAATTCCATTTAGCAGATCAGCAGTAAGAACATAGATGAAATACGACCTTCTATACATGGTACATTAAACCCGTTAAACTATTTATACCATAACTTTCTGCTTAGAATAACTCTGTTAGCAACTTCACAAGAGTTTGCCAGCTCCGACTCTTTAGAGGTAAGAGTATTGAATTAAGACTGCCATTTTACGGTATAAAAGTCATTAAATGTTCGTAAACAAGACAACTACTTCAGGACATATTTAACTCATCTTCCAATTTGCAAAACTCCACAAACATAAAAGCCATGAAAAAACGCCTCGCACTTATCGATATGGGCACCAATACTTTTCACCTGCTGATAACAGAGGTAGATGAAAAGGGCAAACGCCACGACCTTGTGAAAACAAAACTGCCTGTGCGCCTGGGGCAGGGCGGCATCAGCAACGGAGCCATCGCACCCGAAGCATACGAGCGTGCCACTAAAACGCTAAAAGCTTTCAGAGCACAAATTGATGAGTACACAGTAGAAACTGTACGTGCCATGGCTACAAGTATGGTGCGTAATGCCACCAATGGAGAGGAGTTTATAAAAGATGTTTTTAAACAAACTGATATACAAGTAGAGGTAATTTCTGGTGCCCGCGAAGCAGAACTGATCTACTACGGTGTTCGCGCAGCGGATGCTCTGGACGAGAAAACAGCCATGATCATGGACATCGGTGGCGGTAGTGTAGAGTTTATCATCTGCAACCAACAGGAGATTTTCTGGAAGCAAAGTTTCGAGATTGGAGCGCAGCGCCTCATGGACCAGTTCTTTCAGCAAGACCCTATACCTGCCGAAAGTATAACCGCTGAAAAAGCTTACTTGCAGGAAACACTACAGCCGCTTTCAGCAGCCGTTGCTGAGTATAAACCTACGGCATTGGTGGGCGCTTCTGGTACCTTCGACACGCTTTGCGACATAAATGCGCTACGCAAAGGCGATCCGTCACGAGTCCAGGCTACTCCTCCTGCCTCTACCCTGACTCTAGAGGACTTTTACCACATCCATCAGCAGCTTCTCAGCAAAAACCACGACGACCGCCTGGCTATACCTGGCATGCTCGAAATGCGTGTGGATATGATTGTGTTGGCAAGTATAGCCGTTGACTTTGTGCTCCAGCAGTATCAGCTACAGGAAATTCGTGTATCGGCTTATGCTTTGAAAGAAGGCGTGCTGCAGCAGGTATTGGAGGGGGAAAGGCTATAGCTGGTCTAACCACCCTAAAAACAAGCGCCAGAAACTAAAAGCCTCTGGCGCTGTAAAAAACATTATCAAAAACAATTTATCCTCTCGCCTGGCGCTTCATCTCTTTCTCGTAAGCTTTTCTTAATTTCTTCAACTTCTTATCACCTTTGGCATAATCGGCGGCCAGCACTTTAGGCGACTCCTCCAGGCCACGTACAATATCTTTAGCTGCCAGCTGCTTGCCCAACTGCTCCTGCACTTTCTTGGTCTTGCCTTTGGAATAGCCCCTGTTCAGCAAGGTATAAAGCAAATCTATCGCAGCCTGTTCCTCCTGCAGTTCGGTATAATAGCTTACCACGGCCGCTGAAAAAGTTAGCTTCTGGTTTTCTTTAGCGAAGTTGAAAAGCGAGATATGGTCTAGGCCGAAGCGGTTGATTTCGTTTAACAGGTAGTGCTTTTCGGCTTCGTTATAAGTTCGGATAGCTTCTGTAAAGCGGCTGCTGGCAACGTAGCGGTTCACCTCTTCCAGCTTAAGCTGGTAAGCCACGGCAGCCTTTATGGCATCTCTTGCATCGGTGGCGTTGAAAGTGGCGATGGCACAATTTGTCTGTGCTGCTGCCGTTTTTATAGCCGCTTCATATGCCTGATCTGCGGCAATGAACTTCCTCTCCCGCTCCAGGCTTTTGCCGTTCTGAAAGTGGTTATCGTAAGCAGCTTGCGTGTTGACACACTCCTGCGTAAAGATGCGCTCGCGCAGCAAATTATACTTATTCTGCACCTCCGTATCATACTGCAGCGCATAACGCGCCTGCATGGCTTCGGCTTTGGCGGCGATGCTTCTGGCATTGGACAGGCGGTTGTTCATGGCTTGCTGATAACCATCGGTAAGGCTATTCAGCAAGACTGGTTTGGCCGCCTGTTTAGCCAGAAGCCCCAGTTCCTGCACAGGTCTGAAGGTATAGCGTTGCTCCATTTCAAGCGCCGTTTCAAACTGGCTGAGGGCTGAGGCATAGTTTTGCTGGCTCATCTGCTGCTTGCCTTGGTCGATATGCTGCAGGTAGTACTGGAACTTCACCTGTGTCTGTAGTTCAGTTGCTTCGGTGGCATTGTGCAGAGCAAAATCATAGTCCTGCTGAAAGCCTAAAGCCTCGGCTACCATTCGGTCTGCTCCTGCCAAATCGTTTCGGGACAACAGGCTTTTACCTTCATCTACCATACTTCGATAAGCACCATAAGCTGCACGACCCTCACCATCGTTTAGGGCGGGCAAGTTGCAGCGCAGGCCACCAATAGTGCTGCATAGTTTACGCGCTTCAGCATAAGAGGCTAAGGCGTTTTGGTAATTGCCACGGCTGGTTAAGGAGTTTCCTTCGTTTATGTAGGCACCGTAGATATCGTGGGCCAGCACCAATGCCAGCTCCTGCGTCTGCGGATCGATGCGGAAACCAGAAATCAAATCTTTTGTACGCGCAGCGGCCTCTGCTACATAACCGTTCATAAAGTCGATGCGAGCCAGTTGCAGGTGCGACGGAGCAAATCTTGGGTTCGCCTCCACCGACTTCACAAAGTAATTCTGAGCTGCCGCCAGGTTACCCCTGTTCAGCAGTTCGTAGCCACGGTTATAGTACTGCTCATCCAGGGTAGCCAGTATATAGTTTATAGTTTTGCGGCGTTCCTGTAGTAGTTGCTCCAACTGGTTTAACTTGCTGCCGAACTTCTGCGGGTCATACTGGTTCAGGTTCAGCTTTTCTTTAAACTGAAGTGCTTTTATACCTGCCAAAGCAGTTTCTATACTTTTCAGGTTGCGGTCCTGATGCAGGATGCGGTCCAGGTCGTTTGGCTGCACGCGCTGTGCATCCTGCAAGGCTTTATTGAGGGTGGCATCCGAAGCGTAATAGCTCTGGATCAGGCTTAGGTGATTCTGCACACGGCTCAGACTATTTGAAGTATAAACCAGTTCAGGACTTTCTACAACTAACTTATACTTGGCCGCGCTGATGGTATCAGGTACCGTCGCTTCAAACACAACGGCTTCGCCTTTTTTAGTGAAAGCTATACTCTGGGTAAAGGTCTTTAGCACCTTCTGGCCATCCAGCAGCTTTACTTTATAGTTCAGCTTCTCTGGCAACAGCACCTCTCCTAGTTCAAAGCCTTTATAGTGCATATCACCTGATACCGCCAGTTTATTTAGCTGTACTTTCAGTTGGAGTTTATCACCAGCGTCGGCTATACGAGCATGCTGCTCGAAGCGCACTACAAATTCAGGTACACGGTTCGGTCTGCCGCCACGCTGCGCCTTTACATCGCTGTTATCCAGCAAAAGAATAATCTTATTGATGTTGGTTTGGCTGCTATTACGGGCTGTATCTTTTTTCATCAGGTACGCCTGCGGAATTGTTTCCTCAAACACCAGCTTTGTCTGTGCCTGTGCTAGCAGCACAGACAGAACAAGTGTAAATGAGAGTATAGCTTTCTTCATAATCGTGTGCTTTAGTAGTATACTTTGGCTGAAGACAAAATCTGTTCCACAATTCAAACATCAAATCTAAAGTATATAAAAAACACGATGTGGATGAAAGGGGCGTTAAGAAACTAACAAAAACATTAGCTGAGGCATTGGCAGGTTATTTTGTTAATTTGCCGCTCAGACTAGAAGAAGCTATTTATGTATCCATACCAACAACTATTCAGCTTTACCCAAGAGGTTTTCCTGCACATGGGCTGCCCGTCTGAAGATGCCAAACTTGCCACAGAAGTACTTTTAGATGCCGATCTGCGTGGTGTAGACTCGCACGGTGTTGCTCGCTTGAGCGGGTATGTGCGCCTTTGGGAAGCAGGAAGAATAAACGTGAGGCCGCAGGTTAAGATTGTACACCAAACGCCTAGCACCGCTACTGTAGACGGCGACGGAGGACTTGGTTTGGTAGTTGCACCTTATGCGATGGAAGTAGCCATGGGCAAAGCTGAGCAAGTGGGCACAGGCTGGGTGTCGGTGCTGAACTCTAACCACTACGGCATTGCAGGCTACCACGCCATGAAGGCCCTGCAACGCGACATGATCGGTATCTCCATGACCAATGCCTCACCGCTAGTAGCGCCGACTTTCTCTACAGACCGCATGCTGGGCACCAACCCGATTGCCGTGGCCGTGCCAACTAAAAACCAGCCACCTTTTGTAGCCGATTTGGCCACCGCCGCCGCTGCAAACGGTAAGCTGGAAATACTGCAGCGCAAAGAGAAAAAAGCTCCGCAAGGCTGGATTCAGACCGCAGATGGCCAGCGTACCACCAACCCGCATGAGCTAAAAGAGGGCGGTGCGCTGTTGCCCCTAGGCAGCGATCGTAACCACGGCAGCCACAAAGGATATGCGCTTTCCTCTGTAGTAGATATTTTCTCGGCTGTGCTTTCGGGTGCCAACTATGGCCCATGGGTGCCGCCTTTCGTAAGCTTCCTCTCTCCTCCCGCCGATCCTGTGGGCAAAGGTATCGGTCATTTTTTTGGTGCGATGCGTATTGATGCCTTCCGCCCTGCCGATGAGTTTAAAGCGCACATGGACAACTGGATCGAAACTTTCCGTAAGGCAAAAGTTAAGAAAGGCGAGAAAGCCGTACTTATACCTGGCGACCCAGAACGCCTGATGACGCAGCAACGCCTGAAGAAAGGAATTCCGTTGCTTGCCCCCGTAGAACGCGACCTGGAAGAACTGGGCAAACGCTTTGGGGTTAAACTATAAAGTATAAAAATGGCAGCATTTTTCAGCACAATCGGCTTAAGTTCGTCCAGACGAAGTATTTCGATGCTGATGCTAAGCTGGTTCCTGAATGTGCTTTGGCTAGGCATTAACTACATGCGCCTTACGCCAATATAATGGTGGGTGTGATTGTAGCGGTTACGCTGCTATACCTCAGTTTCACGCTGCTGCAGGTGGTGGGTTAATTTAAACTTGAATGTTGTATACATACCGCTCTACTTAAAAACAAAAAGCACTGAGAACATTCCCAGTGCTTTTTGTTTTCTGCAGTTACTGCATTGCTAATCTATCTTCTTTCCAGACATGGCTTTCTTAATGGAAATCTGCATCACACGTTCTGCAAACGGACTTGTTTGTGCCTCTAAAGTATCTACAGCGGCATAAATAGCGTCTTTATCGCCTCCAGCGGCCAACACATCTTTCAGGTGCTGTAAGTTTTGGCGCGTCAGCTGTATTTCCTCTTCGGTTAGGTGCTCTCCGTTTTTATCCACAAAGCGCTCTACCTGGTAAATCATCTGCTCGGCTGTTGACCGTGCCTCTATTTTCATACGGGCATCTACGTCTTCTTTGGCATGTGTCAGCGAGTCCATCAGCATTTGCTCTACTTGCTGGTCTGTTAAACCATACTGCGGCTTTACTTCTACTTCCTGCCGTGCACCAGAACGCAACTCAATAGCCTCTACTTTTAATATACCGTCGGCATTGAGTATAAAATTCACATCTACCTTCGGGAAGCCAGCGGGCATAGCGGGTATACCTTTCAAATCAAATTCTGCCAGTTTACGGTTCTCCTTCACCAGGTCTCGCTCACCCTGAAATACAGAGATCTTCATGTTCACTTGGCCATCGATGGAGGTTGTATATTGGCGGCCAGCTTTAGTTGGTATTTTAGAGTTTCTTGGTATGATTGGGTCCATGAGTCCGCCCATTGTTTCAATACCTAAAGTAAGTGGCGTTACGTCGAGCAGCAGAATGTCTTTACGGTTTCCCGCCAAAATATCGGCTTGTATGGCAGCACCCAAAGCTACTACTTCATCTGGGTTAAGCGAATTATTAGCTGGCTTGCCAAAGAACTCCGATACCGCATTGTACACCATCGGTACACGGGTAGAGCCTCCCACCATTATTACGGCATCTATCTGCTCAGACTGTAGCTTTGCATCGGCCATAGCTTGCTTACAGCTTTCTATGGTGCGGGCAACTATCGGCACAATTAGCGTCTCAAAAGTATGGCGCTCCAGGTGGCAATCTATCGTTCCGTTCAGGTTACTTGTGTATACTTCCTGCGAACTCAGCACTTTCTTCGCTTCTTCCGCTTTCAGGCGCAGCTCCTGCGACAGGTTCTTATCTTGGTTCACTGTGTCGGCAATCAGCTTGTTTTCCTGTAGCCAATGGTTAATGATGGCACGGTCAAAATCATCGCCTCCCAAATACGTATCGCCGTTGGTTGAAAGCACTTCAAAAATGCCTTGGTGTATACTCAAGATAGAAATATCAAAAGTACCGCCGCCTAAATCATACACCGCCACCGTCTTCTCCTCATCAGGGTCTATGCCTATACCATAGGCTAGTGCAGCAGCGGTAGGTTCGTTCACGATGCGCAATACTTCTAAACCAGCCAACTTACCAGCATCACGGGTAGCCTGGCGTTGCGAATCATTGAAATAAGCTGGTACTGTAATAACGGCTTTGTTAACAGGCGTCTTCAGCGAATGCTCTGCACGTTCTCTCAACTCCTTCAGTATCTCTGCCGAAAGCCCAATAGGAGAATAGAACTTGTCCTGTACCCTTATTTTCACCAGCCCTTCGCTGTCATCGTCAATAATTTTGTAGCCAAAGTAATCTTTGTGCTCGCCAACGTCCTTATAAGATTTACCTAGCAGTCGTTTTACAGAATAAATGGTGTTGGCTGGGTCTGTGATAAGATAATCTTTAGCCTCAGTACCCACAATAGTATCGCCTTGCTGGGTAAAGTGCACCACAGACGGCACAATGGTACCGCGCCCCTGGTCATTTATCGCGATTGGTTTTTTATCTTCAGGATGTATGTAGGCCACCAAACTGTTGGTAGTGCCTAAATCTATACCTACAATTACCTCTTCTTTTTGAAGAGATCCGGTAGAAAGGTTTATTGCAACTTTTGCCATAGTATCTATATTACGTGAAGCCGCCACTAAAAAGCAGCAGCATGTAGCACAAAGTTACAAAAATTTTGGGGAGGGTATTTTAATAGAAGGTATAGAGGCAAAACCTTACAGCAATGCTGACTTTACGACTTCAATCAGCTTCCACTTACTTTGCAAGGTAAAGTGGTATTGCACACGCCACGGCCCTTCTGGTTGTGGGTATCTTGCTTGCTCATCTTAACAGTACAGCCCACACAAATACCATAACAATTAAAAACAGCATCAATTCTATGGGCCAAGTTATGCTGCAAGATAATTTACTTTTATATTATCAAGAGAGTGAAGGCTACTTGTCTTCCTTCGGCACAATAATGAATACATCCTCGTTCGGGCGCTTCATCAGGTACTTTTCACGGGCAAACTTCTCAAGCAACTCAGGG
This sequence comes from Pontibacter harenae, assembly GCF_020907245.1. Classification (GTDB taxonomy): domain Bacteria; phylum Bacteroidota; class Bacteroidia; order Cytophagales; family Hymenobacteraceae; genus Pontibacter; species Pontibacter harenae. The sequence goes on along the minus strand of NZ_JAJJWH010000004.1, from coordinate 70,175 downwards.
TTACTCATCAATTCTTTTCGGTCTTTCTGTACCTCGGTTATTTTCTGAAGGTAATACTCCTTATCGGCTTCTTTAGCTCTTAAGGCTTTACTCATTTGGTACTGGGTAATAAAATCATTTGAGTCGAAAAAGAGCATCCACGTCACAAACAGGAAAGTTGTGATAAAGTAGAAATTGCGGAAAAATTTAGGAATGCGCTTCAACATAATCAGAGAAGTAAAAGGTACTATACAAAAATAAGGCTGTGAGTCACAAAACCCACAGCCTTAGCCATAAATATTTTATGGAAATTTATACTAGAACTTCTTACCTGGGAAGTAAGCTATTTCACCAAGTTCTTCTTCAATGCGAAGCAATTGGTTATACTTAGCCATACGATCAGAACGAGAAGCAGAACCAGTTTTAATTTGGCCTGTGTTCAAAGCAACTGCAAGGTCAGCAATTGTGTTGTCCTCAGTCTCGCCAGAACGGTGGCTCATTACGCTCTTATAACCGTGGCGTAAACCAAGGTTAATCGCGTTGATAGTCTCAGTAAGAGAACCAATCTGGTTTACCTTGATCAGGATAGAATTAGCTATACCTTGGTCGATGCCCTGCTGCAGGCGGTTTACGTTTGTTACAAACAAGTCGTCACCTACTAACTGTACTTTATCGCCGATAGCTTGCGTTTGCTGCTTCCAGCCATCCCAATCGTCTTCTGCCATACCGTCTTCAATAGAGATAATCGGATATTTGTTTACCCAATCAGCCCAGAAGCTAACCATTTCAGAAGAGGTCAGCTTATCGCCAGTAGACTTCTTGAAATGATACATACCAGTTTTCTCGTCGTAGAACTCAGAGCTAGCTGCATCCATTGCAATCATAAAGTCATCTCCTGGCTTGTAACCAGCAGTCTCAATAGCTTGCAATACTACTTCTATAGCCTCTACGTTAGAAGCGATGTTCGGAGCGAAACCACCTTCGTCACCTACGTTAGTAGAAAGACCTTTTTTCTTTAGTACGTTTTTAAGGTGGTGGAATACTTCAGAACCCATACGAAGTGCTTCTGAGAATGAAGGCGCACCAACAGGCATGATCATGAATTCCTGGAAGTCTATAGCGTTGTCTGCGTGGCTACCACCGTTCAGGATGTTCATCATCGGAACTGGAAGTGTATTTGCATTTACACCACCTACATAGCGGTAAAGCGGCATGTTCAGTTCTTGTGCAGCAGCACGAGCAATTGCCAGCGATACGCCAAGTATAGCATTGGCACCTAAATTACCTTTGTTTGGCGTGCCATCCAGCTCAATCATGATCTTGTCAAGCAAGTTCTGATCATATACCTGGAAACCTACTAGTTCGTCAGCAATTTTCTCGTTAACATTTTTAACTGCCTGCAGTACACCTTTACCCATGTACATGCTCTTATCGTTATCACGAAGCTCTACTGCTTCGTGTACACCAGTAGAAGCACCTGATGGTACTGCCGCACGGCCAAGAACACCAGTTTCCGTTGTTACATCTACTTCTACAGTAGGATTTCCTCTTGAATCAAAAATTTGTCTTGCTTTGATGTCTGTAATTAAGCTCATCGATTTTTGTTTTATAGTTTTACTTTATTTACTCTTTTCTAATATGGCAACAAACTCATCAAAAAGATAAGTAGAATCGTGTGGCCCTGGCGACGACTCAGGGTGGTATTGTACAGAGAAGGCTGGTTTAGACTTCATACGTATACCTTCAATAGTGTTATCGTTAAGGTTTACGTGAGTTACCTCAATATTGGGGTGGCTTTTTAACTGTTCAGCATCCACCACAAAACCATGGTTCTGGCTCGTAATCTCACTACGTCCTGTAATCAGGTTCTTAACAGGGTGATTCAACCCTCTGTGGCCATTGTGCATTTTGTAAGTAGCGATACCGTTAGCCTCTGCTAATACTTGATGGCCTAAGCAAATACCAAACAACGGCTTGTTCTTCTCCAGCATCAACCTAACATTTTTTACAGCATCCGTAGTAGCTGCAGGGTCACCAGGGCCATTAGAGATAAAGTAGCCATCAGGGTTCCACTTTTCCATCTCTTCAAATGAAGTATTGTACGGAAAAACTTTTACCTCGCAACCTCTGCTTACAAGGTTATTAATGATGTTCTTTTTGATACCCAAATCAAGAACTGCTACGCGGTATTTCGCATCCTCAGGCTTTAACTCATAAATGGCAGCCGTACTTACATGGGAAGATAACTCAAGGCCAGCCATAGAAGGAACACTATTTAGGTAGGTTTGCAGTTCAGCCACATCTGTTATTTCAGAAGAGATAACAGCATTCATAGCACCTTTATCACGAATATGGCGAACTAAAGCACGAGTATCTATTTCGCAAATACCCACAACTCCTGCCTTTTCGAAATACTCTTGCAACGATCCTTCAGCTGTCTTTCTAGAGAACTGGTGCGAAAAGTCTTTACACACCAACCCTCTTATCTGAATATTTTCAGACTCAACCTCTTCCTGCTGCACGCCATAGTTACCAACATGAGAAACTGTAGTAATAACAATCTGACCGAAATAAGAAGGATCAGTAAAAATCTCCTGATATCCAGTCATGCCTGTGTTAAAACATAGCTCACCGCCAGACGTACCGATTTTGCCTAAGCTTTGGCCTCTATAAATTGTTCCGTCTTCTAAGAGTAAGACTGCCTCTGTTGTTTTTTGGTTTTTCATTATCAAAATAGAAGATTTAATGCAAAAATAAAAAAGGGACACGACTTACGTCATGTCCCTTTAAAATATTTCCTAAATAAGCTTACTCTGCATCTTTAGTTTCATCTGTAGAAGCTGGTGCATCAGTTGTAGCTTCTGTAGTTTCAGTAGCTGTTGAAGCCTCAGTATTCTTCTTTCCACCACGACGACGAGTTCTCTTAGCAGGTGCACCAGTTGTACCAGTACCAGAAACTAGATCCTCGTTATAGTCTACTAACTCAATAACACACATTTCTGCGTTATCACCAAGTCTGTAACCAGTCTTAAGGATACGTGTGTATCCACCAGGTCTGTTGGCAATTTTGCTAGCAACCTCATCAAAAAGCTCTTTAACAGATTCTTTATCCTGAAGATAAGCGAAAACTGTTCTTCTTGAGTGAGTTGTGTCGCTCTTAGACTTTGTAAGAAGAGGTTCTACATATTTACGAAGCGCTTTAGCCTTCGCAACTGTAGTAGATACTCTCTTATGAAGTATAAGAGATGCTGCTAGGTTAGACAACATCGCTTTTCTGTGGGAAGCAGTCCTACCTAAGTGATTTATTTTTTTACCGTGTCTCATTATTGTAATTGTGCACGTGCATACCGTCGATCAACCAACAAAGGGATCGGGAATTATGCCGTTGATTATTAATCTTCGTCTAATTTATACTTAGAGAGGTCCATTCCAAAGGTTAAGTTCTTCTCCTGAACTAGGTTTTCTAATTCTGTCAAAGACTTTTTACCAAAGTTTCTGAACTTCATCATGTCAGAGATATCCAACTGCACTAGGTCACCAAGCGTTTTGATGTCGGCAGCCTTCAGGCAGTTATAAGCTCTAACTGAAAGGTCCATGTCTTGCAAAGAAGTTTTTAGAACCTTACGCATGTGAAGCATTTCTTCGTCTACAGCCTCTTCTTCTTCTGGCTTCGCTGTCTCAAACGTCATTGTGTTGTCAGAGAACAGCATGAAGTGTTGAATCAGAATGTTGGCTGCACCTTTCAATGCATCTTCCGGATGTATAGATCCGTCTGTTTGAATATCAAGAACTAGCTTCTCATAGTCAGTCTTTTGCTCAACACGCGTGTTTTCAACACTAAACTTCACGTTTTTGATTGGTGTGAAGATCGCATCGATAGAGATCTGACTGAAAGCTTGATCTGCTGGCTTGTTCTCATCAGCAGGAACGTAACCACGTCCTTTCTGAATTGTAAGCTCAACCTCAAGAGATATGCTAGTATCTAAGTTACATATTACAAGCTCTGGATTAAGAACCTCAAAGCTAGAAGTAAACTTGTTTATATCACCAGCTGTAAATGTATCTTGACCACTAATAGTAACGGTTATTTTATCATCAACGATTTCGCTAACTTTTTTGAACCGTACCATTTTAAGGTTAAGAATGATATCAGAAATATCCTCAACCACCCCTTCAACAGACGAAAACTCGTGCAGTACACCAGGTATGCGAACGCTCGTAATAGCATATCCTTCTAGAGAAGATAATAAAATTCTTCGCAGAGCATTACCGATGGTTACACCGTAACCTTTTTCAAGCGGCTTGAATTCAAATAAACCATGAAAGTCGTCGGCTTTTTCCATTACAACTTTCTCTGGCATTTGAAATGCTAATATTGACATACTTGCAGTGTTAAAGGTTAAAAATTGATTAACTGATTACTTAGAGTAAAGCTCGACGATTAGCTGCTCCTGAATTTTCTCAGGGATTTGCTCACGCTCAGGCGTAGCAATAAATTTACCAGCAAAATCAGTTGCGTTCCACTCTAACCAGCTAAACTGACGGGCATTACGTACAGATAAGCTTGTCGTAATTGCTTCAAGAGATTTTGACTTCTCTCTTACTGCAATAACATCACCTACTTTTAAACTATAAGAAGGAATGTTGACAATTTCACCGTTAACAGTGATGTGCTTATGAAGTACTAATTGGCGAGCAGCTCTTCTTGTTGGAGCAATACCAAGACGATAAACAGTGTTATCTAATCTTGACTCAAGCATAGCCAACAAGTTTTCACCTGTAATACCACCTTTTCTGTGTGCTTTATCGAACAAATTAGCGAATTGTCTCTCTAAAACACCATATATGTATTTAGCCTTCTGCTTTTCTGCAAGCTGAACTGCGTATTCAGACTGCTTCTTACGACGGCCACGTCCATGCTGTCCTGGAGGATAGCTTTTCTTTTTTAATGCTTTGCTTGGGCCAAAAATCTCTTCACCGAATTTTCTAGAGATTTTACTTTTAGGACCAGTATATCTTGCCATTTTATTTTACCTAAATTAAAATTAAACTCTTCTGCGTTTTGGAGGACGACATCCGTTGTGTGGTAGAGGAGTAACATCTTTGATAGTTGTTACTTCGATACCTGCATTTTGCACAGTACGTATGGCGGACTCTCTACCTGCACCAGGGCCTTTAACAAAAACCTCAGCTTTACGCATACCTAAATCATAGGCAACTTTAGCGCAATCTGAAGCTGCCATCTGAGCAGCGTAAGGAGTGTTCTTTTTAGAACCTTTAAAACCCATTTTACCAGCAGAAGCCCAAGATATAACTTGACCTGTATTGTTGGTTACTGAGATAATTATATTGTTGAAAGACGCTTTTATGTGTACTTGACCAGTTGCTTCTACAACTACTACACGCTTTTTAGCTTTATCTTTTCTTTTCTGAGCCATGATCAAAAATTATTTAGAAGCTTTCTTCTTATTTGCAACTGTTTTACGCTTACCTTTTCTAGTGCGTGAGTTATTCTTCGTACGCTGTCCACGAACAGGTAAACCTTTACGGTGTCTTAATCCACGGTAGCTACCAATGTCCATAAGACGCTTGATGTGCAACTGTACTTCTGATCTTAAAACACCTTCTGTTTTATGCTCAGCTGCAATGATATTTCTGATCTCACCGGCTTCTTCGTCGGTCCACTCTTTCACTTTTTTGTCAAGATCCACCCCGGCCTTTGTAAGAATTGCTTGAGAAAGCTTACGACCTATACCATAGATATAGGTAAGGGCTATTTCTCCTCTTTTGTTATCCGGAATATCTACTCCTGCTAATCTAGCCATATTGAATTTAAATTATCCTTGTCTTTGTTTATATCTTGGATTCTTCTTGTTGATGACATAAAGCTTTCCTTTGCGTCGGATCACTTTACATTCAGCACTTCTTTTCTTTACTGATGCTTTAACTTTCATTGTATTTATTTATATCGATAAACAATTCTACCTTTCGTTAAATCATAAGGTGACATCTCTAACTTAACTCTATCACCTGGCAAAATCTTAATGTAGTTCATTCGCATTTTGCCTGAAATATGAGCAACCACCTGATGACCATTTTCTAGCTCTACCCGGAACATGGCATTAGATAGTGCTTCAACTATAGTTCCGTCTTGTTCAATAGAGGACTGCTTCGCCATGTATTATTTTTTTGCTTGTTCTATGAATTTGAATGTTGTTAAAATTTCAGCCTTATCTTTTCTTACAACAACTGTATGCTCAAAATGAGCTGAAGGCTTATTATCTCTTGTGCGAATAGTCCAACCATCATCTTCCTGCACAATATGACGTGTGCCTAAATTGATCATTGGCTCAATTGCAAGAACAAGCCCTTCCTGAAGCTTTACACCTTGTCCTCTTTTGCCATAGTTAGGTACCTCAGGCGACTCATGTAGATCTTTTCCGATACCATGCCCCACCAGCTCCCTAACAACACTATAGCCTTTGCTTTCAGCATGTTGTTGAATCGCGTGGCTAACATCACCCATTCTTGCTCCTACAACTGCCTTTTCAATACCTACATACAAAGATTCTTCTGTAGCTTTTAATAAGGCTTTAACTTCGTCAGAGACGTTACCTACTGCATGTGTATAGGCGCTGTCACTATGGAAGCCTTTGTATTTAACTCCTGCATCAACAGAAATAATATCACCATCGTTCAAAACGTAGTCACTTGGCATGCCATGTACTACAGTAGAGTTAACAGAGATACATAAACTATAAGGAAAACCATTATAGTTTTTGAACGAAGGTACTGCATTAAGATCCTTAATAAACTCTTCAGCGCGTTTATCAAGTTCTTTTGTCGAAACACCTTCCTTTATAAGCGAAGCTATTTCGCCATGTGCCTGACCTAAGATCAAAGCACTCTGGCGAATTAGCTCAATTTCTTCTTCAGATTTGTAAAAAATCATTTATATCTAGGATGCCATGGCTATGTTCTCGGACCTTCCACGCAATTTACCTGTTTTCATCATTCCGTCGTAGTGTCTCATCAACAAGTAGCTTTCAATTTGTTGTAGTGTATCAAGCACCACACCTACCATGATGATAAGAGAAGTACCTCCGAAGAACTGAGAGAACTCTCTTGTTACTCCTAAAAGCAGAGCAATAGAAGGGAAAATTGCTACTAGGGCAAGATATATAGCACCAGGTAACGTTATTCTAGTTAAAATTTCATCTATATAATCAGAGGTAGCTCTACCTGGCTTTACACCAGGAACAAAACCACCACTTCTTTTTAAGTCATCAGCAATCTGGTTTGGATTAACACTTATAGCAGTATAGAAATAAGTGAAAATAAGAATTAATAACCCAAACACAACATTGTACTGCCAAGATGTAAAGTCTGAAAATGTTGCCCCTATATAACTAGCAGTTTCACTAGTATCAGCCCAAATAGAAGCTAACATAGAAGGCAAAAACATTAACGACTGTGCAAAAATGATTGGCATTACACCTGCAGCATTAACTTTCAAAGGAATAAACTGACGCTGTCCACTATAAAGGGAGCTTCCTCCAACTTGTTTAGCATATTGTACAGGTATTCTCCGAACAGCCTGTGTAAGCATTACAACAGACATTACTACGAAGAACAGCACAGCTAACTCGAACAGGAATAATAGCGCACCATTGAGTTGCTTAGACAATGCTTCGGCTACAATGGCACCTGGGAAACGGGATATAATACCAATCATGATCAACATGGAGATACCGTTACCAATTCCTTTGTCAGTTATTCGTTCACCAAGCCACATACAGAAGATAGTGCCTGCTGTGAGGACTATCATAGATGTGATGGTGAATAAAGTAGTATTCACAGCAATAGCTTCAGCATTTATAGTGGCCGTAAAGGCAAAAGACTGAGCAAGCGTGATAATAATTGTCAGAACTCGGGTAATCTGGTTGATTTTCTTTCTACCAGACTCCCCTTCCTTCTGCATTTTCTGAAAATAAGGAACAGCTATGGTTAATAGCTGAAGCACAATAGAAGCTGATATGTAAGGCATTATACCTAACGCAAAGATCGAGGCGTTGCTAAATGCACCACCAAGAAATGTATCTAACAAACCAAGCATACCTTGTGTGTTTGCTTGAAGTAGGTTAGGATCAACGCCTGGAAGAACAACATAAGAACCTAATCTAAATATTGCTATAAACCCAAGGGTATTTAATATTCTGACCCTTAGATCATCAATAGCAAAAATGTTCTTAATTGTTGTTATAAACTTCTTCATACTTGTTAAATAGCAACTATTTTACCCCCTGCTTTTTCTATTGAAGAACTAGCTGTTTCAGAGAAAGCGTGAGCATGTACTTCAACAGCACTGTTGAGCTCTCCTCTACCTAAAATCTTCACTTTATCGTTTTTAGAAACTAATCCATGTGCTTTGAAGAAAGCAAAGTTAAGAACTGTTTCATTAGTACTCTCAGCCAAAGACTGGATTACATCTAGGTTGATTCCTTTATATTCAACTCTGTTGAAGTTTTTGAAACCAAACTTAGGAACTCGTCTTTGAAGTGGCATCTGGCCACCTTCGAAACCGCCCTTTTGAGAGTAGCCTGAACGAGATTTAGCACCTTTATGACCTCTTGTAGAAGTACCACCTCTACCTGATCCAGTACCTCTACCTATTCTTTTTCTGTTTTTAACAGAACCTTCTGCAGGTTTTAATGAGTTAAGATACATTTTAAATATTGTTTACTTCTACAAGATGATTCACCTTCTTCACCATACCAGCAATCTGTGGAGTGAATTCAAAAGTTACTGATTTATTGATCTTACCAAGACCTAAAGCTTGAATAGTAAGCTTTTGGTTTTTAGGCTTATCAATAATGCTTTTGATTTGTTTTATTGTAACCTGAGCCATATCAATTAACCGTTAAATACTTTGTTAAGATTTACGCCACGCTGCTGAGCAACAGCCAAAGGATCACGCATTTTTGCTAAAGCATCGAAAGTTGCTTTAACCACGTTGTGCGGGTTAGAAGAACCTTTAGACTTGCAAAGTACGTCTTTGATGCCAGCACTATCTAACACAGCACGCATTGCACCACCAGCAATAACACCAGTACCTGCTGCAGCTGGTTTGATCAATACATAACCACCAGAGTATTTTCCTTCTTGAGCATGAGGAACAGTGCTATGATAAACTGGAACTTTCACCAGGTTTTTCTTAGCATCATCTATACCTTTAGCAATAGCGTCTGTTACTTCGTTAGCTTTACCTAAGCCGTAACCAACAACACCATTTCCATCACCTACAACTACAATGGCGGCGAAGCTAAATCTTCTACCACCTTTTACAACCTTGGCAACACGATTGATGGCTACTACTTTCTCTTTTAGCTCAATTTCGCTAGCCTTAACACTACGTATATTATTCTTTAGCATAATTATTAGAATTTAAGGCCAGCTTCACGAGCGCCTTCTGCCAATGATTTAACTTTACCATGATAAAGGTAACCAGAGCGGTCGAACACTATCTGAGTTATACCTTTCTCGAGGGCTTTAGCAGCAATGTCTTTACCTACTCTGTTAGAAGTATCTACATTTGCTTTTGCATCATCAAGCTTAACAGAAGAAGCAGCAACTATAGTATTTCCAGTTGAATCATCAATCAATTGTGCATAGATAGCTTTATTGCTTCTAAATACAGACAATCTTGGTCTCTCAGCTGTCCCAGAAATTTTGTTTCTGATGCTTTGTTTTATTCTAAGTCTTCTTGTTACTTTCTTAGTAGACATGATGATGATTATTTAGACGCTGTTTTACCAGCTTTTCTTCTTACAACTTCACCAACAAATCGTATACCCTTACCTTTGTATGGTTCTACTTTGCGTAGTGATCTAATTTTGGCAGCAACCTGGCCGATCAATTGCTTGTCGTTACTTTCTAAAGTAATAACTGGAGCCTTACCTTTTTCAGTTACAGCAGTAGCAGTTACTTCATCAGGAAGTGTCATGAAAATATTGTGTGAGTAACCCAGAGACAACTCAAGAATTCTTCCTTGCGTTGTAGCTTTGTAACCTACACCTACTAATTCAAGTTGCTCTTTGTAACCTTGGCTAACACCTACAACCATGTTGTTGATCAAAGATCTGTACAGACCGTGCATAGCCTTATGACGCTTCTGCTCAGTAGGACGATCAACAACTACTAAGTTGTCTTCGCTCTTAATGATCATATCTTTATCAACAGGGGTAGTTAAAGTACCTTTAGGTCCTTTAACAGTTACCACGTTGTCTGCGCTTACAGATACTTCTGTATTAGCTGGTAATTCGATTGGCAGTTTTCCTATACGTGACATAGTCTCTCCTCCTTTTAGTAAACGTAACACAATACTTCGCCACCCACATTCTGTGATCTAGCTTCTTTTTCTGTCATTACGCCTTTAGAAGTTGACAATATAGCGACACCTAAACCATTCAATACTCTTGGTAGGCTCTCACTTCCAGCGTACTTACGAAGCCCTGGCTTACTAACCCTCTCAAGTTTCACAATAGCAGATTGCTTAGTGTTAGGGTTATATTTTAGAGCTATCTTGATCGTACCTTGTACAGAAGAGTCATCAAATTTATAACTTTGAATATACCCTTTATCGTACAATACTTTTGTAATCTCTTTTTTTATCTTGCTAGATGGTATCTCAACTATCCTGTGGTTCGCTTTTATAGCGTTACGCACTCTAGTTAAATAATCTGCTATTGGATCTGAGTTCATTATTATTCACTTAAAAAATGAATTGCTATATCTAAAGCGAGCCGCAAAGATACGAATTCTTCTTTAGTTTCTTAAATTTTAAAGAAAAATTTACCAGCTCGCCTTTGTTACACCAGGAATTTTACCAGCAGAAGCAAGTTCTCTGAAGGTAACACGAGAAATACCGAATTTTCTCATGTATCCGCGTGGCCTTCCTGTTAACTTGCAACGATTGTGTAATCTTACAGGAGATGCATTACGAGGCAACTTATCAAGTGCCTCATAATCTCCTTTGGCTTTTAATTCAGCTCTTTTAGCAGCAAATTTAGCTACTAACTTTTGTCTCTTAAGCTCTCTTGCTTTTACTGATTCTCTTGCCATTTTATTTATTTCTTAACATTAGTAAAAGGCATACCAAAAGCTTTTAATAGCTCATAACTTTCTTCATCTGTCTTAGCAGTAGTAACAAAAGTTATATCCATGCCAGAAATAGCCTTTACTTTATCTATACTGATTTCAGGGAAGATGATTTGCTCTTTAACACCTAAGGTATAGTTACCTCTTCCGTCAAAGCCTTTATCACTTACACCTCTAAAGTCTCTTACACGAGGAAGAGCAACAGTCAGCAAGCGGTCTAAGAATTCGTACATTTTCTCACCTCTAAGCGTAACACGGGCACCGATTGGCATTCCCTCACGCAGCTTGAAGTTAGACACAGATTTCTTAGCAATAGTTGCAACAGCTCTTTGGCCAGTTATTGTTGTTAATTCATCAACACCAATATCAACCAATTTTTTATCTGCTACAGCTGCACCAATACCTTTGTTGATAGAGATCTTAGTGATCTTAGGCACCTGCATAATATTCTTATACTGGAACTTCTCCTTCAGGGCAGGTACAACCTCCTTCTGATATTTGTCTTTCAATCTTGTAGTTGCCATGTTAGATTACTTCTCCTGTTTTTTTAGAATACCGCTCAGTTTTACCTTCGCTGTTTTTTCTGCTGCCAACTTTAACTGTTTCACCTGTAGTAGGATCTACAAGTGCTACATTGCTTGCATGTATAGGAGCTTCTATCTTAGTGATGCCACCTTGAGGATTTTGAGCACTAGGCTTTGTATGCTTCGTTACTAAATTTAATCCTTCAATAGTTACTCTTTGCTTTTCTATATTAACAGCTGTAATGCGGCCTGTCTTACCGCGCTCATCTCCAGCAAGTACTTTAACAGTATCGCCAGTTTTTACATGAAGTTTTTTCTTATTCATCTTAATCTGAATTAGGGGTTATAGAACTTCAGGCGCTAACGATACAATTTTCATGAATTGCTTCTCACGAAGTTCACGAGCTACTGGTCCGAAAATACGAGTACCACGTGGCTCATTGTTCGCATTTAGTAGAACTGCAGCGTTATCATCAAAACGGATATAAGATCCGTCTTTTCTTCTGACTTCTTTTTTAGTTCTTACAATAACTGCTTTAGAAACAGTTCCCTTTTTAACGTTTCCAGAAGAAAGGGCAGACTTAACAGTTACTACAATTTTATCGCCGATTGAAGCATACTTTTTACCTGTACCGCCTAATACGCGGATACAAAGTACTTCTTTAGCACCGCTATTATCAGCTACGCTTAATCTTGATTCCTGCTGTATCATTTTATTTCGCCCTTTCTATTATTTCAACTAAACGCCAGTTTTTGTTTTTGCTTAGAGGACGCGTTTCCTGAATGCGCACGGTGTCACCGATGTTGCACTCATTGTTTTCGTCGTGAGCCATGAACTTATTGGACTTTGTTAAAAACTTCCCGTACATAGGGTGTTTCATTCTGCTTTCAACAAGCACCGTGATAGATTTGTCCATTTTATTGCTAACAACCTTACCACTTCTTTCTTTTCTAAGATTTCTCTCTTCCATGATGATATTATGTATTAAGAGTTAGCTTGTAATTCACGACGACTAATTTCGGTATTAAGACGAGCGATCGTTTTTTTCGATTCTCTGATCTTCATCGGATTCTCCAGCGGAGATATGGCGTGTGCAAAACGCATGTTCTGCATATTTGTGCTCTCAGCTGCTAGCCTCTCTTTCAGTTCTTCTAAAGACAAAGCTTGTATCTCTGAATTTTTCATATACTATTTCTCAACGTAATCTCTACGTACTACAAATTTTGTTTTTACTGGAAGCTTCTGAGCTGCTAATCTTAAGGATTCTTTAGCTACTTCTAAAGAAACTCCATCAGATTCAAACATGATAGTTCCTGGCTTAACAACGGCTACCCAATATTCAGGAGAACCTTTACCTTTACCCATACGAACCTCTGCAGGCTTCTTGGTAATAGGTTTGTCAGGGAAAATTCGGATCCATACCTGACCCTCACGTTTCATTGCTCTTGTCATGGCAATACGAGCGGCCTCAATTTGGCGGCTGGTAATCCATGTTGCTTCAAGAGATTTTATTGCAAATGTACCAAATGAAATAGTACTGCCTCTATGAGCCAGACCTTTCACGCGGCCTTTTTGCATTTTTCTATATTTAGTCCTTTTTGGCTGTAACATGTTCTAACACTTAATAATGTTAAAGATCAATTATTGACGACGCTTACGCTTTGGAGCACCACCATCTTTCTTATTACGGTTGCCACCACGTCTGTCACCAGAAGGAGCACCACCAGGTCCTTTGCCGCCATCAAGGCCTGCATTAGGAGTAAGATCTTTCTTGCCGTATACTTCGCCTTTGAAGATCCATACTTTAATACCTAGTTTACCATAAACAGTCTGTGCTTCAGACAATGCGTAGTCGATATCAGCACGAAGTGTATGCAAAGGAGTTCTTCCTTCTTTATAATGCTCCGTTCTTGCCATTTCAGCACCGCCTAAACGGCCTGATACCTGCACTTTAATACCTTCAGCACCTACACGTAACGCAGAAGCAATTGCTTGCTTCATAGCACGGCGGAAAGAGATACGAGCTTGTAATTGCTGAGCAATAGACTCACCAACTAACTTAGCATCTAACTCTGGACGCTTAATTTCAAATATGTTAATTTGAACGTCTTTGTTAGTAAGCTTCTTAAGCTCTTCTTTGATTTTATCTACTTCCTGACCGCCTTTACCAATTACAACACCAGGTCTAGCCGTGTTGATTGTAATTGTGATACGCTTTAGCGTTCTTTCAATAATGATCTTAGAGATACCGCCTTTAGGAATACGGGCTAAAACATACTTGCGGATTTTTTCATCCTCAATCAGCTTCTCAGCGAAATCTTTGCCGCCATACCAGTTCGAATCCCAACCCTTAACGATGCCAAGTCTCAGACCAATTGGATTTACTTTCTGTCCCATAATTCTTACTTCGTGGCTTTTTTAGATTTCTTTGATTGCTGCTCAAGTTGCTCTTCTGTCATGCTGTCGATTATAACAGTAACATGATTCGATCTTTTTCTGATGCGGTGTCCTCTTCCTTGCGGAGCTGGACGTAAACGCTTCAGCATTTTACCTTCATCAACAAAGATCTCTTTTATATAAAGATTGGCATCTTCTATGCGTGCATCTTCATTTTTCTGCTGCCAGTTAGATAGAGCCGATAGAAGGAGCTTTTCTAATTTTGGTGCGCCAGAGTTTGCTTCAAACTTAAGTAAACTCAATGCTCTTGATACGCTCTTTCCACGGATCAAGCCTGCTACTAATCTCATTTTGCGAGGAGAAGTAGGCACGTTATTCAATTTTGCTACTGCTTCCATTCTATCGCTTACCTTTATCTTTTTTAGCTATGTGACCTCTAAAGTTTCTGGTTGGAGCAAACTCTCCGAGCTTGTGTCCTACCATGTTCTCTGTCACATAAACTGGAATGAATTTATTACCGTTATGTACTGCGAATGTATGTCCAACGAAATCAGGAGAAATCATAGACCTTCTTGACCAGGTCTTGATAACAGCTTTTTTTCCTGAATCATTCATCGCTGTCACTTTATTCTCGAGCCTATAGTCAATGTAAGGCCCTTTTTTTAATGATCTAGCCATTTATTTCTTCTTTCCTCTATTAACTATAAGTTGCTCTGAATACTTCTTAGGTTTTCTAGTCTTAAGACCTTTAGCGTATAAACCTTTACGTGATCTTGGGTGACCACCTGAAGATTTACCTTCACCACCACCCATAGGGTGATCCACCGGGTTCATGGCAACACCACGAACTCTTGGTCTCTTACCTAACCAACGGCTACGTCCAGCTTTACCAAGCTTCACGTTCATGTGGTCAGAGTTTGATACTGTACCTACTGTTGCATAACAGTTAACCAGTACCATTCTAAGCTCTCCAGAAGGAAGTTTGATAGTTGCATATCTTCCTTCGCGTGCCACTAACTGAGCGTAAGAACCAGCACTACGTGCTAAAGTTCCACCGTTACCTGGCTGAAGCTCGATGTTGTGGATGATAGTACCTAGAGGAATATCAGATAGAGGAAGACAGTTTCCTACTTCAGGAGCAATACCTGGTCCTGAAACAATCACTGAATCAACCTGTAAACCAGCAGGAGCAATTATATAGCTTTTCTCTCCATCTACATAATAAAGAAGTGCTATACGTGCTGTTCTGTTTGGATCATATTCAATTGTCTTAACAGTAGCCGGTACACCGTGCTTTGTTCTTTTGAAGTCTATTAATCTGTACTTTTTCTTATGACCACCGCCAATATAGCGCATCGTCATCTTTCCAGATTTGTTTCGTCCACCAGATTTTGAAAGGGGTGCCAACAAAGATTTTTCTGGTGTAGCTGTCGTCACTTCATCAAAAGCGGGAGCTACTCTAAATCTTTGACCTGGTGTTGTTGGTCTTAACTTTTTTAAAGCCATTTTTATTTAATTATATGCCGCTATAAAAGTCTATCATTTCACCCTCTTTCAGGGTTACTATTGCTTTTTTAATAGAAGAAGCACGGCCAGAAACAGCACCAGACTTAGTGTATCTGCTCTTTAATTTACCTTGCGTTCTCATAGTTGCCACCTTCTCAACAGTAACGCCATATAGCTTTTCTACTGCCTTCTTGATTTCAACTTTATTGGCTTTTTTATCTACCTCAAAAGCATACTTACCAACTTCATTCATGGCAGTATATTTTTCTGTTACCAGCGGTCTCTTTAGAATAATCATTATTTTTCGCTATAGAGGTTTTCCAATACATTAACTGACTCTTCTATCAAAAGAACCTTCTCTACATTCAAAAGATCAAACGTGTTCAAATCTTTAGCAGTAGATACCTTTACTTTAGGCAAGTTTCTACCAGATAAAACAACATTCTTGTCTAGTGATGGCAATACAACCAATGTCTTACCAGTTGATTGCAAGTTGCTTAAGATGCTCTTGATTTCTTTTGTTTTTGGAGTTTCGAAAGTAAAAGACTCTACTAACGCTACTCTGTTATCACGAGCAAGTAAAGAAAGAGCAGATAAACGTGCTACTTCTTTTAGCTTCTTGTTCAGTTTAAAGCTGTAGTTTCTAGGCTTTGGTCCAAATACTCTACCACCACCAATAAAAACAGGAGACTTGATGCTACCCGCACGGGCGCCACCTGTTCCTTTTTGCTTCTTGATCTTTTTAGTTGAGCCAGCTACTTCGTTTCTCTCTTTAGCTTTGTGTGTACCTTGTCTCTGATTTGCCAGGTACTGCTTAACGTCAAGATACATTGCATGCTCATTTGGCTCAACACCAAACACAGCATCAGAAAGTGTTACCTTTCTACCTGTATCTTCGCCTTTTATATTTAATACAGAAAGCTCCATTTTATTTCTCAATTAACACGTAAGAATTTTTGGCACCTGGTACAGAGCCACTAACAACTAACAGATTTTTTTCTGCGATAACTCGTACAACCGTCAGGTTTTCTATCTTCACTCTGTTACCACCAGTTCTACCTGCCATGCGCATTCCTTTGAATACACGTGAAGGCCAAGAAGCAGCACCGATCGAACCTGGGTGCCTTGCTCTGTTGTGCTGACCGTGAGTCTGGCCGCCAACACCGGCAAATCCGTGACGTTTAACAACACCTTGGAAGCCTTTTCCTTTAGATGTGCCTACTACATCGATGAATTCTCCTTCAATGAAAAGGTTTACATCTACTGTATCTCCTACAGATGGTGCTTCTCCTTCAATCGTGAATTCAGCAACTTTTTTCTTTGGAGACGTATTAGCTTTTTTGTAATGTCCAGCTTCCGCCTTAGTTACTCTTTTAAGCTTTTTCTCACCATAGCCCAGCTGTACTGCTGTATAGCCATCAGTCTCTACTGTCTTCACCTGAGTAACTACACAAGGGCCTGCTTGAATAAGCGTAACTGGCGTGTATTTACCATCTGATGTGAAGAGGCTTGTCATTCCGATCTTTTTACCGATAATTCCAGGCATTCAACTTATTTTTTATAAGATGGATATATTTATTTAACCCCCTCAGATTTCGCTAAGGGAGTGCAAAGTTAATAAAAATATTTTTGGTATAGCAAATAATGTGTAAAATATTCTTTATCAGCACGTAAAAAAAAAGGAGAACTTGTGAGTTCTCCTTTTTTTTAAGCTTTAAGTTTATCAAACTTTGATTTCTACATCAACGCCACTTGGCAATTCCAGCTTCATCAAAGCATCTACAGTTTTAGAGCTAGTAGAATAAATATCTACCAAACGCTTGTAAGTGCACAGTTGGAACTGCTCACGAGCTTTCTTGTTCACGTGTGGTGAACGCAATACAGTATATTTATCCTTCTCTGTTGGAAGAGGAATTGGTCCGCTTACGATGGCACCAGTGGCCTTCACAGCTTTCACGATCTTCTCAGAAGACTTGTCTACCAAGTTGTGATCGTAAGACTTTAACTTTATTCTTATTTTCTGATTCATTATCTTATACTACTTATTTAGCAGTTCCTTTAATTTTTGCAATGATTCCATCTGCCAGGTTTTGTGGTACTTGCTCATAGTGAGCGAAAGTAAGCGAGGCAGTTGCTCTACCAGAAGTAATGGTACGTAAATCAGTTACATAACCGAAAAGTTCAGAAAGAGGAACATCAGCTTTAATTACAGTTGCCGTTCCTTTTGTATCCATACCTTTCATGATACCTCTTCTTCTGTTCAAGTCACCTGTTACCGGACCAGTGTATTCATCTGGCGTAACAACATCAACAGCCATAATTGGCTCAAGCAGTTTTGGAGCACATTGCTTTCCTGCTTCTTTAAAACCTTGACGTGCAGCTAATTCAAAAGATAATGAGTCAGAGTCAACATCGTGGAATGAACCGTGAAATAAACGCACTTTCATCGAATCGATTGGGAAGCCTGCAAGGATACCGTTCTTCATGGCTTCTTCGAAACCTTTCTGAACAGCTGGTATAAATTCTTTTGGAATAACACCACCCACGATACCATTTACAAACTCTAGTCCTTGTTTACCATCTTCACGTGGTCCCATTTCGAACACGATATCGGCAAACTTACCACGACCACCTGACTGCTTCTTGAATACCTCACGGTGCTCAATACTCTTAGTGATAGTTTCTTTGTAAGCCACCTGAGGAGCACCTTGGTTCAGTTCAACCTTGAACTCTCTCTTCATCCTGTCGATGATGATCTCCAGGTGAAGCTCGCCCATACCTCTTAAGATAGTCTGACCAGTTTCCTCATCAGTATTAACCTGTAGGGTTGGATCTTCTTCAACAAGCTTGGCAATAGCCATACCCATCTTATCCGAGTCAGCCTGTGTCTTTGGCTCAATGGCATAACCGATAACTGGCTCAGGGAAATCCATCGATTCAAGAATGATTTTAGAGCTTTGCTCACACAGGGTATCTCCTGTTTTGATATCTTTAAAACCTACTACCGCAGCAATGTCACCAGCAGCCAGTCTTTCGATCTGGTTTTGCTTGTTGGCGTGCATTTGGAAGATACGTGAAATACGCTCTTTATTTCCTGAACGTGTATTGAATATATATGAACCTGACTCCAATACACCAGAATATGCTCTTACGAAGCAAAGGCGTCCTACATAAGGGTCAGTAGCAATTTTAAAGGCAAGACCTGCAAATGGCTCTTCTTCGCTAGGCTTACGAGATACTTCAGCACCAGTATCAGGGTTGATACCTGTGATTTTATCTCTGTCCAGAGGAGAAGGACAAAGTGCCATTACATAATCAAGCATTGTCTGTACACCTTTGTTCTTAAAAGAAGAACCACAAAGCATAGGAACAATAGCCATGTCTATAGTTGCAGCACGAAGCGCAGCGATAATTTCACCTTCTGTGATAGACTCTGGATCTTCGAAGTATTTCTCCATCAAAGTCTCATCATATTCTGCCACAGCTTCTAATAATTTCTCTCTGTATTCTGCAGCTTCCTCAACCATATCATCAGGAATTGGAACTTCGGTAAAGGTCATACCTTTATCTTCTTCGTTCCAGATGATACCACGGTTGTTTACTAAGTCAACTACACCTTTGAAGTTATCTTCACCACCAATTGGTAACTGAAGTGCTACAGCATTGCTGCCCAGCATTTCTTTTACTTGACGGCATACTGCTAAAAAGTCTGCTCCAGAACGGTCCATTTTATTAACGAAACCGATACGTGCTACTTTATAGTTGTCTGCTAAGCGCCAGTTAGTTTCTGACTGAGGCTCAACACCGTCAACAGCACTAAATAAAAACACCAGACCATCCAATACACGCAGTGAACGGTTTACTTCTACAGTAAAGTCCACGTGTCCTGGAGTGTCAATAATGTTTATATGGTAATTATCGCCTCTGTAAGGCCAGCTAACTGTTGTAGCAGCTGAAGTAATGGTAATACCTCTTTCTTGCTCCTGCTCCATCCAGTCCATAGTTGCGGCACCATCGTGTACCTCCCCTATCTTATGGCTTACACCAGCATAGTATAGAATACGTTCCGTCGTTGTTGTTTTACCAGCATCGATGTGCGCAGCTATACCTATGTTTCTTGTAAATTTTAAATCTCTTGTTGCCATAATTAGAATCTGAAATGTGAGAATGCTTTATTCGCTTCTGCCATTCTGTGGGTATCGTCTTTCTTCTTAACAGCAGCACCTTCACCCTTTGCAGCAGCGATGATTTCACCAGCTAGTTTATCTTTCATGGTTTTCTCTCCTCTCTTACGAGAGAAAGAAATCATCCACTTAATACCTAGAGATACTCTGCGGTCTGGACGAACCTCAGTCGGCACTTGGAATGTAGCACCCCCTACCCTACGGCTTTTCACTTCTACGCTAGGCATGATGTTATTCAGTGCCTTCTTCCAAGTTTCAAGACCGTTTTCTTTTGTTCTTTGCTCTACTAGATCTACAGCATCATAGAAGATTCCATAGGCAACACTTTTCTTACCATCTTCCATCAGATAGTTCACGAAACGTGTTACTAATGTTTCTTTGTATTTAGGATCAGGAAGGAGAACTCTACTTTTAGGCTTTGCTTTTCTCATTGTATTATTACGCTATCAATTATCTTTTCTTACCACCTTTACCTGCGGCAGCTGGAGCCTGACCTGGTTTTGGTCTCTTAGCACCATATTTTGATCTACTCTGTAAACGTCCGCTCACACCAGCAGTATCCAATGCACCACGTACGATGTGGTAACGAACACCTGGAAGGTCTTTTACTCTACCACCTCTGATTAACACAATAGAGTGTTCCTGTAGGTTGTGGCCTTCTCCTGGAATGTATGCGTTTACTTCTTTACCGTTTGTAAGTCTTACCCTAGCTACCTTACGCATAGCTGAGTTTGGCTTCTTTGGCGTTGTTGTATATACTCTTGTACATACACCACGACGCTGTGGGCATGAATCTAAGGCAGGAGATTTAGACTTAGAAGTTAACTTCTCTCTTCCTTTTCTTACTAATTGCTGTATAGTAGGCATTTACAATCTGTTAATTATAGATTTTTCCACTTTTAAAATTGGACTGCAAAGGTATAAAATTCACCTTGCATTTTCAAAATTTTAATTCATTAATTATTAGCACTTTATGCTTCTCCAACTGTTCCTCCAAAATTCATGGGGAAAGATGGTGCTTCCTGTGCCTGTTTTATATCGCCAAAGCTTGCTTCAAACTTCTGAATATTATCTGCCAGAGCAGCCAAAAGTCTTTTGGCATGCTCTGGTGTGATAATAATTCTTGATTTAACTTTTGCTTTTGGCACTCCTGGCATCAGTCTTATAAAATCGATAACAAATTCACTGCTGGAATGTGCAATCATGGCCAGGTTTGCATATTGCCCTTCTGCCACCTCTTCCGTTAATTCAATGTTAATCTGATTTTGCTTTTGCAGGTCTTCAGCCATTGCTATTATCTATTTTGTAGTTCCTGCTGCTTAGAGCGTGAAGAAGTTTTCTTCGACTCTACCAGCGAATCATACTCTTCCTGGTTTCCAACGATTAGTTTTTGGTACTCTCTTAATCCTGTACCTGCAGGAATTAAGTGTCCAACGATCACGTTTTCTTTCAGTCCAAGTAGTTCATCAGCTTTACCTTTTATAGCAGCCTCACTTAGTACTTTCGTTGTCTCCTGGAACGACGCAGCCGATATAAAGCTTTGCGTACCTAAAGATGCTTGTGTAATACCTTGTAAGGTTGGTCTTGATACTGCAGGTGATGCATCACGCACTGTAACCAGTTTCAAGTCTCGGCGCTTCAAGCTAGAGTTTTCGTCTCTTAGCCTTCTTGCCGTCACAATCTGGCCTGGTTTCAGGTTGGCCGAGTCTCCAGCATCCTCAACAACTTTCATGTCGATGATTCTGTCGTTCTCTTCCATGAAGTTCACTTTATCTACAACCTGGTTCTCCAAGAAGCTTGTATCTCCTGCGTCAACCACTACAACTTTCTGCATCATCTGGCGAACTACCACTTCAATGTGCTTATCGTTGATCTTTACACCCTGCAGTCGGTATACTTCCTGTATCTCATTTACCAGGTACTCTTGCACAGCACCAGGTCCTTGAATGTTCAGGATATCTGTAGGTGTAATTGCACCGTCAGACAATGGCATACCTGCACGTATAAAGTCGTTATCCTGTACCAGAATGTGCTTAGAAAGCGGAACCATGTATTTCTTCTTCACTCCGTCTTTCGACTCGATAAAGATTTCACGGTTACCACGTTTCACGCTACCATAAGTAACAACACCATCAATTTCAGACACAACCGCTGGGTTAGATGGGTTACGAGCCTCGAATAATTCCGTCACTCGTGGAAGACCACCTGTAATATCGCGTGTCTTACCAATAGCACGAGGAATCTTAACCAGGATCTGACCTGCTTTGATTTTCTCGCCGTCTTCTACTGTTAAGTGTGCTCCTACTGGTATGTTGTAACCTTTTGGCTCACCATTTTTCGGATTTACAACTATAGCAGGGTTTTGTGTCTTATCTTTTGTATCGATAATTACCTTTTCACGGTAACCTGTCTGCTCATCCGACTCTTCACGGTATGTTACACCTTCAATAATCGACTCGTATGAAATCACACCGTCGAATTCTGAAAGGATAACCGCGTTGTATGGATCCCAGCTACAAAGTTTTGCGCCTTTTTCTACAGTGTCTCCTTCATTTACAGTTATGAATGAACCGTAAGGAACGTGATTACTGATGAACACTTTTCCAGATGCAGGATCAACTACTTTCACCTCACCAGAACGTCCCATCACCACTTTCACAGGCTCTCCTTCGTTGTTGATCGTATCTACTGTACGAACATCTTCGAACTCGATTTTACCTCCGAACTTAGCAACTATTGTAGCATCTACTGCAATGTTAGATGCAGTACCACCCACGTGGAATGTACGAAGTGTCAGCTGAGTACCTGGCTCACCGATGGACTGCGCGGCAATAACACCAACAGCCTCACCTTTCTGCACCATAAATCCACTGGCAAGGTTACGTCCGTAACACTTAGCACAGATCCCTCTCTTCGACTCGCATGTTAATACTGAACGTATTTCTACAGCTTCGATAGCAGTTGCCTCTATAGCTCTTGCTACTTCTTCTGTAACTTCAGATCCAGATTCAACAATCAAGTTGTTTGTTATTGGATCATATACATCATGCACTGTTACACGACCTAGGATACGCTCAGAAAGCGATTCTACAATATCTTCGTTGTCTTTCAGTGCACTTACCTCCAGACCTCTTAGAGTGCCGCAGTCTTCTTCGTTCACGATCACGTCTTGAGAAACGTCCACGAGACGACGAGTCAGGTAACCAGCATCGGCTGTTTTAAGGGCCGTATCGGCAAGACCTTTACGAGCACCGTGTGTAGAGATAAAGTACTCGATTACATCCAGACCTTCCTTAAAGTTAGAAAGGATTGGGTTTTCGATAATCTCACCCACAGAACCCTGCAATGATTTCTGAGGCTTAGCCATCAGACCACGCATACCACCTAACTGACGTATCTGCTCTCTTGAACCACGGGCTCCAGAGTGCATCATCATATAGATGGCGTTAAAGCCTTGGTCATCGTTCTCCAAGCGGCGCATCAACGTTTCCGTAATCTGGTTGTTGATACGTGTCCAGATATCAATTACCTGGTTGTAACGCTCGTTATCCGTGATAAGACCCATTGAGTAGTTCTGCCAAACAGAATCTACCTCTTTCTTAGCCTGGCCAACTAGTATATCTTTCTCCGCTGGAATGTTGATATCACCCAGACCCATTGAAAGACCACCTTTATAGGCAGACTGGAAACCTAATGTTTTGATATCATCCAAGAAGTGTGCTGTACGAGCCATTCCTGTCTCTTTGAACACTCTTGAGATGATCTGCTGTAACTTTTTCTTTGTTAGAAGTTCGTCGATGTAACCAACTTCTTCAGGTACGAACTGGTTGAAGATAACACGGCCAGCAACCGTTTCGATCAGCTTGTATTCTAACTCACCGTTCTCGTTCTTTATCTTTGTTCTTACATTAATATAAGCATGCTTGGAAAGGATGCCTTCGTTGATAGCTATGATTACTTCCTCCGCAGAGTAGAAGCTCATGCCTTCACCTTTGATAGACTCAGCTTCTGTGCTACGCTTTCCTTTAGATACATAGTATAAACCAAGTACCATGTCCTGAGAAGGTACTGCAATTGGAGCACCATTAGCAGGGTTCAGGATGTTGTGCGAAGCAAGCATTAGCATAGAGGCTTCCAAAACAGCAGCAGGTCCTAGTGGAACGTGCACCGCCATCTGGTCACCGTCAAAGTCAGCGTTGAATGCAGTACACACCAATGGGTGCAGCTGGATTGCCTTACCTTCGATCAGCTTTGGCTGGAATGCCTGAATACCTAATCTGTGTAGTGTAGGAGCACGGTTAAGGAGTACTGGGTGGCCTTTCAGCACATTCTCCAGGATATCCCAAACAACAGGATCCTTACGGTCTACTATTTTCTTAGCAGACTTTACAGTCTTAACTATACCTCTTTCAATAAGCTTGCGGATGATGAACGGCTTAAAGAGCTCAGCTGCCATGTTCTTAGGCAGACCGCACTCGTGCAGCTTCAATTCAGGACCAACCACAATTACTGAACGGCCAGAGTAGTCAACACGCTTACCAAGTAAGTTCTGACGGAAACGTCCTTGCTTACCTTTCAGCATGTCAGAAAGCGACTTCAGTGCACGGTTACCTTCTGCACGAACAGCGTTCACTTTACGTGAGTTGTCGAACAGGGAGTCAACTGCTTCCTGTAACATACGCTTCTCATTACGAAGGATTACTTCAGGAGCCTTGATCTCGATCAGACGCTTCAGGCGATTGTTACGTATGATTACACGACGGTAAAGATCGTTCAAGTCGGAAGTAGCGAAACGTCCACCATCCAAAGGAACAAGCGGACGAAGTTCTGGCGGAATAACAGGCACCATGCGAATTACCATCCACTCTGGTCTATTCTCAATTCTTGTTGTAGCATCACGGAAAGCCTCAACTACGCGCAGACGCTTCAACGCTTCTGCTTTACGTTGCTGAGATGTTTCGTGCGCAGCAGCGTGACGTAACTCGTATGACAGGTCATCTAGGTTAGTACGCTCCAACAGCATTTGCAATGCTTCTGCACCCATTCTCGCGATGAACTTATTAGGATCGTTATTATCCATCATCTGGTTCTCGCGTGGGAGCTTGTCAATCATATCCAGGTATTCGTCTTCAGTTAAGAAGTCCAGTCTGTTAACACCGTCTTCTTCTAAAGCACCTGGCTGAATAACTACATATCTCTCATAGTAGATGATCTGATCAAGCTTCTTTGTAGGTAAGCCTAACAGATATCCAATCTTATTCGGAAGTGATTTGAAGTACCAGATATGCGCTACAGGAACTACTAGTTCGATGTGGCCCATGCGCTCGCGACGCACTTTTTTCTCAGTCACCTCTACACCGCAACGGTCGCAGATAATGCCTTTATATCTAATTCTCTTATACTTTCCGCAGTGGCATTCCCAGTCCTTTACAGGTCCGAATATTCTTTCACAGAATAAACCACCCATTTCAGGCTTATAGGTTCTATAGTTTATGGTCTCAGGCTTTGTTACCTCTCCGTTCGAACGCTCCAGAATTGACTCTGGAGAAGCTAGACTTATTGTTACTTTAGAGAAGTCCTGAGTTAGCTTTTTATTTTTCGCAAATGCCATATTATTATAATAATGTCAATACAATGAATATGCCTTACAGCTTTTATTTAAAGTAAACGCTAAGCGCCTCGGCATTTGCCTAAGCGCTTAGCGTTTACTTTATTACTCTAACGTGATTTCCAAAGCCAGGCCTCTTAGCTCGTGAATTAACACGTTGAAGGATTCTGGGATGTTTGGTTTCGGAAGCACGTCGCCTTTCACAATTGCTTCGTAGGCTTTCGCACGACCGATCACGTCGTCTGATTTTACTGTAAGTATTTCCTGTAGTACGTTCGATGCACCGAATGCCTCCAACGCCCACACTTCCATTTCACCGAAACGCTGACCACCGAATTGTGCTTTACCACCAAGTGGCTGTTGCGTAATCAGCGAGTATGGTCCGATTGAACGGGCGTGCATCTTATCATCCACCAAGTGACCCAGTTTCAGCATATAGATAACACCTACCGTTATAGGTTGGTCAAAACGATCTCCTGAAAGCCCGTCGTATAGGTATGTACGGCCAAAGCTTGGCAAGCCAGCTTCTGCCAGTTCTGCCTGCACCTGACTTTCTGTAGCTCCATCAAAAATTGGTGTTGCATACTTTCTTCCAAGTTTCAGACCAGCCCATCCAAGTACTGTTTCATAGATCTGACCGATGTTCATCCTTGAAGGTACACCAAGCGGGTTAAGCACGATGTCCATAGGAGTACCGTCTTCTAAGAACGGCATATCTTCTTCACGAACGATTCTTGCAACCACACCTTTGTTACCGTGACGCCCTGCCATCTTATCACCCACTTTCAGCTTACGCTTCTTAGCGATGTATACTTTGGCAAGTTGTACGATACCTGCTGGTAACTCATCTCCAACTTCTAATGTGAAACGCTCACGCTTAAAGTGTGCAGAGATAATATTACGACGCTTAGTATAGTTTTTCACCAGCTCCACCAACATGCTGTTGGTTTTTTCGTCATCCGTCCAGTTCTCCAGAATAAGGTCTTTGAACATGTTCACCTCTTCTGGAACCGCATAGTTACTTTCGTCCTTATATGGGTTCTTCTCAGGGAACAGCGCTTCAATGATGTTCTTTCTAGCGAACTTAGAGCCTTTTGTCAAGATCTCATCTCCAAACTTATGTTTGATACCGTTAGTAGTTTTACCTTCAAGTAATTCCACCAGCTTATCAACCATCACGTTTTTGATAGAAGTAAGATCTCTGCTATATTTTACTTTAAGCTCTTCAACCTCTTTCTTAGACTTAGCACGAAGGTTTTTGTCTTTTTTAGGTCTTGAGAAGAGTTTAGTATCAATAACCACACCATTTAATGAAGGCGGTGCTTTAAGCGATGCATCTTTTACATCACCAGCTTTATCTCCGAAGATTGCACGTAGAAGTTTTTCCTCTGGTGTTGGATCAGTCTCACCTTTTGGTGTGATTTTACCAATCAGAATATCTCCTTCACGAACCTCTGCACCAATTCTGATGATACCGTTATCATCTAAGTTTCTTACTGCTTCTTCGCTTACGTTCGGGATTTCAGAAGTAAGTTCTTCTTCTCCACGTTTTGTCTCACGAACCTCCAGCTCAAACTCTTCAATGTGAATCGATGTGAAAATATCATCACGAACAACTTTCTCAGAAATTACGATAGCATCCTCGAAGTTATATCCTTGCCATGGCATGAACGCAACCTGCATGTTTCTACCAATGGCTAACTCCCCTTGATTGGTTGCATAACCTTCGCAAAGTGGCTCACCTTTTGTAACACGCTGTCCCTTCTTCACTATCGGAGTCAGGTTGATGCTTGTATCCTGGTTAGTTCTTCTGAACTTGATCATGTCGTAGCTTATATACTCTGCATCGAAGGAAACCAGTTTCTCTTCGTTTGTCAGGTCGTATTTTACAACAATTTTCTTCGCATCAACATAATCAATAACACCGTCACCTTCTGCAATCACTAACGCTCTTGAGTCGATGGCTGCTCTTCTTTCCAAACCAGTTCCTACAATCGGAGCTTCTGGTTTTAATAAAGGCACTGCCTGACGCTGCATGTTTGATCCCATCAGGGCACGGTTAGCATCGTCATGCTCTAGGAACGGAATAAGAGACGCTGCCACAGATACAATCTGGTTAGGCGCAACGTCCATATAAGTATATGTTGTTGGTGCTTCTACTGGGAAGTCACCCTCAAAACGTCCTTTAACAGTTGGGTTAACAAAGTTACCGTTATCATCAATCACAGCATTCGCCTGTGCGATGTGGTGCGTATCTTCTTCCTCTGCTGTCAAATACTCTACTGTACCGTCTACATTTACTTTACCTTCTATTACCTTGCGGTAAGGTGTTTCGATAAAGCCCATGCTGTTTACACGTGCGTGTACACAAAGAGAAGATATCAGACCAATGTTCGGACCTTCTGGTGTCTCAATTGTACACAGACGGCCATAGTGCGTATAGTGAACGTCACGTACCTCGAAACCTGCTCGCTCTCTTGATAGACCACCTGGCCCCAATGCTGATACACGACGCTTGTGCGTCACTTCAGCCAGCGGGTTCGTCTGGTCCATGAACTGAGAAAGCTGGTTTGTACCGAAGAAAGAGTTAATAACAGAAGATAATGTACGCGCATTGATCAAATCAACAGGCTTGAAGTCTTCGTTATCGCGTACGTTCATACGCTCTTTTATAGTACGGGCCATACGAGCAAGACCTACACCGAACTGCGCATAAAGCTGCTCACCTACTGTTCTTACACGACGGTTACTCAAGTGGTCAATATCATCCACCACAGCTTTTGAGTTGATCAAACCGATCAGGTACTTCACGATAAGAACAATGTCTTCATTCGTTAATACTTTCGCTTCCCAGTTTGTATCAAGACCTAGCTTTTTGTTAATTCTGTAACGACCAACTTCACCAAGATCATAACGCTTATCAGAGAAGAACAGCTTCTGGATAATATCTCTTGCTGTTTCAACATCTGGCGCCTCAGTATTTCTCAACTGACGATAGATCTGCTCTACTGCTTCTTGCTCAGAGTTAGAATTATCTTTCTGAAGCGTGTTATATATGATAGCGTAGTCTGCAATATTTACATTCTCGCGGTGCAGGATAACAGACTGTACACCAGAATCAACAATAATATCGATGTCTTCTTGTGTTATTTCTGAATCACGCTCCAGAAGTACCTCGTTACGGTCGATCGATACAACCTCACCAGTATCTTCATCCACGAAATCTTCAGTCCATGTTCTTAGCACACGTGCAGCAAGCTTTCTACCAGCTACATCTTTAAGTGCTGCTTTGGTAGCAGGTATTTCCTCAGACAATCCGAATAAATCAAGAATGTCTTTGTCTGTACCATAACCTATAGCGCGAAGCAGAGTAGTTACAGGGAATTTTTTCTTACGGTCGATGTATGCATACATTACGTTATTAACGTCTGTCGCAAATTCAACCCAAGATCCTTTGAAAGGAATAATTCTCGCTGAATATAGTTTTGTTCCGTTTGTATGCTTACTTTGTGCAAAGAACACACCTGGTGATCTGTGCAATTGTGATACAATCACACGCTCAGCTCCGTTGATTACGAAAGAACCTTTTTCAGTCATGTATGGGATGTTACCCAAGAACACTTCCTGCTCGATTGTCTCGAAATCTTCGTTATCTTCATCATTACAGATAAGGCGAAGCTTTGCTTTTAGAGGAACAGAGTATGTCAGACCTCTATCTATAGATTCATCAACTGAATATTTAGGAGGGTCAATATGATAATCGATAAACTCCAAAACGAAGTTCTCTCGAGAATCTGAGATAGGAAAGTTTTCGGCAAACACCTTGAACAGTCCTTCTTGGGCTCTATTTTCAGCGGCAGTTTCCAACTGAAAGAAATCCTGGAAAGACTGGAGCTGAACATCTAGGAAGTCAGGATAGTCTATTACAGGACGAATAGAGGCAAAATTGATTCGCTGTGTCGTTTTATTCTTAGCCAAAGCTTTGGAATTTTAACGTTTAAAATATATTTATGGGCAAAAACTGTTACATAACAGAATTGGCCAAAAAAGGATTCAATTTGAATCCTTATACAAACAGGAAAAGACCTGACGAAATTGCCAGGTCTACCTGTGTGCGGTATGTTGATAAAGCGGGATTATTTAACCTCCACTTCAGCACCAGCTTCTTCCAAAGACTTCTTAAGCGAATCTGCTTCGTCTTTTGCAACACCTTCTTTAAGGGCTTTAGGAGCGCCGTCAACTAGTTCTTTCGCCTCTTTCAGACCAAGACCAGTAAGCTCTTTTACCAGTTTTACAACTGCTAATTTAGAGGCACCTGCTGACTTAAGGATTACGTCAAAAGAAGTTTTTTCTTCTGCAGCAGCTCCTCCTTCAGCACCTGCACCACCACCTGCAACCATTACTGGAGCTGCAGCAGCTGGCTCGATACCATACTCATCCTTAAGAATAGTAGCTAGTTCATTAACCTCTTTCACAGTTAAGTTTACTAACTGCTCAGCGAATGCTTTCAAATCTGCCATTTTTATTGAAATTAAAAGTTACTTATTGATTACGTTTTTATAAATTATTCTTTTTCTGATAATGTTTTCAGGATACCTGCCAGCTTGCCGCCACTGCTCTGAAGTGCAGAAACAACATTTTTCGCTGGAGACTGTAGTAAGCCAATGATATCACCGATAAGTTCGAACTTAGACTTGATGTTAGTCAGAGCATCTAGTTGGTCATCACCAACATAAACACCTGCATCAATATAGGCTCCTTTCAGCAATGGAAGCGGATTGCCTTTTTTCCTAAAGTCTTTTATCAACCTAGCTGGTGCATTACCTGCTTCAGTAGAAAACACTATACCAGAAGAACCTTTCAGAACATCTTCAAGTGCAGTAGTATCAGCATCTAAAGTGTCTAAAGCCTTTTTGATGAGTGAATTTTTATACACTTTATACTCTAAGCCTCTTTCGAAGGCCAATCTCCTGAACTGGTTGATGCTAGCTACTGACATAGTAGAGGCATCTGTAATATAGAAGTAGTTTGTGTTAGCAAACTTCTCGCTCAGGTCTCTTACAATTATTTCTTTCTCTTCCCTGGTCATTTTTAGATAGCTGTGTTCTTGTCAATGATTACGGCAGGGCTCATTGTGCTAGACAATGTAATACTTCTGATGTATGTACCCTTTGCAGAGGATGGCTTTAACTTGTTCAATGTCTGAAGCACCTCGCTTGCATTTGCAGCTAACTGCTCAGCAGTGAAAGATACCTTTCCAACACTTGTATGGATGATACCATACTTATCAACTTTGAAGTCGATTTTACCAGCCTTCACCTCTTTTACTGCCTTTGCTACATCCTGTGTAACAGTACCTGACTTAGGGTTTGGCATTAAGTTTCTAGGACCTAAGATTCTACCTAAACGACCTACTTTTGCCATTACAGCAGGCATCGTGATAATCACGTCTACGTCTGTCCAGCCTTTTTCAATCTTTTGGATGTAGTCGTCAAGTCCTACAAAGTCAGCACCAGCGTCTTTTGCTTCCTGCTCTCTGTCAGGAGTTACAAGCGCTAATACTCTTACGTCTTTACCAGTACCGTGAGGAAGTGTAACAATACCACGTACCATTTGGTCTGCCTTACGTGGGTCTACTCCTAAACGCACGTCAATATCTACAGAAGCATCAAACTTGGTGAATGTGATATCTTTAACAACTGAAGCGGCATCTGTTAAAGAATATTCTTTTGTAAGGTCTGCCTTTTCAAGGGCTGCCTTTCTCTTTTTGCTAATTTTTGCCATTATCCTTTAACTTTTATTCGTTCCACGGAGCATCACCCGAAACTGTTATACCCATGCTTCTTGCTGTACCAGCTACTTGTCTCATAGCGGCTTCTAGTTTGAAAGCATTTAGATCTGGCATTTTAGTTTCTGCAATCTCTCTTACCTGATCCCATGTAACTGAACCTACTTTGTTACGGTTTGGCTCTTTTGAACCTCCCTTGATCTTAGCAGCATCCATTAACAATACTGGAGCAGGCGGCGTTTTAATAACGAAGTCGAAGGACTTGTCTGCATAGATTGTAATCAACACTGGTAACACTTGTCCAGGCTTATCTTGTGTTCTAGCATTAAATTGCTTACAGAACTCCATGATATTAAGACCTTTAGAACCAAGTGCAGGTCCAATCGGTGGCGATGGGTTCGCGGCACCTCCCTTTACCTGAAGTTTCAGGTAACCTTTTATTTCCTTTGCCATTATTTAGTTTACTACGATTCTTTTTCTACTTGCATGTAATTCAACTCAACTGGTGTATTTCTTCCGAATATCTTCACCATAACGTTAAGCTTTTTACGCTCTTCAAACACCTCTTCTACAGTACCTGAGAATCCGCTGAAAGGACCATCCATCACTTTCACTGTTTCTCCAACTATAAATGGCGTTTCCAGTACTTCTGTTTCCTCTTCAGCCTCATCTACTGTTCCCAGTATTCTGTTAACTTCTGATTGACGAAGTGGAACTGGCTTTTTATTTAAAGCACCTTCGTTAGAACCAAGGAAACCAATTACACCAGGTGTGCTAATAATAATATGCTCTGCCTCACCATGGGAAAGGTCTGCATGAACCAACACATATCCTGGAAAGAAGTTTCTTTCTCTGATCCTTTTTTTACCTCCTCGCATCTCATACACCTTTTCTGCAGGTATAAGCACTTGAGGAACATACTCTCCTAAATTCTGTCTTACGATTTCATTTTCAAGATAAGCTTTCGCTTTTTTCTCTTGTCCACTTACCGCCCGAACTACATACCATTTTAAATCAGCCATAGCTATTATTTAGAACTGGTTGTAAAACCAAGACAGTGTAGAATCAAAAACAAAATCCATTGCACCAACAACAAGAGCAAATACTAAAGACCCTATCAGTACAAGTACAGAGCTACTTTGTAACTCTCCATAAGAAGGCCATGAAACTTTATCCTTCATCTCCTCTACTGTATTGCCTATATAGTTGCTTACTTTACTCATCGCTTTGCTTTAACAGAAAGTTTTAATTGCACGGGTGGAGAGACTCGAACTCCCAGCCAATGGTTTTGGAGACCACTACTCTACCAATTGAGCTACACCCGTAAAAAAATGCACACCAATCTGAATTGGAGTGCAAATGTATTCAAATCTTTTATAAAAACAAACCCGTTTCCTAAAAAGTTTAAGAAAACGGGTTTGTAATATATTATTTACTAGTCAAGGATTTCAGTTACCTGTCCAGCACCTACTGTTCTACCACCCTCACGGATAGCGAAACGTAGACCTTTCTCCATAGCTACTTTGTTGATCAACTTCACAGTGATAGTGATGTTGTCACCAGGCATAACCATTTCTACACCTTCTGGAAGAAGTATCTCACCAGTTACGTCTGTAGTTCTTAGGTAGAACTGTGGACGGTATCTGTTGAAGAATGGAGTGTGACGTCCACCTTCTTCTTTAGAAAGAACGTAAACCTCAGCTTTGAATTCTTGGTGAGGCTTAACAGAACCTGGCTTACAGATAACCATACCACGACGGATATCAGATTTTTCAATACCACGTAGCAATAGACCTACGTTGTCACCAGCTTCACCTCTGTCTAGGATTTTGCGGAACATTTCAACACCAGTTACTACTGACTTCATGTTCTCAGCACCCATACCCAAGATATCAACTTGCTCACCTGAGTTGATTACACCACGCTCGATACGGCCTGTAGCAACAGTACCACGACCAGTGATTGAGAACACGTCCTCAACTGGCATCAAGAATGGAAGGTCAACAAGACGCTCTGGAAGTGGAATCCAAGAGTCAACTGCTGCCATTAATTCTTCAATAGTTGCAACCCACTTAGCATCGCCGTTAAGGCCACCAAGAGCCGAACCTTGGATAACTGGAATGTTATCACCATCGAATTCATAGAAAGAAAGTAGTTCACGGATTTCCATCTCCACAAGCTCAAGAAGCTCAGGGTCATCCACCATGTCCACTTTGTTCATAAATACAACAAGCTGAGGAACACCTACCTGACGAGCAAGAAGGATGTGCTCACGAGTTTGTGGCATTGGACCGTCAGTTGCAGCAACCACAAGAATAGCGCCGTCCATCTGAGCAGCACCAGTTACCATGTTCTTCACATAGTCAGCGTGACCTGGGCAGTCAACGTGTGCGTAGTGACGATTCTCAGTAGCATATTCTACGTGAGAAGTATTGATAGTAATACCTCTTTCTTTTTCTTCTGGAGCGTTATCGATAGAGGAGAAGTCGCGTAGCTGAGCAAGACCTTTATTTGCCAACACTGTTGTGATAGCCGCAGTAAGAGTCGTTTTACCGTGGTCAACGTGACCAATAGTACCGATGTTTACGTGCGGTTTGGAACGGTCAAATGTTTCTTTAGCCATTGTATAATAATTAAATTAAGGTTAAAACGTTAAGTTTATGTTGCGTTTTGTAATTATACGTAACTTACTGTGAGCCAACGATGGGAATTGAACCCACGACCCCTTCCTTACCAAGGAAGTACTCTACCCCTGAGCTACGTCGGCTTTAAGCCCGAAAGAATTACAAACCCTTATTTACACTAATAAGGAAATCCATGCATATGAAATTCCTTCTAGCAATACCCATAAGTGTAACAAATCTTTCAATTGAGCGGGAGACGAGGGTCGAACTCGCGGCCTATAGCTTGGAAGGCTATCGCTCTACCAACTGAGCTACTCCCGCTTTTACCAATTTTAAGCAACTAAATTTTGAAGAAATAAACACCTCTTCAAATTTTAGTTGCTTAGCCTGTGGGGAGAGCAGGATTCGAACCTGCGAAAGTTTACACTAACGGAGTTACAGTCCGTTCCATTTGGCCGCTCTGGAATCTCCCCAATCACTATTTTGCAGAACTTTTCTCCTTAATCCTTCTGGCGTTGTGCGCTGTTCGTTTTAAGGAGATGCAAAATTAAGCGCTTTTTCATATAAGTCAAACAATCCCTGTAAAAAAAAATAAACTTTTTCTCCTATCGCTGATTTACAGACCGTTATACATATTCAGTGCGCGAGGATCTTTTTCGTTTGCTTTAATTTCCTGTATCAGTGCCTGCACTTCTGGTTTATCAGAGAGTATAAATAGAGCTTGATAGGCTGATGCGCGTACATAATATTGGCTATGGTTGCGTGCTATATCAGCTAACAAGTCTATCGCTTCAGACGTGTTTGCCTGCGGGTTGGCAGCCAAATAAGCACCAAAGCTCTGTAACATATAGTACAACACACTGCCGTTTCCTTCTTTTACATGTTGCACAAACCAACCATACTTATCAGGACCTCCCTGCAATGCGTAATAATTAGCAAGGGCAAGAACTACTTCTTCGTTTTTCTCCTGATCAAACTTGGCCAGCCTAGCTTTTACATCAGGGGCACCCGTAGAGGCATAAGCCAAAATAGATGCAGCCGTTGCGACATAAGAACTGTCGTTTAGGCCCTGCTCATAAATAGCTTTATACTTACCGCGTCCCCAGCCTGCCAAGAGCAAAATTGCATCGGCACGTACTGCACCGCGTTTGTCCTGTACTGCTAGCCTCTTTATCTCTTCCTCTACTTTACCTCTATCCGCCTCTTTTAGGTTATCCAGAGCGCTTACAGCTGCGCTTCTAACTACCCAATAGTTATCCTTCAGAGCCGCCTGCATCATTTTTAAAACTTCTGGATTATCAACTTTTTCTTCCAGCTCTTGCATTGCCTCCAGCTTTGGTGTTAAATGCTGTGCATTGTAAAACTGATAAAGCAACTCCTGATCAGTTTTCTGATGTTCTATAGTTCCCAATAATTGCTGCTCAGCATCTACAATTACCAACTGGGGCTGTGTTGCCACTGGGAACGAAAAAGTCTGTTCTGCTTTATCGATGACAATAGGGTGTGTGGTCTTTTGGCCGTTTGCCCATACTGCTATTTGCAAAGGCAAACGATAAACTGGCTGATATACGGTGTCCTGGGTTTGCACCACGTGCAAGTTAAGTTGTCCGTTGCTATAGTTCTGTTCTACCTTTAACTCAGGGTGCCCAGGCTGCATAAACCATTGATCGAAGAACCACATCAAATCCTGCCCTGTCACGTCCTCAAAGGCAATACGCAACTCTGCTATCTCCACAGCTGAAAACTTATTTCTGGTAAGGTAGGTGTTAAGGGATGTAAAGAATGCCTCGTCGCCTACCAGCTTGCGGAGCATGTGCAGCACTCGTCCTCCTTTAGCATAAGAGTGGCTATCGAACATTTCTTCCCTATCAGCATAATGATAGCGGATAATCGGCTCCCGCTTTGTTTGTGCCTCATTCAGGTACTGGCCCAACTCATCCATCTGGTGGTAAGCTGCCTCATCTGCACCATACTTGTACTCATTCCAGAGATATTCAGAATAGTTGGCGAAAGACTCATTCAGTGGCAGATTGGCCCAAGACTCTGTAGTTACATAGTCGCCAAACCATTGGTGAAACAGCTCGTGCGCAATAATGTTATCCCAATGTTTATCAAGCAGCTCGCGCTCGTTTAGCTGCACATCCTCCATAAAAGTAGAGGCAGAAGTGTTTTCCATGGCACCTGAAACAAAGTCGCGCACCACAACTTGTGCATACTTATCCCATGGATAAACTACACCTAACTTTTTGGAGAAGAACTCCATCATTTCTGGCGTATGACCGAATATCTTTTTAGCTGTACCTTCATAGGCTGGTTCCACGTAATAGTTCACGTCTTTGTCGCGCCATTTATCTTTCACCACAGCATACTCCCCTATGGCCATCATAGCTAAATAAGGTGCGTGCGGCAGGTCCTGCTTCCAATAGTCGGTTTTGGTGCCATCTGCATTCTGACGGGAGTAAACGAAAGAGCCATTAGAAAGCGTGGTAAACTTCGGATCTACAGTAATGTAAATTTCCTGCGTCATGCGCTCGTTTGGAGTGTCAGCAGTCGGAAACCAGGCAGAGTTTGCTTCTGTCTCTCCCTGTGTCCAGATTTGGCGTGGCTTGTTAGGCTCTTTGCCCAGCGGGTTGATGAAGTATAAGCCTTTGTCCTCCGTAATGGCGTCGCTGCCACCTTTAGGCAACTCGTTCGGCTTGGCAGCATAGTCTATCTCTACCACATACTTTTCCTCGCGGTTGTAAGTCTTGTCAAGCACTATTGTTAGCTTCTGCCCATCATACTCGTACTTCAGCGGGGTGCCGTCATAGCCTTTCATCAGGTTTACGCCATGTATATCGAAACCTTTGGCATCTAAAATCAGTTTGTTCTGCGGGTAGAAGTATGGCTTTGCTGTTATCTCGACCAAACCTAAAAGATGCTGCTTTTCCCAATCAAAGCTTACTCTAAGTTTTGTATGCAGGATGTCGTTTTCGAGTGTGCGGGAGGGGTTAAACTGATGCTTTTTGGGTGCCCAGGCAGGTACAGAATCCGCTACTGTAATAGTTTGCGTTGCTACAGGCACTGGGGTAGTGCTAGATTCAACTACTGGTTTACTAGTACTACAAGCTGTTGCAAACGCCATGGACGCCGCCATACCAACTACACTCAAAAACCTATGATTCATGATGGATTGTTTTAATTTTGAGGTCAAGTTCTAAAAATACTTTGAGAAATCAATTAACTTTAAGGTCGAAACCATAGATACCCCGAGATGCTCCAGGTAAAAACCACTAACGACAAAACATGGCAAGTGGATATTCAGAAAGACGCAATTCTTGTGAATGGCGCTCCTTTTAGCTGGGATATCTCTCCTATCGGCCCCAATACTTTCCACATCATTAAGGACAACAAGTCGTACACAGCAGAACTGGTGCAGGCCGATTACCAAACTAAAAGCTTTACCATAAAACTTAACGGCAGTATTCATACCTTAAGTGTAAAAGACCGCTTCGATTTACTGCTGGACCAACTGGGCATGGGTAATGCCAATGCCCAGAAGATAAACGATGTAAAAGCTCCAATGCCAGGACTTATACTTGACATAAAAGTAAAGCCAGGGCAAGAGGTGAAAAAAGGCGACCCTATTATGATTTTGGAAGCCATGAAGATGGAGAACATCCTTAAGTCTCCAGGAGACGGTGTGGTGAAGGAGATAAAAGTTGCCGTAAAGCAGAACGTGGAGAAAAACCAGGTGCTAATCCTTTTTTAATTTTTTGTGTTGCCTTGTGGGCAGCACTGCCCATTTGCTGTAACACTACCAATCAGAAACAAACACTAACATAAAGTATAGATCGTGAAGTATAAAAGAATATTGTTGAAGCTAAGCGGTGAGGCGCTAATGGGAGAACAGCAATACGGTATCGACTCTAACAGGCTGATACAGTATGCAGAAGAAATCAAAGAAGTAGCTGCTCTGGGCGTAGAAGTAGCTGTGGTAATAGGCGGCGGCAACATTTTTAGAGGTGTGCAAGCCGAGCAGGTGGGTCTCGATCGTGTACAGGGCGATTATATGGGTATGTTGGCAACTGTTATCAACAGCATGGCGCTGCAGAGTGCTCTGGAAAAAATCGGTGTTTTTACCCGCCTCTTGTCTGGCATCAACATTCAGCAGGTTTGCGAGCCTTACATCAGACGCCGCGCAGTGCGCCACCTGGAAAAAGGACGTGTCGTGATTTTTGGCGCTGGCACAGGCAACCCGTACTTCACGACTGACTCAGCGGCTTCTTTACGCGCCATCGAAATTGAGGCAGACGTTGTATTGAAGGGGACTCGCGTGGATGGCATTTACTCTGCAGACCCAGAAAAAGACCCTAACGCTATTTTCTACTCAAACATCTCTTTTAAAGATGTTTTTGAAAAAGGCCTGAACGTAATGGATATGACCGCCTTTACGCTTTGCAAAGAAAACGAGCTGCCTATTATTGTATTTGACATGAACAAAGGCGGCAACCTTAAAAAGTTGGTGCAAGGTGAAAAAATAGGTACTCTCGTATCGATGGATGATGTTATAGAGTCGCTGTAAGGCACTCACAATCTTAGTCTATCAGCAAAGTCTGACAAAAATTAGTACTTTTGCACCAAAAAAAAAGTATTTGAACGAACCTTATTAAGCTATAATTGATATGACGGAAGAAATTCAGTTTTACCTCAGCGAAGCAGAGGAGTCTATGCAAAAAGCGGTACAGCATACTAGTGCTGAACTTCTTAAAATTCGTGCAGGCAAAGCCTCTCCTGCCATGGTAGAAGACCTGCGCGTGGATTACTATGGTACACCTACACCAATTTCTCAGGTTGCCAATGTTGCTACTCCAGACGCACGCACTTTGCTTATTAAGCCTTGGGAAAAGAATATGGTAGCTGAGATTGGTAAAGCCATCAAGAACAGCGACCTGAACCTTAACCCACAGCACGAAGCAGATGCTATCCGTCTTAACATTCCACCATTAACCGAAGAGCGCCGCCGCGATTTGGTTAAGCAAGTGAAAAACGAGACAGAGAACGGTAAGATCAGCATTCGTAACATCCGTAAAGATGTAAACGACTCGCTGAGAAAACTGCAGAAAGAAGGTACAGCCGAAGACGCTGTACGTGACGCTGAAGCTAAAGTACAGAAGCTTACGGATGCTCACATTGTGAAGATAGATGAGCTTTTGGCCAAGAAAGAGGCTGAAATCATGACAGTTTAAGTTTTTAAGCGCAAAACCTTATATACAAAAAAGAGCCTCATTGGATATCCAGTGAGGCTCTTCTTTGTTCTGTACTATGCACAAAACATACTAGCGCTTGTGGAACTAGCTTGCTTTTAATTGCTAGAAGGACTTAGGTTCACATCTTCAATAGACTCATCGTTCTTCTCCATCAACTGCTTTAGCTCGTCTTCGATAGGCGTACTTTTTAAGAGCGCGTAATACACTGCAGTAGGTTCTACTGCCCCAGAGAAAGCCATATTCGAAGAAACCACTTTCCATCCAGCTTGTGCTAACTCGTTCAGGCTTGTTTCAAAAGCCTCTGCAGAAGTCACCTGTACTACTTTATACTTTCTCATAGTGTCAGATACGTAAGAGAAACGAATTTATACGGAGCCATGAGCAGAAAAATTAACTACTGGTACAGCTTATGCACCTGAATATATTCTGCCACATCGTTCGGTACCATATATTTTATACTTTTTTCCTCCCGAATACACTGCCTGATAAAAGTGGCCGAAATATCAAGTATAGGCGCTTTTATAAAAGTCATGTTCGGAAGTGCAGTCGCTTCGGAGGTTATAGAGCCTGAGCGCGGGTACACATATACCTGATGATACTCCAGAATGCGCTCTGAATTCTTCCACTTCGGGAACAATGGCACGTTATCCTCCCCCATAATTAACACAAACTCATAGCTCGAATACTTTTCCTGCAGGTACGTTAGGGTATCAATCGTATAGCTAGGTTTTGGCATACCAAATTCAATATTTGATACACCCAAGTTCGGATTGTCGGCTATAGCCAATGTTACCATCTGTAGTCTGTCGAACTCGTGCACCAGCGTATTGCTAGGCTTAAACGGATTCTGCGGCGACACCACCAGCCATACTGTATCCAGATCGGTGTTGGTAGCCATGTAATTGGCCAAAATTAAGTGCCCGATATGAATTGGGTTGAAGGAGCCGAATAGCAGCCCTACTTTCATGCTTTGGTGTTTTCGGCTTCCAAAAATTCGTTTACCAGCTTTTCTGCATTTGCGAATGCCTCTTCCAGGTTATCATTCACAATCACTTTATCAAACTGGTCTTCGAAACTTAGCTCAAACTTTGCCTTGAATACTCTGCTAGAGATGCTAGAGGAAGAATCAGTGTTACGCGCTGTCAGGCGTTTTGCCAACTCTTCTACAGAAGGAGGCCTTACAAACACTGCCAAGGCACGATCTTTATAAAAATTCTTAACGCTGAGTCCGCCTTTCACGTCAACATCTAAAATAACGTGCTTGCCGCTTGCCCAAATACGGTCTATCTCAGATTTGAGCGTACCATAAAAGGCTCCTTCATATACCTCTTCCCACTCTACAAACTCGTCGTTTGCAATTTTCTGCTTAAAATCTTCTGGCGTGATAAAGTAGTAATCTTTTCCGTTTTCCTCGGTTCGGCCGCGCTTGTCGCGTGTACAAGCTGAAATGGAGAAGCTCAGGTTTGGATTTACGCTGAGCAGATGCTTTACTATAGTAGTTTTGCCAGCTCCAGATGGGGCTGAAAAGATGATGATTTTGCCTTGCATTAGGTTGTTAAACGGTTTCTTGAATCTTGGTCTTAATAGAAAGTGCCAGAGTTTCTGGTACAATTACACGCTTAAGATGACCGCAAACAAGATTTTTCAGAAGCTTCTGCTTTTGATGCGATTCCAGGCAAGGTACGCAGCTCTCGATATGCTTGTTAAAGAACTCCTGTTCATCGGATGAGGCTTCTCCATCGACAAGGGAATCCAGGATATGGGCTACTTTTTCACACTCTGTGTCGTAGCAGTCTTCCGACTTTTTCTGATAAGCTTCTGTAAATTTCGATTCCATCTTAACTCAAACTCTTAGTTATTCACCATTATAACCCATGCTTTTAGCATATTTTTCCAACTTCTCTTTTAAAGAATTTCGAGCACGGTGCAGTCTTGAACGCACTGTACCAATGGGGATGTCCAAGATCTTGGCCATTTCCTCATAAGTAAAACCTTCTAGGTCACAAAGTATAATGACGGTTCTAAAATCTACAGGCAACGCATTCAGGGCACTCGCCACTTCATCGCCTATCAAATCCTGCACACTTTCAGTACGCATATCGGTGGTGGTGGCCACGCCACTCTCGCCCTCTACGTCTTCGGTGTTGTAATAACCTTCTACTTCGCTATAATCTACCTTAGCAGGTTGTTTGCTCTTTTTTCGGAATTCGTTTATGAACGAGTTCTTCAGGATTCGGAACAGCCATGCTTTTGCATTAGTTCCTTGTTCAAAGTAATCGAAAAAGCGGTAGGCTTTCAGATATGTCTCCTGTACCAGGTCGTTCGCGTCGTCTTCATCCAAAGTGAGCCTATATGCAAAGTTATACAGAGGATCAAGCACAGGAAGCAGCTCGGCCTCAAACCTTGCGTCTTTCTCCTCTTTACTCATCTGTTTACCTGTTTGCTCGCTCATGTATCTTCTTTTTGTACTTTTGATAAAGTATACGGTCGCGTGTTATACGCAAATATATAAATTTAAATTACATACAGGGCTAACTTGCCTAGGGTTGCATCGTGCATCTAATAATTAAGCACACCATGCGCCTGCAAAAGCCCTTGCTGCTTTATACGCTGATAAAAGAAATCTAATTGCTTTTACTTAAATTTGCCGCTACCCTTGCCCCTGCGCATATAATTTGAGAGCGCTTCCAGATGCCAAATAACATATCGGTAACCGTACTTACAAAGAACAGCCAAAAATATTTGAGCCGCTGTCTCCATGCCTTGCAGCCCTTTCCGGAAGTGGTTGTACTTGACAATGGCTCTACCGATGATACACTTACTATTGCAGTTTCTTTTCCGAACGTTCGGGTAAAGACTTCTCCTTTTATAGGCTTTGGACCTCTTAAAAATTTGGCCGCCAGCTACACCACAAATCCCTGGGTTTTATCTGTAGACAGCGACGAAGTATTAACAGAGGCGCTGGTGCAGGAACTGCTAACACTGGAATTACAGGATACACAAAAAGTTTACAGTGTGGAACGGGACAACTATTACGCTGAAAAACTTATTAAAGGCTGTGGCTGGGGCAATGATGTAGTGCCAAGGCTCTACAATAAACTCAGAACAGGCTTTTCAGACCTGCAGGTGCATGAGTATATTATAACAGAGGGTTTAGAGGTTTTAAAGCTGAAGCACAGAATAAACCACTTCCCTTACGACAGTGCCTCTCAGTTAGTGCAGAAGATGGACAAGTATACGTCGCTGTTTGCAGAAGAAAAGCGCTTCCGCAAGAAGTCGTCACCTGGTTTGAGCATAGGCAAATGGGCTTTTTCGCTTTTCCGAAACTATGTGCTGCAGCGAGGCTTTATGTTTGGTTACGAAGGTATGCTCATTTCCTTCACCAATGCCAATGCCACCTATTACAAGTATATGAAGCTGTACGAGCAGAACAAGCAATTCAATATTTCACTTGTAGTTGTTGCCAATTCCTCTCCTACTGAACTAACCACAGCTCTGCAAAACCTTTCGACCAGGTATATAGCAAATGTAATCGTTGTAGGTTCAGCCTCTTCAGGCACAAAGGCTCCCCAAGTACCTGTAACTTATTTACCCAAAGCTAAGGGCGTGCTTTACCAGGCGTTGGCTGCATGCACAGGAGAATATGTAATTGTTGCAGAGTTGCAGCACCTCCAGAACGCGCTGCTGTTGGCGCATAAGCAAAATGCTTGGCACAACTGCTTTGTAGCAGACAAACACCAAAATTCGGTATCGTTTTGGCGGAATGATTTAACTGCCGTTCCCTCTAGCTCGCAACCCCTACAGCCTGCCGCCTCTACCATAAAAGAAGTTGCTCGCCAACTACAGGCGCAAGGCCTTGAACTAAAGCAGATCCAAAAATAAGAATCCCCATTTCCAACACCTGCTTTCTGCTATTTATTCGCTCACTAAACAAAGTGAGGGCTTGTCTAAAAATTTTTATACCGTAACAAAGAAACAAAATTTTCTTTTTAGAGTACTACATACCGCTATTCCTGTTTCATGTTATATTCTGCTTATCTTGCGATCATCCTCTTTATATGGTGTTTTAGCTTTCAGCGCTCAGTTATTTGTGTTGCTGCTAATAACCTCTTACACTAGTGCTCAGCAGCATAATTTCAGAAACTGGTCCTTAGAAGACGGCCTTCCACAGTCGCAGGTTAATCATATCATTCAAGATCGTATTGGGCAGCTCTGGCTTGCTACACGTGGCGGCGTCAGCAAGTTCGACGGAACATCGTTTGAAACCTACACTAAACAACAAGGGCTTAGCAGCAACAACATCAGGCAGCTTTTCCTGGACAGCAAAAACAGATTATGGGTTGGCACCTATAACCATGGGCTCGATCTGATTACGGGCGGAAAAAGTATAGTAAGTTACGGCAGCAAGGAAGGTATAGCAGAAGGAGCAGGCGTTTATAAAATCGACGAGGACCAGGCAGGTCGTATTTTGGTAGCGACAGACAGTGGTGTTTACTACCTCGCTAAAAACATGTTTGTTCGTGCTTCTCAATTTCCTAAGCAGGTTTATACTTCTTTAAGCTGTGCTAAAACAGGAGCCATCTGGGCAGGAAGTGCATCCAAAGGTCTTTATAGCGTACAAAATAACCAGACGAAGCATTATACTACCC
Organism: Pontibacter harenae; assembly: GCF_020907245.1. GTDB lineage: Bacteria > Bacteroidota > Bacteroidia > Cytophagales > Hymenobacteraceae > Pontibacter > Pontibacter harenae. The sequence goes on along the minus strand of NZ_JAJJWH010000004.1, from coordinate 26,509 downwards.
AAAACAGCCCCTTACCAAGCAACAATGTTACAACCATAACGCAAGGTAAATCGGGTAAAATTTGGATCGGAACAAGCAACGGCGTCGCGACCTATGTTGATCAAAAACTTAACCTGTTCGCTTTAACACAGAACCTGAACCAAGCGCATGTAACCAGCATAGTGCAAGACGGCTATAACAGCACCTGGATTAGCCTTCGCAACAATGGGCTTATAAGATATTCTAAAGGCCACTTTACCCACCTTACCCGCTCCAATGGCCTACTTACAAATCAAGTTCTTTCCCTACTGCCAGATAAAGAAGGGAATCTTTGGATTGGCACAGGAGGTTATGGATTACAGCAGCACAGTAATCCCTCTTTTGTACATTATACGGCATTAGGCAACCATACCACTTCTAAGGTTACCGCACTTACCTGTGATGCCGCAGGTGATATCTGGCTTGGAACAGACAATGGTTTTGTCGCTCGCACAGAAGGGGATATTCTCAAGTGGACAGCTCCCGCAAAGTGGCCCGAAGAAACTATCATCCATAACATTATGGTGCGAAGTGAGGACGATGTATGGCTAAACACAAACAATGGCGTCTGGCACATCCTGAACAAGAAGATTAGCAAGCATTATGTTACTGCAGACGGACTACCATCCGCTGAAGTATACTATAGCCTTACCGATCGAGAGAACAACATCTGGTTTGCAACAGCCAACGGAGTAGCCATATTCGACAATGAAAACTTTAAGACAGTGCCTGCCACAGCGGCTGTTGGAGCAGCCTACGAAGTGCTACAAGACTCTGATAACATAATATGGGTTGGCAGCCAGACAGGAATTTTCAGATATGAGTCTGACACCCTTACCAAAGTTAAAGCAGCAGAGGAACATGACTTCAATGAGATTGTCTCGATAGAAGAAGATAAACTAGGAAACTTATACTTTGGTGGGTTTAACCACGGTCTGTTAGTTTATGATAAGCGCAAAAACAAGTACACCAAAATTGCAGCTGCTGATGGTTTGCGTGATGAAGGTGTTAGGAGCCTTTTGTACGACGCCAGCAATAACCTTTGGATAGGAACAGGTCGAAGTTTGCTAAAACTAAATTTAGCGCCCTTTCAACAAGAGGGCAGTATAAAATTTACCACCTATGGTAGAAAAGATGGTTTCAAAGGACTTGAGGTGTCGCAGAACTCCATTGCCCAAACACCAGATGGAAGCATTTGGATAGGAACAGCAAGAGGTGTTACCAAACATGTTCCTGAGCTAGAGCGGCAAAACAAAGCGCTTCCTAAGCTAATTTTAACAGATATCAGGCTTTTTATGCGGGAAACCGACTGGGAAGAACATGGCCAACGTGTAGACACTACCACAGGCCTGCCGAAAGACCTTAAGTTGCCCTACAACCAAAACCACCTGACTCTCGATTTTTACGGCTTAACCTTAACCAACCCTGAAGAAGTAACATACAGGTACAGGCTAGAAGGTTTAGAAGAAGAGTGGTCGGAAGCAACGGAGCAATCTTACGTTACTTATGCAGGTCTTGCCCCTGGCACTTATACCTTCCACTTAATGGCAAGCAACAGCGACGGCATCTGGAGCCCTAAGCCGCTCACCTACAATTTCTCCATAATGCCTCCTTTCTGGCGCAGAGAATGGTTTGTAGTTATGGTGTTACTATTGGTAACAGGTGCTGTTATAGGCATTGTAAGACTACGGGAGCAAAGCCTTATCAAGATGAATAACTTACTTGAAATGCGGGTGCAGCACCGTACCGAACAACTAGAAAAGAAGAACTATGAAAAAGAAATACTTTTAAAAGAGATACACCACCGCGTAAAAAACAACTTACAGATAATTATAAGTATGCTCAATTTGCAGGCACGTAGCGTTAAAGATGTCGTGGCCTTAGACATGATGCGTACTATCCGAAGTAGGGTGCGCTCTATGGCACTGCTGCACGAGCACCTATATCAGCACGTAGATTTATCTAGTATAGATCTTGATGATTATTTTAGAGGTATATGCGAAAGCCTTTATGCCTCTTACGGGATAAGCACTAAGCAAGTGAGCCTTGAACTAGACGTGCCCCACATGAAAGTGGACATTGATTCTGCTATTACTCTTGGTCTGATTGTAAACGAATTGGTGTCTAACGCTTTGAAATACGCATTTCAGGATAGGCCAGGAAAACTACAAATCGTTTTAGATAAGCACGACAACCAACATTGTACATTAACAGTAAGTGACAACGGGAGAGGCTTGCCTCCTGACTTTTTCCTACGCGAGAAGAAGTCGTTTGGCCTACAGTTAGTATCCTCCTTAAGCAAAAAGATTAACGGAAGCATCAACCACGAAAGTAATGGTGGGACAAAATCAACATTATTTTTTGTTTTGCCATCAGAATATTAAATTACACGTATGAACCTAATGCTATGACAAAACCCAAGATCCTTATCTCTGAAGACGAGGTGATTATTGCAGAAGACATTGCGGCGAGCCTGGAAGAGTTAGGTTATGAAACGTGTGCAATCGACTCTGGCGAAGATACCCTAGATATGATTCGGGAAACCAAGCCCGACCTTGTATTACTTGACATTAATCTGCGTGGAAAAGCCGACGGTATAGAAATTGGGGCTCACATAAGAGAAGAATTTAAGATTCCTTTTATTTACCTGACCGCCTACGCCGATAGGGTAACGATAGACAGAGCAAAGAAAACGCAACCTGATGGTTTTCTGGTTAAGCCTTTTGAGGGAAAAAGCTTACGCTCAGCTATTGAAATCGCTTTATACAAGCACAACAATAATACGGCAGAGGTAGAAAAGGCAGCAGAAGAATTCCTGCCAGAGCAGAATGGCCATAAAGAACAGGAAATGTCTGCAGACTACCTGTTTGTAAAGGTAAAGCACCGTATCATAAAAGTACTCTACAACGATATTTTGTGGGTAGAAGCCTACGACAATTACTCTTTTATCGTAACATCAGACCAGAAGTACTTGGTTAGTTCTACGCTAAAAGATATGGAAGGCAAACTGCCACAGCAGAACTTTGTGCGCGTACACCGCTCTTACATCGCAAACCTAGATAAAGTAGAGGCCCTCGAGGAAAACTCTGTTGTTTTCCCCAAAGGAGATGTGCCTATTGGGAAGTCTTATAAAAAAACACTCATGTCTAGATTCAATATCATCTAAAAGCTAGTACAAAGATCTTTAAAACAGCCACCTATTTACACACATCATGTAAATAGGTGGCTGTTTTGCTTATGAATACCTCGGCACTTCTACTTCAAATCGCACTATTTGTGCAGCCCTTTTGGCTAGTCCGATCCTAAAGCAGCATAGACTGCGTTTTTGTAGTATTCCCATCTTGCACAAGCGCATCAAAATCATTTTTTTGGATGATTTATATCATTCATAAGCGCCTGGCACTCCCATACCTTTGAGCTGTATTAAAACCCCAGAGGTATGAACACAACTAAATTTTTAAAAACAGCAGCTGTAATGGGAGCTCTTTTGGTTTCCAGTTTTACGCTAAATGCCCAGGCACTGTACCGCCTTTCAGGTAAAACAGAGCTAAAGGTAAAAGGAACCTCTACCCTGCACGACTGGGAAATGACCTCTACTACAGCTACTGGCAAAGCAGAACTTACTTTAGATGGACAGACGGTAAAGTCAATAAAGTCGGCTGAAGTGAGCATGAAAGCAGAAACTTTGAAAAGCGGGAAAGAGCAAATGGATAACATTGCTTACAAATCTCTTAAAACAGAGAACAACCCCACTATCAGTTTTAAGTACGCTTCTTTTAAAAGCCTGAGCAACAACAACCTACTGGTAACAGGCCTTCTAACCATAGCTGGCACTACAAAACAGGTAACTTTTAAAGTGCAGCCTCAGGTAGAGGATGGCGTGCTGCAGCTTAAAGGCGAAACAGCCATCAAGTTTACAGACTTTAACCTTTCTCCGCCAACCGCCATGTTTGGCACCATTAAAACTGGCAACGAATTAACCTTACTTTTCAAAACTAGCTTCCACCCAATTAACATTTAATAAAATGAAAAACTTTTTACTTCCCCTTGGCTTACTGTTAGGAATACAGCTAAGCGCAAGCGCTCAGGTTACCTTATCTGATATGCAGAACTGGAGACCGAACGATAAAAGAGGGATCAATGTGTTTGAAACTGCTAAAGGCGACACGACCTCATTCGATGGTTTGAAAGTACGGTTAGGCGGAAGCTTTACGCAGCAGTTTCAGATGCTTGAGCACAGCAACAAAGCTACGCCACTATACGATGCCAGTGATAGAAACCTGAACCAGCTAATGAAAATTGGTAACGGCTTTAACCTGGCTACCGCTAACCTAAACCTGGACGTTGCCCTGGCCGATGGCATCAGATTAAACCTAATCACTTATCTTTCTTCTCGCCACCACCCAGAAACTTGGGTAAAAGGCGGCTACATACAAATAGACAAGCTAGGATTCTTGAACAGCCCTATAGCTGACAAGATAATGGAGAACGTGACGCTGCGTGTAGGCCACATGGAAATTAATTATGGCGATGCCCACTACCGCAGAACCGACAATGCACAGGCGTTTTACAACCCATTTGTAGGAAACTATATCATGGATGCTTTCACAACGGAGATTGGTGGTGAAGTAATTTACCAGAAAAACGGCTTCCTCGCTTTGGCAGCCATAACAGGCGGTGAGATACAGGGAGGTGTAACAAAGCCTGACCAGCGCAAACCGTCTTTCTACGGCAAAGTAGGCTACGACAGTTACCTGAACGAAGACCTAAGGGTTCGTTTAACTGGCTCTGTATACACTACTAATGGCTCTGTAAACAACACACTCTACGGTGGCGACAGAGCAGGCTCCCGCTACTACCTGGTGATGGAGAACCAACTTGCTACCACAGCCGCTCAATTTACTTCTGGCAGATTTAACCCTGGCTTTGGAGACAAAATAACAGCAGTTGTCATCAACCCTTTTGTTAAATACAACGGGCTGGAGCTATTTGCTAACCTAGAGCGTGCTACTGGTCAGTCAGCAACCGAAACAAGCAGCAGAACCTGGGACCAAGTTGGTGTAGATGCTGTGTACCGTTTTGGTGGCGCAGAAAACCTGTACGTGGCAGGTCGCTTCAACAAGGTTAATGGCAAGTTGCCAGTTTTAAACAGAGCGGTAACTATAGAGCGCACCCAGTTTGGCGCAGGCTGGTTTGTTACTAGAAACGTACTGGCCAAGCTTGAGTATGTAAACCAGCAATACTACAATTTTGCTGAGACAGACATCCGCCATGGAGGCAAGTTCGATGGCCTGATGGTAGAAGGCGTAATCGCGTTCTAATACCTTACAATTTATGCCACTTTTACGTCTGGTGCTGAGTGCAGTATTTATGATCGCTGGCTTAATTCCAAAAAGCGAGTTTGTAGTAGTAAGAGGAGAGAAAGTACGAGTGCAGGCAAATACCAGTATAGGAAGTATAAACTGCACCTACAGTAGCGCTGGAAAACGCGACACACTTTTTTTGAACAAGGCCATACTGAAGCAGGACAGACTAAGCATAGCCATACCTGTTAAAAAGTTTAGTTGCGGCAACATTCTTCTGAACAAGGATTTTCAGCACACACTTAACGCCCAAAACCACCCTTTTGTGCAGGTAGATGTGCTGGAGCTTAACAAGCATAAAAACACCATTACAGGTACGCTGCTGCTAATGTTGGCAGGAAAATCGAAGGTACTAAAAGACGTTAGCTTTTATGTAATAACAAACAGCAAAGCACAGACCTTGGCTACAGACCTCTGCCTTAGCTTTACCGATTTTGAGCTGGCAACACCTAAAAAAATGGGCGGAATGGTAAAAGTGGATGATGACTTGCAGATTTCAGTCGAACTGCAGCTATGTGCTGAATAAAGTCAGGTAAAACAAGAAAGGCGATGCAAATGCATCGCCTTTCTTGTTTTAATCTTAAAGACCTAGAAATTAGTATCTGTAATATTCTGGCTTAAACGGACCTTCTACTTCCACGCCAATGTAGCGCGCTTGGTCAGGAGAAAGTTCATCCAACTCAACACCAATCTTGCTTAGGTGCAAGCGAGCTACTTTCTCATCCAGGTGCTTAGGCAAAGTATAAACCTTGTTCTCATAAGCATCTGCATTTGTCCAAAGTTCTAGCTGCGCCAGTGTTTGGTTAGAGAAAGAGTTAGACATTACAAACGAAGGGTGACCAGTAGCACAGCCTAAGTTTACCAAACGGCCTTCGGCAAGTACAATGATGTCTTTCCCGTCGATGTTGTATAGGTCTACCTGTGGCTTAATCTCGTCTTTCGTATTGCCGTAGCTCTTATTCAGCCAAGCCATGTCAATTTCGTTGTCGAAGTGGCCGATGTTACACACGATGGCTTTATCCTTCATAGAGCGGAATTCACGCTCCGTAATGATGTCTTTGTTGCCAGTAGCAGTAACAATAATGTCAGCCTCTTTTACGGCGTCTACCATTCTCTTAACAGCAAAGCCATCCATAGCAGCCTGCAGTGCACAAATAGGGTCGATCTCGGTAACAATAACACGGGCACCTGCACCTCTTAAAGAAGCAGCAGAACCTTTACCCACATCACCGTAACCAGCCACTACAGCCACTTTACCAGCCATCATTACATCGGTAGCACGACGGATAGCATCTACTAAAGACTCTTTACAGCCATACTTGTTATCGAACTTAGACTTGGTTACTGAGTCGTTTACGTTAATGGCAGGCATGGAAAGCGTTCCGTTCTTCATGCGCTCGTACAGGCGGTGTACACCTGTTGTAGTTTCTTCAGAAAGGCCTTTGATACCTTCAGCTAATTCTGGGTAGTTATCCAGCACCATGTTAGTCAGGTCACCACCATCGTCCAGAATCATGTTCAGAGGCTTACGGTCTTCACCGAAAAATAGCGTTTGCTCAATACACCAGTCAAATTCTTCGGCTGTCATACCTTTCCAGGCATAAACAGAAATACCAGCAGCGGCAATAGCAGCGGCAGCATGATCTTGAGTAGAGAAGATATTACAAGAAGACCAAGTTACTTCGGCTCCCAGTTCTACCAGTGTTTCGATCAAAACAGCTGTCTGAATTGTCATGTGAAGGCAACCTGCAATACGAGCACCCGCCAAAGGTTTGCTTGGGCCATACTCCTCACGGATTGCCATCAGGCCCGGCATTTCTGCTTCCGCCAATCTTATCTCTTTGCGGCCCCAAGCGGCCAGCGATATATCTTTTACTTTGTATTTAAGCTGTGTATCAATCATATAATTTATTTTTCAAATGAAACCCAAAAATACGCAAATTGTTGCGCAACATCAATTTATTTAACTTATACGTAACTCAGAGCCTGTAAAGCCTAAAGTTAGACTCTGGCTAATGTTATATTAAATTGTATCCTTCAGCCTGTAGCATGAGGTAGAGTCTATAAAGTGGGACTTTCAGAGGAGTTGCCTAAAAACCTTATCTTTGGAGCAAATAAAATGACTACTTAGACAACAGATTCGCCTGGCATGCGCATTTTTACCCAGCAAGAGAAGCAGTTTATACAAGAGCACAAGGAGCAGGACACTTCATCTCTTATGTTGCAGGCCAGCCGCTATCCGCAATTACCTGTGCTGGAACTGGTGCAGCAAATTCAGGCTTTACAAAAAGCATCTGCCAAGCTTCCTACCTGGGCTTCTCATCCTGACATCGTTTTCCCAGCCATACTTTCGGTCGAGCAAACTTCATCCGAAGCTACTGCAGCTTACAAAGCTTCGCTTGTAAGTGGTAAGCTGCTGATAGACCTGACAGGCGGCTTTGGCGTAGATAGCTTTTTCTTTTCTAAAAGCTTTGAAAAAGTGATACACGTAGAGCAGCAATCAGAGCTATCTGAAATAGCGGCTCATAATTTTCGTGTTCTTCAAGCTGATAACGTTGAAGCGATAAACACCACGGCCGAAGCTTTTTTGCAACAGTTCGAAGGCAAAGCCGATGTTATTTTTCTGGACCCCGCCAGGCGCAGCGAACAAAACCAGAAGCTGCACTTTCTGCAGGACTGTGAACCAGATGTACTTCAGCTACTGCCACTGCTCTTCTCCAAAGCCGATGCCGTACTGCTTAAAACTTCGCCTATGCTAGACATCGACCTGGCGATAAACCAACTACAGCAGGTGGCGAAAGTATGGGTGGTAGCGGTGCAGAATGAGTGTAAAGAAGTGCTGTACCTGTTGCAATCTAAACCATCCGAAACAGTAGAGCAAGTAGCCATCAACCTTTTGCCAAACGCCACCTCACAGGTTCTGAGATTTAATCGAGAGGAAGAGGAAAGTATAAAACCTGCTTTTTCTGATCCGCAGGAATACATTTATGAGCCCAACGCCGCTATTTTGAAAGCAGGAGCCTATAAAGCAGTTGGCGAGGCATATAACCTGAACAAGCTGCACCCTAACAGCCATCTGTATACATCAGATAATTTTGTAGAAGGTTTTCCTGGCCGTTCGTTCCGCTGCCTCGACACCTGCCGTTACAGTAAAAAAGAAATGCTGCGCAGGCTTCCTCAGAAGAAGGCCAACATCACCGTCCGCAATTTCCCTGATACAGTAGCCACCATACGCAAAAAAACAGGAATAAAAGAAGGAGGAGACACTTACCTATTTTTTACAACTGATATGCACCAGCAGCCAATCGTGCTAATTTGCCAGAAGGTTATCTTGAACTAAGAATGTAGGATACAGGGCACAAGGCTTTTCGTTGCCCGACGTTTTATAGCAACTCCTATCCCCTTGCATCTTTGTTATAGTAATCTCCCAAGTCAACTGCTTGGCTGTGGTCTCGTACACAAAGTATAAAATTCAGTTTAACTAAGACCACAACTACTATGAAAGCAGATAAAGATCAAAACCAAGGAAAAGAAAGTACCGCAGACACAAACGCTTCTTACGACAGAAACGCTGAAGAACTAAGAAACAGTGCTACCTCTTCTCAAAACAGCGCTACTAGCTCCAACAATGTAGGGGTAGGAGGTGTGGGCTTGCAAAGCAAACCAAACACTGAGGGCAAGCTCGACATGAAAGATGACAAGTAGCAGAACAAGGATAAGCAGTAAATCTTTCTATTTATAAAGCTGTAATCGATTAACTCTTTATGATTTACTGAACAGCATGCCTTTAGGAGCCGTAAAAGAAGTGTGTCTGTTAAACAAATAGCCACTATGCACGAATAAAACTTATGATAGCAAATGACAGACAATAAAAATAAAAGACAAAAGCAGCATAAATCAATCAGCAATTCTGATAAGTCTGTTGATGCTGGAGGTAAAGGAGTCAAGTTATCTACCGCTCTTGATAGCCTACAGACTAATACGTTGAACGGCTCCAAAATTGTAAATGATGGAGACTTATCCAATGCTGGTAATTCACGTAAAGATATATAGTACATCTTTATAATTAACTGATTGGCCTATATAGCCGATCGCTGAAAACAATCTTATAACTTAAATTGAAGAACGATGAATAACGAACAAAATAAAAATCAGCAGTCTGATTTAACAGACAAAAACAAAGACACTAAAAATGATATCACGAATAGCTTGGAGCGCGACGCTGTAGGCAAATCTGGTAGCCGAAACCAAACACCTCAGAACCGTACTGACAACGAGCAGGACGCGGAAAGAAAGAAGCAGTAGTAACATACTTTCTTGATGAAAAAGGAGCAGCCACAGCAGTTTTTGTTGTGGCTGATCCTTTTTATAAGTGTACCTTCAGATACTGCAAACCCACCCCAACTCCTCAAAAGAGAGGAATCATTCCAGCCAATCTACTTGGCTCGAATCTCTAAATTCTTAGACACTCACTGCCTTTAAGATAATTCCGCGCCAGGAATTGCTTTAGTAAAATGGAGCTATTACTTCCCCTTCCTGCTCACCCACTTATTGCCTTTCAGCCAAAAACGCCAGGGCAGCAGGGCATCTTCTTCAGCATAATCTACACCAATACGTGGGCCTATGGCTATACTTTCGGCTGGCACTTCTATACCTTTATCTTCTATCCAAACGGTATTTCCTGTAAGGTCGGCACCGTAGAGCTTTTTGTTTATGCCCATGGCTATACTTAGCACACCAGGCCCCGCTGTTAAATTCGGTTTTATAATTGGCATATTGCGCCGCAGTAGCATTTCTGCTATACCTTCTTCTGGCGTAATGGCCCTAACCAAAACAGCGTCAGCACTACCTGCTCTATTGGTGACAATATTAAACAAGTGGTAAATACCGTACACCAGGTATACATAGGCCACACCGCCTTCGTGGTACATAATTTCCGTACGCTGCGTGCGGCGGTTCAGGTGTGAGTGGCAGGCCTTATCATTTACTCCTGAATAGGCCTCTGTCTCCACAATCATCCCACCAGTAAGTATCCCGTCTATGCTCGTGTACAGGTATTTCCCTAGTAAGTCCTGCGCTACCTGCACTACATTGGGTCGTGTATAAAAAGATTTCTCCAGCTTCAAGGTTGTTGTTCGTGTTTCATTATTCGTGTTTGGTGTTTCGATACGGGCACATTAGCCTTTCCGTTGGGAATGCAGGCTTAGTTCTGCCACATGCTATTTCTGATTTTAATTTATCATTTCTTCATTCGTAACTCGGAACTCGTAATTCATAATTAATTACCTATCTTTGCGGCCAGATTGGTGGCTGTTGCTGCTTCCGTAGCAATAGTCTTAAAAGGGAAACAGGTGAAATGCCTGCGCTGTACCCGCAACTGTAATCTTCATAAAGGGCTAGCCCATTACCAACGCCACTGTACTATAGTATGGGAAGGCGGGCCAGCTGAAGAGAGCCAGGAGACCTGCCAGTCCGACAATGATTGTCGTGTGCTTTCGGGTGAAAAGCTGTTCGGCCTCCGCTATTCCAGCGTTAGCTGTTCCAGCCTTTTTGCCTCAAAAGCATGCTTCGGGAAATAAGCTTGTTAGGTGCGTAAACTTTATTTTAGATTTTTCTTTTTACTGACTGCCTTGGCAGGTACAACTGCTGCTGCGCAACAGGCGGATTCGTCGCGGTACCAGCTGCAGACAGTGAATGTGTTTGGCAAACCTGCCGAGGTATATGCCGCAGGCAGCCGTGTGGTTACACTTGATAGCTCCTACCTCAGCATTTACAGCGGTTCTTCGCTGGCTGAGGCTTTGCAGACACGCACACCCCTGTACTTCAAAACCTATGGTGCGAGCGGTATTTCCTCCGTCTCCTTCAGGGGCACCAACGCTTCTCAGACCGCTGTGCTTTGGAACGGACTAAACATTGCGCTGCCAACACTAGGCCAAAGCGATTTTGCCACCTTACCGTTAAGCGGGATTGGAGAAGTATCGGTGCAGCATGGGGCAGCAGCGGCAACTTACGGTAGTGGCGCCATAGGCGGAGCTGTTTTGCTAAGCTCTCCTACCTACGGCCGTAAAGGTTTGAGTAGCGAGCTGCAGCAGGAGGCGGGCAGCTTTGTCCGCTACTTCAGCAATGGCAGCATCAGCTATAGAGATGAAAAAGTAACTATTGGCACGAGTGCTTACCACCGCACAGCCGAGAATAATTTTAAGTATAGCGATCTCTCCCGCTTCGGTGCTCCTGAGCGCAGGCAGGAGCATGCTTCGCAAAAAGTGTATGGCTTTACGCAGGACCTTGCCTGGCACATCACCCCAAAAACTAATATAGCCCTACACAGTTGGTATACTTACGCCGACCGCAATTTGCAGCCTGCCATGGGCTCTGCCCATAATAATGCCAAACAGGAGGACGAGAACCTGCGCCTGTTAACTGAGCTTACCCACAGCAGCCGTTTTGGACAGTCAAGTATAAAAGTAGCTTATTTTAAAGATTACCTGAAGTACACCGATAACAGTAACAACTCGGTAGCCGATGTGCATACGTATCAACTGCAGGCTGAGCAGACTTATAACCAGGGCAAGAACTGGAGTTTGCGCGGTGGCCTAAACCTGCAGCAGTTTCAAGCTGAGAACGATGGCTATGCAGGTGAAAAAGAAGAAACTAGAACCTCGCTCTTCGCCCTCTTCCGCTACGACCCGCTGGATATACTGGACTTGAGCCTAAACCTGCGCCAAACCTTGGTGAAAGGCTATAATCCTGTGCCTACACCAGCACTGGGTTTCAACCTGAAGTTTTACCAGCAGCAACACCACCAGCTTTCGCTGAAAGGCAACGTATCGGGCAGCTACCGCATTCCTACGCTTAACGATCGGTTCTGGACTGGTGCTGGCAACCCTGAACTTAAGCCAGAGCAAGGCTGGAGCTACGAAGGGGGCCTCCGCCACCTTTACGTGCTGGGCAACGAGCTTTTATTAGAAACTGAAGCCACTTACTACCACATGCTCATCGATGATTGGATTCAATGGGCACCGAGCAGCGCTGGAACTTGGGTTCCGAGCAACCTCCAGAAGGTACGCTCCAGGGGTGTGGAACTGAGCAGCAGCTTATCAGCTAAAATAGGTGATGTAAACCTGAAAGGCACCGCAGGCTATACCTATACTTCGTCGGAACAGGTAGAGGCTTATATAGGTGAGGGAGAAACAGGCAAGCAATTGATGTATGTACCACTGCACAAGGCTATTCTTTCGGCAGAAGCTAACTATAGCGGCTGGTCTTTGCTCGGCAACCTGAACTATACAGGCCTCCGCTATACCACCAACTCCGAAACCTCCAGCTTAGATGATTTCCTACTGCTGAACCTGGCCCTCAGCAAGAAAATACAGCTGCGCCAGAACACCCTTATACTTACGCTCCGCTCCGATAACGCCACCAACAGCGTTTACCAAACCATGGCTTATCGGGCTATGCCGCCACGCGGCTATACCTTCAGCTTACGCTTCATCATTCCTTAATTATAATTACACTTAAACTATACAATGAGAAAATTCAACTACTTCCGCAGTCTGTTTCTGGCTGTAACGCTTATTACCAGCTCTCTCGCCTTCACTAGTTGCGATAATGACAATGATGGCCCTAGCGGCGCTTATGCCGAGGATGGCGTATTTATGGTGAACGAAGGAAGCTTTGGCACTCCAAATGGCTCTATCTCCTACTATAACAACCGATCGCAACAAGTTCAGAATACAATCTTCCAGAATGAGAATGATCGTTTGTTGGGTGATGTTATTCAGAACATGGTCATTCACGGCGACCGAGCTTTTATAGTTGCTAACAATAGCAACAAAATTGAGGTGGTGAACGCCAATACGTTCAACTCACTTGGCACAATTGAAGGGCTGGAAATGCCGCGATATTTTGCTGCACTGAACGAAGACAAAGGCTATGTAACTGAGATAGTCAGTTACAACGGCTCTCCTGGTCGTGTATCGGTTATTGATCTGAACACTTTTACAGTTAGCAAAACGATTGAAGTCGGTGTGCAGCCGCAACAGTTGGTAATAGCTGGAGGCAAGGTTTATGTAGCTAACTCTGGAGGCAACACTATTACTGTTATAAACTCTTCTACTGATGCAGTTGAATCAACTATTACAGTTACAGAAGGACCTAACAGCCTTGTTATAGACCGAAACAATGCATTATGGGTAGCGAGCAGCGGCGTGAAAGTCGGCTGGCCTGTAAGCGAAGAAGAGAGCTCACCTGGTGCTCTTTCTAAAATAAACTTGGCTAGCAACACTGTTACCAGCACCTTAACTTTCAATCAGAATGCTCCGTCTCCTAGTAAGCTTACTACAAATGGCAATAGAGATAAGCTGTACTACGTGTTCAACAGAAAAGTATATCAGCAAGATGTAAATGCTACCACCCTCAATACAATGCCATTGATAGACCGTGGCACTTACATCGAGTATGGCTTTTATGGCTTGGGAGTAGATCCTGAGACTGGCTACATTTACGAAGGCAAGGTTAATGATTTTACCTCCAGCAGTTGGGTTATACGCTACAGCCCAACTGGCGCACCAGTAGATTCATTCAGAGTAGGTATAGCCCCTAACGGATTCGTGTTTAAATAACAGGCATCTAACTTCTTTCAAACAGAAAGGGCCACCTCATAAGGTGGCCCTTTCTGTTCTATTCTAGTAATAATTTTACTGTTGCGCTTCATCAATACCTGGATCGTCAAGCTGTCCATCGCCTGCATGTACAGCGCCTCCGTCTGTATTATCACCATGGTTTTCATGATCTGCGTGGTCGTAGTGCCTTTCAAGGTTACTGGTATCCCTGTACGCTGGATCCTGATCTGCCTCTGAATGTTCTGTATCTACTATTTCACTTCTTTCTACATTTGTTTCGCCTGCCTCTGTTCCTTTGTTGCAGGATGTGAATCCAAAACCAACAATAGTACTAAAGGCCAGCGCCATCATATAATTTTTTATTTTTAGCTTATTCATGGATGTTTTTCTTTAAATTAAACTTGCAGCCACTGTGCTTTTAAAGCATAACAGCTCCTTACATGTACGACTGTTGGCTTTATAGAGTTAAAAACCTACCATCTTAAGTATGCTTCGTAAGTATAGTATAAACTAAACTAAGCAGCTATGAAACAGAATAAAGACAAAGAGCCATTGAAAGAAAACACCAAAACTATGTCCTCGGATAAAGAGAAGATAGAAGGCAGCAGTCAACCTTCACAGGCACAGAGCAGCGATAACGGCAAAGCTTCGTCAGAAGACGCTGAAGCAGAAAAAGGACATGCGTAAGCTAGAATTCTGTTTTTCTATGCTTTACCTTTGTGCATAAATCATCAGGTATGAAGAAAATAGGTATAAACCCAAAACTTAAGAGGCAGCTAAAAGTTATAGCCATCATGAGCCTTTTAGTGGCTTCGGCCATTGAGTTATATACGTTTGGGTTGGCTTCTGACTTTTTGCTACGTTGGTTCCGAGCCTTTTTTGTAGTGTTTTTACTCGTATCGGTAACAGCATTAGCCATTGTACCTTTTGTAAATTTTGTTACAAGCAAGATGTTCCGAAAGTAAAAGAGTAAAATCTATAGACGCAAAAAGGCCTGTGACAGAACCACAGGCCTTTTTAGTATTTAAAAGCTATTGAAACTCTTTTATTATAGTTCTACCGTCATGGTAGCGTACACCTTAAAGACTAGCGTAGCAGCTACTGGAGTGCTCGAAGAAGAGCCTTCCAACTGAAAGGTTACGTTGCCCCCAGCTTGCATCAGGCTAGCCAACTCTTTCTTAGCGGTTTCGTCCGCCAATGCCACGGTTAATTCCTCGCCGCTTGCGGCCAAAGCACCAAGGTTAGCGTTGCTTACAGTACCAAGTATTTTAAAAGCAGTTGTACCTTCTGCGGCAAACATTAAATCACCAGTAAGGGCTGGTGCACCTGTGCCCGTATAGTCGCTAACTGTAAAAACCACTTTGCTTATCTCGAATTTGTTTATATCGTCTTTGTAGTTCTCTACTTCATCAGAACCAGTACTTACATTAGATGACACAGCAAATTGCGGCGAAGTGTTTTCCGCACGTTCTATTCTAAGAGAGAACTCCTGCGGTACATCAATGTTTTTTTCGAACAGAGAACAGGCAGCAGCCATGATCAAAAGCGCCACCATCACAACCATTTGTATGTTCTTTTTCATTTTTAATGAAGAATTATAAATTCAGCAAAACAATATATATAATTATATAAATATTTATTTGACCGAATTTACGCCTCTCCAAATATAAGGTTACAGCTTCAACAATATTTTTTATGAAAATTTTCACACATTAAAAATTTAAGCTGCCCTTAGCCTTTGAGTAGCTCATTTGAACCCGATGTCGTCATAGTCTGTTCATAAACTGCCACGGCTATAGAATTAGCTACAGAATCTATACTTTTGTCTTCTGTGCCGATTGGCCAACTCATTTTTAAACTGATTACTGCTTTGGAAAAGCCAAACATACTGCTCCTGACTCCCCCGCTTACACAGCTGAACACGCCCTACCCTGCAACGGCCTACATCAAAGGATTTCTAAAAAGCCAGGGCTATAGCGTAACGCAAGCTGACATGGGCATTGAACTGGTGCTGAAGATGTTTTCCAAAGCAGGCCTGCAACGGATTTTTGCCGAGATAGAGCAGGGCGATTACGAAATGTCTGATAACGCGCTGCGCATGCTGCGCCTGAAACGGGAGTACTTGCATACCATTGAGCCCGTTATTCGTTTTCTGCAGAACAAAGACAATACGCTGGCGCAGCAGATCAGCTACAGCCGCTACTTACCCGAGGCTTCCCGCTTCGATCAGATCAGCGAAGACATAGACTACGCCTTCGGCAGCATGGGCATCACCGATAGAGCCCGCTACCTTGCTACCTTATACCTAGAAGATTTGGGTGATTTGATTAAAGAGACGATCTGCCCCTACTTCGCCTTCAGCCGCTATGCCGATAAGCTGGCGATGTCGGCCACTTCGTTCAATCCGATGGAGGAAGCCTTGCAGGAAGCGCCCAACCTGGTGGACCAAATGTTGCTGGAGCTACTGGATGAGCAACTGCAGCAGGCACAGCCAGATGTAGTAGGCTTTTCAATACCTTTCCCTGGCAACCTGTACGGCGGCCTACGATTGGCGCAGTACATCAAGCAAAAGTACCCTCATATTAAGACTATGATGGGCGGCGGCTACCCAAACACAGAATTGCGCAACCTACGAGAGCCGCGCCTGTTTAAGTACATCGATTTTGTAACGCTGGATGACGGCGAAGGGCCGTGGCTGAAACTACTAGAGCACCTGCAGGGGCAGCGCCAGCTTGATTTCCTGCAACGTACCTTCCTGCTGCACAATGGGGAAGTGGAGTACATAAACGGCTGCCTCGATAAAGACATTCCGCATACCGAAGTCGGCACGCCTGACTATAGCGATTTGCCGCTGCAGAACTACTTATCTGTAATTGATGTGGTGAACCCGATGCACCGCCTTTGGAGCGACGGCCGCTGGAACAAACTGACCATAGCCCACGGCTGCTACTGGAAACGCTGCTCCTTCTGCGACATCACGTTAGACTATATCAACCGTTACGAAGTAGCGCCTGCCACTTTACTTGTAGACCGCATTGAGCAAATTATTGCCCAAACAGGCCAGACAGGTTTTCATTTTGTAGATGAAGCTGCCCCTCCTGCCCCACTCCGCGACATGGCAATCGAGCTTATCCGCCGTGGTGTAAAAATATCGTGGTGGGGAAACATCCGCTTCGAAAAAACCTTTACGCCTGATTTGTGCCGTCTGCTGGCTGAATCGGGTTGCATAGCAGTTTCGGGAGGTTTAGAAGTAGCCTCTGACCGTTTGCTGACACTCATGGAAAAAGGTGTGAGTATAGCCCAGGTAGCCCGCGTTACCGACAGCTTTACGCAGGCTGGTATTATGGTGCACGCTTACCTCATGTATGGCTTCCCAACGCAAACAGCCCAGGAAACGATAGATTCGCTGGAAGTGGTACGACAACTGTTTCAAAACAATGTCATTCAGTCTGGCTACTGGCACCGTTTCAGCATGACGGCGCACAGCCCTGTGGGTAAAAACCCTGCCAAGTATGAGGTAGTGAAAGTAGGCCCCGAAGAAGGAGATTTTGCAAACAACGACCTCTGGCACGACGACCCCAAAGGCACCGACCATAGTTTGTTTGGAGAAGGACTGGCAAAAGCGATTTACAACTACATGCACGGCGTAGCATTAGAGGAACCGCTTTCATTCTGGTTCGATTTTAAAGTACCGCGCACCACGCTAAAACCAAACCTGATTGCCAGCGCCATAGAAGCCCCTCAACGCTCCGATAGCACCCGCATGAATGCACGCGTACTGTGGTTAGGCAACCAGCCCGAAATTGAGTTTACCATGATCGCTAAGAAAGGGCAAACGATAGAGCGTTGTGTGCTTACGTTCTACGAAAAAGCTGAGGATTTCGAAGTAAAGACAACCGCCAACATAGGCCATTGGCTGTTTGATGTACTACAGAAAATAACACCCCATGCCACCGAAACGGTAACGTTGAAACAACTGGAGGAAACTTATCCGCTGGATGCACACCTGAATTTTGCTGAGTTTTTGAACTCGCCTACTTGGTTTGATTTAAGGGAGAAGGGACTGTTGCTGTTATAGGGCAGCTGCTCTCATGTGTCAACTGCCCCAGCATTTTCTTGTGTTTTAGAAGTCTTTACTTTAAGCGGCTGAATTCCAGATCGTGAAAATCATAGCTAAAATCTGTTAAGGGGGAAACAGCTTTCATAGTAATACCAGCAGCTTTTCCCTCTGTGTCTAAAGAGAAATTAACGAACGCGTCTGCATCCATAGTTCTGTTAAGCCATTTTACCACAAAACTGTTGCCTTTGTACGGAAATAACTCGCCACTAAGCTTAGGAGAACGCTTCGATTCGAACCACAGCTTACCATTCTTAGCCGAGATCTCTACATCGCCGAACCAAGCATCATGATAAACACCTGTATAAACAGCAAGTTCAGTTTGGGTATTATTAGCTTTCTGAACAGCGGCAATCTCTTTCCATACCGACTCGGTTAGCTTATTGGCCTGCTCCAACTGTTGCTTTCTTGCAGTAGCATACTGCGTAACCCTGTCTGTGCCGCTCATATTAAAGTAGCCATCTTTTATCTGATCTGCAATAGATCGGAATGCGCCCCCTTCCTGCTGATTCGTGAGCACAATAATGCCTAGATTCAGTTCAGGTATCATCGTAATCTGAGTTACCATGCCTACTGTGCCACCTGTGTGGTTTATTTGCTTATATCCATTTACATCGCTGATATTAAAGCCAAGGCCGTAAGCGGAAAAGTGGGTATTATAAGCACCTGCGCTACGCACAGGAATAATTGTTTGAGGTGACCACATTTCTTCATGTACTTCCTCTGAAAATAAAGTTTTGGTTTGCCCCTCTCCATATTTGCCGTGTGTCAGTTGAAGTATCACCCATTTGCTAAGATCTGCTACACTCGAATACATACTTCCAGAGGCACGGCTGTATCCACTGCTGTGGCGGCTTACCTTTTGCAGTTTACCATCCACCACTGCATGCGGATCTGATACATTGGATTTGTCTTTCAGTCGATTAAATGCAGCCGCACTACGATTCATGCCCAAAGGCTTCAGAATTCTCTCTTCTACAAAGCTGTCCCAACTCTGCCCACTGGCTCTAGTAATCACCTCTCCCGCAATTACATAAAGCGTGTTGTCATAGTCGTATTTAGAGCGGAATCCAGAAACAGGCTTCAGAAAGCGAAGGTTATAAATCACGTCGTTAACTGTAAAGTCAGAAGAGTCTGGGTAAAACATCAAATCACCTGCACCTAGCCCCATGCCGCTTCTGTGTGTCAATAAGTCGCGAACAGTAAATTCTTCTGTTACATAAGGATTATATAGTTTAAGTTCAGGAATGTAATCCCTTACCTTATCATCCCATTCCAGCTTTTCCTCGTCTACTAAAATTGCCAACGCAGCGGTTGTAAACGCTTTCGTATTGGAGGCTATCCCGAACAAAGTATGCTCATTTACTTTTTCCTTTGTTTCCAAAGAACGTACTCCATAGCCTTTCGAATGAATAACCTTTCCATCCTTTATAACTGCTAACGCAATTCCTGGCACATCAAAAGCCTTCATGGAACGCTCTACCAGCAAGTCAATTTTCTTACTGCTCAATGGCTGAGCGTGGCTAGTAGCGAAAACAGCAATAAGTACAAGTGTTAAGAAAATTCTTCTCATTTATTGAAAAAGAGTATGTTTAGTAGATTTGTTTTAGAAAAGGAGAAGCAGAAAGATATTTCTCATTCTGAATAAGCGTCACTTAGCTGTTAAGCAGCGTTTCATCACTTATATTACACAATATAAGTGATAAACAGAATGTTTTTTCAGTATTTATCCTACGACTGTACCTACGTCAATTCGTAGTTTAGTTATTTCACATTCATACAATTATAGAGCGCTTCAGGCCTCCTCCGCCTTAACTTCTGCAGCGTAAACAGTTAAACTTCTTTTAGGAAGTACCCTGCCACTCCCACCTTTCAAAAAACAAAATATTTTTTCAACCCCATGCAACCCTGTGCCGCGAATCCACATCTTGTATATAGAAAGCCGCAAAAACACGCTTTCTGCTACCTACCACTACCTATTAAAACTATGAAAAAGTACCTGGTCCTGCTCTGGCTCCTACTGTGGAGCTGGGCAGGATTTAACCAGCGCCTCTGCCTACAGGACTAAGAAAGTTTTACGCTTCTCGCTGCATGTACAAATCACGCTGCACATCCTGCCCTAGTATAAACTCCAACTCTCCTATTTCCTGAAAATTATATTTTTGATAAAAACGCATAGCCCGTATGTTATGCTCCCACACTGTCAGCCACACTACATCGTGGCCCTGTGCTTTGGCTTTATCAAGCGCAAACTGCATCAGCAAATCACCTAAGCCTTTACCTGTCCACTTCTGGGAGATGTATAGGCGGCTGATCTGCAGTGGGTGCTTTGCTTGTATGGCTGCTGGCGCTCTATCAGAATTTAACTTTATGTAGGCTACAGCTTCTCCTGCTGCTTCCGTTATAATAAACTCTGTGTTAGGGTCGGCTAATTCAGCGGCTTGTAGTACGGGTGTATACATCGTTGGCCTGAAAGCGGCCATATCTTCTGGTTTGTTGTAGGCGGCAAAGGTTTCATCGAAAGTGCGCCAGCCTAATTCTGCCAGTAGTTCAGCATCAGCAAGTGTTCCTTTTCTGAAATGAAATTCTGCGGTATCTGTAGGTAACATCTTTTAAAATATAAATGGCCACGAAGATAGCCACTTCTGTGGCTATGGTTGTAGCACTACAAACAAAAAAAACGCTGCTGTCTTGGGTAAAACAGCAGCGGCTTATGTACAATACGATTAATATTTAATCCCTTTTTGTCTTCAGCAACTTGCGCAGCTCTGCCAATTCATCTCTGTACTTGGCAGCCTGCAGGAAGTCAAGATCTTTGGCGGCGGCTTCCATTAGCTTCTCTGTCTTCTTGATGAGTTTTTCTAACTCATCGCGCTTCATAATCTGCACCACTGGTTCTGCCGCGATAGATACCTCTTCAGCACCAGCATACATCTTCACTTCTTTCTTTTTAGAATCGGCAACAGAAGTCTGGGCGTTTATCTCATCCGTAGATTTAAGAACGGTACGCGGTGTAATGCCATGCTCCTCGTTGTAGGCCATCTGTGTAGCACGGCGACGGTTCGTTTCGTCTATGGCGCGTTGCATGGAGCCTGTTATCCTATCGGCGTACATAATTACTTTGCCTTTCTCGTTACGGGCGGCACGTCCCATCGTCTGTATCAGGGAGCGCTGGTCGCGCAGGAAGCCTTCTTTATCGGCATCCAGAATAGCTACTAAGCTCACTTCTGGCAAGTCGAGGCCCTCACGCAGTAGGTTCACTCCTATCAGCACATCAATCAAACCTAAGCGCAGTTCGCGCAGTATTTCCACCCTATCCAGCGTTTTCACCTCGGAGTGCAGGTATTTTACCTTTATATTGAGGCGCTCCATGTACTTTGCCAGTTCCTCTGACATACGTTTGGTAAGTGTAGTTACTAGCACACGGGCACCCGCTTTTATGCGTTCATCCACCTCATCCAGCAGGTCGTCTACCTGGTTGGCACTTGGGCGTATTTCTATCTCAGGGTCGAGTAGGCCAGTTGGTCTGATGATCTGCTCTACAATAACACCTTCTGATTTCTGCATTTCGTAATCGCCTGGTGTGGCACTTACAAAAACCACCTGGTGCATCACACTCTCAAATTCGTTGAACGTAAGTGGGCGGTTATCCATAGCGGCAGGTAAACGGAAGCCATACTCCACTAAGGCTACCTTACGCGATCTGTCGCCACCCCACATGGCGCGCACCTGCGGCACAGTTACGTGGCTCTCGTCTATCACCATCAGGAAATCGTCTGGGAAATAATCGAGCAAGCAGAAAGGTCTAGCACCTGGTTCACGACGGTCGAAGTAGCGGGAGTAATTTTCTATACCAGAGCAATAGCCCAATTCGCGAATCATCTCCAGGTCAAACTCGGTACGCTCTTTTATACGTTTGGCTTCTACAGGGCGGTCTTCTTTCAGAAAATACTCGTGCTGCGCCACCATGTCGTACTGAATTTCATGGATGGCCTGGTTCAGCGTATCTTTTCCTGTCACGAAGAGGTTGGCAGGGTACAGCGTTATCGCCTTCTCATCCGAAAGCTTTTTGCCAGAGGCTGGATCGATGCGGTGAATTGCCTCTAGTTCGTCTCCAAAAAAGTACAGCCTGTAGGCAAAGTCGGCATAAGCAGGGAATATATCCACGGTGTCGCCCTTTACCCGAAATGTTCCACGTGTGAACTCGGCCTCCGTGCGGCTGTAAAGTATCTGCACAAAAGTATAAAGCAAGTTATTTCGGCTATACTTCTGTCCTGGCGCCAGTTGAATCACGTTCTTTCCAAACTCCTCGGGGTTACCGATACCGTAAATACAGGAAACTGAAGCTACCACAATTACATCGCGCCTACCCGAAAGCAGGGCAGAGGTAGTGTGCAGGCGCAACTTCTCAATCTCCTCATTAATGGCCAGATCTTTCTCGATAAACACATCGGATGAAGCAATATAGGCTTCTGGCTGGTAATAGTCGTAGTAAGAGATAAAGTATTCTACGGCATTGTTGGGGAAGAACTGTTTGAACTCACCGTACAACTGCGCGGCAAGTGTTTTATTATGGCAGAGCACCAGTGTTGGCTTGCCTACGTTTTTTATAACGTTGGCCATGGTAAAGGTTTTACCTGTACCTGTAGCTCCTAAAAGCACCTGCGACGGCTCACCGCGCAAAATGCCGTCGGTTAACTGCTCTATGGCTTTAGGCTGGTCGCCTGTTGGTTGAAATTCTGATGTTAACTGAAAATCCATTCTTTCGTTTTCGGATTATATAGTAAAGATAAGCTATAACATTGAAAAGCGGCAGTAAGTTTAGCTTCTGCCAATTATTACCTACTGCTACAACAGTTAAAAAGGTGCTAAAAGAAAAAGCCTACCGAACAACGGCAGGCTTTTAGGAGCGAAACACTCTTCACAATCAAAAACAACAATTTTACATTTGTGGAGCTCTCTATGGCTGTGTTACATCGTTGCTGCTACACACTTTCTTTACTCGAACCGCTGGATACATGACTGCAACAGTAAGGCATCTGGGGCTGTACTCGCCGTTAAGTTCTACAGCCAAATCCAGTTTTGCGCCTGTTGCCTGGTATTGCGCTGGCAGGTTGTCTGTTGTTACATATCCACCCTGAATCATGCCAATGTACGCATTACTTTGGCCAGCTATAGCAGTCTTCTCTTCCAATTTCAGAATATACCATCCAGCCTCGCAATCACCGCCTACCACCTCTGCTTTTATACAGGATGGTGGGGCGTTTTGTCTTGGCAACTAATTATTAAAACAGACAGGCACACATAAAGCAAGGCAGTGATTAAAGTACTTTTCATAGCTGTGTTTTGTACTAATGGCTTTTTACAAAACTTTGAGGGCCTCCTGATAAGTGCATGCGAAAATTTTGTACCAGGTAAACCCAAGATTCAACTTACTGGAAGAGATAATAGGTGTCTGTAAAAACAGCTCCAGGATCTCTTCCAGTAAAAGAACATTTCAATATTAACTTGTTGAATTTTGACTCTAATATTTCGAAGCGCCCAGACCAAGCTGTGTTCGACAATACAAAGACACCAGGCCTTGTGTATTCTACTTTAAACCGCTCTACTGCTATCCGATTGGTGGTTAGGTTGGCTTTCACCAGCTCGGCACTATCGGCTCTAAACTCAAAATAGTCGGTGGTGCTGCCCCTGTAGTTTGTTGTGTTGCACACCCTATTCTTGCAAAGTTCATAATCTACTTTTTCAATAGACCATCGCCCTATCACAACCTGCTTTGTGGCATCGGTACTCAGCATCGGGTTAACTTCTTCTACCTCGCAACTTGTTAGAATTATCGAAAACAGAAAAAGAGCCAGCAACACATACCACCCCGATAGGTTATCTTTACAAAGGGCTACAACATCATGTAGATTAGCTTTTAGTTCAAGTAAGGCTTTCATTTTTATAGTGTTTGAGGCTGTTCTTCTCTTTAACCTCATCTATAACCATGACCCTACAACTACAGCAGCGGTTGCATACGCTATAAAATTATTTCTTCCCGATCAGGTAGTTGACACCCATATTCACACCAATGGTGTAGGGCTTGCTTTGCGTTGTCAGGGCTTCGTCTGGAGCCGATAACATAGACGAGAAGAAGTGTCGGAACTCTGGCCCCACCACCACTTGCATAGACTTAGAAATGCGCTTGCCCACGCCTAAACCAATGTTACCTGAGAATTGCACCCGTCTGAAGGGAGATTCATCGCTGAAGCCGTATCTCACATCCTCCACCCTGTCAGTTGCAGCCACTACCTCTGTTTCTATCAGAAAGTTGGCAGCTACCCCCGCAGCACTGTACCAGAACCAGTCTTTTGCTATGTCACCTTCGTACTGCAGCCCTAGTGGCAACGAAAGCAGGCGGTAGCGGTAATTAACTGAAAACGGATCTGTCTGTGCCACGCTAAGCGAATCTGTAGAGAAGTTGTTGTTCAGCGAAGGCAGAAAGATTGTTGTCGGGTTAAGATCGTAGCGCTCGTTGGTTGATGGCCTGAACCAATACTGCTCCAGCACATAGCTTGTTTTAGTTTTAGCCGTGTTCTGGCTGTAGCCTACGCCCGTCAGCAGTTTAAACTTCTTCCCAATTTTGAAGCCCGTTTTCACCTCCATAGAATAAGAGAAAGCGGCATTAGTATTTTCATCGAATTCCTCACGTGCCTGCTCCATGTTATCAGAAGATTGTCTGGAAGCAGCAGGCCCTTGCGGCACAAAGCTACTGTAGGCAACAGCTCCCATCATCTGGTTAGGCAGGTTTATATTTTGGTTGAAGTAAGACGGCATATAGGCCATATCCACACTCCAGCGGCTGTTGAACTCCTTGCTATTATCGCCGCCGCCTCCTTGTTTGCTTTCGCTGTTCAGGGCTAGTGTAAGCGCTTCTACCTGCTTGTTTTGTAAACTTTCTGATTGCTCATCTGTCTGTTCTTTCAACAGCTGCGCCAGCGAACTTTGGCCAGGTGTACGCAGCACCAATGGCTGCACTATTTCGGATGCTCCTGCCTCATTACCAGCACCAGCCCTTGTAATCGCGTCACGGGCCTTTATGTAAAGCGGTATCTGAGGGGCTCTAGCCGAAATGGCCCTGGAAGCTGGTTGCTCCAGCTCTTCTGCGGTTCTATCAGTTGTTGAAGTCATAGCCATAGTTCCTGTAGCTATGGAAGTTCCTGCAGCGCTTGATGTATTTTCGCCTGCTACGGCTTTATAGCTCTCACCGCTGTTATTATCTGTCGGTTTCTGCATTGCCATAGCCTGAGGCACTGCACTGCCAGCAGTTGATCCAGTAGCTTCTAAACCATTTACAGAAGGCTCTGCTGTGGCAGGATTTGCATCAGCGGCAGCTATAGTTACATCTTTAGGTGTGGCAGTTGTTGCATCACCAAGTGCTATTCCATTACCAGCACTTGTGTTAGATCCTGCCAAAGGAGTAGTTGAATTGTCGCCATTTTCGGCAAATTGATACGTCAGAAGCGCTCCAGCCAACATGAACAGCACAAAGCAGGCAGCGGCCAGTTGCCTATACAGCACAAAACGCTCTTTGTACTTTTTGTTCTCCATCACCGTAAGGTCATGGTCTATCCGAGCCCACAAATCTGGCGAAGGGGTCGCTTCAGCATCGTGCATGAGGTGCCGAAACTCTTCTTCTAGCTCTCCGTGCTTTTTATCTCTTGCTGATGACATGCTCTTGATATGATTTATCCTGACGCGACAGCATACTTTGCAGTATAGCCCTGGCACGCGAGTATTGTGATTTAGATGTACCTTCCGAAATGCCTAGCATTTCACCTATTTCTTTATGGTTGTAGCCTTCTATAGCATAGAGGTTAAATACCATGCGGTAGCGCGGGGCCAGACTTTGTATGGTGCTCAACAATTCATCCATACTAAAACCTGACAAGCTAAAGCTGTCTGAACTGATATTGACAGCTTCTTCCGCCTCGTGCGACACTGTCAGCAGCGATTTTTGACGCAAATGTTTCAGCGCTGTATTGATCATAATACGCCTAATCCAAAACTCCAGCGGACAATCTTTTTTAAAGTTCTGGACATTGGCAAACACCTTTACAAACCCCTCCTGCATAATATCTTCGGCTTCAAAATTTGTGGGAGCATAGCGCAGGCAAACCATCATCATTTTTTTGGAGTACAGGTCATAGAGGAGCCGTTGCATGGCGCGTTCGCCCGCAATGCAGCCTTCTATCAGTCTGTCCTCTTCTGATTTTGGTTTTGTAAAAAGCTTCAAGCGCTTATATATTTTATGCATCCACACCTATGATTCTAAATCAGGGGCAATGGTTGCAAGCCATCAAAAATATTTTTAGTTGTGGTTCACAATGTATGATGTTTGCATTTTT
>NZ_JAJJWH010000046.1 GCF_020907245.1 Pontibacter harenae | reverse complement strand
CAAAGGTTGAAATAAACTACTCCAGAGGCCTAAGTGCCTGTGAGGAAGAAGGATTGTTTTTGGGAAAACTTTCAGCCTGCCGATCATTGTTACCGTATCCGCCTGCCGAGGACACTGATGAATAACCAACGCCGCCCTTTAGTTCATGTTTGCAAGGAAGTTTTTTATACTTTCTTTAATACCTTGTAAGCTTTTTTCAACTCCTATTCACAGCTACTATATTATACTCATGAAAGAGATGAAAACTCATAATGTATAGATTGTGCGGTTATACTGTGTGCGGTTATACTGATAGATGGTTGCTTCTTCTCCGCTCAGGATGGGTGTGCTGTTTACTTTTGATAAAATTGTAGGCAGGTTGTATAGGAATCAAACCTTAAGCTGTAGTCTCACTTTTTAGATACACTTTAAACTCTGTTCCTTTTCCTTCTTCACTTTCTAACTGTATCTTTCCATCGTTGTTTTCTATTATACGCTTCACTATTGTCATACCAACGCCAGTTCCTTCTACGTGGTCGTGCAGCCTGGTGAACATGGAATATACTTTCTTCTGGTCTTCCTGTTTTAATCCTAAGCCATTATCTTGTACTGATATAACCGTATAGCCGTCCTCTTTGTATGCGCTTACCTTAATTACTGGCTTTCTTTCAGGGGACCTGTATTTTACGGAATTCGAAACTAGGTTGTAAAGGATGCTTCTAAGGTTCTTCTTAGAAAAAATGACTGTTGGGGCGCTTGAGAAATCTTCCGTAATAACAGCTTCTGAATCCTGTATCTGGTCTTGTATACTGAGTTTTACATCATCCAGTATTTCTTTAAAATTTGCTTTAACTCCTTTATCTGCACTCTGATACTGAACCTTTGCTATTTCTGTAAGATCTTGTAATATATTTTTAAAACGGCTAACAGATTCGTTAATCATTTCCATGATAGGAGTTACAGCCTTCACATCATCATACTGCTCATGTAAGGTATCGTCTAGCACAGACATCAAACCCTCTATGTTATTGATAGGTGCTTTAAGATCATGCGAAGCTGTATACACAAAATTATCAAGATCGTTATTGACTTTAGTAAGCTCTTTTGTTCGCTCTTTCACCCGCTTCTCTAGCTCTATGTTCATCTCAAAGGCAAGCCTGTTTGCTTTTTCAAGCTCCTTCTTCTGAAGATAGAAATCTACAAAGGCCGATACCTTTGCCTTTGTAATAAATGGGTGCAAAGGCTTAAACAGGAAATCGACTGCACCAGCCTCAAAGCCCTCTACCACATGAGACGACTCTTTATCTATAGCTGTAACAAATATGATGGGAATATCTTTTGTTTTGGAAGCATTGCGCAGATAACGGGCCACTTCATAACCATTCATTCCTGGCATCTGTACGTCCAGCATAATCAAGGCTAGTTCTTCCTTCAAAGCTTTCTTAAGAGCTTCCTCTCCTGAATGTGCAAAGAGGTAAGAGACATTCTCATCCTCCTTCGATAGCAAACTCTCCAGACTAATAAGGTTTTCTTCCTTATCGTCAACTAAAAGAATCTTAACGACATAATTGTGCAACTCTTTTAGGTATGGAGATTTTTTATGCTGTTCTATGATCATGTAAGAAAAATAAAAATTCTTTTATGCCTTCTAAGTTCAAAACTGTACATTCAGGAATAATGTCTATTGCAGATTGAGGCATTGTACTAACCTCCGCTTCACGGGGATCTTGCACAACGGAGGTCCCTCCTTTCTCAAATATATACTTTAATCCCGAACTTCCATCTTTACTGGCCCCACTTAGGAGAATTCCTATAAGATTTTTACCATAAACATCTGCCGCACTAGTAAAAGTAACGTCGATAGAGGGTCTGGAGTAATTTTCTAGTTCAGACACATCTAACGAAAAACTATAGTCTTTCTCTATCAGTACATGATAATTAGAAGGTGCCAGAAAAACGTATCCTTTCGTTATGTTATCCTTCTCCTCCACTTCCTGTGCTTTAAGCAACAGCTTCTTTTCAAAGATGCTGTTCAGGTCACCATCCGTATTTCGAAGACGGTGCAGCACAAGCACAATCGGAATACTGTAATCAGATGGCAACGCACTAAGTATAGACAAAGATGCCTGAATACCACCCCATGATCCGCCAATAACAATCAAATGTGAAGCAGTCCCCATCGGTGTCAGCCTGTTTTGCGGTAAATCCGATTGCCCTTATCAACAAAGTTATAATTTTTGTTTATTTCCGACATAGCTAATGTTTCTTTTTTGCCCAGAGCCAGGTAACCCAGATTAACCAAGCTTTCATCGAAAAGAGTAAACACACGCTCTTGCAGTTGTCTGTTAAAATAAATCAGGACGTTCCGACAAACGACCAAATGGAATTCATTGAAAGAGGAATCAGTCGCCAAGTTATGCGGATAAAAAACAACGTTCTTGATCAGAGACGAATCGAACTTTAGGCTGCCATAATTGCTAAGGTAGTAGCTCGAGAACTCCTGTTTTCCTCCTGAAGCATAATAGCCAGCGGTATAGGCAGCAATGTTTGAGGCAGAGAATATACCTTCTTTCGCCTGCTTCAGAACTTTCTGGTTTATATCTGTGGCATAAATCTTTGTTCTTTCCAGCAGCCCCTCCTCTTTCAGAAGTATAGCCAATGAAAAAAGCTCCTCCCCTGTTGAGCAACCTGCATCCCAAATTTTTATGAAGGGATAGGTTGAAAGAATAGGCAGTACATTGGTTCTTAAGGAAAGAAAGAAAGAAGGGTCACGGAACATTTCTGTAACGTTCACTGTGATTTCTTGCAGGAAACTCTCGAAGTAGAAACTATCATTAAAAACCGCTTCTCTAAGCTCACCTATTGTGCTCAGGTGCTGATTATTTAAAAACCTCTTGATGCGTCTATAAACAGAAGCTCTGGCGTAACCGCTAAAATCGTAGCCGTAATGGGTATGTATTTCCTGAATTAGTTCTTCTACCTCTTGTTCAAAAAGATCTTCGTTATCAAGCTTCATATAGCCACACCCGCATTAATGTCAGCAGCTTATCGGTATCTACTGGTTTTGGAATATAATCTGACGCCCCAGCAGCAAGACATTTCTCTTTGTCTTCTTTCATTGCTTTTGCTGTTAATGCAATAACCGGGAGTTGCTTGAAACGTAGATCTTGCCTGATTCGTTTTATTGCCTCAATGCCGTCCATCTCTGGCATCATAACATCCATCAGCACGATGTCAATCCCTTTCTCTGCCTCCAGTTTGTTCAAACCCTCTTTGCCGTCGTATGCTGCCACAACTTCCATTCCATGCATTTCGAGCAGGTTGGTCAGAGAGTATATATTGCGGACGTCATCGTCTACCACCAGCACATTTTTATCCTGCAAAACCTCCTCTGGTACATGTAACTTCATTTTAAAATCGGAGCCCTGCGGTAGTTTTTGGTTTATCTTGTGCAAGAACAGCTGTACCTCGTCGAGCAGGCGCAGGTAAGAGTATTCATTTTTGATGATGATGGTGTTTGCAAATTCTTTTAGCTGCGCCTCCTCTTCCTCGTTCAAATCCTTACCTGAGTAAATAATAATCGGAATATGCGCTAAAGCTTTATCTGATTTGATTTTCTTCATCCAATCATGCCCTTTCATGCCAGGCAAATTCAGATCTAAGATGATGCAATCTACTTTTTGCCTGGCAAGTATTCGTTCAGCCTCCTCGGCAGAAAAGGCGGAAGTAGACTTCAAGCCGTGCGCCAATAACAGTTCAGCCACTGCTTTGTTTTCAATCTCGTTATCTTCAACAATCAGAATGGATTCTATTGAGTTATCTGTAATCTCGGAGATAGAGGAGAAAGCTTTGTTCAGCATTTCCAGAGTAACAGGCTTCGGCAGGTACTCTTCGTTTTCCTGATAATCGCCAGTTACCTCTTTGTCGTAGGCCGACATGATATGTACGCTTACGTGGCGCAGATCTTTGTCTTGCCTGATCTGCTGCAGCACTTCCCAACCTGTGGTATCAGGTAGGTGAATATCAAGTAAGATTGCATCTGGCTTTTGAGCTCTTGCTATGCTTAACCCATCGCTACCAGTATAAGCTTGGTTGACCTTGAAATTTTTCGCAACAGCAAAATCGGCAAGAATGTCACTAAATCCCTTGTCGTCTTCTATGATCAGAATAGAAATTTCTTTCTTCTCTTTAGACTCCAATTTCTCGAATGCCTGGCTCACTGACTCCACCTTATTAGGAGATGAAACAGGAGCAGACTTACTAGGCCCTTGTTTGGTTTCAGGAAAAGGTGCTCTGGGTAGGTAAAGCGTAAAGGTGCTTCCTTTGCCAGGTTCGCTTTCCAGCATCAGTTCTCCCCCTAAAAGCGTGGCCAACTCTTTACTGATAGTTAACCCCAAGCCTGTTCCACCATATTTGCGCGTGGTGGAGGAATCTTCTTGCTGAAAGGCTTCAAAAATCAAGTCCTGCTTATCTTTTGCAATCCCAATACCACTATCCCGCACTGCAAAAGCCACAATATCCGACTGTTCACGCAGTTGTTCTGATTTAAAATCAGGCTTGTTGCGAACAGGATAAATAGACAACTCAATCTCACCTCCATCGTCAGTAAACTTAATAGCATTGCCCAGGAAGTTCTTAAGTATCTGTTCTAAACGAAAACGATCTGTAACAATGGTTTCAAAGCTGCCTGGCGTATAGTTTTCGCTAAATCGTATCTTTTTTCTGTTTGCCAGTTCTCTGAACATCGGCTCCAGCTTAATATCCTCCAGCCTTACCTCTTCAGTTTCCAGTTTCACCATACCCGATTCTATCTTAGACAGATCGAGTATCTCATTTATCAGTTTCAGAAGGTCGTTTCCAGACTTGTGTATGATCTGGGCATGATCTTTTTGTTTTGTAGACAACGTATTCTCAACGTTGTCTGCCAAAAGCCTGGAAAGTATAAGGATACTATTTAGCGGCGTGCGCAGCTCATGCGACATATTAGCAAGAAAATCGCTTTTATACTTACTCACTGTCTCTACCTGCTGTATCTTTAGCTCGATGGCTTCTCTGGCATCTTCCAATGCTTTGTTTTTAACCTGCAGCGTTTCGTACTGTTCTTCAAGCAGTTGAGCCTTTTCCTCCAGTTCAGCATTTTTCTCTTGCAACTCCTCCTGGTTTACCCTTAACTCTTCTTCTGATGCCTTTAGTTCTGCATTTAGCTGCCGAAGTTCTTCCTGCTGGGTTTCAAGTTCTTCTGCCTGGTTTTGTGTTTCATACAACAGCTCCTGCGTCTGGAGGTGCGCTTTTAAAGTGTGTACCACAACAGAAATCCTTTCCGAAATAGTTTGCAGAAACTGCTGCTGCAAGGTTGTGTAGGGTTTGCGGGAACAAAGCTCCAGTGCTCCAACTATAGTTGTAGAAAAGTAAAGCGGAACAACAATTATGGCTGCAGGTTTTATATCAGCCAAACCCGTCTTTATTCTCAAAAACTCACCTGGCACTTCATCAAACACGACAAGTTTATTGTCACGCACGGCCTGCCCTACTTTTCCCGTTCCAATCTCGAAGATGGGTAATTGTTCATTAGCGTACTGCACACCGTAGCTGCTTGCAGGCTCCAGTTTTCCGTTGTCGTTGTGTAAGTATAAAATACCCGCCTCAGACCTAGTATAAGCACATAAAAAAGAAATGGCTTGATCTGCCACTGTCTTCAAGGAAGTCTCTCCACTTAGCAGATCATTTAACTCTGAAGCTCCAGTTAAAGACCAGCTTCTGTCTGCGCTCTCGCTTGTAAACCTAAACAGGTTGTCTTTCATATCTCTGATGGCGTAGCTCAGTACATCTTCAGAGCTTTGAGGGCTCACCTCTACATCATATCGTCCTTCCCCTATAGCCTGGGCTACACTTGTGAGGGCAATTGTTTTGTTCAACACTCCTCTGAAAGAATCGGCCACTTGTCCTATCTCGTCTTCGCTGTTAACATCGATAACAACATCTGTAGCGCCTGCTTTTATGCGTTCGGCTGCTACTTTTAAAGATGAAAGAGACTTTGAAATAAGGTTGAGAATGTAAATGGCAAGCAGGAACACTAATCCAAAAACAATGAGCACTCCTGCTGAAAGCAGGAGCATATATGCTTCCTTCTGAGTTCTTTCTTCTTCTACTTGTGTTCTGATTTTAGCGATCAGCGCTGCCTCGGCACTTCTGAGCCCCTCTATGCTTTGAGTAAACTGATTATAAACAACAACAGGATTATAGATAGACAAATCTAGCTGTGGATTTCTTTCTATAGCTTGTAATAGAGCAGCAACATCGGCGTGGTTTTGAGAGGTAACTACTTTTTGTACTTCCTTGGTCGTTCCTTCATCCGCAACTTTATAAAACTTATTCAGCGAACTTTGATAAAAGTCTTTTCGAGAAGTAATGGTAGCAAAATCTTCATAAGAAAGATTGCCTTGCACAACTGCGCTTACCATCCAGCTTCTGATTCTACCCAACTGCACTTTAGATTCTGCCAAAAGTCTGAAACTGTGTAACTGTTGCTCAATACCGACACTCTCTATGCCTGTTCCACTGGCATCTAAATAACCTAATAAGTTTAATATTAAAGATATAGAGTATTGTCTGAACTGCAGTGCATTAAGGTTGCCACGGTCAAAATCGCTTCGATACTTAGCAAGATCATTCAACAGCACAAGTTCTGGCAGGTTGCGCTCCGTGTTCTGCAAGTAGTTTGTAAGTTCTGAGGCCGCAGCATCTGTATAGTTTCTGCTAATAATTGCTTCAGACATGAAAGCTGTGTCACCTTCAACAGCTGCCAAAATACGCGCACGTTCTCTCTGAAAAGCATGAATGAGGTTGGATACCCTTTCTGACTCTTCGAGCTGATAAGCAACATCTTTCAGCCTTGCATTCTCTTCTACTTCACTTCTTATAGTTGAAGCTATAAAGTAACAAAGCGGAATTATAAGTAGCAGAAGAAGAATTGTCAGCTTGTCTCTAATCTTTAGGTTCTTTATAAGATTCATGTAGTAGCCTATATCTAATATAAGAAATATTCAGATTTGCAATTTAAGAAATGCCAGGCTATTTCTGTGTTATATGCTTTTATTAAGTGGGAAACTACGAAAGAATCATGTAAAGAAAAGATAGGTGGAATGTCAGATTTAGCTCTTCAGAAGCCGTTTCACGATCTCGCCTGCTGTAGCTGTAACGGCTGGTACGGCTACAGAATTACCAAATTGTTTATAAGCTGAAGCATCAGCCACAGGTATCATAAATGTATCTGGAAAGCCCTGTAGCCTCGCCCACTCCCGTGGAGTCATTTTACGAATACCCTCCTGGTTTACTTCTCCTTTGATGTTGGTTACAGGAGTAAAATCCTCCAGACGATGATCGTATACCAGGTTCCGCTCTCGCCCCATACCGCCACAAACTACAGCATTAGCTATACCAGTATCAGGTATTATTTCGTACCCAAAACCATTTCCTTTGCGCTCATGCCTCCTTTTGTGCTCAATTAAAGTGTTTAGATACTGTTTAGAAAGGTAATATTTACTTGATACAACGGTTACTTCCTTAACAGCCTCAAAAGCAACTGCTTTCCCCGCTGGCTTTGGGTATGTAAAATCTGTAACACCTAAGTCGCTTCTAAAGCCTACAATAAAAATGCGTTCTCTGTTTTGCGGCACACCGAAATCCTTCGCGTTTAGAACTTTAGGCTCTGGCACATAGTACCCCAGGTCGTTTCTCAGTACATTCAGAATAGTAGCCAGGGTTCTGCCTTTGTCGTGGTTCATAAGCCCTTTCACATTCTCCAGAAAAATAGCTTTTGGCTGCTTTCTCCTGATAATTTCGGCCACATCAAAAAAGAGTGTGCCCCTGGTATCCTCAAACCCGCCCCGCCGACCAGCAATGGAAAAGGCTTGGCAAGGGAAGCCTGCACATAATACATCAAATCCATCAGGAATGAACTGCTTTGTATTTTCTTGGGTGATATCACCAAAAGGCACCTCACCAAAGTTAGCTTCGTAAGTTTTTTTCGCCTGTTCATCCCACTCGCTCGTGAATACGCACTTGCCGCCAAAGCTTTGCATTGCTATCCTGAACCCGCCAATACCAGCAAAAAGATCGATGAAATTAAAGGCAGGCTGCTGAGGCGGAGGAAACGGCACATCCCACTTTACAGGTACATACATCTGCAGAAAAGGGAGCTCGGCAGCCCGTGCGTTTTTATGCTTTTCCTGTAGATACTGTACAGCCTGCTCCTGAAAATAGTGTGCAGCCCCATTGTCGTGGTTTTGAAGATAATGTGTAAAGAAAGCCAAACCCTGCTGTTCTCGTCCTGTGACTTTAATTTTAAGCTTTTCCTTTATTTCCGTATAGCTCGGCATTTCTTCTCTTTCTAAAGTTAGACTGTGCGTAAGCCAAAGGTCTTAATTTTTAAGAAAATCTTTTCTTTCAAGTTCAACTATTGCCGTGCTCACTCAAAGTGGCAAACCTTCACCATCATAAAAGCCCCTCTTACACTTCATTATCTTCAATTAACTAATAAAATAATCTTATCTAAACAATAATTAAATCATATAAAGAAATATATTTGTACTTAGTGTAGAAATAATAAAATCTTTATCAGAAATAATAAATAAATGCACACCACCTTGAAGTACTACTTAACACCCTTCCTATTCCTGCCAAAGCAGGAGATTAAAAAACTAAGTGTTTCCTTATTTTTCTATCACCTCTAACTATTATTTAGTTGCATCTATGAAATTATCATTACCAATCAAACCTAGTTCTGTTACATCAAAAACAGTACAACTATTCTTTTTACAACTCCTTATACTGTTTCCCCTTACCTCCATGGCACAGCAAGTAAAAGAGCTGTGGGCTAAGCGGTATCAGGCAGAATATTATAATAATATTTCACGTCAGATTGCCCTTGATGCCGAAGGGAACAGTTATGTATCGGGTACTAGCAGTAGCGGCCGTGGCCCTTCACAAATAAGAACAGTAAAATACTCATCCTCAGGAGAACAACTTTGGGAAGTTAACTATGACGAAGGGAGAAATATATCGCTTAAAGGTATAGCAGTAGACAACAAAGGAGAAGCATATTTACTGGCTGAAGCGAATGGTAATTATGTGACAATCAAATATGATGCAACCACAGGAAATGAAGTTTGGCGAAGGATATACGATTCAGGAGGAAGTACTTTAGATTCCCCTAATGCTATCGCTGTAGATAACAGCGGCGGCGTATACGTTACTGGCTACAGCCAAACCACTCCCTATTCTGTCGATTACCTGACAATACGCTACGATGCAAGCACTGGTGCTGAAAGCTGGAGAAGCAACTACAACGGCGGCTATTATAATGTAGCTACTAGCATAGTTGTCGATAACAAAGGCGGCGTATATGTAACAGGGCAGAGTTATACATCTGACTACTTCGATTATGCCACAGTTCGATATAATGCTGCCGATGGTACTGAATCCTGGGCAACTAAATTCGACGGCGGTGCCGATGATCGTGCCGTCGCTATAGTGGTGGATAATACTGACGGTGTGTATGTTACTGGAAACAGTTCGGATGCTGGTGGAGATTACTTTCTTACCCTTCGCTACTCCACGATTGATGGTAGCCAATCCTGGCTCAGTAGATACGACGGCGGAAACCATGATATAGTTAAGTCTCTTGCAGTAGATAACGCAGGAGGTGTATATGTTTTAGGATCAAGCGCTGGCCCTGACGGCTTTTATGACTATGCTACACTTCGTTACGCCACCGCTGATGGTACGCAGTCGTGGGTGAGTAAGTATGATGGAGGAAGCGAAGACAGAGCGGCCGCTATTGCCGTTGATAAATCTGGTGGAGTGTATGTGACAGGATATAGCCAAAGCGCTGACAACTCAACATTTGCCACCTTACGCTACAATGCTTTGGACGGCGCAACGGCATGGCAGGTTAATTCTACTGGTACTCAAGACGAGGCGGCTGCCATAGCCTTAGATGCACAAGGAAATATATTCGTAACTGGCCAAAGCTTGGGAGATGAGAACTATGATTTCCTGACCATCAAATACAGCCAAAGTAGTTGCAACAACTTAGCTCTAGCGCAAATTGAAGAAAACGGAGCACCAGCACCAAACAATGTGAGCGTCCAAAACACAAGTACCTATAGTGCTTCTATCAAGGACTTTACTTCTTATAGCTGGCAAGTGAAGGATGTGTTGGGAAATGTTATCCAGAGCCGTACAGATGCTAGCTTACGTGTAAGTTGGAAAGAAGCTGGTTTGTATACCATATACCTTACTTATGGAAACGGTTGTGAGGCGAAAACAATTACACATAAAGTTGCTGTATATGATACAAAAGCTGGTTTGGTAGTAGGCGGGGGCTGGTATAACTCTCCTCAAAACAACGAGCTTCCTTACATGAAGAAAAAGGAGCAGGCTTACTTTGGTTTTTATGCCTTGTACCCAGCACCATCTTCAGGTGAGGTTTGGGGCACCACCGTTCTCTGGCTGCGCCAAAGCAAAATGCAATTTATTAGCTCCAGCATGGAGCCAATGCGCCTGATTATTTTTGGAGACAATGTTAACTATGTTGGCAAAGGCAGTATCAACGGTAAGGGCGGTTATGCTTTTCTTGTTTCAGCTGTAGACGGAAACTTTTCTGCTACAACTGATAAGCTGCGTATTAAAATTTGGGAAGAAGCCTCTGGCAAAGTGGTTTATGATAACCAGAAAGGTGCACAAGACGGCGCTATAGCAAAAGCTAACATCAAAGCTGGTGAAATTTTACTTTACAATGGGGGCACCAGCCTTAGCGCAACAGAACTGGCTCTGGCATCTGCTTATGTACAGGCTGCACCAGAACATTTCTACAACTATCCTAACAACTTCTCTTCGAACACCACCATCAGCTTTGCTTTGGAAACAGAAGAGGATTTTGTGCTGGAGGTTTTTGACATGAAAGGCACTCTTGTAAAAAACATTAGTGCAGGAAAGGCCGAGTTAGGAAAAACCTATGAGTACTCCTTTGAAGCAAATGGCTTAGAGGAAGGTATTTATATTGCCAGGCTTACTACAGCAACTACTTCAAAATCTATAAAAATGCTGCTCAAAAAGAAGTAGCATAATTTCAACAACCTTCAGCAAAAAGGGGAGCTACTGAAAAGTGGCTCCCCTTTTTATTAAAAACATAGTATATATGCCATAATCAAGGTCCTTTTCTGAAGTATACCCTAAACATAGTACCCTCTCCCAATTCACTTTCTACTTCTATTTTGCCGCCTGCATTATCTACAATGCGCTTTACCATGTATAATCCTACACCAGAGCCCTCTACATGATCGTGAAAGCGTCTGAACATAGAAAACAGCTTCTCCTGCTGCGACTCGTTCATGCCTAACCCATTGTCTTTTACAGTAAGTACCAGAAACTCTCCCTCTTCGTTGCAGCCCACCTTTACCACTGGAACACGGTCAGGGTGGCTATATTTGATTGCGTTAGAAAACAGATTATACACAATGCTGCGCATATTCTTCTCTGAGAAAGAAACGGCAGAGCAATATCTCAGTTCCTTCTCCACCTGTGTACCCGATTCATAAATCAGGTGCTCCATATCGAGCAAGACCTCCTCCACTACCGCTAGTACCTTGATTTTTGTCTCCGCTGTATTTTCCTCCTTTTGCAGCTTCGTAATTTCTGTCAGATTAGTGATGGTCTTTTTAAACCGATCTACAGCTCCCTGCATCATATCGATAATAAGCTCCACGTTTGTTTGCCGCAGACTCTCTTCAGGAAGTTCCAGAAATAGCTCCTCCATCAGCCTTTCTATGTTTGTAATTGGAGCTCTAAGGTCATGAGATGCAGTATATATGAAATTATCAAGATCTGAGTTTATGTGCGTCAGTTGCTTGTTTACTGCCTCCAGGTGTTCATTAGATGCTTGTACAGACGCATTTGCTGCAGTAAGTTCCTGCGTCAGATATTTCAGTTCCTTTTCAGCTAGCTTGTTATCATGAATGTCAGTGCTTGTTCCAACCCACATAATAATAGCGTCCTGGTCATCTCGATGGGCAAGAGCTCTGGATAAATGCCAGCGGTACTCTCCGTCTTTTCGTTTAATGCGTTGCTCTAATTCGTATCTTTCGCCAGTCGCAACAGAATGTTGCCACCGCTTCTTATTCTCCTCCAAATCGTCGGGATGAATCATACTGCTCCAGCCCCACCCTTTCAGTTCATCTGTAGACAAACCAGTATAATCTAACCATTTTTGGTTAAAATAATCGGCATCACCGTTTGCTTTAGACATCCATACTTTTTGAGGCATGGCATTGGCCATAAACAGGAACTGCGAAGAACTTTCTTCTACAGCCTTTCTTGCTTTTACCTGTTCCGTTACATCATATACAACCTGAAGGACACTATAAATCTCCTGTTTTGCATCTCGCAGCGGCTGGTATAGGGTATGAAAGTAGCCTTGCACCTGCTCTCTTTTTCGTTCTACAATGGCAGGTATCTCGTCTCTTTCATAGTAAACTCCTTTTTGGTAAACCTCATCCAGTATCGTTTCGATTCCTTGCCCCATCATTTCGGGTAGTACCTCTACTACAGGTTTATGTAGCAGATCATCTGCTTCACGACCTAATATGTTGCTCAGCATGGGGTTCACAAGCTCCACTGTATGGTCTTTGCCTCGATAAATGCCGATGCCAACAGGTGCCTGCATAAACAGCGAGTGCAAGAGGTCTTTTTGCTGTTCGGCCTCGGCTTGTGCTAGCTTTAACTCGCTTGTTCGGCGTGTTACCCGTTGTTCTAAATCGTGGTTCAGCGCCTTCAACGCCTCTGCACTCATTTCCAATTGCCGCCGTGTCTGAACAAAATCAGTTACATCTAAGGCAAAAATAAGAATGCCGCTTACCTGGCGTTGAGCATTGAATACGGCCTGGTATATAAAGTTCCAATAAATATCCTCCACTGGCTGGCCCTGGTAACGAGCTATGGGTATCAAAACCTCTTTTCCCTCGAAAGTCTCTCCTGTGTTGTAAACGTTATGTATTATGTCGGCTATAGGCTGATCTTTCAGTTCTGGGAGTGCCTCAAACAAAGGAAGGCCCTGCAACATCCGCCCAGGAAAAAGCTGCTGATAAGCGTCATTTAACACTTTATATATTAATTCTGGGCCTTCAAGAATAGCAAAAGCTGCAGGTGCCTGCTCAAACAATCGCTCCAGCCGAAGTCGTTGTTGCTCTGCCATGGCCAATGCATAAACTTCTCTTTCCTGGCTTTCTTTCAGTTGCCGCTTTGCTTTTTCACCTTCAGTTACATTTACTGTTTCATGAATCAGGCAGTAGACGTTACCTTGTTCGTCCAGCATTGGCGTATTGGTGGTACTCCAATAGCGTTCCAGAAACTTTCCAGGCTCATCAGGACTTGGAATATCATATTGGAAAACCTCCATTTTGTGAGGTTTTCCGGAAGCTAACACTTCTTGGATAGATGCTCTTAGATTATTACTTGAGGAAGCACCAGGCAAATCAGGATTGTCTGGAAAAACATCGAACACGTGCCGCCCTACAATCTCTTCCCTTACAGTAAGTGTCTCTTGCAAATAAGCATCAGTAGCTGCTTTTATGATAAGCTCAGGAGATAAAACTAATAGCAGGCCAGGCTGAGATTCAAATATCTTCTGAAAAGGAAGGGCCTCCTGATCGCTGGATTTATGAGGGGAAAAAGGTTGTTTTTGTGTCATCAATTACTGTTGAATTTCACTTTGAGCGAAAAACAGTTCTAATATAATTAAAATAGTTTCTATCCTTTAAGTAAAATGGCGAAAGTATAATTTACCTGATCTACGGCGAATAGTTTAAGCTTTACCTTTGCCAACAGATTTTAAGTAACTACCCTCGTTTTACCACTAAAAAAAGGCGGTTACGACTTGAGCTTAGTTCAAGTTTTGAGGAGTAAGTGTCAACTCTCCCTGCAGAAGGGCGCAGGGTCACCTTTGTAAATCTTCCAGTTAACCTGCCCCCTCTCCACTTATCATACTTTCTTAATGATTGATGGGTACTTCTACTACAAGAAACTGGCTATCTGTTAAACAGTTGATGTGCACAGCATCCGTATCCCACACTCCTATACCGTCTCGCTTTTCAAGGGGTTCTTCGTTAACTAACATGCTTCCGCTGATGTTGAATACGAATACGCCCTTGTTTACAGAATTAAATTTATAGGTACAATCATTGTCTCTCTCAAAATGCCCAAGCGAAAGCTTTGCATTCTGATTTATCCAACAGTGGTCTTGTCCTTCTTCGTTGCTGACGATGGTGACTAACTTATTCAGGCGCTTTTCTTCGGGAAAGTACCTGCGCTGGTAGCGGGGCATTATGTTCTGAAGCTTTGGCTCAATCCAGATCTGCAGGAAGTTTACTTCATCGTTTCCGACATTATGTTCTTCGTGGCGCAGCCCTGTACCAGCACTCATAATCTGCACCCAATCTTTCTGAACTTTTTCATTGTAGCCTAGCGAATCTACATGACTCATAGAACCGGAGAGCATAACAGATATTATCTCCATGTTGGCATGCGCATGCAGGCCAAAACCGTTTTCAGGCGCTACATAATCATCGTTAAAAACTCGGAGAAGCCCGAAGCCACTGCGGGAAGGGTTGTAGTAATTTGAGAAGCTAAAGGAAAGGTTACTCTTCAGCCAGCCTGTGTCTTTCAAGCCACGTTCATTCGATTTATAAAGTATATGTTTCATAGTTCTAAAGTTTATTCATTATTAAGTAAAGGCTACAGCGTTAAGACATGTTTTAACTATTCGGTGCAATCTTACCCCTGTCTCATTTTCACTTAGAGTTAATGTTCGTCTACCATTGTACTCCAAAAACTCAACTTTAACTGTTACGGGCATTGCAATGCCTTTGATACTTTAGTCACCATGCACTTTGTAATTATGGCTACTTCCCTGCTCATACATAGTGTCCACGAAACCAATCTGGTTGTGTTTCTCAATATAAAAAAGATCAGTTGACTTCAGGTACATATTGCGCTGCTGGTTATTCGTGCAAATACTATCACTTCAGCAATGCTGCTTTGCTTGTAGATAGGCTGAAACTGATCCAGTTTTGTATTCATTTAGAAATTAACTAGTTTAGTAACGGCTTTAGGGGTGTTCCGATACAGGAGCTGAGAAAATACCCTTTGAACCTGATCCAGATAATGCTGGCGAAGGGAAAAGCACGGTTAGCTATTTAGCTATTCCCTCTTTTCAATCAATCCTCCCTCTCTGGATACTCCTAAGCCTTCGTTAAACTTTAACTATGCAATGATGAAGGAGCAACTTTGGAATATTATTTCAGCCGTCAGGCAAACGTCACCACTAGTACACAACATCACCAACTATGTGGTGATGAACAATACCGCCAATGCTTTACTCGCAGCAGGCGCATCCCCCGTTATGGCGCATGCCCATAGCGAAATGAACGATATGGTTGCGATAGCAGGCGCACTTGTTGTAAACATAGGAACCTTGGATGAATATTGGGTAGAAAGCATGAAGCTCGCCGCAAAGCAGGCGAAAACATTAAATAAATCGTGGGTGCTGGACCCAGTGGGAGCAGGCGCTACCCCCTACCGAAACCAGGTACTGGAAGAGTTGTTAACCTACAGCCCAGTTGTTATTCGTGGCAATGGCTCAGAGATCATGTCACTGGCAAAAGCCAATATTAAAACGAAGGGAGTAGACAGCACCAACCTTAGCGAAGAAGCGCTGGAAGCAGCGCAACAACTAAGCGAAGACACAGGTGCTGTGGTGTGTGTATCAGGAGCTACAGATTATATAGTTTACAAAGGCAATTGTATAACGCTTGCCAACGGCCATGCCTTAATGGCACGTGTTACAGGTATGGGTTGCACGGCAAGTGCCCTTATAGCTGCCTGTTGTGCCGTAAATCCAGCTGAACCTTTTGTTGCCACTACCGCTGCAATGGCCTTAATGGGAGTGGCAGGCGAGATAGCTGCTGAAAAAGCATCGGGCCCTGGTAGTATGCAGCTTTACTTTTTAGATGCCCTTTACCAACTCTCTGAGAACAAATTCACGCAGCGCTTAAAAATGGACAGCAAGTAATGGGTTCATTTCCTTACCACCTATACCTGGTGACAGATGAAAAATCCTGCAACGGGCGTCCTATGATGGAGATAGTGGAAGCAGCTGTAAAAGGTGGTGTAGACCTGGTGCAGATACGCGAGAAGCAGCTTTCGGAAGAAGCTTTTCTGAAGAAGACCTTACAACTGAAACAGATGCTGGACCGTTACAACGTTCCCCTGATTGTGAACGATAACCTAGAAGTAGCGCTTCACAGCAATGCAGCAGGTATACACGTTGGCAATAACGATGTCCCACCCCAACAAATAAAGCAGAGGTGGGCTAACTGTGGTATACTTGGTTACTCGCTGGAGTATGAAGAACACTTGCTAAGCGAGAGCGCTACACTGGCAGATTACCTGGCGCTAAGCCCCATTTTCTCTACGCCCACCAAAACAGACACTGTAACCGAATGGGGTCTGGAAGGCATACGCCGTATCAGAACCCTGACAGATAAACCTTTGGTGGCTATTGGCAGAATTAATGCCACCAACGCAG
Organism: Pontibacter harenae; assembly: GCF_020907245.1. GTDB lineage: Bacteria > Bacteroidota > Bacteroidia > Cytophagales > Hymenobacteraceae > Pontibacter > Pontibacter harenae. The sequence goes on along the minus strand of NZ_JAJJWH010000046.1, from coordinate 17,531 downwards.
CAGAAATCATAAAGGCTGGGGCTAACTGCTTGGCCGTTGTATCAGCCATTAGTGCCGCTCCAAACCCAGCCAAGGCCGCTGAACAGATCAGGAATGAAATAGAGAAATCGATATGAAAAAATATAAATACCCTGCCGTGCTCACTATAGCTGGCTCAGACAGTGGCGGCGGAGCAGGCATACAGGCTGACCTGAAAACCTTTGCTGCCCTGGGCTGCTTTGGCACTTCTGCTATTACAGCTATCACAGTTCAGAACACACGAGGCGTAACGGGCATCCATAGCGTACCTGCGGCTATTGTACAGGGGCAGATAAAAGCGGTGATGGACGACATAAAACCTGCCGCCATTAAAATTGGCATGGTGCACAGTGCTGAGCTAGTAAAAGCCATTGCCACCGTACTCAGAAATTACACTGTACCCGTTGTGCTGGACCCTGTTATGGTAGCTACCAGCGGGGATAAGCTGATAGAAGACGATACCATTGAACAATTTAAACAAGAACTCTTCCCTTTGGCAGAGGTGGTAACTCCTAACCTGGACGAAGCACAGCTACTTTCTAATACGCAGATACAAAACCTGGAGGAGATGAAAAATGCTGGACGCTTGATATTACAGACAGGCTGTGAATCTGTACTGGTAAAAGGTGGGCACCTGCAAGGGCCGCGCCTGTACGACGTATACCTACATCAGCACGGAAATATGCGTGTGTTTGAATCGGCAGCTATTGAGAGCCATAACACCCACGGAACTGGCTGCACGCTCTCGTCTGCCATTGCAGCTTATATAGCTCTCGGAATGGCACCCGCTGAAGCGATAGAAAACGCAAAGCTGTATGTACACCACGCCATCGACCATGGCAAAGATGTGGTAACAGGCGAAGGCCACGGCCCTTTAAATCATTTCTTTGACCCTATAAAACAACAAAAACATGAACTGGAGTAAAACCGCCTGGCAGGCTAGCAGCAGCATCTACGAACAAATTATAAAAATGCCTTTTATACAAGAGCTGATAGAAGGCACACTGGACCAGGAGAAATTCAAATTTTATATAGGCCAAGACTCGTTGTACCTTGCGGATTTTGGACGGGCTTTGTCGCTGATTGCGGCGCGGGCACATACCACAGCACATGCACTGGAGTTTTTGCGCTTTGCAGAAGGAGCCGTTGTGGTAGAACAGGCTTTACACACAGGTTACTTCCAAAAGTATGGTATAGTAGAAGATGTACCAATTTCACCTACTTGCCAGCACTATACCAACTACTTACTTAGCCAGGCTGCTCTGGAGCAAGTAGAAGTTGCGATGGCTGCCGTACTGCCCTGCTTCTGGATTTACAAAGAAGTTGGTGACTATATTTATCAGCAACCGCAGCAGGAAAACAATCCTTACCAGGAATGGATAAACACTTACGCTGGAGAAGAGTTTGGCGCCATAGTTACCAGGGCTATCAACATCTGTGACGAAGTAGCCGAACGCTGCACACCCGCACAACAGCAAGCTATGACAGAGGCCTTTTTAGCTGCGAACAAGTTAGAATGGATGTTCTGGGACAGCGCGTGGCGTTTGGAAAGTTGGCCCGTATAAAGTGATAGCTTTCACTCTAAAAGCCTATCAGATAGTTTGCTCATTGGAAACTGCCTTCAACTGAAAGCGCAAAATCTTCTACCTCCTCTACGGCTCCTGGTTGTAAAGCACCCAGGAAAGTAGCGCCAATACGTACCCTTACCAGGCGTAAAGTCGGGAAACCTACAGCAGCTGTCATTTTGCGCACCTGTCGGAATTTTCCTTCTGTTACAGTAATAGAAACCCAACTAGTAGGTCCATGGCGATCGTCTCTGATCTTGCGGCTCCGTGCGGCAAGATCAGGGGCAGTTTCTAATCTGAATGCTTTACAGGGGTGTGTTTTATACTGCTGCTTCCCCACACTTATTTCTACGCCTTGTTGTAGTTGGTCTAAGGCTTCATCTGTTATCAATCCATCTACCTGAGCATAATATTCTTTCTCTACCTCTTTCCTACGGACCTGTTCACTCATTTTTCCGTCGGTGGTAAGTAGTAGCAGGCCTTCGCTGTCCTGATCTAGGCGACCGATAGCCATGGTTCCTTCAGGAAAATCATACAGGTCTCCGAGTAGCTTTTTGTTTTTATGCTCACACACAAACTGGCTGAGGTAGCCGTAGGGCTTGTGTAACTTAAAATGCCTGTGCTCCTTCTCTTCTGGTTGATCTTGCAATGCTCTTGATGCTTATAATATATGCCACAAAGTTAATTATGAAATTCTGCTTATCCTTATTTTCCCTAAGAACACATCTTTTTCCGCTAGCTTCTTTTTGCTTTTAAGCCTCACAAAAACCTGAAATTGGCAGACTAAAAATCTGTGTTACTGGCCAACTACCTGTAAATGCTACGTAAACTATAGTTCTGACACAGACAAAAGGCTATGAAAAAAGACAAGAAGAAAACTACAAATAAACTCACGGCGCAGCACTTGCTTAACATTGGTTTTCCCGCAGGCAAACCACTAGGTACTGCGCTGAACATTATGCACACCTACTATACAGAGTTGGCTAAAAACCACCAGTTGGAGCTTTGCCAAGAGGTACTCGCTGCTCCTGAGCAGTACCAATTACACTCCACTCTCGGACCGTTGGCGCAAGCTATTTCAGCTTACAAAGAGGCCGAACCAATTGCTTTGAAAGACAATCAGCCAGAATACGCCATTTATGGAGCTGCAGGAATAGAAAACGGAGCTAGAGAGCAGATGGAAATTGCCATGCGCCTACCTATTGCACAAGCTGGTGCTCTGATGCCTGATGCCCACCAAGGATACGGGCTTCCTATTGGTGGCGTGCTGGCTACAAAAAACGCTGTTATTCCATACGGTGTCGGTGTGGATATTGGCTGCCGCATGAGCATGAGCATCTACGACATACACAAAGGCTACTTAGAAAAGAACAGCGAAAAGCTGAAGAAAATATTAACCGATAACACACGTTTCGGCAACGCCACTTTTAAAAGACCGATGGGGCATGACATTATGGACAAGCCTGAATTTGCGGAGATTCCTGTGGTGCGTGAAATGAAAGACCGTGCCTATTCACAACTTGGCACCTCAGGCGGCGGCAACCATTTTGTAGAGTTCGGAACCATAGAGATACAAGATGCTGATAACGAGTTCAACTTGCCACTGGGTAGCTATCTGGCTGTGCTTTCACACTCTGGCTCGCGCGGATTGGGTGCCAACATAGCTGGATATTATACCAAAGTAGCCATGGATACTTGCCGACTGCCGCAGGAGGCTAAACACCTGGCATGGCTCGATCTGGACACGGAGGCAGGCCAAGAATATTGGCTGGCCATGAACCTCGCAGGCGACTACGCTTCAGCCTGCCATCACCAAATTCACGAACGAATCTCGGAGGCGCTGTATGAGCAACCGATGGCTACAGTAGAAAACCACCACAATTTTGCATGGAAAGAGAAAGACGCTAAAGGACGAGAAGTGATTGTGCACCGAAAAGGTGCTACGCCAGCAGGCAAGGGAGTGCTAGGTATTATACCTGGTTCTATGGCAACTCCAGGTTTTTTAGTACGAGGAAAAGGCGATATAAAAGCTCTCAATTCTGCCTCGCACGGTGCAGGCCGCGTCATGTCGCGTACGCAGGCAAAAAACACACTCTCTAAACCGCAAGTACAAAAGCACCTTCAGAAAGCAGGCATAGAGGTAATTGGTTCTGACTTAGACGAAGCGCCCATGGTATACAAAGACATTCATCAGGTTATGGCCGCCCAACAGGATTTAGTTGAAGTTGTAGGGACTTTCCACCCGAAGATTGTACGCATGAACGGAGATCCAAAGTACATGGAAGTGGATTGAAAAGATCATTACAACTATCAGACAACTTGTTTTAACAACTACTATAAGAGAAAGGGCCGCTTGTTTAAATAAACAAGCGGCCCTTTCTCTTATGTATGTCGCATGCTTATGCTATACCTTTGTTCTTCTGCAACTTAGTCTTTACCTGGTTTACGAATAGCTCCATAAAGCACAGGGCTAAAAAAGCGAAGGTTCTCCAGAATGCAAGTCATGCTATAGAACTTCTTCGGGTCTATTTCTGAATCCTCAGCCATTGCTATTAATAAAGCATCCAGTGTAGCAGTAAACTTATCATCAAACTCTTCTTCTGTCATCTTCATATTGTAAGGCTTTACGCCAATGTAGTAACCTTTAATTTTAAAATAAAATTTCATCTTAAAGATAAAAGCTTATTCACTTTACCAACGAAGCTATCCATGTTTTAAGGCTATCAACATGTCTTATTGATTTTCTCTTCAGCTGAATAGTTATTCCAAAGAGCCTAAAATCCTGCTGCTGCGTCATCTCCTCTAGGGTCTGCTCCTCCTTCTAACTTACCATCTGGCAAAACTAGAATTGCTGCAGCCCTACCAATACCCCCCTCCAATTTTGGAGCAATTTTATGACCGTTTAGCCACAATTTTAAACCTGTACCGAAACCCAAAGCACCTACCTCCGAAAGCACCCAGTCTGGCAGCCACTGATGGTGAAACCTGCCTGCATTGATGGCTCCTTGAGCAGGCAAACCGTGTTCTATGATGTTCAGAATAATCTGATACACCGTTGTGATGATGGTGGAGCCGCCCATACTTCCGACAACTAAAAACAGTTTTCCATCTTTTTCAAGTATAGATGGTGTCATAGAGCTAAGCATTCTTTTACCTGGTTCTATGGCATTGGCCTCCCCTCCTACCAAACCATACATATTAGGATTGCCAGGCTTTGCACTAAAGTCATCCATCTCGTTGTTCAGCAAAAAACCTGCACCCGCTACAAAAACCTTCGCCCCAAAACTGCTATTGAGTGTTGTTGTTACAGAAACAGCGTTGCCAGCAGCATCAATTATGGAGTAGTGGGTGGTATTAGGTCCTTCGTTAGGTGCTGGTGTTCCCGCAGACACAGCATCACTGTCGGTAGCTTTGTCTAAGGTAAAATCTGCCATTCGACTTTTAATATATGCCGTGTCTAGCAGTCCTTCCACAGGAACATCATAAAAGGATGGATCTCCCAAATGTTCTGCCCGGTCAGCATATACACGTCTTTCTGCTTCAATCATCAAATGAGCCGTCTTTTCTGTTTGTAGGCCCCAGTCAGCAACAGGATAATCTTCTGTAATTGTAAGAAGTTGCAAAAGCGCTATGCCGCCGCTTGATGGCGGTGGCATAGAAATAACTTTATAGTTCTTGTAGTTGCCTTTTAAAGGCTTTCGCCAAACCGACTCATAAGAAGCCAAATCCTCTTTCGTAATCATACCGCCCCCTCGCTTCATTTCTTCCTCTATAAGTTCGGCCGTTCGACCTTCGTAAAAACCAGCTCTGCCATTGTCGCGGATGCGCTCGAGGGCTAGGGCAAGGTCTTGTAACTTTAGGGTGTCCCCTTCCTTCCAGTGGTTTTTAAGGATGAAATTTGGTTTTTGGCTGCTGTACCGTATAAAATCACCTCTATACAGGTTAAACTTCCTCGCTTCTTTCTCAGTTAGCGGAAAGCCTTTAGCGGCCAGATCTATAGCAGGTTGCACCAATTCCTGCCAAGGCAGGCTGCCGTACTTTTCATGCGCTCGCACCATGCCATCTACTGTGCCTGGTACACCAGCAGCTAAATGTCCATTTACACTTAAACCCTCTATCACTTCGCCGTTCTCGTTCTGGAACATGGCAGGGTGAGCGGCTCCTGGTGCCTCCTCTCTATAATCTAAGGCATCTGTAGTGCCATCCTGCTGGCGCAAAACAAGAAAGCCTCCACCACCAATGTTACCCGCATCAGGGTATACCACAGCCAGAGCAAACTGTACTGCAACGGCTGCATCTATAGCGTTACCACCTTTTTCCAGAATATCTGCTCCAACAGCCGAAGCTAATGGATGTGCCGAAACCACCATGGCATGATCTGTCACCAATCCTTTTTCGTGCAGGTCTCTGTTGGTGCAACTGAGGGTGCCAAAAAGTAAAAAGAATAACAGTGGCAGTATTTGTTCAAGATGTCTTTTCTTAGATAGGTTATTTTTTTCAAGCATTAACTCCATGGAGATTGATCAGCAGTTTTTTGTTTTTTATCTGTACAATGCACTATATGTACAGCATCTCAGGCAGGCAGGTTCTGGAAAGCTTTTAAAGACTAGATTTCTCTAATGTTGGAATAGGTGTTGGTTTCCACTTAATTAAGCTTACAGAAACGTATCAACAAAAGACTTCTTATTAGCAGGCTACATATTTTAGCCTATGGAAATTACATAGATAAGCCCAACCGCCTTAGCTGTTAAAACAGGCCAGGCAGTTGGGCTTATTGATCTTTTAGTTGATACTTATAGCTAAACGCTACAATGAAGTCTCTGCTAGTTGAGGCATTAACTACTCATTTCCATTTCGGCGGTTGTAGGTTCAGGCTGGGTTGGTAAGTCAACAAATACATACCTGAAGTCAAATAATTGCTTACTGTTCAGCAGGCTTCTGTTGTTCCTAAACTCTGGCCAATCTGTTAAAAGCACTAGCACATCTGCCTGCTCCACAAGCTTTTCCAGTGTATCAGTATAAGTAAGAGGCATTTTGTAAGTAGCATCAAACACCTCATTAGCCATCGGGTCGTAAGCTTGTATGTTAGTGTATCCCTTGTCCAGTAGCTTCTCAATGATGGCTTTACTTGGTGAAAGGCGAACATCGTCTGAGCCGCTTTTGAAGGCAAGGCCAAGTATACCAACCGTGCTGTCCTTAGGAACGGTGTTGGCTACTTTGGTCGCAACAAACTCCATTACTTCCTCATTTATCTGCAAATTGCCAGACAGAATTTTGGTGTCGAACCCTTTTTCCTTGGCGATACTGTTTAAAGCCGCCGTGTCTTTAGGGAGGCAATAACCACCGTAACCGCAACCAGGGTACACATAACTCGACATTTTTGCAGGATAACCACTCCAACGCTTATCCTGGTGCAGAATTTTAAAAGCCTTGGCTACGTCAATGTCTCCAATGTGATCGGCAATCATCGCCATTTCATTGGAAAAACTGATGAGCGTGGACAGGAGCGTATTTGAAAGATACTTTATATATTCAGCTGAATTGTAGTTTACATAATGCACTGGCGCTTTGAAAGGCTGGTACAACTCATTCAACACTAGCTTGGACTGCTCGTCTTCCACACCAATCACAATTCTATCAGGATTCATAAAGTCATCCCAGGCAAACCCCTCTCGTAAAAATTCTGGGTTAGATGCTAAACCGATAGATTTATTGTATTGTGCGTTTAGCTCTTGCACATAAGGCTTTACTTTTTCTGAAACAGTAGAAGGCGGAACAGTAGACTTCGTAACAATTACTTTGAAAGAGCCATCGCTAACTTCAAACACGTCTTTTACTGCCTGCAGCAGATAAGTTAAATCTGCGCTACCGTCAGCGTTTCCTGGGGTGCCTACACAGATAATTACCGCCTTGCTGTCATTTACAGCTTCAGATAAATCGGTACCCAGTATAAAATTGTTGCCTAACTCCTCCTGAAGAGCCTCTGGAAGATTTGGCTCAAAGAAAGGCACCTCTCCCTTGTTAAGTTTCTCTATTCTATTTTGATCTACGTCTATGCCGTAAACTTTAAAGCCCTTTTTACTAAATCCTAAGGCGGTGGTCAGCCCCACAAATCCTAATCCTAAAACAGTTATCATTATAGCTATCGTTTTGGGTTGTTCAAAAATTCTAAGTAGCGCTGTATGCCCTCCTCAACGCTTACCTTTGGCTCATAACCAAGTATGTTTCTGGCTTTGCTTATATCAGGGCAACGCCTGTTTGGGTTGTCGGTCAGGTATTCTTTATCGTTAGATTCCTTAAAAGTAATCTGGCCCTGATAATCGAATATCTCTTTGCCTTTTCTGTTAAAGATTTCAGCAAATTGCCTCACCGATAACTCAGGCTGATCCATGCCAATGTTGAAGACATCAAAAGAACCGTGCAGCATCACTTTGAGATATCCTGTAATGGCATCCGAGATGTAGCAGAACGTGCGGGTAGGCTTGCCATCAGAGAGTATTTCCAGATCCCTGCCTTCCACCACAGCCTTCGCAAAGTCAGCTGGCAGGCGCTTGTCGTTTATGTTCATACCAGGCCCATAGTTATTGAATGGCCTAGCCACACCTATAGGCATGTTATGTTTCTGTGCAAACAAGTAGCAGAGCGTCTCGCCAAAGCGCTTAGCTTCATCGTAGCAAGCGCGAGGCCCAATAGTAGCAACGTTACCTCGGTACTCTTCTTTTGTAGGTATAAATTCAGGGAAGGGATCGCCATAAATTTCGCTGCTCGAGAAGAACAAAAAGCCTTTTAACTGCTTGCTGGCATAAAAATCTAGTAGCCTTCGCAAACCTGTGATGTTGGCATCTACCGTTTCGATTGGGTATATACGGTAGAAAGTTGGAGAAGCAATAGAAGCTAGATGGATAACCAGATCAGCATCTTCGGCTCCAGGTATGTCTGCCACTGTATCGTTTATGACATCGAATTTGTGAAGCTCAACTTTTTCTGGATTGCTTTCAACTAGCGTATCAAGCCAATCTTTGGTGCCAGTCAGGAAGTTATCAAGCCCTATGACGCGTTTTAATTGCAGCTCTTCTGAAAAAGTAGAGAAGAAGTGCATAAAATAATAGCCCAAAAAGCCTCCGCAGCCAGTTATAAGTACGGTAGAGTTCCGAAGTTTTTCTTTTTCCTGTGTTGTAAGTGCTCCGTAAATAGCTGCCATGTCCTCCTGCACAATGCTATTTAAGGCTGTAGTTTCTATAGTTTCATTCATATAGTTGCAATCTGTATTCTATTTTTAGGTTGTTAAAATTTATTAGCTTCTGCGTGCCCAACTAAGAAACCACTGCTCCTTTTTCCTTCATTTCAGGAAAAAACATAGCAGTTTGCTCTCTGTAAAGGCGCATCACAAGCGAATCTTCATTTAATTCTACGTCATCGAAAGTGAGGCATTGGTCACGGGGTATGTCTCTTTTCAATACAGCACCCTCAGCCAAACCAATCGGCAGGAGGTTTTCCTGTTGTACGGTAAGCGCATTCTCGCACTGTCCATAGGTGTCGTAGCCACCGAGGCCGTCCAGCTTTTTGCCTGCTTTCAGATCGGTTTTAGCCTGTGTTATAACCTCTACTACCGGGCCTGCCAGTGGTGCCATTACGACGTCGTTCATCAGTACTATGCGGGCAATGGAGTGCGGAAGCTCGAAGTAGCAAAGATGGTAAGGTGTATAGAAACTGTAGAGAGGACCTTTGCCTAACTTTCCGTAGTCAAGGTACTTCTGCGTCATAGGGTCATCGGAGGTGGCATAAATAAACACCCCTGGGCCTGGCTTTGGACCAACCACATAATCTACAATGCCACCCTTTTCCTTCAGCATTTCAATATCATACATGCCAGTCATGTCGTCGACATGGCCATCGTAATTCAGACCGATCATCCCTCTTTTGGCCACTCCCATGCCTGTTGCATTAGCAACACATGCCTGCTCGAAAGATATCTTTGTGCCATCTGCAAAAGAAGTCACCATTTCAGGTGTCATGTCCCATACAGCAGCAAACCCTTTTTGGGTAGTGGGGTTGCGGTAATAGTCCTGAAGGCCTTTGATATTTCCGCAAAGCAGTGGAGTTAAGCCGATGCTTTTCACAAAGCGGTACAAATTCATAATAACACCAGGCTGGTCTCCATCACCTCCGCTCAGCAATACACCAGCTTGATCTGCGTACACTTTCAGCATCGGGCCAACGGTAGCATCCAACTCAGCGTTAAAGTTTAGTACGTGCTTTTTATGCTCTATCGCTTTCATAACAACATTAGCCGCATACTCTATCGTGCCTGTCATCTCTACGATGATGTCTATTCCGTCTGCCACACAAAGTAGTTCAGGATCGCTGGTTACAGCAAAACCTCCATTGTTCCAGCATTGCTGCAATTCATCTAAATCATTACATACTTTAGCTTCTGTACCTGTGTATTCATAGGCAGCTAAGGCTTTCTTGATGGTACGGTTAGCAATGGCCGCCACTTCCATACCAGGGGTGTAACGAATAATTTGATTTACGAGGCCTTTGGCCATCACGCCAGCGCCTATAATGCCTACGCGCACTGGTTTGCCTTCTTGTTGACGGGACTGTAAGTGTTTATCGATAATGATCATGGAAGATAAGTTTATTAGGGTATTTTGTTACCCTGTTTAATAGAGGAGCTCTGTTTGTTTCTCTATGCAGTTGTATTGGAATATGCTTTCTCCTTCTCTATAACAAAACCCGATTGTTATGAATATTTCTATCTCAGGAAGTTGTTTAAACAGATGCATCTTTACGCGTGTACATTTATGTAAGGCAGAGCTAGTTTATTACTAAACAGGTTACATATTTTTTTAAAGCTTTTGCAGCTATTGTTATAATTATTATATTTTATTATTTTTTTCTTATTGATGCTTCATTATCCCTGTGAGGTTAGGATCTTCATGAATAAACAGCTGCTTGGCAGAAAAAGCTACAGCCAACTGTATAAATGGCTACAATAAAGTATAAGTCTTTCCCATTTTTTTGATTTTGGATGCCACTGTTATCTATGCTAAAATCTATATCAGCTTATACTTCAATCTTCTTATATAGATTCAAAATATTTGAAATACTTTTTACTAAGATTTGATTTTCCTGAAAAGGAAGTATATACACTTTCGTTGGCCAAAGATGTGACTGTAAATTTTGTACGGATATATAATAAATGATCCGTGCTTAGCAGTACCGTACCAAGTGCCGTTTCTATTTTAAGTTGAGCAAGTTGAACTGCCGTGTTGGTTACTCCTTTTGTATTGTATTAGGATACCTTCTTAAAAGTCATGCTTCCATATCCAACCACCCCTCCTTTTCCAAGGATGGTTGCTTTTCTGCTTCATTGACAGTGGGGCTAATGGTAGCAAGCTTCTGTGTAGAAGTAATGCTGCTCCAGAATTTGACGCATAAAATAAAAAACGGCCTGTCTTTGCTCAAAGACAGGCCGTTAAAAATAAGCGATAGGTTTAATTATAAATTTGATCCTCTATCGTCAAAGTTGCCTCTGTCAGAAAAACCATCTGTGCCACCAGAGCTGCTTTGGCCAGAGCCATAGGCCCTGCTACCTAATGAGCCGTAGCCACCGTAGTTGCCAGCAGATGTACCATAGGAGTCATGCCCATGTGAACCACCCATATTACCGCCCATATAGCCAGTACCGTCTCCATAGTTTTTGCCTCCATAGGTGCTTCCCATGCCAGTGCCGTAGTTGTCGCTAAAGTTGCGGGTGGCATAGTTTGGTACTCCTCTATTAGAGTGCATATCTGCATCTCCTTCGCCACCGCCATATCGTGTACTCCTGAAACCATCTCTCCTTCCAGACAAATAAGCTTGATTCTCCTGTGCATTTCTTTCGCGCTGCATGCTGTTCAGCGTGTTATACCGATCAGAGGTACCATCAAAACTTGAGATACCATAACCCTGCCTGATATCTCCTAGCCTACCTTGGTCGCCCCTTAAGTTGTCGTAGTAATTGTGCTCCATGTCATAGTCACGGCTGCGGTAGTCATCAAACCTGTCTCTGTCCTGGTAGTCCTGGTAGTCCTGGTTACGTTCAGCTTCACCATCTCGGTTGTAGCCTCTGCTGTTCTGAAAGTCTCTTTCAAACTCTCGTTTCAATTCACGCCCAGGTCGATTCTCATGGTTATAGTCGTTGTATCTTTCGTTATCGTAGCCACCGTTATAAGCACGGTCTCTATCATATCTGTATCTTTCCATAGTGTTTATTTTAGATTTGTCAGTTCTCTCTTATAAACGTTAGCCGCCGCTCTCGGTTTAGAGCTTCTATGTACTTTATCTGTTGTACTTACACTCTAAGCTCATAATATTGAGAATTAACTAACTCTTCTCACCCCATCCTCAATTACTACAGGCCTACTGCAAATTTGTACCGACAAACTCTTCTCTCTAACTTTTCTTAAACAAGGAAGGCTACTCTTGATGAGTAGCCTTCCTTGTTTAGCTTAAAATCGCTCCGATAATATACTGATTATTTTACTCTTTTGAACTCGATTCTGACAGTCTGACGATGTGCGGCCTTCAACTCGTCGCTTGGGTAGTAATAATAAGTAGCTGGGTGGTTCTCCCAAGACCATATCATTTTATCACCAGAAATGCTTAGTTCATAGCGGCCAACAGGATCTCCCTCTACAACTAAATAGTGCTTGCCGCCCTCTTCTATGATGGTATACTCTATTGGTACTCTTGAGCAAAAATCTCTGTAAAAGGATTCTGCTCCGAAACCGTACTCTGTTGATATAGCAAATGACTCTTTATGAAGCTCCTTGCTTTGTTCATCATAGAAGTGGCTCACTGTCATTGTTTCCTTCCATGTTCCTAAAATCTGCTCACTGAGCGGCACAGGTTCATCATCTTCTTTACAAGAAACTAACATCAAGATTAAAAGGACGGGCAAAAGGAAGAGCTTTTTCAAGAGACGGCGAGATTACAAGTACATGCTGAATTTAACATTTATAACTGTACAGGCAAGTGGATGTATACATAAAAATAGAAAATTATTATTTATGCTGCTTCGTTTACTTGCACAGATAAATAGTCTATACCCGCCTTTCCTTAAACAACAGCGTGTCACTAATCCTACTTAAAACTTTGTACTATGAATGTACCAGAAGAGATTCAGCATGAATTGCTGGATATAATAAGTAAAACAGTGAAGGTCGAGGTTTAGACAATAGGTAAGCATAACTATTTCTGTATAGGCTGCAGGTATGTACCTTCTAAAATTACGCGTGAAGAAGGTCTTTTAAGTGTTTGAATTGTCATCAAAGACTTATATTCATGTTTATATTATTTTAATACTTTTCTTCAGAATAAGCAGAAAAAGCAGTTAAATCACAGTCATATTTTGATTTCCAGTTATTTTTCCTTATATTAAAAATATAGGCTAAAAAAGCAGCAATAGGCTAAAAAAGCAGCAACTCAATTACACTATGCCTCACAAACTGAGGCTCAATAGTACCGCACAAAACTCAAGTCAGCAAAGGTTTTGCTTCACTACTGTAGAGATACAATCAGCAACAGTTTACAAGTTATAAACTAACTGACTTTCTATTTATGGCATCTTATTACTTTGCCACCAGTATGCATGCTTTTTTAATTTGCTTGCTTTGCTAGCCTAAAATTATTTATCTAAACTATAAAAAATCAATATGTTACAGATCAGAAAACAAACCCACAACTATGACTCTTATGCAGAACAAATTATCAACTATGCTCAAAAAGCAGGTTATAAAGAAATAAAGGCAGACTTTACTGGCTACGACAGCCCCGCATCGCTGACTATGATAAGCCAGAACATGACCTTGACTCCTGATTTTTCAGCTAAACGCGGCGATAATAAATATTACTTCGAATTAGTGGTTAAGAATCAAGATGATGAGGCTTTAAATACTTTAGTAAGTAAGTGGAAAGTTTTGGAATCGATTGCCAAAATGAAAGGCGGAGACCTAATGCTTTTTGTGCCCCACGGTAGCTATAAATTTGCGACAGAGCTAATACAAAACCATGGCATAGATGCCAAACTTACCAAAATGACAGAAATAGCAAGCTCTTAACAAGAGCCTGCTTGCGCAACAGTACCCTCAGAAACTTTTATCTTTTCTTAAAAAGGCTTTACTTCTAACAGATACCTTTTACCCTGCTTAACTTTGCCAGGTAACTACATGCTAGTTTGTAAAATTTTGCACTAGTTATAGGAATACCTTGCAAGAGTAAGGCTTACGCTATAATTTCAAAGTTTACAGCTATATATTAGCTTCACTTTGGAAAATTTGTCCATGCCAATGGCTCATCCTTTTTTAACTTTCGAAAACGTTAAGGTCAAATACTTGACCAATACCTTGTTCCAAAATTTGAATTTCGAGGTTTCGGAGGGCCAGCACTGGGCTCTGGTAGGCGACAGTGGATCTGGAAAAACAAGGCTTCTGCACACCATCATGGGCAAGTATAACATTGTGCAGGGGCATATGCAGCACCATTATGTAGAAGATTTTCTAGCAGAATTTCCACAGCAAGACGTACCGTTCAATTATCGCCACCTGATAGCCGAAGTGCCGCAAAAGCACAACTTCAGGAATCTATCTAACACTACTGAGTTCTATTACCAGCAACGGTATCATGCCTCCGATTCTGAAGACGCACCAACAGTATTGTCTTTTCTTGATGCTGTAGAAGCACCTGTAGGCAAAGCACTGTATTGGTCTAAGGCTAAAGTTACAGAGGCTTTTAAGCTGGAAAAACTGCTGCATAAAGAATTGATCAAGCTGTCTAACGGCGAAACGAAACGACTGCTATTTGCAGCGGCACTACTTAAAAACCCGCGCCTTTTGCTGCTTGACAATCCTCTTACTGGGCTTGATGTAAAGACACGGGGGGAACTGCATGAGCTGATTAGTGAAATAACAGCCTCAGGAATAACCGTCATCATGGCTACCTCTCCTAAAGAAATATCTCCCGCCATTACACACGTAGCTACCTTAGCCAACGGCGAAATAGTAAAGCAAGAGAAGAGGCAGGATTTTATGCCTGCTGCTAACGTCGAAGAAAACCTACTCTCTCCTACCATACAGGAAGAACTACTAGCCCTGCTGCAACCACAGAATAAAGCAACTTTCAACACAGTTGTTGGCATGCAGGACATCACGATTAGCTATGGCAGCAAGCTTGTACTTGATAAGGTGAATTGGCACATAAACCAAGGAGATCGTTGGGCTTTGCTCGGACATAATGGCGCAGGCAAAACCACTCTGTTGAGCCTGATCAACGGCGACAACCCGCAGTCTTATTCCCAAAATCTTATACTTTTTGATAGAAAACGGGGAAGTGGCGAAAGCATTTGGGACATTAAAAGCAAAATTGGCTTTGTCTCGCCTGAGTTATACCAGTACTTTCCTTACGCCAGCACTTGCCACGAAGTAGTAGAGTCTGGCTTCTACGATACCTTAGGGCTGTTGCGCCAAAGCGAACCTATACATGCCGAACTAGCCTTACGTTGGATGAACCTGTTAGGTATAGCACAGGATGCTAACCTGCCGCTGCGCAATGCCTCTGCCAGCAATCAGCGTTTATGTCTGTTAGCCAGGGCTCTGGTTAAACATCCGCCTTTGCTCATTTTAGATGAACCATGCCAGGGGCTGGACCAGCAGCAACAGCACAATTTCAGAAACTTGCTAGATGCTATCTGCGCCAGCAGCAACACCACACTTATATATGTAACGCATTATCAGGAAGAGCTACCTACCTGCGTAGACAAAGTGCTTCGGTTAGAACAGGGAAAAGTTTGTGTATAGACAATTGCTTCTCTTTGACGTGCATATTTTAGTCCCCAAGGTGAAAAAGTCGTAATCCGTAGTCCGTAATTAATTCTTTAACCCATGAAAATAGGACTCCTCTCCGACACCCATAGCTATATAGATGACCAAATCCTGCGCTTGCTGGATGATAAGGATGAGATATGGCATGCTGGCGATTTCGGAACAGCAGCAGTGTCGGAACGTTTAAGTGAGATAGCGCCAGTAAGGGGTGTTTATGGAAACATTGATGGGCAGGACGTCAGGCAGCTACACCCAAAAGTGCTGCGGTTCGATGCTAATGGTTTGGATGTACTGATGACGCACATTGGTGGCTACCCAGGCAAATATCATCCTGATATCAGGCAGGAAATTAGAACAAACCCTCCGCAACTTTACATTACTGGCCACTCCCATATTTTGAAGGTGATGACCGACAAAAGCCTAAATAACCTGCTGCACATTAACCCAGGCGCTGCTGGCAAGCATGGCTTTCACAAAATTAGGACCATGGTACGCTTTGCCATTGAAGAAGGGCAACTGCGCGATCTGCAGGTGATTGAGCTTGGGAAGAGGGCATAAAAAAAGCGTGCCTGCGGAGCAAG
Organism: Pontibacter harenae; assembly: GCF_020907245.1. Taxonomy (GTDB): domain Bacteria; phylum Bacteroidota; class Bacteroidia; order Cytophagales; family Hymenobacteraceae; genus Pontibacter; species Pontibacter harenae. Next base: position 1,502 of record NZ_JAJJWH010000046.1, on the reverse strand, counting down.
CACACTTTGAAGTCTTTCTATAACCCCGCCAACCGAAGCATACACAGCGCTGGCAGGCAGATGGTTTACTTTACCGTAAAGGGATTATTCAGCAGAAGTCTCTTCTGTGGTAGCAGCAGGAGCCTCAGCAGCTTCTGTGTTATTCTTTGGAGCCTCGCCAAACTGAGCTCTCAGTTCGTCCATATCAACATTCTTGATAACTGGCGTCAGTAACAAATGTTTGATACGAGCCTGCTTGTTGTTTGCTCTTGCCTTATTTTTACGGTCTTTTCTTTTAAGTCTAGTAACTCCCATCGTTGCAAAAAATTTAATTTGAACCGCAAAGGTAAGTTATTACTTTTACATTGTAAAGTTTTTACCCAATCAAATTCATGAAACTAATCACAGACCTTCGTTCCGATACTGTTACCAAACCTACACCCGCTATGCTGGAAGCCATGTTTGCAGCAAAAGTAGGCGACGATGTGTACGGAGAAGACCCCACTATAAATGAGTTAGAGGCTAAGGCTGCGGCTATGTTTGGCAAGGAAGCAGGCATCTTCTGCCCTTCTGGCACCATGACAAACCAAATTGCAATAAAGGCCCTAACAGAACCGCTTACAGAAGTTATCTGCGACAGGACAGCACATATTTACCAGTATGAAGGCGGTGGCATTTCGTTCAACTCGCTTGCCTCTGTAGCCCTGGTGGATGGTGTGCGTGGTAAAATGACACCAGAACAGGTAGAATCTTATATCCGCCCGCTTAACAACATCCATTTTCCTGAAACGCGCTTAGTGGCCCTGGAAAACACCTGCAACAAAGGCGGTGGCTCTTATTATAATCTAGCTGAAATTGCAGCTATCTCTGAAGTATGTAAGCGCCACAACCTACCCCTGCACCTGGATGGGGCACGCGTTTTTAATGCACTGGCTGCCTCTGGTGATAGCGCCCTGGACTATGGCAAGTACTTCGACAGTATCTCTATTTGCTTGTCTAAAGGATTGGGAGCACCAGTAGGTTCTTTGCTGCTAGGTAGCAAAGAATTAATTCAGAAAGCGCTCAGAATCAGAAAAGTATTAGGCGGCGGCTGGCGACAAGCTGGCTATTTAGCGGCGGCTTGTATTTATGCCCTAGATAACCATGTAGAGCGCTTGCAGGAAGATCACGTTAAAGCAAAAGTCCTGTCAGACGTACTGGAGAATTCGAATTATGTAGACAGTGTGCTGCCAGTAGAAACGAACATTGTTATATTTAAGCTGAACCAGAGGTATACGGATGCTGCTTTTGTGAAAGCTTTAGCAAATGAAGGAATCATTGCAGCCAGTTTTGGCCCTCAGATGGTTCGGTTTGTGACACACATTGATGTAACAGATGAGATGCTGGAGCATACTGTTGAAGTATTAAAGTCTTTGAACGAGCAGGTGGTAGCAGTGTAACAAGTACTTTAATCCTTCAGCAGAAAGCGCATTTTGAGAAATATGGGGAGTGTAATTTAAACTGTGTCATTTCCATATTTCAAT
>NZ_JAJJWH010000045.1 GCF_020907245.1 Pontibacter harenae | reverse complement strand
TGCCATATTTATTCCTACATCATACATTCTAAACCACAACCTAATATTGTTTTTCAATGAGCTAATTTAATATAAATAAACATATTTTAAATTGTGACAACCACTAAGTAATCACTCATGTAAGTGATTACTTAGTGGTTGTTTATTATTATGAATATTGTTAATAAATAGCTACTTTGTTAAGTAATGTTTAAAATTATGGGTTTTTTTTAAAAAAATGTTTACAATAGTTTGTTTTAACTCGTGTTGTTAACTATTATTACAACATCAAATAACTTTACTTGTCAAAAGGAGCTATAGATAGTAACACCATAATCCATCGTTTTTTGTTGCTATATTATGTTCAATTATTTCCACTATAAATACGAAAATTTATGAACAAAAATTTACTTTTAGTGATATTTGTATGGTTACTGAATTGTAGCTATGCATTTGCACAAGGTCGAATGGTATCTGGTACAGTTACATCACAGGATGATGGTTCAGCTCTTCCAGGTGTAAGTGTTGGTCTAAAGGGGACGGCTACAGGAACAATCACAGATGTAGAAGGTAAATTCCGTCTTTCAGTTCCAGAGCAGGGCGGAACACTTGTCTTTTCTTTTCTTGGTATGCTTTCTAAAGAAGTTGTCATAGGTAATCAGTCAACAGTTGATATTACCTTGGCATCAAATACTAAACAACTGCAAGAAGTAGTGGTGTCAGCCTTAGGCTTTAAAGAAGACAAAGATAAATTAGGATCTACGGCTGCCACAGTAAAAGCAGAAGATATTACTCGCTCAGGAGAAACAGGGGTGATTAACGGTTTGGCTGGACGTGCGGCTGGAGTACAAATTAACCGTTCTACTGGTGATCCAGGTGCCGGGTCAAACATTCAGATCAGGGGGCAAAATACAATTACTGGCTCAAATCAACCTTTAGTTATTATTGATGGTGTGCCAATGAGTAATAACACCCTTGGAGATGCAAGAGGCGGCGTTGCTCAGCAATCACGCTTAAACGACATAAATCCTGAAGATATCGCTTCTATGCAAGTATTGAAAGGAGCTTCGGCCGCAGCTTTATGGGGTTCTCGTGCAGCAAACGGAGTGATTGTTATAACAACTAAAAGAGGGGCAGATATGGAGAAAATTAACATATCGTACAGTACAACTGCTTCATTCGACAGAGTGAACAGGCTGCACCCGCTACAGGAAGCGTATGGGCAAGGCTCAAATGGCAGGTATAGTCCAACCTCAGCATATAGTTGGGGAGACAAAATTGCTGATCGTACTGGAGCGGCGGACGAAGTAAACATGAATGGAGCACGATTTGAAGCCTATAACGGACAGACTTTTTATCCAATCATTCAGAAAAACTCTAGGGAAACATTCGTTGATGAACGTGAGGATGCTGTTTTCAGAACAGGTACCTACTTTGATAATAACCTCAGTTTAAGCGGTGGAAATGAAAAAGGAAACTTCTACCTGAGTCTTGGAGATTTACGTCAGAAAGGCATCTTTGCAGGGCAAAGTGATTATAAGCGAAGTTCTGTCCGTTTCAATAGTTCAAGGCAATTTAATGAGATTATTAGAGCAACTACCAATGCCAACTATGTCCGAACAAGTTCTAACCGGATACAAAAAGGAGACAATGCAGCAGGTTTGTATATAGGAATGACGCGTACTTCCCCTGATTTTGATAGTCGCTCATGGATAGGTGATTACTTCTCGTCTCCTACTGCGTCTGCTATTCCAAACCGGCAGCGCGCTTACCGAAACCCTTTGGGAGCTTCAGCAAACCCAGGTTATAATGATCCTCTTTGGGTTATCAATGAACAAACCAACACAAGTAACGTAGATCGCTTTCTTCTAAATTCAGAAATAGTTATAAGCCCACAAAACTGGTTCGACATAACAACCCGTGGCGGTATTGATACCTATACAGACAGGCGTATCACAAACTTTCCAGTTGCGGATTACGCAAATTCAGGAAGAGGTCAGTTTGAGGAGCGAACGATTAGAGAAACAGAGCTGAATGGAGATGTGATTGGCAGAGTCATGAAAGACTTTGGGGTAAATGTAACAAGCACATTAATTTTAGGATTTAACATAAACGACCGAAAATATTATAATCAGGGAGGTGTAATGAATAATTTTATTATACCAGATGCCCCGGCAAATTTCACTAACTCCACAAGGGAAAATAATTACCCCTATACCAGCTTAACACATAGACGAATGGCTCGTCTGTATTCTAGTCTTAATTTAGGTTTTTATGATCAGTTGTTTCTTAATGTTTCAGCAGCAGGTGAATCCGGGTCAACTTTTGGAAGCGAATCAAAGTCTACTTTTTACTATCCTTCCGCAGATGTGGCCTGGCAGTTTAATCAGCTACCAACATTAAATAATAGCAGCATTCTTTCTTTTGGCAAGCTGCGTGCTTCTTACGGTATAGTTGGTATACAGCCAGACGCTTATCAAAACACTACTCCATTTATCAATGCATCCTTTAGCGGTATCTATGCAAACCCTATCAGCGGAACCGGATATGGTGGTGCTTATGTGCAAAGTAGCGAACAGGGGGATCCCAACTTGAGTCCGGAACGAAAAACCGAATGGGAAGTAGGTACTGATTTACGTTTCTTAAATGATAAATTCTCTGCTAGCTTTACATACTATCAGAATAGAATTGAAGATTTGTTACTTAATGTTGCTGCAGCAGGCTCTTCCGGTTTTAGTAGAAGGTATACTAATGCTGGTAGTATGGAGAACAAAGGGTTTGAAGTAGATCTCAATTATAATGTTCTGCTAAGAAAGGACTTTACCTGGAATGTTTTTGCGAATTGGAGCCGCAACCAAAACAAAGTAACTGACTTGGCTGGTACAGAAAATATAGTGTTAACTGGAGGTGCATTGTCTACTGTAGCACATGTAGGATCTTCTCTATCTTCTTTTTACGGAGGTACGTACCAGCGTAATGAAGATGGTTCTTTGGACCTTACTGAAACTGGTTTTCCGCAACTTTCTACCGAACTAGGTATAATTGGTGACCCAAATCCAGACTGGCGTGGCGGGTTTGGTACTAACGCATCTTACAAAAACTTCTCACTTAATGTGTTGTTCGAAACTTCCCAAGGCGGTGATTTTTATGAGGGTACCAGAGGAGTGTTGGTTAATTTTGGTACACATGCAGATGTAGGCAATGAAGTTACGCTTGGCCAGGATATGTATAACTATGCAGGAAGACTTATTCCTGCAGGTAGCACTGTTCGAGGGAACGTACGAGACTATGGTGCTGGCCCTGTTTTACTAGATCAATCTTGGTATACGACACTTGGGGGGCACTCGGGACAGTTAACAGAACAGTTTGTTAGTGATGGAAGTTGGACTCGAGTTCGGGAAATAACGCTGGGTTACACGCTGGAATCTGAAGGGTTCAGAAAGAAAACTAAGCTTCAAGGGATTAATTTTTCAGTAACAGCCCGTAATCCAATCTTATGGACAGACATAGTAGGGGTTGACCCAGAAACGAATGTATCTGGTGTCGGTAATGCGCGCGGGGTAGATTACTTTAACAACCCAAGCACAAGATCATTGCTTTTCAGTATCAAATTCAATTACTAATTCCAATTCATAGAATAATGAAAAATATATATAAGCCTTTTTTAGCGGTTTTGCTAAGCCTACATCTAGCCTCATGTGAAAAGATTGTCGACGACCTAAACGTGGACCCTAATAACCCAACTGATGCTCCAGCTAGTTATGTTTTTACTGGAGCTCAAATAGCTAATGTTGCAGTACAAGAAGGTCAGGCAAGTAGATTAAGCCTCGTGTGGACGGGATATGGAACTGGAGTTTTTCAGCAATACGGAACATGGTACGCTTATAACATTACTGCTAGTAACTTTGATGATGACTGGAACAATGTTTTTACAGGTGCTAACAAGAACGCCATAATAGCTATACAGAAAGCTGAAGCGCTCGGCAACAGGAAGATGGCAGGTATTGCTAAAGTTGTTCAGGTAAATTCTTTGGCTACTGCTACAGAGCTTTGGGGAGATATACCCTACGAAGAAGCTGGACGAACTGAAGAGTTTCCTAATCCTAGGTTTGAGAGTCAACAGGAGTTATATCCCAAGCTGATTACAAGACTAGATGAAGCTATTGCTGATTTAGAATCGGGTGTAGGTACAGTAGGAGCAGAAGATATTCATTTTAGTGGTGATGCTAATAATTGGATACAAGTAGCTTATACACTGAAAGCCCGCCTTTACATGGATATTAAGCAATATGACGCTGCTTATTCCGCTGCAGTACAGGGTGTTAGTACGTATGCCAACTCTTTGTATGCTCCACATGGTACGACCCCTAATGTAAATCAAAACCATACCTTCAGTTTACTAACTGATGTGCGGGCAGGCAGTATTACCGCCGAGGGCGCATACAATGCTGAATTATTAAACCCATCTAATTCTATCTATCGAGGTAACGCCAAGACAGATGAAACAGCCAGGTTTAGATACTACTATTTAGAGAATGGAGTAAATGCACCAGGTATAATCGAACCTAATACACTTACTACTTCTGCTGCCAGAGGTTTCTTTGCGATGGATGCTGATTTCCCAATGGTTACTTACCAGGAAAACATACTTACGTTAGCTGAAGCAGCCCTACGTTCAGGTAGAAGCCTCGACGTGGCTCTAGGTCACCTGAATGAGTACCGTGAATTTTTGAATATGGGAGGGTACATTGATCCAACTTATCAAGAAAGTGCTACTCTTAATTATGAAGCTTATGTAATGGCAGATTTTGCTGCTGGTGGTATCGAAAACTCAGATAACATTTCGCAAGAGGATGCCTTGTTAAGAGAAATTTTGCAAGAACGCTATGTTACTTTTTACGGTACCCATTTAGGTTGGAATGATGAGCGTCGAACACGTAATGAGGCTTACGGAATAAAGTTGCAGCCCAACAATGGTGACCAGTTGCCTTACAGATTCATTTATTCTCAAAATGAGTTGAATTCAAACCCAAACAGTCCAAACCCTGCTCCAAGCTTGTTCGATCCAATGTATATTTATCAGTAACTGTTTTGCTATTCCTGGCTTAATATAGGGAACCTAACTTCACGCTTTTATCGCTACCTGTCATTTCTAGATGGTGATTGAAGCGTGAAGTTAGATTCCCTATATGGATAAGATACAGGTTAAATGATAATGTTTAAATATGCCTAAATTATTTAAATTATTCATTAGGAAGATTGAAGGCCTTTAATCTTCTGATTGTTGTATTCATAGCTGTCATTTTAGAGCATACATAAAGCAAATGTTTAAATGATGGGGCCTTGCATAGGGCATAGATGACATATAAAAGCTGACCTAAAGCAATGGAAAAGTTTTTATAATCTAAAGAGCATGCCAATTCAGTAGATTTCGCACTAGTAGAGGAAGTAAACGCACCCAAGCCTGATCTATTAACTCTTAGCAGTAAATCCTGCATTTAAATCCTGAAGCAGGTTTGTTTCCTTAAAAGTCAAAACGATATAACATACTTCATTTCCATTGATGAAAATATTAAACGTCAAATTTATAAAGTACCTATATCTATCGAGTATTGGTTTGTTATCACTTTCATGTCAAGCTATAAAACAAACAGAGAAAGCTGATTCTCCACCAGATAATACCGCCTTAGCCACTATCGCTTTTCAACAGAAACAAAAGCAAAGTTTTAACTTTGGCAAAGTATTATTCAGCAATCAATTTGCTGCAGCCCGTGCCAATGCTTTTAGACAGGAGAATGATAGTGTTTTTAGTGTTTTAGTGGCTCCTGAAAATAGCCCTATTAATCCTAGTCCCTGGTATGCTTTTAAAGTGTGGTCCGCTGGGGAGCAGCCGATATACATTAAGTTAAAATACGAAGGGACAAAGCATAGGTACAATCCTCAAATCAGTTCTAATGGGCAAACCTGGTCTTATGTAGGCAACGTGCAGTTGAATGCACAAGAAAGCGAAGCCTTTTTTAAACTACCAGTAACGCAAGATACCCTGTTGGTAGCTGCTCAGGAAATCATAAGTGCAGCCTCTTCTTATCAGTGGATGGATAGTCTTTCGCAAATGCCTTTTTTGAGGAAGCAAATTATTGGGCAGAGCATTTTAGGGAAGCCGATTGTAGCGCTTCATAGTACCGGAAGTTCTGGCAAAAAACTGGTGGTAGTGCTAAGCCGACAACATCCGCCAGAAGTAACAGGCTATATGGCCATGCAGTCTTTTGTGCAGGCCACTACTTCTGCTACTCCATTAGCTAAAAGGTTCAGAAAAGCTTATGAACTTGTAGTAATTCCCATGATTAACCCTGATGGAGTGGACGAAGGTAACTGGAGGCATAGTGCGGCAGGAGTTGACCTGAATCGAGATTGGGACGTATTCAAGCAACCGGAAACCAGTGCTGTAAAATTGTTTTTACTTAAGAAGCTGGCCACACAAAAGGCAAAGGTGGTTTTTGCTTTGGACTTTCACTCTACCTATAGTGATGTCTTCTATACCAACGAGACCAGTCAGCCTACTAATTCTCCTGGGTTTACTAAAAAATGGCTAAATGCCTTTGGAAAGGCTATTCCAGGCTTCGAAGCAAACATAAAACCATCTGACAATGGCGGGAACGTTTCAAAAAGCTGGTTTAGCCGTGAATTAGGAGCTGACGCTTTAACTTATGAAGTAGGGGACGACACTCCAAGGAGAGTGTTGAAGATGAAGGGTAGAATTGCTGCTGAAACTATGATGACTTTGCTCCTGCAAGAAGAACAAAATTAGATTTTAATGACAATTAAAGTAGGAGGTCTTTGCAAAATAATAACCTCTTCCTATCCCTAGATATATTCTCCCCATGTACTAAATGGCCTGAGTCTTTAGGTAGAATTACAGTATTGGATTGATAATGGAACGAGTCCATATGAAGCTTTGCGGGCAGCTACATTATGATCCACTGAGTTGGCGCAGTTGCTGATTCTAGTACTGTTGAGGCAGGTAAACTGCTAATTGAGTAATTATTGAGGGTATTATTTGAATAATATATATGATAAAATAAATTTATAGGCTATGATTAAAAACGGTGATTTATACAGCTTATAATACTTACTGCATAAATAATAATATTTAGCGAGTCTTATAACGGGGATATAACTTAATTTAGTTAGTACTAAAGAATATCAATGCTTAAAAATATTTCAAATGAAAAGAAAAATTATTTTGTTAAGTGTTTTATGCTGCCTGACCATTGCAACAAATGCACAGAATAAATCTGATAGAGAAAAAATTGTAGCCGCACTTGACAAAGAGACAGCAACTTACGCCGAAGTAGCCAAAAAGATATGGGAGTATGCTGAGCCAGGTTATCTGGAAAAAAAAAGCTCGGCTTTGCTGCAAGAAAATTTAAAGAGAGCTGGCTTTAAGGTGACAGCAGGAGTTGCTGAAATCCCGACGGCTTTTGTAGCTACATATGGTAGTGGAAAACCTGTAATTGGTATATTGGCCGAATATGATGCACTGCCAGGCTTATCTCAGGTAGATGCCCCAGAGAAAAAAGCGGCTATTGCAGGAGCTGCCGGACATGGCTGTGGTCATAACTTGTTTGGAACTGGGTCTGTAGCGGCGGCAGTAGCAGTAAAGGATTGGCTAAAAAGCTCCGGTACAAAAGGTACTATTAAAGTTTACGGGACACCTGCCGAAGAAGGAGGCTCCGGTAAAGTATACATGGTAAGAGCTGGTTTGTTTGATGATGTTGATGCCGTACTACATTGGCATCCGGCTGACCGTAATTTGGCAAATGCGTCCTCTTCATTAGCAAACAAGTCAGGTAAATTTAGATTCCATGGTGCGGCATCACATGCCGCAGCGGCACCTGATCGGGGTCGTTCTGCATTAGATGGAGTAGAAGCGATGAACAACATGGTGAATATGATGCGCGAACATGTTTCTTCTGACACCAGAATTCATTATGTAATCACAAGGGGAGGGGAAGCGCCAAATGTAGTGCCTGCCTTTGCCGAAGTGTACTATTATGTGCGACATCCAGAGATGAATGAGGTAAAAGAGACATGGGAGCGTGTTGTAAAAGCGGCAGAAGGAGCTGCTTTAGGAACGGGAACAACTGTTGATTATGAAGTAACCGGAGGTGTCTATAACATTCTTCCCAATGAGGTTCTTTCAAAGCTGATGTACGAAAATCTTACCAAAGTTGGTGGCGTTGATTATACAGAAGAGGAAAAGGCTTTCGCAAATAAAATTCAATCATCTTTTATAGCCGAAAAACCAGCACTAGAGTCTGCGAAGGAGATTCAGCCCTACAAAGTTGAAAAAATCAGAGCTGGCGGAGGCGGGTCTACAGATGTGGGGGATGTTAGTTGGGCAGTTCCTACGGCCGGACTTAGAACTGCTACCTTTGTGCCAGGAACACCAGGACACAGTTGGCAGGCCGTAGCCTCTGGAGGTATCAGTATAGGCACCAAAGGAATGATGGTAGCAGCTAAAACAATTGCTCTTACAGCATATGACCTATACAAAAACCCTGCTGTTATAGAAGAAGCTGCAGAGGAGTTAGCCGAGAAACAAGGCAACAACTTTAAATATGAGGCACTTTTGGGGAATCGTAAACCAGCCTTAGATTATCGAAAGTAGAATGCACTTATAAGCCTTTTTCGACACCAACCAACTAAACACCAAGCAAATGAAAAAGTTTTTAGTTTTTTTATTCATTGTCTTAACAGGTAATGTTCAGGCCCAAATATTTTCTTCTGAAGAGGTTGAGTCTCTGAAAAAAGAAGCAAAGCAAATTACTATAATCAAAGATAAATGGGGTGTCCCGCATGTATATGCCAAAACCGATGAGCAGGCTGTATTCGGAATGAGTTATGTGCAATGTGAAGAGTTCTTTGATAAGGTAGAAGCTTCATTGATCAATAGACTAGGCCGTCAGGCTGAAGTAGAAGGTGAATCAGCGATCTACAAAGATCTCTGGTCACGCATCTACACAGACTCTATACGAGCAAAAGCGTTGTATAACGAATCACCAGAGTGGCTTCAGAAGCTTTGCGATGGATTCGCCAATGGCGTTAACTACTATATGATTACACATCCCGAGAAAAAGCCAAAGCTCATCACACGAGTAGAGCCATGGATGTGCTTGATGAACAATATTCCATCTGTAGGCGGCAGCAATGTGGATGATGAGGATTTCAAAGCTTTATATTCAAAGAAGATTCCGAAATCTACTTCCTATACACCAATGGGAGAGTCGGATGAATCTCGTGAACCATCTGGGTCTAACGGTTGGGCAATAGCACCCTCGCGCACTAAAAGCAAGAATGCAATGCTATTAATTAACCCGCATTCTGGATTTTACGGTCGTATTGAGATACATGTAGTGAGCAAAGAAGGATTAAATTCATACGGAGCACCGTTTCTTGGCCAGTTCAGTCTATTTCAAGGGTTCAATGAATACTTAGGTTGGATGCATCCTGTTTCCTTATCAGATGCGAGAGACTTGTATGCTGAAACTGTTGAGAGGAAAAACGGGAAATACTACTACAGTTATAATGGCGCACTACACCCAGTGGATAGCACGGAGGTCACTGTTCCCTACAAAAAGGATAATGAAATATTAACACAAAAATTTACAGTTTACCGCACACACCACGGTCCAATAGTGTCTGTGTTGGATAACAAATGGATAGCTTTGAAAACCTTTGATGCAAACATTGACCTGCTGGCTATGCATTGGGAGAAAATGAAAGCTAAGAATTTTGATGAGTTTAAAGCAGCCATGAACAGGCGTGCCATGACCGGAAGTAATGTCGTGTACGCAGATAGAGACGGAAACATTGCTTACTGGCATGGCAACTTTGTTCCACGAAAAGATGCTTCTCTGGATTGGAAGCGTCCAGTTGACGGTAGCACAGATGCTACTGAGTGGAAAGGTATATATTCTTTGGATGATATACCCCATTATAAAAATCCAGCAAATGGCTGGTTACAGAACTGTAACTCTAGCGTGTTATACGCTACAGGATCTTATGATACATTGATGAGCAAAAAGCCTTTGTTCATGTTGCCCGATGGGCAAACGCCAAGAGCAATGAATGCCGTAAGAGTTCTGGATAAAATTCAGAACGCTACTATGGATGATGTTATTGCTGCAGCGCATGATACTTATTTACCTAATGCAGCACGTCTTATTCCTGACCTCATCGAGGCCTATAATAACAGCACAACAGTCACTTCTGACCTTTCAGGTCCAGTTCAAGTACTAAAAGCGTGGGATTTTAGAACTGACACCAGCTCAGTAGCAACTACATTGGCAGTAATGTGGATTGAAAAGATTATTGATCTGAACGTTGCTAGTTTGCCAAAACCACACACAAGGGAAGAAGTGTATTCAACTACTAACGGTGCGGCAGTTTCAACCCAAACGCTATCAGAACAGCAATTGCTAGACAGCTTTAAGGCTGTTGTTTCAGAATTGCATCAAGATCATGGAACCTGGAAAGTAAGTTGGGGTAGTGTCAATCGTTATCAACGGAATCCAAACGGAGAAGCTTCTAGCGATGAAAAGCCTAGTTGGGCTTTGTCGGCAACACCAGGTTATTTAGGTTCCTTGAATGCTTATGTAAGCAAGAAAACGCCGGAAACTAAGAAACGATATGGTGTGACAGGTAATACATTCGTAGCTCTGATAGAATTTGGAAAAGAGTTAAAAGCCAAGACGATTTTAACAGGAGGGGCAAGTTCAGATTCTAACTCACCACACTTTACCGATCAGGTAGATGGTTATATTAACCATGATTATAAAGATATTACCTTTTATAAGAAAGATGTAAAAAGAGGTGCTGAAAAGAGTTACCATCCAGGAGAATAGTCTAATTGTGTTAAAAACAAAGTTGAGGCTGCGCAGTAAGGATAAGTTGGTGCTTGCAGCTTTGCCTGAGCTTTTACTTTATGTTTTGTGAGTGGTAGTTTTTACAGAGTTAGCACCCGGTCATTAGTGCAAGACTCCTGGCCAAGATTTTGAAGATTGCACCGACAGATGTAGCAATAACTTGTTATTGCCAGGTTTATAAATTAAGCTGGCATTAGCGAATGAGATATAAATTTTAATAATACAAAACCCAATTTCTTAAATTTATGATTGAACATAAACGATATCGGCTTCTTCTCTTGTTTATCTTTTCTTTATTTCACTCTTCTTCCTACGCTCAGAAGCTTTCAAAACAAGAAACTCAAATCATTAAAAATGTTGAGAAGAATAGTCCCGAGGCGATTCATTTTCTAGAAGAAACAGTTAATATTAACAGTGGTACGTTGAATGTTGCAGGTGTAAAGAAAGCTGGAGCGCTTTACAAGAAGATGTTGGATGAGATGGGGTTTACCACTACTTGGATAGATATGCCTTCAGAAATGAATCGAGGCGGGCATTTAATCGGGGAGATAAAGGGGAAAAAAGGTAAAAAGTTGTTGCTGATCGGTCATATTGATACAGTATTTGAACCTGATAGCCCCTTTCAAAAATGGAAATTTCAAGACTCTATTGCTGTAGGCCCTGGAACCAGTGATATGAAAGGCGGTAACATGGTGATGCTGTATGCCTTGAAGGCTTTACATGAGGCTGGCCAGTTGAAAGACCGGCAGATTACTGTGATCTTGCATGGAGATGAGGAAAGTGCAGGTCGGCCCCTAGATATAAGCCGTAAAGATATAATTAAGGCTGCTAAGAAAAATGATATTGCCTTGAGCTTTGAAGGTAGTACAGGTTTTAACTACGCCACCATTGCCCGTCGCGGTGCCAGTGGCTGGTTTCTAAAAGTAACAGGCAAGCAAGCCCACTCTTCTGGTATCTTCTCCGATATTTCTGGCGCTGGCTCAGTATATGAAGCTTCTCGCATTCTCAATAGGTTTTATGAAGAATTGCAGGAAGTATACCTGACTTTCAACCCGGGTCTCATCTTAGGAGGAACAGAAGTAAGCCTGGATTCATCCGGTACAAAAGGTAATGTGTCCGGGAAAACAAACTTAGTAGCTAATACAACCATTGTAAAGGGAGACCTGCGGTTTCTTTCGGAAGAACAGAAAGAACGAGCCCGAGAAAAAATGAGAGCGATTGTGGCAGAAAGCTTACCTGTTACGCATGCCGAAATTTCTTTTTCAGACGGATATCCTTCTATGCCTCCCACTGATGGGAATATGGCTGTTCTGAATGTACTTAGTAAGGTAAGCATAGATTTGGGGCAGGGGGAAGTAAAACCTTGGGACCCTGGTAAGAGAGGAGCTGGAGATATCTCATTTGTTGCTCAATACCTCGACAGCCTTGATGGTTTGGGCGTTATGGGTGGAAATGCCCATGCACCGGAAGAATATGTTGATCTTACCACTTTGGAAGATATTGTGAAGCGAACAGCTATTCTTGTACATCGCCTGACAGCTAAGTAATAAAGTGAGCAAGGGGTTAATAAATGGGTAGTACTATAAAAGTAATGAAGCAACAGAAATAACCGCAGTAGCAGTAAGATTAGGTGTCCAACCTAAGTCTTACCATCATGAACAGGTCATGTTGCAACTGCGGCAGTGTGAATATGGTCAAAAACGGGAGAACCTACTACGGCAAAGCCAGGGGCAAGTGCAAGGACTGCTTGAGGCAGTTTGTTTTTGAGGGGCAGAACCAGGGTCTGAGCCAGGAGCAGAAAAGGCTCATCGAGCTGCTTTTGCTGGAGCGCATCTCCCTGGAGGGCATCTGCAGAGTGCTGGACATTCCTGCTTACCACCTTTACCGCTACATGGATGAGCTGTACGGGGAAGTGCCGCAGGACTTGAACGCGCAGGTTGCTTGCAACTCAGAATCCAGCTTAGGTGCTATGAGTGCGAAAGCGATGAGTTGTGGAGCTTTGTCGGCTTCAAAGGCAACAAGCAATGGCTATGGGTGGCCCAGGACAGGAAAAGCAGGCAAATAATTGCCCTGCACCTGGGAGACAGAGGCACAGCGGCTGTGGGAAAACGTGCTGGAGCGTTATAGGCAGCAGGCAACTTTCTTCACCGATGAGTGGGAGGCCTACAAAAAGGTGATACTGGCGTCAAGGCATGTGGCCTCTGCCAATAAGAAAGAGACAAACCATGCCGAGAGGTTCTTCTGTACCCTCAGGCAGAGATGTGCTCACTTGGTCAGGAAATCCCTCCCCTTCTCTAAAAAGCTCGAGAGGCACCTGTTGGCAATACGTTTCTTTGTGGCTAACTACAACATAGCATTACTTTTATAGAATTACCAATAAATGTAAGGTAAGACAAGCAATATTTAGGGTGTGGTTTCATCATCTTCAATATTAATGCACCATTATAAATTCATACTGTATTGGCAAAGATTTCAATCTCACCTGACTTCAAAAGAATAGATAAAAATTAATTATGAAAAAGTGTAGCCTATTATTTTCAATTGTAGCACTTACTTATTTAAATGCTTTTGCTCAAACTCCAATACAAGTTAAACCATCCTCTACAAAGCACGGCCCGGAAAAAGGCTCACTTATCATCATTGGCGGTAATGTGGGACATACAGCTTCTATCTGGAATAAGTTCGTAGAATTGGCTGGAGGAAAAGATCAGGCAAATATTGTGGTGGTTACCACTGCTTCAGGAGATTCTGCAGCCTTCGATATACGAGATATAGAAATAGTTAAAAAGGAAACTGGAGTCAAGCATGTTACTTTGCTGCATACCAATGATCTGAAGGAAGCTAATAGTGAGAAATTTATTGCACCATTAAAACAAGCAACCGGTGTATACTTCGTCGGGGGGCGCCAATGGAGGATAGCAGATTCCTACTTGAACACCTTGACTCATCAGGCTTTTTTTGACGTGCTGAACAGAGGAGGTGTGATTGCCGGAAGTTCAGCTGGTGCCAGCATTCAAGGTTCCTTCCTGTGGAGAGGTGACACAAAAGGAGCTAATATATTAGTAGGCGACCATACACAAGGGCTTAGTTTTTTAAAGAACTCCGTTATAGATCAGCACCTGCTAAAACGCAACAGGCAATTCGACCTGATAGATGTAATTAGGCAATCTCCCATGTTGATAGGTATAGGGCTGGATGAAGCAACTGCTGTTGTAGTACAGAAAGACATAATGGAAGTTGTAGGGAAGTCTTATGTTGCAATATATGATTATGATACTATTGTAGCTTCCGAAAATAAATCGAGTGTTGATACGGTCAAAAGTACTCATTTTGTATCAGGTCCTTTTTACTTATTAAGCGAAGGGCAAAAATATGACCTAAATGAGAGAAGAGTAATAACAAAGGCTGATAGTAGATATAGTGAATCCACATCCTATGATAAATAATGGTGGCAGTCAATCAACTCATTGTTGTCACTAATTTGGCTGCGCTATCTTATAATTAATAAACGCGTAGTTGGCGTTCAGTTAAAATTTAGAAATCTATTCAAAAGAACCCTTTTACAGAACTAGTAATGGAATGTATCAAAAAAATAGTTTGTGTAATTCGTAGTAGTAAGAGTGGCTCAAGCCACTTATCAATTAAGTCCCGCTCCTCAGCGTATGCAGCTTATATCATTGGCTTTGCCACATTGCTTTTTAGTCTTCCTTTAGAGGCTCAAGTAGCTTCAGATAATAATAATAAAAGTTCTGCTGTTACCCAACAACCAGAAGGGAGCACATCTGTCATGAAGTCTCTGAACTGGCGTTTGATTGGCCCTTACCGGGGAGGACGTGTTGTGGCGGTAGCTGGGCATCCGAATGAGAAGCAGGTGGCCTATATGGGAGCTACGGGCGGTGGTGTCTGGAAAACAATTGATGGCGGAGAATCTTGGCAAAACATATCGGATGGTTTTTTCACGTCCGGGTCAGTAGGTGCTATTGCCGTTTCTGAGTCAAATCCGGAAGTGCTGTATGTGGGCATGGGGGAACACACGCTCCGCGGAAACACCATCAACGGAGATGGTGTTTACAAGTCTACAGATGGCGGTAAAACATGGCAGCACCTGGGCCTGCAGGATACCTATCACATCGGCTCCGTTATCATTCATCCTACCAACCCGGACATTGTCTATGTAGCTGCTATCGGGCATGCTTTTGGCTCCAACAAAGAGAGAGGCGTGTTCCGTACAAAAGACGGAGGTAAAACCTGGAAGAAAGTGCTTTACAAAAGCCCAGACGTTGGGGCGATAGACATGACCATCGATCCTACCAATCCGGATGTGTTGTATGCTTCTACTTTTGAGTTCCGTCGCCTAGACTGGGGAGTGCGAAGCTCCGGGCCTGGCGCGGGTATTTATAAAACAGTAGACGGAGGAGATAACTGGACGAACATTACAACTAACCCTGGTTTACCCACTGGTAAGAACCGTGGCAGAATAGGAATTGCCCTGTCTCCTGCTAAACCAGAAAGGGTGTGGGCTATTATTGAGGCAGAAAACAACCAGACAGGTGTATACAGAACAGACGATGCTGGTGCTACTTGGCAACTGGTAAGCCAGAATGCAGAGCTGCACCAGCGCCCCTGGTATTATCATCACATTACAGCAGATCCGAAAGACAGCGAAACGGTTTGGATCATGAACATCGGCTTTTGGAAATCATCTGACGGCGGTAGTAATTATACGCGTGTAGTTACTCCCCACGGAGACAACCATGACCTTTGGATAGATCCGAAAGACACCAACCACCTGGTGCAAGGCAACGATGGCGGAGCCACAGTGTCATACAACGGAGGCAAAACATGGTCTTCTATCTACAATCAACCTACAGCGCAAATGTATCATGTTATTACAGATAACATGTTTCCTTACCGTGTGTATGGCTCTCAGCAGGACAACTCTACGGTATCTGTCCCAAGCAGATCGGATAATGGGGCTATTCACCCAGCAGAACTTTACACAGTGGGTGGAGGAGAATCCGGGTACATTGCCTTCAATAAAGATAACCCAGATCTGATTTACGCTGCAAACCACCACTGGATTAGCAAGTTGAATATGGAGACAAATCAAATCTCCGATGTGTCGGTTGTGCCTGAAGATAACTATGGCTACGGATCGGCTGATATCAAATACCGTTTCCAGTGGACGTTCCCGATTGTGGTTTCTCCGCATAACCCGGATGTGGTCTATGCTACTTCCTCCTATGTGCACCGTTCAAGTGACCAGGGAAAGAGCTGGGAAGTTATCAGCCCTGACCTAACCCGCTCAGATCCGGCCACACTCGAGAAAACCCCTACGCTGGACGACCCGAGAATAGGTAAAGACTGGGGCCCTGTTGTACGGGATAATACAGGTGTGGAGTGGTACGGTACTATCTTCGCTTTCGAGGAGTCAAAGATAAAGCCTGGCCTGCTGTGGGCTGGTTCTGATGATGGTTATGTGCATATTTCTACTGATAATGGTAAGAACTGGAAGAATGTTACACCCAAAGGATTGCCGAAACTCACACGTGTCAGTATTATAGAACCATCTCCGCACGATCCTGCTACAGCCTATGTGGCAGCTACTAAATACAAGCAGGATGATTTTCATCCTTATATGTATAAGACAAGCGACTACGGCAAGACCTGGAAGAAAATTACTCAAGGTATCCCGGAAGATGAATTTACACGCGTTATACGGGAGGATCCGAAGCGTAAAGGGCTACTGTATGCCGGTACCGAAAAAGGTATTTATGTTTCTTTCAATGATGGGGAGCAGTGGCAGTCGCTGCAGCTAAACCTGCCTTTAGTTCCTATACATGATCTGACTATTCAGGATGATGACCTGGTAGCAGCCACGCATGGGCGTTCTTTTTGGATACTGGACGACCTGACATTACTCCACCAGCTTACGCCAGAAATACAGAAATCTTCTGTTCATTTATTTAAACCGCGTGAAACAGTACGTTTCAGAGGTGGTGGCAGTGGCCCGGCCATTGAGTCCAGGTTCGGTGAGTCTGACAACTTAGGTATTAACCCGCCAGATGGTGTGGTGGTGCGCTACTACTTAAAGGAAGCGCCTAAGAGCGAAATCACCATGGAATTTATAGATGCAAATGGAGCGGTGATTAAGTCCTATAAGAGCAAGACGGCAGCCAAAAGTATGCCAGAGCCTGCAAACGAAATGCGGGGGCCTGCAAGAGAAAGAGCAAAAGAAATAGTAGTGCCAGCAGAAGCAGGCGGAAATACTTTTGTTTGGGAAGACATGCGCTATCCTAACCCTGCTCCGCTGGAGGGTATCGTGACACATGGTTCTGCCAAAGGTCCTTTGGTGATGCCAGGCAAATACATGGTTCGGCTAACTGTAGATGGAAACCCCTATACCGAAGAGTTTGAAATTGTAAAAGACCCACGCAATCCGATAACACAGGAAGAATACAAAGAACAGTTTGACCTGTTGGTGAACATTGGGAAAAGGGTTACTGAGTTACGCTCCGGAGTGATGGATATCCGGAACATGCGACAACAACTAGATGAAATAACTAAGAGCTCAGCGGGTAAAAAAGACAGGTCGATAACGGAGATGAAGGACAAGCTCCTGCGCATTGAAGACCAACTGGTGCAGGTTAAAGCTAAAGCAAACCAGGACCTGACTAATTATCCGGTACGTCTGGATACGAAGCTCATCAGGTTAGCAGGCTTTGTTGAATATGGAGATGCTAAACCAACTAAGCAGCACCATGAGAAATACAGTGAATTATCTAAAAAACTACAGGAGCAGTTAGAGAAACTGGAGGAAGTGAAGTCTCAGTTAAACCAGGAATTAACAGCTAACATTTAAGCATTATACCAGCCGTTCCAAATATTCCTTTCAGGAACGGCTGGTATAAATTTTATAAAACCTTGTCTGAACGTAAAGACTTAACTGCATTCTGTATTGCTTCTGCTGAAAATGCTTTCCTTTACTCATATTGTGAGGATATCAACAAACGCTACTTTTAAACAAATTTATGATTAAATCTACAAAACTAGTATTACTGGGGCTTTTGCCTGCAGCCTTTGCCTTCTATAGTGCTGCACCAGCATTTGCCCAATCGGCAGCAGCGAAGGCACCTGAAGAAGAAAAGAAAGTTGCCATTGACAAGAAGTACCAAAATGAGATAAAGGCCCTGGCAAAGAATTCGGCAGTGAAGTCAGCCTTTAAGACTATCATAGATTTAGAGCCGCAGACCCGTCAGGAGCACATCCTGCTCACGGAAATCCCTGCGCCTCCTTTCAAGGAGGAAGTGCGCGGCAAGAAGTATGCTGAAATGCTGAAGGCAGCCGGTGCTGACTCTGTCTGGATTGATGAAGCAGGCAATGCAATCGGAAAACGGAAAGGAAGGTCCGGGAAGAAAGCAGTTGTGCTGGAGGCGCACCTGGACACTGTGTTTCCGGAAGGCACAGACGTGAAGGTGACGCAGAAAGGAGACACACTTTTTGCCCCGGGTGTTGCAGACGACACAAGAGGGCTGGCTTTAGTGCTCACAGTACTAAAGGCAATGGAAAGTGCAGGCATAGAGACAGAGGCGGACGTGCTGTTTATAGGCACCGTTGGTGAAGAAGGGCAAGGCGACCTGCGCGGGGTAAAACAACTGTTCAGTGAAAACGGTCCCAAAATAGATGCTCACATCGCTGTGGATGGATGGGGTGTAAACGGAATCACGAACCGCGGCTTGGGCTCCCACCGCTACCGCATCACCTTCAAAGGCCCGGGCGGCCACTCCTCCGGTGCCTTTGGTCTTGTGAACCCGCACAATGCCCTGGGAAGGGCCATCCATTACTTTGCCGTTGATGCTGATGAGTTCACGAAGGAAGGCATTCGTGCAACCTATAACGTGGGGGTCATCAGCGGTGGTACTTCGGTAAACTCTATACCCTTTGAATCCTGGATGGAGGTGGACATGCGCTCCGAGAGCCCTGAAAGAGTAGAGGGCATTGACAAACTTTTACAGGCTGCTGTTCAGCGGGCCCTCAAAGAGGAAAACCAGATGAAGCGAATCGGACCAGACCTGGAAGTGGACGTGAAACTGATAGGTGACCGCCCCGCCGGTGGCAATGAGTCTACCACTGCTTTAGTGCAACGTGCCATGGCTGCCACTGGTTTTATGGGTACAGATCCTACTTTAAGAGTAGGATCAACAAACTCTAACATTCCCTTCTCTAAAGGCATACCCGCTGTTACCATTGGAAGCGGTGGCACTGGTGGCGGAGCCCATGCGCTGGATGAGTGGTGGTATAACGACAAAGGCTATGTAGCCATACAAAGAGCACTGCTTCTGCTGCTGTCAGAGGCAGGCATCGCCAAAGGTAAGGTAGTCGCTCAATAAGGTTCTGGCAACCCAGGATAAGCTGCAGAAAATGAGTTGCCTGTATAAAACCATAGTATCTAATTGTAATGAAAAGTACCTGAATATGATAAGATCAAATAAATTCTACTGCTCGCTGGCCGTCATGTTGCTCCTGCGTGTCTCGCTGAGTTGGACGCAGGCAATCCCGTCACCAAAAGATCACTTTGGCTTTAACATCGGTGATGATTACCAGCTGGCTACCTATACCCAGACAGAAGCATACTTCAAGAAGCTGGCCGCTGCCTCTGACCGTGTGAGGATAGAAGATATCGGGCTTACAGAGGAAGGCCGCCACCAGTACGTGCTGATAGTAACTTCTCCGGAAAACATGCAGCGCCTTGACCGCTACAAGGAGATTTCGCAGAAGCTTGCCCGCGCCGAGGGCCTCACTGAAGAGCAGGCGCAGGCGCTGGCCTCCGAGGGCAAAGCCGTTGTCTGGATTGATGGGGGCCTGCATGCCACCGAGACTGTTGGCATCCATCAGCTGATAGAAACAGCGTGGCAGCTGACCAGCCGCCAGGACGCGGAGACAAAGCGCCTGCTGGATCAGACCATTGTGTTGCTGACGCATGCAAACCCGGACGGGCAGGAGCTGGTGTCGAACTGGTATATGCGTACGCGCAAACCGGAGAAGCGCTCGCTGAGCCACCTGCCCCGGCTCTACCAGAAGTATGTTGGCCACGACAACAACCGCGACTTCTACATGACCAACATGAAGGAGTCCCAGAACATAAGCCGCCAGCTTTTTGTAGAGTGGATTCCCCAGATTATGTACAATCACCACCAGCGGGGACCTGCTGGCTCCGTGCTGGCCGGTCCTTCCTACCGCGACCCGTTCAACTATGTGTATGACCCGTTGCTGGTGACAAGCATCGATGCGGTGGGCGCCGCCATGAATAACCGCCTGAATGCGGAAGGCAAGCCTGGTTACACGCAGCGCGCCGGTTCGCAGTTCTCCACCTGGTGGAACGGCGGCCTGCGCACTACACCTTATTTCCATAACATGGTGGGCCTTCTGACAGAGATAATCGGCGGGCCAACGCCAGAGGACGTGCCACTCGTGCCGCAGCGACTCCTTCCGAATGGTGCTACTCCAAACCCTGTGGCGCCGCAGAAGTGGCACTTCCGCCAGTCCATTGATTATTCTGTTTCGCTCAACTACGCCGTGCTCAACTACGCCGCACGCCACAGCGACGAGCTGCTCTACAACATCTACCGCATGGGCAAGAACTCCATTGAGCGTGGCAGCAAAGACCGTTGGGCGCTTTCTCCTAAACACGTTGATGCCATTAACGCGGCGCATGAGAAGGATAAGGCGAAGGAAGCCAAATCCAGAGATGCGGAAAGCTCCGGCGGAGACTTCTCCTATGGCCGGGGCAGTGGCATTCCAGCCAAATATTTTGATACCACAATGAAAGATACAGCGCTGCGTGATCCGCGGGGCTATATCCTTCCAGCCGACCAGCATGATTTTCCTACTACTGTCACATTTGTGAACGCACTCATTAAATCAGGTGTACTCGTGCACAAGGCTACTTCTGATTTTACGGTTGCAGGTAAGAGTTATCCTGCTGGTTCTTACATTGTCCAGACAAACCAGGCCTTCCGCCCGCACGTGCTGGACATGTTCGAGCCGCAGGAGCACCCGAATGACTTTCAGTATGAGGGAGGTCCTCCTATTCGTCCTTACGATGCAGCGGGTTGGACACTGGCTTACCAGATGAGCGTATAGTTCGACCGCATACTCGACGGCTTCGAAGGGCCGTTCCAGCGCGTGCCCTACGGAGAACTACAATCTCCTGAAGGGCAGCTTACCGCTTCCTCCCCGTCAACGGCAGGCTGTGTGCTGGATACCCGCGCCAACATCTCCTTTATTGCCGTCAATGACCTGTTGCAGGCTGGGGCAGAGGTTTACCGCGTGCCGCAGACAGAAGTCGGACAAGGAGCTTTTTTGTTCCTGCGACAGATAAAGCTAAAACACTGGTAGCAAAAGCCGCCGCTGACTACGGGCTTACGGTAACAGGCGTAGCACAGCAGCCTGCCGGCGCTACTGCAAAAGTCTCGCCGATGCGCATCGCCCTCTGGGATACCTATGGCGGTTCTATGCCCTCCGGCTGGGTGCGCTGGATCATGGAGCAGTATCATGTCCCTGTTCAGGTCATCTACCCGCAGGATATTGACGCAGGTAACCTGCAGGAGAAGTATGATGTGATTCTGTTTGTTACCAAAGCTATTCCTCCTGTTGAAAAACAGGGAAGCGATAAAAGCACTGGCTCCAAAGATAAAGAGCCAAAAGCTAAAACCAGATAAAGAGCATTATAAGGAGGAAGTATAAAGTGCAAACCACCGACTCCATTCATGCCTATACAGTAGCTGAGAACCACCTGGCAAGAGATTTTCAAGCGGTAAAGCCGGCAGAGAGGTGGGTATCCGATTTAACCTGTATCAAAACAGAAGAAGGCTGGCTCTACCTGACGATCGTACTGGACCTGGCTGACAGGAAAGTGGTGGGCTGGGCGCTGGGCGAGACCATGGAGGCGGAGGCGACCACGGTGGCTGCCTTTCAGATGGCCATCAAAAATAGGCCATTGTTCTGCTCCCTTCTGTTCAACTCTGACCAAGGCGTACTTACGCCTGCAGTGCCTTCAGAAAGCAACTGGAGGGGATGCCGGTGGTGCAAAGTATGAGCAGGAAGGGGAACTGTTGGGATAACGCAGTGGCAGAGAGTTTCTTCAAGACCCTGAAAACCGAACTGATCTACCACCGAAAATTCGCCACCAGGCAAGAGGCAAGGCTCGCTATATTTGCCTACATCGAGATCTTCTACAACCGGAAAAGGAGGCATTCAGCACTTGTCTACCTGACTCCCTGCCAGTATGAGAACCTGCCCTACAACCAAGCTATGGCTGCCTGAAAAAGTCTCCAGTAAAACATTGTAATTCCAGTCAAGTCCTGCCGGGAGGTAAGTTTTGAGTTCCACAGGGAGGGCTACGAGATCATCCAGCGCTACAGTCAGCCTCCTCCCGGCTCGCTCCTGAAGGTAAGCGCCTACCTCTTCGATGACCTGGGGACAGAAAGCAGCGGGAAGCACTACGGCAACACCTGCAACGTGATGGGGGAGGTGCTACTGAGCCGCTACGACCAGTTTGTTCTGTTGGGCGTGAAGACGCACCTGACCACCAATTTGGCCAACTCAGAAATAGAAAAAGCCTACGGCTAGAGGGTAAGGTCTAGGATGCGGGAAATGTTTAACCTGGTGAGTTTTAGGGCAGGGGCAAATGATAAAAGGTGATGATGAACAGACAGGTCAAACTAAGTAGTTCATGGTGATTTAGATTTCTCTGCCGGGCATCCCGATGGAACTGGTGTTGTTTGCTGTCTCCGAACTTCTTGCTCCTATACGGCTGTGTTCTATAGGTATATCCGCTGAGGGAGAGTAAGTATTCAATCAGTTTAGTTCTTTTTAACCCTCACATACTATCCTTAGTTTATATAAACCTTTTTCGGCTGACTAACATGGCATCCCTCAAATGCCACTGCTTACCACAGTGTCTCTATCTGTTGGTCTAAGGAAAACTTGTATAGTGCAAAATAAATAGTACGTACTTACTTACCTATTAAATTAATAAAAAACCTTTTCTGTTGATAATATTCTAACACTAATAACATCTTGTTGTAATAAAATTAAATTATTGTTTAAATATTTGCATTTATCATAACAATAGAATATCCTTGTCAAAAGAATAGCGATTCTTTATATACATATGATTGGATACCATCCAGTCATATGTACAATTATTCTGTGCTCTACCACTCCTATGCCTTTTTAATTTTTGCATAATGCCATTGCATAAAAGGACTGGGCTTTTAGTGTAGTAAAATCCCTTATGGTTACCATGCGTGGCTGGCGCTAAAGCCAGCGATTTTTACGCCTAGTGCAGCGACTTTCTAGGTGCTTATTATAGATGTAGAGCCGCTAAGCAGCAGATAATAACCTTTATTAATTTTATATTCATCTTAAATGAAATTTTATGACAAGACTATTACTACTAAGCTTTGCTCTGCTGTTTACTCTGACGCACGAGGTTGCGGCACAGCATAAGAGCGTATCTGGTACGGTAACAGATCGAGCAACTGGAGAAGGGTTGCCAGGGGTATCGGTGGTTGTAAAAGGAACTGCAGTGGGTACGGCTACGGGAGTAGATGGCACCTATACGATTTCTGTTCCTGCTGATGGCCAAACCCTTGAGTTCCGCTTTATAGGCTATCAAGCTGTAGAGCGGGCTATCGGCAATGCAAGCACTATTGATGTAGCGCTTGGCGTAGACCAGAAACTGCTGGAAGAAGTGGTGGTGGTAGCTTACGGTACAGCCGATAAAAGCTCCTTCACCGGTTCCGCCTCGCAAATAGGGAGTGAGGAGTTTGAGCTTAGGCCTGTCACTAACATCACCAATGCTATAGCTGGTAAAGCAGCAGGGGTGCAGACAACATCCGGAAGCGGCCAGCCAGGAGAAGGACCTACCATCCGGATTCGTGGAGTCGGCTCTATAAACGGTAATAATGATCCGCTCTATGTTGTGGACGGTGTTCCTTATTCAGGCTCTATTGCAAACCTCAATGTTGATGATATTGAGAACATGTCGATACTGAAAGATGCTGCTTCAGCCTCTATGTATGGTGCGCGTGCCGCCAATGGTGTGGTCATCATTACTACCAAGAAAGGTAAAAAAGGACGTAATCAACTCAATGTCAAGTTATCGCAGGGTGTATCTGAAAGAGCCATTCCTGAATATGATCGCCTAAATGCATATGAGTACTACCCACTTATGTGGGAAGCCTACAGAAACAGCTTAGCCTATCGTGCTTCTAATCCGTTATCGCTTGATCAGGCAAACCAAAGGGCTTCAGAAGGAATCAAGGGACTGCTTGGGTATAATCCTTTCAACGTCCCTGATAATCAGATTGTGTTTCCCGATGGCACTATCAATCCAGATGCGCAACTGCTTTACCCTGACGACCTGGATTGGGAAGCACCCATCACACGGGCAGGCTCCCGCGCAGATTATAACATCAGTTACAGTGGCGGTTCTGAAAAGAGTGATTATTATGTCTCTTTAGGATATCTGAACGACAAAGGGTTTGCCATCAGAACAGACTATGAGCGGGTTACAGGCCGCGTGAATGTAAACACACAGCCCCTGAACTGGTTCAAAGGAGGGTTGAATATTGCAGGCACTGTCACCAATTCTAACCAAGTAGCCACTACCGGTAGTACAACATTTGTCAACCCTTTCTTCCTAAGCCGTACCATGGGGCCAATTTACCCCGTGTATGCACATGATCCGCTTACAGGAGAATATATACTGGATGAAAACGGGCAGAGGATATACGACTTAGGTAGTATGAGTGACTTAGGGTTGCCAACACGCGCCAACAGCCCGGGCAGGCATATTATAGCGGAGACAAACCTGAATGACTATGGGTTTAATCGGAATGTGCTAAGCGCAAGAACGTATGGAGAGATTTATTTTCTGAAAGACTTCAAATTTACCACAAACCTGAGTGTAGATATAACCAACAACAATAACAAGACTTACCAAAACA
Organism: Pontibacter harenae; assembly: GCF_020907245.1. Lineage (GTDB taxonomy): Bacteria > Bacteroidota > Bacteroidia > Cytophagales > Hymenobacteraceae > Pontibacter > Pontibacter harenae. Next base: position 10,615 of record NZ_JAJJWH010000045.1, on the reverse strand, counting down.
CATTGGTAGGGGATGGTGCACCTGCAGGAAGGGCGAGCCGTACCAGCACAAACACCACCAGCTATAACTTTAACCAACTGCTCAATTACTCCAAAACCTTTGGGCTACATACCGTGGATGCCTTGTTAGGCCATGAGAACTATGACTGGACTTATGACTATTTTACAGGTTCCCGCCAGGGCATCATCTCGGAAGGCAACAGTGAGCTGATCAACTTCACGACTACAAACAACATAGAGTCTCGCCAGGATTTGTACAGAACAGAGGGCTATTTTTCCAGAGTTAACTATAGCTTCGATGATAAGTACTCACTTTCAGCCTCCTACCGTCGCGATGGTACATCCAGGTTTTATAGTGATGTGCGCTGGGGCGATTTTTGGTCTTTGGGTGCCGCTTGGCGTCTTGACCAGGAGTCATTCATCAATTTGCCAGACTGGGTGAATATGTTGAAAGTAAGAGGCTCTTATGGAGAGGTTGGCAACGATGATGTCGGTGACTATTACGCCTGGCAGGCGCTGTATGAGCTGGGCTATAACAATGCCTCTGAACCAGGTTACCTCCAGAGCACGCTGGGCAACCGGGAGTTGGTTTGGGAGTCGAACAACAGCTTTGATGTAGGTATAGACTTTGACCTGTTCGACAGGGCCAGAGGCAGCGTAGAGTTCTTTAACAGACAGTCAGAAAACCTTCTTTTTGAAGTGCCGCTTCCTATCTCCAGCGGAATCATGACCCGGTTTGAAAACGTTGGTGCTATGTATAACAGAGGGGTGGAGTTTCAGGTATCTGCTGATGTTATCAGGGGAACAGACTTTAACTGGAACATTGACCTGAACTGGACAACATACAAAAACCAGATAACGAAGCTGCCACAGGATGAGATTATTGACGGCACTAAAAAGCTGATGGCAGACCAGTCTATTTATGATTTCTGGTTGCGTGACTGGTATGGCGTTGATCCGGCAACCGGTGCAGCACTCTACCGCGCAGATACATACAATGAGAGTAACAGCATGATCATTGGCAGTGACACTGTTACAACAAACATCAACAACGCAAGGTACCAGTATAGCGGCAGTGCCATTCCTAATTTTGCGGGAGGTATCACAAACACCTTCTCTTATAAGAACTTCTCTCTTTCTGCTTTGCTAACCTATCAGGTTGGGGGTAAGGTATATGACGCCGCCTATGCGTCTTTGATGAGTGCAGGCTCTTATGGTACAGCTCTGCATGTGGATGCACTAGGCCGCTGGCAAAACCCTGGTGATGTAACAGATGTGCCGAGAATGGACAATTCTCAAACCACCAACTTTAACGCATCAAACTCAGACCGCTGGTTAGTAGATGCCTCCTACCTAAACTTCAGATCTGTTAACCTTTCCTATAGCCTTCCTGCGAGCGTTGCCTCAAAGTTGCAGATGCAGAATGCACTCATATATATAACGGGAGAAAACCTTGCGCTCATCAGTGCCCGCAAAGGTCTAAATGTTACACAGGCATTTAGTGGTGTTACATCTAACTACTACTCCGCTGCCCGTGTGCTTACACTAGGATTGAATGTCACTCTTTAAGCTTTAAGAAAATGAAAAAGATCATATATACTCCCCTTGTAGCCTTCCTGTTTGTTTTTTCCTCCTGCGACAAGGACTACCTGGAGGTACAGCCTACCGACTTTGTATCTGAGCAGGCTGTTTTTACCACTACTACAAATGCCTGGGCTGCTTTAAATGGCATACACCGGAATATGCTGATCCGCCAGGACGATCAAAGCGAGTTTGGAGAGGGTGGCGTAAAAGTGAACATGGATATGCTGGGCGAAGATCTGGCTTTTGCCTCGGCGTCTAACAGCTGGCACCGGGACACCTACAGATGGAATGATCACCGAAACACCAACAGCAACGTCTCACAGTATGTCTGGGAGTTTTATTACAGGATGATTGGCAATGCCAACATGATCATCAACAACATTGATGCTGCGGATGGCCCTGAGGTGGATAAACAAGCTATAAAAGGACAAGCGCTGGTTTACAGGGCTTGGGCGCACTACCAGCTTGTGCAGGTATATGGCAAGCGGTATGATGCCGGGGCGAACAACGATCAGCTCGGGGTCCCTATCATGTTAGTTAACTCCACTGAAGGAGAGCCGCGTGCATCTGTTGAAGAAGTGTATGCACAGGTTAACGCTGATCTGGACGAGGCCATGACGCTGTTGGAGGGATACGATAGAACTTATAAATCCCATTTTGATGTAACTGTTGCAAAGGGGCTTAAAGCACGTGTTGCCTTAACAATGCAAAATTGGGAGGCAGCCGCTCAGTATGCTTCTGAGGTAATAGAAGAGTCTGGAGCGACCTTAATGGACCGGACACAATACACGGAGGGGTTCAATAATATCGATAATCCTGAATGGATATGGGGAAGCAGGCAGATAGGTGACCAGCAAACTTATTTTGCTTCATTTTTCGCATACATGTCGGCTAACTTCAATTCTACAAACATCAGGGTTAACCCTAAACTTATCAACTCTGCGCTATATGACCGGATACCTGCCACTGATATCCGCTCCGAAATGTGGGATCCGACAGGAGAGTCTGTTCCAGCGCCACCAAACGGAACAAAGGCACCGTACGCTTCCAAGAAGTTCTTGTCCGAGAGCAGCGCCCTTAGCATAGGAGATGTTCCGCACATGCGGCTGGCAGAAATTTATTTGATAAAAGCAGAGGCTTACGCACGTATGGGGCAAGATGACGCAGCCGCTGAGGCACTGTATACCTTGGCATCCAACAGAGATCCTGAATATGTGAAGTCTGCCAACACGGGGCAAGCGCTTGTGGATGAGATCCTCTTTCAGCGTCGCATTGAGTTGTGGGGCGAGGGCTTCCGATTCCTGGATTTAAAGCGAACAAACAGCGGACTCGACAGAACGGGGGCTAACCACAATCTGGCTTACGCAGTGACCATGACAGTAGAGCCAGGCGTAAATGACTGGGAGTTTTTAATACCTCAAGGGGAAGTCAACTCCAACCCACAAATTGTGCAGAACCCACTGTAAAAGATGAACAGCATCGTTTACAGCTAATAAGAAAAATAAACCACTACCTTAGAAACATGGGGTAGTGGTTTACTTCTTTCAAATAGAATAAAGTTTAAACATGCTCCTGTAGCAGGGTACTACTTACGCAATGAACAGCAGCGTAAGGCAAAGGTCAGAGGCTGCCGCAGTGGTAGCATCGAATTTAATCCCATAACGGCCTCCAGTACATCTCATCAAAGCTGAATCCCGAATGCAAAAAAAACTACTTCTTCTATAATTTAAAAGTCACAAATTTGGCTCTGGACAATAGAATGAAGTTTCCCGATATGCAACTACAAATAATGGAGGCATAACTAATTAAATCTAAAGCCGCAACCACTATAACTTAATCCTTGAATCCGATGAGAATATTTTTACTATCAATGGTGCTTTGCGGAGCCTGCATGCAAGCGGGCTATGCCCAGCAGAGTGCCAAAAAGCCTCTGACACACGAGGTGTATGACAGTTGGAAAGATGTGGAGGGTGACCGTATTTCAAACAATGGCAACTTCGTGTTGTATCAAGTAAACCCACAGGAAGGCGACGGTGAGCTTATTATTAGGAACTACTCTAACAATGCCTCTATGCGCTTTGCGCGTGCCACAAAAGCCGAGTTTACCAACGACAGCCGCTTTGCAGTTTTCCAGATAAAGCCGGAATATGGCAAAGTGCGGCAACTGAAGCTGAAAAAAACCAAAGTGGATGATTTGCCCAAGGATTCACTGGCAATTGTTACGCTGGAGACGAATGCTGTGAAAAAAGTGGCGCGTGTTAAATCATACGTACTGCCCAAAGAAGGCAACAACTGGGTCGCGTATCAGCTTGAGAAGCCTGTGCTGGCCAAAAAAGAAGCCTCTAAAAAAACAGAGGGAGAACAAACGGCACCCGAAACGCCTGCTCCAAAACCATCCGGGCGGGCAGCCGGCAGAGCTGGCGGTGCTGATCCGGTGGGCAGTGGTAAAAAAGAAGCATCAGAATTGGTATTGCTAAACCTGCAGTCGGGGCAGGAGCACCGCTTTGAACGTGTTTCAGACTATAGTTTCTCTGAGAAAGGAAACATGCTCTACTTTGTGCGGGAGAAGCAGGACTCCCTGCACAACGCCGGTGTTTTTGCCTTTAATACAACTTCTCTAACAGCAATTCCAATCGATACAGGCCGTGCATCCTACCTGGGCCTGGGTGCCGACAAAGCAGGGGAGCAGCTGGCTTTTATGGCAACAGAAGATACCTTAGGAACAGAAATCCGCAATTTCAGCCTACACCTCTGGAACAGCAAAAGCAATAAAAAGCAGTTGGTGGCAGATACTGTTTCCAAAGGGATGCCTGCTGCCTGGATGGTGAGCGAAAATGGTTCTTTGCGTTTCTCTGATGATGGGAAGCGCCTGTTCTTTGGTACCGTGCCACGCCCGAAGCATTACGAAAAAGACACTACCAAACTGGAAGAGGACAAAGTAAGCCTCGATATCTGGACCTACAAGGACCCTCTCATTCAGCCGATGCAGCAAAAGCAGCAGAGCCGGGACCTGAGAAGGTCTTTTCTGGCGATGTATGACATCAAAGGAAAACGCATACAGCAACTGGCAACGCTGGAGGTGCCGGATGTTTACCTGGATGCGTACGGCCAGGGGGATGTGGCTTTAGGCGTGAGCGACGAGGAGTACAAGCAGTCGATTGGCTACGATACACCAACCCGCAAAGATGCTTACCTCATTGATCTGAAAAGCGGCAAGTACAAAGAAGTTCTAAAAGGAGCACGCGGGACACCAGGCCTTTCTCCGCAGGGCCGGTACCTGTATTGGTACGAACCTTCTGATAGCAGCTGGCACGCCATGTCTACAAAAGGCGGAGCAGATTTTAACCTGACCAGGAAAATCGGTGTGCCGTTTTACAACGAAGATAACGACGTGCCCTCGCTGCCGCGTGATTACGGCTCAGCTGGCTGGGTAGAGAAAGACAGCTATCTGCTGGTGTACGACCGCTACGATATCTGGCAACTGGACCCAACGGGCAAAAAAGCAGCCGTGAGCCTGACGGACAGTTATGGACGGGCGAATGACCTGCGTTTGTGTTACGATAAACTTGACGAGGAAGAGAAGTTCATCGGCGCCAATGCTACGCTACACTTGTCCGCTTTCAATCTGAAAGATAAATCCGGCGGTTACTTCCGCGACTATATGGGCAAAACAGTTCAGCCCGAAAAGCTCGTGATGACACCACACGGCTACAACCGCCTGAGCAAAGCAAAAAACAGCGAACGCTATACATTCCGGCGAGGCTCTTTTAAGGAGTACAATGATTTATACACTGCCACTGGCCTGGACTTCGCCAGCGCCGGGAAACTAAGTAATGCCAACCCGCAGATGGCAGAGTATTTATGGGGAACAGTTGAGCTGGTAAACTGGAGCTCGTCAGACGGAATTGCGCTGCAGGGCTTATTGTATAAGCCCGAAAATTTCGACCCGGAGAAGAAATACCCGATGCTGGTATATTTCTACGAGCGTTCTTCTGACAGGATGCACAACCACCGGGTGCCTGCGCCGAGCGCCTCTACCATCAATATCCCATACTTTGTCAGCAACGACTACCTCGTGTTTGTACCGGATATTGTATACAAAGACGGCTATCCAGGCGAGAGTGCCATGGATTGCATTGTGCCGGGTGTGATGAGTTTAGTGGACAAAGGTTTTGTGGATGAGAAAAACATGGCGTTGCAGGGCCAGAGCTGGGGCGGCTATCAGATTGCGTACATGATTACGCGCACCAACTTGTTTAAGACTGCCATGGCGGGTGCTCCTGTGTCTAACATGACGAGTGCCTATGGCGGTATCCGGTGGGGCACGGGCCTGAGCCGCCAGTTCCAGTACGAGCGTACGCAGAGCCGGATTGGCGGTACGCTTTGGGAGAAACCACTGCAGTTCATTGAGAATTCTCCCCTGTTCTTTGCCGACAGAGTAGAAACGCCGCTCCTGATCATGCACAACGACCAGGACGGTTCAGTGCCCTGGTACCAGGGAATCGAGTTCTTTATGGCGCTGCGTCGCCTCAACAAGCCTGTCTGGATGCTGGTTTACAATGGCGAGGACCACAACCTGGTACAGCGCAAGAACCGCAAAGACCTATCGGTGCGCATGGCACAGTACTTTGACTACTACCTGAAAGGCGCACCGGCTCCAAAATGGATGGAGGGCGTTCCTTCTATCTTAAAAGGGAAAGAGTATGGCTTTGAGTTGATAGAGACAGCTGCTGAGGCTCAGAAATAGCCTTACAGGAGAGGTGCTGATGATTTACCATCAGCACCTCTCCTGCATTTAAGCTGCTTGTAGTCTATCATATAGGATGAGGTGAGTTTGCTTCAGAGCTCAACCGCATAGTTCTTTTAGGATGCTATAAATGATTTATACCTAAACAAGTAATAATATGACACTGAAATACCATTTACAAAACATGAAAAGATATTATCTGGGTTTGTTTCTTTTTGGAGGCCTTATCCTATCAGGTTATGCACAAAGCAATTTAACGTATCAGTTACCCCCGAAGAGTATTGTAGACCTGGTAGATGCCCCAAGCAGTCCGAGAGTTCAGTTTAGTAAAGATGGAAGTCTGATGTTGCTGCTGCAGGCGCCAGGTTATGCTTCCATCGAGCAGGTCGCTCAACCTGTAATTGGAATTGCCGGCATTAAAGTGAACCCCGCCAATAATTCCACGGAATCTGAAGTTGCCGGTGTTTATAACACGCTGACAATTAAAGATGTTAAGACTGGAAAAGAACTTAAACTCACCGGTCTTCCTGAGAACCCAAGGATGACAAATATTACCTGGAGCCCTGACGGCAGCTATTTCGCTTTTAGTAACAATACATTTAGTGGTGTTGAATTATGGCTGGCAGATATAAAATCACTGAGAGCAGTGAAATTGTCAGATGGTTACCTGAATGATGCATTCGGCAAAACAATGCAATGGCATCCGGATGGAAAGCATATTCTGGCTCAGTTTGTGAACGCTGAACGCGGAAATAAACCGGCTGAGAATATTGTGCCTTCCGGACCGGTTGTACAGGAAAACTTAGGTGTGACCACTCCTTCCAGAACTTATCAGAATTTATTGCAGAACGCCTATGATGAGCAACTGATGGAGTACTACCTAACCTCACAACTACAGGTGGTTTCAGTTGATGGGCAATCAGTTAAAATCGGCTCTCCTGCTATTTATCGTAATGCAGCTTATTCGCCGGATGGTAAATACCTGATGGTTCAGACTGTTCAAAGGCCCTATTCTTATTTAGTCCCAGTATATTACTTTCCTTTCAATACCACCATCCTGAATACCAAGGGAGCAGTGGTAAAGGAGCTATATAAGGCACCTTTAGCAGATAAACTCCCTACAGGATTTGATGCGGTACTAACCGGCCCGCGTGGTTATGAATGGCGTGACGATGCACCGGCTACACTGGCATGGGCAGAGGCACAGGATAAGGGAGATCCGAATGTTGAAGCAACAGTACGCGATGCCGTATTTACTTTAAGCGCACCATTTAATGGCACACCTAAAAAGCTATTCTCTATGCCTCTAAGATACAGAGGAGTAGAGTGGGGAGATAAGGACTATGCCATCGTAGAAGAACGCTGGAGAAAGGATCGCAAGGTGAAAATGACCTTGATAAACCCGGAGACCGGAAAGGTGATAAAGCAGATAGCAGACAGGTCTTCAGAAGATACTTATACCGATCCGGGCAATTTTATTCATAGTAAAGATGAAACCCTGTTATTTGAAAAGGCAGGTCAGCCAGTGGTGTTCACAGAAGGTGCAGGAGCTTCTCCAAAGGGCGATAGGCCGTTTATATTAAAATGGAACCTGCTTTCTGACAAGCAGGATACGTTGTTCAAGTCCAGGGCTCCCTATTATGAAGAACCGGTTTTCTTTAACAACACCGGGACAATATACATCTCCAGGGAATCGACAGATGAAACGCCGAACATCTTTGCCGTCAACCTCAGAAACAGAAAAGCAAAAGCCTTGACTAACTTTTCAGATCCGTATCCGGGGCTGAAGGGTGTGCAGAAATCCTTACTGTCTTATCCAAGAAAAGATGGTATCCAGCTATCTGCCACGTTATACCTGCCAAAGGACTTCAAAAAAGGAGATACACCATTACCGGTATTGATCTGGGCATATCCAAGAGAATTTAAAACACTTGCCGCAGCTGGCCAGGTGAAAGGATCTCCCTACCGCTTCACGAGATTAGCTTTCCGTTCCCCGGTTTACTGGGTAACCAGAGGGTATGCAGTTCTCGATCAGGCAGACATGCCAATAGTGGGTGAAGGCAAAGAAGAGCCAAATGATACTTTCTTAAAGCAGATTGAAGACAATGCCACTGCCTTGATTGACTATGTAGTTGAGATGGGCGTGGCAGACAGGGAGCGTGTTGCGGTAGGAGGTCATTCTTATGGTGCGTTTATGACAGCGAACCTATTAGCGCATACCAATTTGTTTGCAGCCGGTATTGCAAGGAGCGGAGCCTATAACAGAACCCTAACCCCGTTTGGGTTTCAGGCGGAGGCGCGTACTTACTGGGAAGCGATGGATGTTTACAATCAAATGTCACCTTTCAACTACGCAGATAAAATCAAAACGCCATTGCTGATGACGCACGGCATTGATGACGATAACTCAGGAACTTTCCCCATTCAGAGTGAGCGCTTATACAGTGCTATCAAAGGACATGGCGGAACAGTAAGGTTGGTCATGCTGCCAAAAGAGTTTCATGGCTACAGAAGTCGAGAGTCTGTGCTGCATACCTTCTGGGAGCAGGATAGATGGTTGGAGAAGTATGTGAAGAACAAGGGAACGCTATCTTCCAGTAAGCAAGAATAAATGCTGGCAGGCTTTTATCTGAGAATCTAACACTGCTATAGGTTATTATGAAGCCTACAAAAGTCTAAGGCAAGGGCCAGGAGCAGCTTCATGTTCATGAAAAGCACGTGCAACGCATGATTAAGCATTGAAAGTGCCGCTGTAGATTCAAAATGATACTTTGTTATATATTTGATTAAAATTTTTAGCAAAAGATGAATATTACAATTTAAATAAGCAAAAAACGGCTGGCGCCATGGTTTTTGTGCCTGTCGCTACTGGGAGTTACGCCGGCAGCTTTTGCCCAGGGCGGGCAGGAGACTAATTCAGGCTACCAGCGCCCGCCAGAGACGATGGCAGCCATCATTGAGGCACCGGCCACGCCATCGGTGAGAATCAGCGCCAAAGGCGATTGGATGCTGTTGCTCGAGAGCCCCGGCTACCCAAGTATAGAAGAAGTGTCGGCACTTGAAAACCGTATTGCCGGGTTGCGCATCAACCCGGCCACCAATGGCAGAGCCACGGCAGCTACTATACAAACATAAAGCTAAAGCAGGTAAGTGGAGGGCAGGAGTTTACACTCCAGGGGCTTCCGCAGCAAGCGCAGATAGCCAAGTTACCTGGTCACCAGACGAAAAGCACCTGGCATTCATCAACACCAAAACCAACGGCATTGAATTGTGCCTGGTTGCCCTGGCGACCAGGCAGGCTAAGAAACTGACAGATGCTGTCCTGAATGATGCATACGCAGGTAGTCCGTTTGAATAGATGCCGGATAGCAAGAGCCTGGTGGTGAAATTTGTGGATGAAAACCGCGGGGAAATGCCAAAGGTGAATACTGTTCCCGCCGGCCCAACGGTGCAGCAGAACATCGGCAAGGCCAATCCTTCCCGCACTTACCAGGACCTACTTAAAAACCGTTACGACGAGCAGCTGTTCGACTACTACATGCAGTCACAGCTGAAGTTTGTAACGCTGCAGGGCAAGCAGCAGAACCTGGGCCAGGCCGGCATAGTGAAAAGTGTAGAAATATCACCGGACGGCCAGTACATGCTGGTGCAGACCATTCAGAAGCCTTATTCTTACCTGGTGCCCCACTACTATTTTCCTTATCAGGTGGAAGTGTGGAGCCGCGACGGCAAAGTGGTGAAGCTGGCGCAGCTGTCACTGGCAGAGGACATTCCTATTGCCTTCGATGCCGTAGCCAAAGGCCCCCGCAGTTATAACTGGCGTTCTGACAAGCCTGCCACCCTCTACTGGGCAGAGGCGCAGGACGAAGGCGACCCAGGCAAAGAGGTCTCTTTCCGGGATGCGGTTTATACCCTGGATACCCCTTTCTCAGCCCAACCTTTTAAACTAGCCTCCACCAAAAATGATCTCCCCCCAAAAAACCGGACCGTTGTAAAGTAGAGAAAACGGGCAATAATCGTATAGAACTAAAAGCGAATTGCCATGAAGAAGACAAAATTCACCGAGGCGCAGATCATCTTCGCCATCAAGCAGTCAGAGACAGGCGTTTCTGTTGCAGAAGTATGTCGAAAGATGGGCATCTCAGAGGCCACCTTTTATAACTGGAAGAAAAAATACGGTGGTTTAGGAGTATCGGAACTACGCAAGCTCCGGCAGTTGGAGGAGAAGAACCGGCAGTTAAAACAGCTGGTGGCGGACCTGAGCCTTGACAAACAGATGCTGCAG
>NZ_JAJJWH010000044.1 GCF_020907245.1 Pontibacter harenae | reverse complement strand
GTTCCGCCTGAAACACCAGACCACAACTCCTGCTCGATGTAACCCGCCGCCGAACAAGAGGTGGTAGTAGGGGTGGGCGATGGAGCAGGTGCTGGCGCAGGGGCAGGAGCCGTTGCGGCTAATCCCAACAACTCTACGTTAAAGCTTTGCTTTACACTTACTGCAGCGTCATAATTAGCATTACCTACTTGCGTAGCGGTTACTGTAACAGTACCAGCGCTACCCAAAAGAGTAACTTCATTACCTGTGATAGCAGCCACTCCAACCTCAGGCGAGGTATGGACACTATAAGCAACTGGCAAACCTGAAGAAGTCGATGCTTCTAGCAAGAACGGCTCTACACCTACCGTTTTATTTTCTATAGGAGAAAAAACAACGGTTTGCTTCGCTTTGTTAATTATTAAATTTTGCCTAACAGCAGTAGCAGCACTATAGTTGGCATCACCACCCTGTGTTGCTTCCACTACCACTGTACCCGCACCAACAATAGTCAACATATTTCCAGATAATGTTGCGGGACCAGATACAACTTTCAAAGCTACAGGCAAGCTTGAAGATGCTGATGCACTGATAACAAAAGGCGCGTCTCCATAAGACTTAGCCGACAGAGCATTGAAAGTGATACTTTGATTAGCCTTAACCACTTGCGCCGCACCTTGGTAAGCACCAATACTAAAGCTGTTTAAACTTGCAATGTTATTTCCCCAGAAGTCAACTTTTCCAGCATCTAAGCCAAACTGATTTTTCAGATTTAACCCTGCGCCTATCAGGCTTGAAGTTGATTTTAATTTATAACCATAAAGCGTGTTCAGCTTTGTCGGGTCAGCCAAAGTTACACCTTGGCCTGCGGCTTCAAACAATGAGTTAGCGAACAAACCAGTCGCCACACCATTCACCTGCTCCTGGCCTGTAGCATTTCTCCAGGCATCCAGACTTGTGTAAGTTGTGCCTGCCCAGAATATTTTCACATGACCACCCTCAGACCAATAGCTATTTCCTTCGAATTTAATACCAGTACTAGATTGAACTCGACCCACTTCTATACTACCCGTGGCATGGAAAACATTATTCCTGATGTTTGCATTACTGATCCCGCCGCTCTGTACATAAATAGCTTTTGCAGCACCAGTAGCAGAAGGAGTTATATATACCGTGTTATTGTAAATCTCTGTATTCTGTATACCACCGTTAGCCCCAGAAGACCACAGGTGAATTCCAGCATAACCATTCTTACGACCATCGTTTTCACTTATGTTATAGCGTACAATGTTGTTTTTCATGGCAGGAGCTCCACTATACTGCGCCAGCAGATATCCCGCACCTTCGTTGTCGTGGGAATAGTTGTACTGCATAATAGAGTTAGTGCACCCTCCGTCAAGGTCAAACCCACCACCGTCTTTTGTGGTACCTGTCCTGTTGTGGTGCGCCTCATTATACTGTATAATAAGATTGTTGCAATGGTACCCCCATATACCCACAGGGCCGCCAGTCTTCCAAGCATTCAGCCAACCATTATCGTAAGCCTCACAGTACTCCACAAGCGCCCCGTCCACACCACCAAGCATGATACCGTTACCGCTGTGGTTATCTGTCATATCTGAAAGCCCAGACACCTTAAACACTTTACTGTGGCCAATGTATAGGTTTCTGTGAGCCAACACTCCATCTGCATAGGAAGAAATTCCCGCTACCCCAATATCATGCACTGAAGCATTTGTTATTGAAACATTATCGAAACCACCGTTCTTAACTCCACTACCTATCAAGATGCCGTAGTAGCGATAACCGTACACCTCTACCCCATCTACAACTACATGGCTTAACCTCGAGCCACTTAAGTCCGTGTAAATGTTTATACCTGTTATACTAAACACGCTTGACACACCTCCTCCTACAACAACAAGGTTTCTCAACTCAATGCCTTGTGTATTATGGATCTGTACACCGTAAGTTGACATCCCGCTGCTGATAGTTGCTTTTGCTCCTCCATAAGTTGAAACAACTATTGGATTACTGGCCGAACCCGTGTCATCTGAAGAAAATCCTAAAGTTCCTCTAAACGTCTTACCTCCTTCAAAAAGTATAGTATCTCCAGCACCAAACCTAGTTCTACTAATTTTTGATACAGTAGCCCATGCCTTAGCAACTGAGGTACCAGCGTTGTAATCACTTCCAGAAGGGCTTACATAATACGTTTCAGCATATATAGGACTGATTCCTAAAAGCAAAAACAAAAACATGAACACGTAAAGGTGTTTCATAAAATAAGAAGGTTAGTTAAATAATATAAACAACAGACACAGGTTCTAAACCAATATTGAATCTTTTAAAGATGTGCGAAGATATTTATTTAATTTAAAAAACAACAACCTTTTTAAAAAATAACCGTAGCAGAAACAAAAATGCAAGGTTTCAAGCACTTAAATAGCAATTAAGACCATTTAACCATTTTGCATATCATTTTAAACAATAACAAGTTTTAGTATATACTTTTAACACTATTATAATTTTTCCATATAACTCATTTTGGGGAAGTATAAATTAAATTAAATAAAGTGCAATTATATTTTTTATACTGCTTCTTATCATTCGAGGAAAATAATTTTATGATATTTGTCATTACTAAGACAAACCCGCTATTGGACACCTTCACAACACTATGAGAAAGCAAAATAATTAGCTAAAAACTAGAATAAAGCGGAGCATCTGCAACAGAGGCCACAATTGTAAAAGTGTACAATTTAAAAATTTGATAACCTTAACTTTACTTTGAGATCACACACTAGCACCATACTAAAGAAAGTACAAAAGCTAAAACCGTAGAACAGTAGTTTACTTTAAAAGTGCCTGGTACAAAGCAGATAGAAGTAGCTGCAAAAATAACAGCCATAAGTATGGATTGTATTTTGGCAGTCTTTATAGAAACAAGGTGTGTAAGTTACAAACCTTTATCAGCCAGAGTAACTGCTGTTAAAACAAGACTCGCGAATAATCATCCACTCGCAGTTGAGCCTTTCATAAAGATGAAGCCATCTGACTCAGCTGCTTCAGTCTATTACAAGAAACCAAAGCAGATAACACAAGTATAAGCAGCAACACATCTGAACCTCCAACTGAAGATAAAAGGGAGATTTTTCTTATCTTAGCCGTTCAAACTCTACAAATATGTTTAAAGGAATAGTACTTGCTCTGTTTTTAACGTCGAGTTATGCTTTTACGACTTTACAAACCGATCCATTAAAAGAAAGTGTCAAACGAGGAGCACAGGTTTATAGTGCGAACTGCCAAAGCTGCCATATGGAAAAAGGTGAAGGATTGGCTGGTACCTTTCCTCCTTTAGCTAAATCCGATTACCTGCTGAAAGATCAGAAGAGAGCAATTGGGGTAGTGTTGCATGGTGCGGAAGGTGAGATAGTTGTAAATGGAGAGACTTACAACATGATGATGCCTGCTCAAAGCCATTTGTCTGACCAGGAAATTGCTGATGTATTAAACTATATCCAAAATAACTGGGGCAACAAAGCCAAAGCTGTAACACCAGCGCAGGTTAAAGCAGTAAGAAGCCCGATGACAAAATAGTATACCACGGAGAGCCATAACTTTAAAGCATGCAACACTGGGAGCTATTGCTGTACTTTTTTGTAATTTCCTTTGTGTATGCTTCGGTGGGTTTTGGCGGTGGCTCTAGCTACTTGGCAATTCTAGCATTATACGCGATACCTTTCAAAGAGCTTCGCCTGATAGCGCTGCTCTGTAATGTAATTGTAGTAACAGGCGGCACATTGCTTTTTACCCGTAACAGGCTTGTGAACTGGAAGAAAGTAGTGCCTTTGGTGTTGGCAAGTGTACCTATGGCTTTTTTGGGTGCAATGCTTCGAATAGGGCAGCAAACCTTTTTTATCTTGTTAGGGTGCAGCCTAATAGCCGCAGCAGTTTTTATGTGGGCTGATAAAGCAAGTGCACCTAAAGAGACAAAGGCTATACAGAACCAAAACAACAATACCAGGAATGGCTTACTAGGAGGCAGCATTGGCTTCTTGTCTGGAATGGTAGGTATCGGCGGCGGAATTTTTCTTTCGCCAGTGTTAAATTTAACTAATTGGGGCACCCCACGACATATAGCGGCAACCGCCAGCGTATTTATCCTCGTAAATTCTATTGCAGGTATTGCGGGGCAATTAACACAGGTTTCTGCTAGTATAGACTTTACACGCATATTACTTTTAGGTATAGCGGTTTTGGCTGGCGGTCAGTTAGGTTCGCGCATGGCTGTTTTAAAGTTAAACCCGATAATGATTCGGCGCGTTACAGCTATACTTATTTTTGTAGCGGGGTTGGAAGTGCTTTACAAGCATTTAAGCTGATTAATACAAATAATGATGAAGGTAAATGTGCTGGCATTCGGAATTGCCAAAGAAATATTTAATGGCTCTTCTGCTGAAATAGATTTGAACGAAGAAGCCACTGTGTCTGACTTAAGAACAGCTTTAGAAGAAAAGTATCCACGGTTAAAACAGTTAGCCTCCTTTATGCTTGCCGTTAATAACGAATACGCAGAAGGAAATGATATTTTACAGCAAAGAGATGAAATAGCTATCATTCCCCCAGTAAGCGGAGGCTAAAGACACAACACATGATCGAAATCAAAATTTCTGAGAAGCCGCTACAAACTTCTACTTGCATTGAATGGGTTATGTCGCCAGCGTGTGGAGGAATAGATGTTTTTATAGGCACTGTACGTAATGCCACCAAAGGCAAACAAGTACTAAGGCTCGAGTTTGAGGCCTACGAAGCTATGGCGTTAAAAGAAATGCAAAAATTAGCAGAACAGGCTTTTGAAAAGTGGGATGTCCAAAAAGTGCTCATCCACCACCGCACTGGTGTTTTGCAAGTAGGTGAAGTTCCTGTAATCATAGCCGTAGCTGCAGCACACAGAGCCGCCGCCTTCGATGCTTGCCGTTATATTATAGACACTTTAAAGGAAACGGTGCCCATCTGGAAAAGAGAGTTTTTTGAGGACGGAGATGTGTGGGTGGCTGCACATCCTTAGCCTATCCAATTCATTTGTCCTTCAAAAAGCTAATTTTACAAGCACTACTCCTGCTCCTCCTAGGCGCTTTATCCACCGTCTAGCCAATAAGCTTCTTTCTTTGGACACATTAAACTCATCTGTTTAACGGCTTCAGCAACTTATCACGCGAGCGTTTTAAAAGCTCGCGTTGAAGCCAGGTAAAGCAATTTGGCAGCTGTAATGTATTAGTTCAGATTATATTAGATAGTTGTAGACTTGTTTTGAACAACCTGCTTTACCCGCTCTAACTCTTCTGGCGTATTTACATTCTGGAGCGCATCAGGATTAAGCGGCTGAAGTAAATTGATTTCGCTGTTGATCAAAACCTTACGGGGGCAGGTATAGCCTTGCGCTAGAAACAAAAGCAAAGCAGGATAGCTTTTCGGCTCCCAAATCGTAATTAAAGGCTCTGGAAATCCATCGTGCGGACTCTTAAAAGTAGTGGCAATAGCTGAGCTATTTCGCTTCTCCGTCAGGAATTGTAGTGTAGGCTGGTCTAGCAAAGGCAGATCACAAGCAACAACAAGCCATGCCGCCTCAGGTTGCTCCCGAAAAGCTGAAAGTATAGCGCCATAAGGTCCTAAACCTGTAAAAGTATCGGTCAGCGTTTTGTAGTTACTGTCTATATTTTCTTGCTGCTCTGCACGACAGGAGATGAAAACATCGGTACAAAACTTTTGAAGCAGATCTGCAGCAAAATAACGTTGCTCCTTTCCGTGCCAGTTCATGGCGCCTTTGTCCTGCCCCATGCGCAGGCTTTTGCCACCGGCTAGCACTAGGCCATTCAGCACAGGCTTTGCCAGCTGCATTTGCTGCTGAAAGAAAGCTACAATCTTATCTATTTGGTTTAAACGATACAGAGGTACTTGCTGCCATTCAGGTATAGTTTCCTGCACAAAATCGAAAGCCTCGGCGGCATTATCAGCAAGTAAAAACATAGCTACGTTTGTCAGCTGCGACAAGCGCTTCTGCAAGGATGCTTTTTTTGTTTCGTCTATCACCACCACCTGCGCCTTTGCCTGCTGGTGGTTTCCGTTTACCAGCACCAGGTCCATGTCAGAAAACAGCTGCCTGAACTGGAAAGGATTTAATTCTTTGTTGAAGTCGACCTGGTGATAGTTGATCTGATCTGTATACTCGGCCGCTGCACCAGAACCTAATCTGCCAGGAAGAACGGCCTCGGCATCGGTGTTAGCATGTTGCGCATCTACATAAGCACATTTATAGTTAGCAGATAAAGCACTAACCACTTCATCGGCCAATGCTTTGATAGCACCACATGGTGTACCAATTATAGCCCATTCATTTCTTCCGAAGTTGCCATAGTTTGGTCTGGCGATTGCGGCGTGTTTTTTATGCTCTTTTGAAGTCACGTTTTCCTCCTGTTTTTTCGATCAGCTTCGTTTCCTTAATTACAATGTCGTGGCTAAGCGCTTTGCACATATCATACACCGTAAGGGCCGCCACAGATGCCCCCACCAATGCCTCCATCTCTATACCTGTTTTGGCCGAAATGCTGGCGGTACAGTCGATCTCCACCTCCTGCTGCTCATTTAATTTTATACTGATGTTACAGTTGTCCATGCCGATGGGGTGGCAAAGTGGAATCAGATCTCCTGTTTTTTTCGCAGCCATGATGCCTGCAATAATGGCTGTCTGAAATACAGAGCCTTTCTTCGTCTGAATATCGTCCTGCATAAATTTCTCCAGCACTTCGGGTGGCAAGGCCACTATACTACGGGCTGTGGCTGTGCGGTGTGTCACCTGCTTCGCGCTTACGTCCACCATCGTGGCCTGTCCTTTTTCGTCTAGGTGTGTAAAATCACTCATGAATTTATACCTTTTTGCAGAGGCTTTTTGTGTAGATGCTTTCAGTAGCTATGCTAGCTGCGAAATTTGTAAAAAGCCGTTGCGTGATGAATCTTACTTTAAAAAAAGGCCTTAAATGGCCATACCTGGTATACTTCACCAGCCTTAAAGCTACTTTGCTCAGCAGGCAGCTCAAGAAAAGCATCGGCCTCCACCAAGTTAGCAAAATCGCCTGAACCATTGCCTTCCAGGGGCATAGCCTGTAGTTGACCTGCTTCGTTAATATTTAACTTTACCTGTAAAAAATACTGCAGGTTTGGTTTAAACGTCACATCCTGCGCCAGAACTGCAAACTTTTTACGTCTTGGGTAGATGCCTAAGCACTCCTCCAGCCACGGCATATAGTAGCGTTGCAGGCACATAAACGTAGATACAGGATTGCCAGGCAAAGCAAAAACCACAGCGCCATCAGCATGCTTTCCGAACCAAAAGGGTTTTCCTGGCCTTTGCTGCACCTTATGGAAAAGCTTCTCTACTTTCAACTCCTCCAGCACTTGCGGTATAAAATCAAACTTGCCCATCGAAATGCCACCACTAAGAATCAGGACATCGTACTGCTGTAGGCATTGCATCAGTTGGCTTCTCATCTGCACTTGCTCATCAGGAATGTGCAGCAGATCGGCATGTAAGCTATACTTTTGCAAAGCAGCTTTAATGGTATAGTTATTCGAGCGCCTGATCTGGTAAGGCAACGGAATTTGATCCACCTCTACCAGTTCATCACCTGTCGAAATCACCACTACCTTCGGCAGCTTTTTCACCTTCAGTTCAGTGGCTCCCACTGCGGCAGCTATACCTATCACAGCAGGAGTAACTAGTTGGTTTGCCTCAGCTACTACGTCTCCACGTTTCTTATCCTTCCCCTGCGGGTGAATATTCTGCCCTCTACTTACCTCGTCTAGCAGTACCGTCGCCACGCCATTTTCAATCTCAACATCCTCGTAGCGAATTATCGAATCGGCAGAGACAGGCAAAGCAGCACCTGTCATAATTTCAATGCACGCCTCTGTAGACTGAAGTTCTACTGGTTTATCTCCTGCGGCCTGAGTTGCTTCTACTTTGAATGATTGGACACTGTTTTTAAAAGCTTCATAATTGATGGCAATACCATCCATCGCCACACGGTTATAAGGCGGCAAGTCTCTATCCGCGGTTACATCAGCTGCCAATACTCTGCCCAAAGTCTGTTCGAAAGGCACTTTCTCTGTACCAAAATCTTTTAACTCTGCTTGTATTAATGCTTCTGCTTCTGCAACTGAAATCATGTTTGCTAATGGTAGGTTTTTAGGGATTATGTTTGTGTATCAACAAAGCTTTAATTTCCTTTTGCCAACAGAACAATGTAATCCATCAGCTTTTCAATTTCTTCTTGCTCGTACTCTAATGGCTTTACTAAATTGATGGCGTATTCTCTTACTTGCTCTCTACTCCAACTAGCTATTGTAGTAAGCGTTGAGTCAGAAAGGTGTTTCAGTCGGTTTGCAATTGCCTTGCCTGTGGCACTATCAAATTTAAATACTGACTTCATCAACCAATCTTCCAAAAGATCAGCATACCCTTCGTCCTTTAGAGTGTTTGCTACTTCTTCTCTCGCTTTCAGAAGCAAGCTTGTGATCAGGGAGCTACCTGCAAATTCATTGAGGTCATAACTGTCTATATGTTCAGAAAACTTTACCTTCGAAAGTAACTTATGAAGAGCATATACTTCGTATTTATCAGCTATCACCATTTCTATACTTATTCTTTTTACTGCTAATGCAACTTTAATGAGTTCAAAACTCAGCGTCTGAACTATGACCAGTAGCATCTAAACTAGCCATAGAAATACCATTGTTGGTACGCTACGTCTTGTTTTTAATTTCTATTTTGGCGAAGCACTACCCTCCAATAGTAGCCATAGAAGCACTAAGTGAAGTAAGGCCTGTATTATTCTTTTCTGCTTCCCAACCGTTCTTTTCCTTTTTGCTGATGGCTTCCAGCAAGGCAGTTTGTAAACCTTGTTCATTTGTGTTAGCACGCATCAGGTCCTTCACATTTAAAACGCTGGGCCCATAGAGGCAGGTTTTCAACTCTCCTGTCGGGGTAAGCCTGATGCGGTTACATGTTCCGCAAAAGGAACGGGTGTAAGCAGCTATGATACCAACACTTCCTTTGTGGCCAGGAATCTGGTAGTTGTATGCAGTAGAATGAGGCGGATCTGGAAGCTTTTTGATGTCAGGATATTTTTCCTGTATGGCACCTAGTATGCGGAAATGATCCCATTTTAAAGTCTCTGGATGAGCTCCTCCCCCGTTAAAAGGCATTTCTTCTATAAAACGAACACTTACGGGTGCATCCTTTGTAAGCTCAACCAAGGGTAAAATATCATCCGTATTTTTACCTTCCATCACTACGGCATTCAGCTTTACCTCCAGGTCGTGATGCAGCAGTTGCTCCATTGTCTCCAGCACGCTCGGTAGCTCATCGCGTCGGGTAATGGCAAAGAATCGGTTTCGGTCTAAGGTATCGAGGCTCAGGTTAACGGACTTGATGCCAAGCTTTTTCAGCTCAGGTACGAAAGGGGCTGTTAATACACCGTTGGTAGTTAAAGTAATTTGTTCCAGCCCCTGCAGTTTAGATAAGTTGGTTAAAAAGGACATAAAATCTTTCCGCACGAAAGGCTCACCACCCGTAATGCGGATTTTCTCTACACCCATTTTCACCATCACAGAGCATATCTGCAGCATTTCCTCATAGGTCATCAGTTCTTTTCTGGCAAGCCAGTCGAGGCCCTCTTCTGGCATGCAGTAAAAGCAGCGTAGGTTGCACCTGTCTGTTACGGCAAGTCGTAAGTAGTTTATTTTTCTCCCGTACCTATCTACCAACATAATTTGCGATCTGATTATTAAAAAAGCTTTCTCTGGCAAGAAGGATGTACTTACACCCCCAGCATAAGTTGCTATAAAAGATAATGCACACCACTCTGTCTTTATTTCAAGACCTAAAGTGGTGTGCCTATTATACTACAAGCTATTTATGCGTTTTTTAGTTCGGCCTGCTCCATAAATGGCTGATTTCGGAGCCGCTTACCAGTGGCTTTAAAAATAGCGTTCGCTACTGCTCCACCTGTAGGCGGAAGCGCTGGTTCACCCAAACCTGTCGGATCGATGCCGTTGTTCACAAAATGTACATCAATCTCTGGCACCTCTTTCATTCGAATCAGTCGATAAGAATTAAAGTTCTTTTGCTCTGGCACACCGTCTTTAAAGGTCATGTTGCTGTACATGGCATGGCCCAAGCCGTCTACAACACCACCACGTACCTGTTGGTAAGCGCCGCTCAGGTTAATAACGATACCGCAGTCGGCAGCAGCGTAAATCTTATCGACAACAGGTTTGTTATTTTTTAATTTTACCTCTGCAACCTGTGCCACGTAAGATCTGTGCGAGAAGTACACGCTAAAGCCTTGTGCTACTCCTTTTTTCTTACCCCAGCCCGATTTCTCTGCGGCAAGTTCTATCACACCTCTCATACGGTCGATGTCGTAGCGCACAGGGCCTGCTGGTGATTTTTTTGCCTTGTCTAATAACGCCAGACGGAACTGCACAGGATCTTTTTTAGCGGCTTCTGCCACCTCATCCAGAAAAGCCTGTTCCGCAAAAGCTAAGAAGTTGGTTATTGGAGCACGCCAAGGTCCTGTTGTAATAGTTGATTTATGTTCAATCGATTCAATCAAAAGGTTATCTACGGCACCTGAAGGGAAGTTATCTTCGCGTGTAGGATTACCTGCATTGATGCCTGCACCACGAAGCTTATAGCCAATCATGTTGCCTTGAGTATCCAGCGCAGCCTCAAAACGATAGCGAACAGCAGGGCGGTACGTACCACCAGTCATATCGTCTTCGCGGGTCCAGATAACTTTTACAGGGGCCTTGATGATGCTGGAAAGCTCAGCTGCTTCTAACACATAATCGGCACTTAACCTGCGGCCAAAACCACCGCCTAAACGTGTTAGCTCCAGCGTTATCTTTTCAGGATCTATATTAAGCATTTTAGCCACCATGCCACGTGCCATTTCTGGAGTTTGTGTTGGGCCAGCCAACTCCACTCCGTCAGGACGTACATGTGCAAAAAAGTTCATTGGCTCCATTGGGCTATGCGAAAGAAACGGGCATTGATACTCGCTTTTCACGACTTTCGCCGCTTTTTTGAAAGCTGCATCTACATCACCCTCTTTGCGACGCACGGTAGCCTCGGGCTTAGCCAGTAGTGTTTTAAAGATGCGGTCGTGGTCAGAAGAGCTTTCCAGGTCGCCATCCTTTTCATACTGAATTTTAAGCACCTTCCGCGCCTTATTTACCTGCCAGGTAGATTTTCCGACAACGGCCACGTTGTTTTTGAACGTAACCACATCTACTATTCCAGGCATGGCTTTAGCAGCAGCGGCATCCACCGATTTTATTTTGGTTCCGAAAGCCTCAGGCCGCTGAATCATAGCGAACAGCATGCCTTCTTTATAGAAGTCCATGCCATAGAGCGGCTTGCCCGTAATCATCTCCTTGTTATCGACATTACGAACTACCTTGCCTATCAGCTTAAAGTCTTTTACATCTTTCAGCTTTACATCGGTCGGAACAGGAACCTTAGCTGCTTCAGTAGCCAGTTCGCCGTAGCTCAGCTTACGCCCTGTCGCCTGGTGCACCACCATGCCATTTTCAGTTATAAGCGTACTAGTGGATACTTTCCACTTTTTGGCAGCAGCCTCCATCAGCATTTGCCTGGCGGTAGCTCCCGCTTTGCGTAAACGCTCCCAAGAGTGAGGCACGGCACCGCTACCACCTGTCACCTGACGATCAAACTTCTTCGTATCCAGGGGTGCTTGCACCACTTTTACTTTTGTCCAGTCAGCATCCAGCTCCTCTGCCACAATCATTGGGAAAGAGGTTTTTATGTTCTGGCCAAGCTCTGGGTTTGGAGAAAATATAGTTACAATTCCGTCGGGTGAAAGAGACAAGAAGCTGTTGAACTCAATGCTCCCTCCAGCTAAAGAAGAGTCTTTTACAACTTTCATGGCCGAAGCCGAAGTGCTGGTCCAGCTAAAGCCGAGCATAAGCCCTCCGCCCGCTGTGGCAGCCAACTTCATAAAGTCGCGTCTGCTAGGTTTTGGTAAAGTCGACATGGCTATTTTGTTTTGGTGGCGGCTAAAGCAACGGCTTCACGGATGCGGTGGTAAGTACCGCAACGGCAAATATTACCGTGCATCGCGTTATCAATTTCCTCAGCAGATGGTTTAGGGTTTCTATTCAGAAGGGCACTGGCCGTCATGATCTGACCTGCCTGGCAATAGCCACACTGGGCTACATCCACTTCATCCCAAGCCAACTGTACGGGGTGGTCCCCATCGGCAGAAAGTCCTTCAATCGTGGTGATTTTGGAATTTCCTACAGCAGAAACAGGATATACGCAAGAGCGCATTGCGTTTCCGTTTACATGTACCGTACAGGCACCGCATTGGGCAATTCCGCAGCCAAACTTAGTACCTACTAATCCCAAATTATCGCGCAGCACCCAAAGCAAAGGGGTATCTGGCTCTACATCGGCCTCATAGGTTCGGCCATTTATTTGCAGCTTGTATGTAGCCATCAGTCTAAAGTAAAAGTTTTATGACCAAGATAAGAAAATTATCTTAATTATCCAGCAAAAGAAGTACTGGTAAGGCAATAGCAAAGGTAGTTATACCTGATAAACAGAAGGTTTACAGAGGCGATAAGTTGCAGAAAACAAGGCTACTGCTGTGCTTTCAAGGCAGCATAATCTGCAGCTGTATCAATATCGATGGCTCCAAGCAGGAATGGAACAGACGCAACCGCATTGTTGTACTTGAAGAGCAGCTTTTTAGCTCCCTCCTGCCCTTTTAGAGACAGCAAATCAGAAAAGTAAGTTTTGTCGAATAATACGGGCGTACCGAGGGTATTCTTATAAGCACTTGCCACTATCCCTCTTCCAGCCTCAGCTTTTGTATCGACTATAGTTTTTAATAAAGTAGCATCCATAAAAGGCTGATCGCAAACTACAAAGATGCAGTTTTCCAGGTTAGGTTGTGTTGTCAGCAGGTTGGTAAGGCCACAGCGAATAGAAGAAGCCATACCTTCTGCCCAAGCTTCATTACAAACTATAGCTACAGGTTGGTCCTGAATTTCTGCTTTTATACTTTCCGCGTTAGCACCCAGCACAGCAACCACAGGCTCACAGCCTGAAGCTAGCGCAGTATGTACAGCGTGTTGCAGCAATGTCTTTTCTTTAAAAAGCAACCTCTGCTTCGGCTCTCCTAGTCGTGTAGAGGCTCCCGCTGCAAGTATCACAAGTCCTGTCATGTGGGTGAATATTGGGTGAGTTTACTTTTCGTAGAGGAAAATGCCGCATGTTTAGCGCAGCGTAACTTATGGCTGTAGATGAGGCAAGTTTTTTTACTTGCGCGGCTTTCATTATAATACTTCATCAAGTTAAAAACTTGCCACTTTTAGAGGTGTAAACATCCCTCCGCCCCCCTTCAAAGGGAGACTTTATCCTGCTTCTTTACTTTATATTGTTGCATTGCTACCCATCGATTTTAACTTTCTCCCGAAATGAGATTCTGAAAACTACAAAGAACAGCTTCTTACTTTTTCCAGGTTTATTTGTTCTATGGTGCCTGCTTCGCGGTGATGGATGGTTTCTTTCTTATCTCTTAAAGATGTTCCTGTTTTTTTAGCTAAAACTGCTTTTATTTCTGCCAAAATAGAAAGGGCAATTTCTTCGGATGTCTCCGCCCCTATCTCCAAACCTGTTGGGCCATAAATGCTTTGCAATGCTTCATCGCTGATTTTTGTACCTTCGTCTGTTAATTCCTCTAGCATGCGCTCCAGTTTCTTTTTAGGACCAAGCGAACCTACATACGGAAGCTGCAGCGGTAATAGCTGGCGCAACATTGCCAGATCGTAATTGTAGTTATGGGTCATGAGAACAAACACTGTCTGCTCATCTGGATTTAGCTGCTGCAGCACTTGCTCTGGCTTTCCCACCATAACTCGATGCACCGCAGGGAATCGCTCAGAGGTAGCATAATTGGCCCGACCGTCTACTATAGTCGTTTCCCAGCCAAGTATAGCAGCCATGCCAGCCAATGGCACAGCATCGTTTCCTGCCCCAACAACAATAAGTGAAACAGCTGGTGTAAGCAGTTCTACAAAACCAGTTAGAGCTGCTTCTTCTGTAGCATAGGTTTTAGTTATAGAGGTTCTGCTTAGTAGTGCCTCCTGTGCATCAGCTATCAAAACAGCTTTAAAATTTTCATCTAAAGTACTGCCATGCAGTTCACCCTTTTCAGGCAGGAAAAGGCATGTGCCAGGCTGTGGCGCAGTTCTGTTAGCCAGAGAAAACAACGTTACCACCACCGCATGCTGCCGCTTGCTCAGGAAAGCTCTAAAGAAAGCGATAGGATTGGCAGGATCTTCTACGTTGATCGGCTCGATCAATATCTGAATGATGCCGTTGCAGCCCAGACCTACGCCCAGTTTCGCATCGTCCTCATCCGTGGTATCATATGTAACCAGCATCGCCTTTTGCTGCATCATCACAAGGCGGGCTTTCCGCAGGGCATCACCTTCCAGGCAGCCGCCGCTGATGGCACCCGTTAACTGACCATCTTCGGTTACCAGCATACGTGCCCCAGGCCTTCGGTAGGAAGAACCTTGCACGTGCACTACCGTAGCCAGCGCTGTCTGCTTATTTTTTTTCTGTGCCTCTTCAAAAGCACGCACTATATCACTTAATTCCTTCATGTATGTTCAACTTGACCTCTGCCTTACTTCTTCTGTGTGATAAGGTACAAACCTGCGGCCAATCCCGCAACAAGGGCTACGCCTGTAAGCGCAAAGTTACGCTGATCTTTCGGTGATCGCCAACCTCCTTCTATGCCAGTTTCTGATCCAACGCCAGGCTTGAACAAACTATTGTCTGAAATAGGGGCTGGTTCTGCCCTGCTGAAGTAGTTTTCCATAATACCTGTAAGTATACGACGCGTCAGGCTTGGGAACAAGATATAAGAAAGTCGCATCAGATATCCAGACCCTCCTACCGTTACACTTTCCTTCGGATGCAAAGCTAGCTTAACCATGGCATCAGCTACTAGCTGCGGATCATAAACAGGTGGTATAGGCTGTATTTTTACGCCAATATAGTTGCCGCCATGCTGAAAACCTGGTGTATCGACAAAGGCAGGAAAAACATCGCAAACGTGTATCTCAGGCCACTTGAACAGCTCACCGCGCAAGGCACCAGAGTAGCCGCGCAGACCGAACTTACTGGCTGCATAAGCCACCGTATACGGTTCTGGCACCCAACCTCCCACCGAAATGGTGTTAATCAGGATGCCATGCCCTTGCTGTTTGAAATATGGTAATACGGCATAAGCACCGTGTATGTGCCCGAGCAAGTTCGTTTTAATTACCTGTTCGTGCGCCTCGATGGGCGTTTCCGTAAACTCGCCTATTGCGCCTATGCCTGCATTGTTTATCCAAACATCTATTTTACCGCCATACTGCATCGCAGCCTGTGCCAGCAGTTGTAGCGCATCCGCATCGGTCACGTCTGTTTTTACATAAGTTGCTTTCGTGCCTATACTTTCGCACTCTGCTACCACCTCCTGAAGCACCTCCTCTCTTCGCGCCGCCAGCACCAATGTAGCGCCATGGCGGGCAAACTCCAAAGCAGCCGCACGACCTATTCCACTCGACGCTCCGACTAAAACCACGACTTTTCCTTTCAGATTCTGTTGCATGTTAAGTTTGTTTATAGGTTGAAAAGAGACTCAGGACATAGGCCACAAGACGCATAGCTCATCATATTGATCAAAAATTTCCCTGCTGCTTCAGTATTATAACCTTAAACAGCAGGGAAACCAGCATTAGGTTTTACCTATACAGGTAAGCTACTTCTTAGGTAAGGCATAAGCAGACGCTTGTACCACCTTCTGTCGCACAGAACTTAGCTTCGTCGAAATACAAAAATCTAAAATCTAATTTCTAGTATCTAACATCTAAGCTTACAGTAGCTTATCTAGCGTTATTGGCAGCTCCCGCACCCGTTTGCCTGTGGCATGGAAGATGGCATTGGCAATGGCTGGGGCAACACTCACTATCCCGATTTCTCCCAAACCTTTCGCACCAAGCGGGTTCACATGATCATCTTTCTCCTCTACAAAAATCACCTCAATATCATGCACATCAGCGTTTACGGGCACGTGGTATTTGTCTAGGTCGTGGTTCATGAAACGGCCCAGGTTGTTGTCCATTACTGTCTCTTCTTCCATGGCCGCGCCTATACCCCACACGACACCGCCTAAAATCTGGCTGCGTGCTGTTTTAGGGTTGATAATGCGGCCACCTGCGATGGCACTTACCACGCGGGTAACCTTCACAGTTCCTAGATCCTCATCTACCTTCACCTCCACAAACGTAGCCGAGTGTGCATAGGGCGAATATTTTTGCTGCCCTTCCACAGGTTCGCTCGACACGTTCTCTTCTATGGATTTTCCCTGGCTTTGGACTAGTGCTTCCTTTATAGTAACGGCCTTCGCAGGATCATTTTTCAGACTAATTTTACCGTCTTCAATGTTAACATCGTCTAAAGTAGCGTTGGCCAACGGTGAATTTGCCACCTGCTGTGCCAGTTGCAACAGCTTTTCACGTACTTTATCGCAGACCAGTTTTACCGCCGAGCCGACAGACGAAACCGTCCAGGAACCACCTTGCAACGGTGACTTGGGCAATGAGGAATCTCCTAGTTTGAACGTAACGTCCTCTAGTGGCAGGCCAACAGTTTCCGCTGCAATCTGCGACATGACAGTGTAGGTACCTGTTCCGATATCGGCGGTGGCGCAGCTTACGGTTAGCTTGCCGTCGGTTGTCAAAACAGCTTTAGCAGCGGCTTGTTTTTGGGTTGCTTCCCAAGCTCCCTGCGCGAAGCCCCAGCCAATCAGGTTGTGCCCTTCCTTCATCGATCTTGGCTCAAGGCTTCGTTTCTCCCAACCAAACTTCTCTGCGCCTTGCCTGTAGCACTCGCGCAGTTCTTTACTTGAGAAAGGCTTACCTTCATTCTGATCCTTTTCAGAATAGTTCATTTTGCGGAACTCCAGCGGGTCTACTCCTGCTTTGTAGGCCAATTCGTCTATGGCACATTCCAACCCATAGATACCCGTGGTACCTCCTGGGGCTCGCATATCCAACGGCGTATACACATCGAGCGCCACCAGCTTATGACTTACCTTTACGTTGTCGCAGTTGTACAGCACACCAGGCCATATCACCACATTTTCGGAGTAGTCTTCAAATTTCGATGTCTCGCCAAAAGCATCGTGCTGTACGGCCTTTAGTTTACCGTCGGTGTCTGCTCCTAAAGCAAACTTTTGCACTGTTTTAGGCCTATGCCCAAAGGAGAACATCTGCTGCCGCGTCAGCACTACTTTTACAGGGCGCTTCAGCTCCCGCGCCGCCAACACAGCTAGGAACAACTGATACTGCGGGCGCAACCCCGAGCCAAATGCTCCTCCCACAAAAGGAGAGATTACGTGTACATCTTCCTGCTGCATCCCGAAGGCGTTGGCAATGTACTGCTGGCTATTCTGTACTCCCTGTATTTTGTCGTATACCGTCAGTTTACCGCCTTCTTCCCAGATAGCAAGGCTGGCATGCATCTCTATCGGGTTATGGTGTTCGCTGGGGTGGCTATACTCTGCTTCTATTTTGACTGCAGCGTTAGCTAGAGCCTCATCAGGATTGCCCCAGGGTTCTGGCGGTTTAGACGATTTATACTTTTCTGGTATGTAGGCTTGCTTAATATTCTTCTCAAAATCAGTATCAAAAGAGTAGTTTTCGTATTCCACCTCTACCAGTATAGCACCATATCGTGCCAGTTCATACGTTTCGGCCACCACCAGCGCAATCGGCTGCATGCTAAACTGCACCTCGTTGTCGTACAACGGGCGGAACGGAGAGCCTGGAGGAGAATCTTTGTCCTGGTAGTTTTTGTCGCCCCACACATAGCCTGGGCGGTTTTCATGCGTAAATACCTCCAGCACGCCATCCAGCGCTAAAGCTTTGCTGGTATCAATACTTTTTATCTTGCCCTTAGCTATTTTACTATTCACCACAAAGCCGTAGGCCATATTTGGAGCCGTGAACTCAGCGGCGTATTTTGCCCCGCCCGTTACTTTTAGGCGACCGTCAACACGGTTGACTGGTTTTCCTGTTTGGTTTCCTATCATGATTTCACCTCCATTTCTAAAGCCTGTTGCAGCGCACGAACGACTGCCCGTTTCGCCAACTCAATTTTAAAGTCGTTATGCCCGTAGCCTTTGGCCCCCTCCAAGTAAGCCTCTGCCACCATCCGAAAGTTTTCTTTGGTAGCTTTTTGATCGCTTAGCATGGCTTCGGCTGCAGGTAAACGCCAAGGCTTATGCGCCACACCGCCCAGTGCAATGCGGGCTTCTTTTATAGTGTCACCGTCCATTTCCAAGGCAGCAGCCACCGATACTAGCGCAAAGGCATAAGATGCACGATCGCGCAGCTTCATGTAAGTATAGTGGTTGGCAAATCCTTTAGCAGGCAGGTCTATGGCCGTAATAATCTCGTTTGGTTGCAGATTACTGTCTATGTGTGGAGTATCGCCTGGCAAACGGTGAAACTCCGCAATGGGAATAACACGATCACCATCTGGGCCTGTCACTCTTATTTTTGCCTCCAAAGCGGCAAGGGCTACTGCCATATCCGATGGATGCGTAGCGATACAATATTCGCTTGTGCCCAATATAGCCAAGTCTCGGTTATAGCCTTTTATAGCAGA
Organism: Pontibacter harenae; assembly: GCF_020907245.1. Classification (GTDB taxonomy): domain Bacteria; phylum Bacteroidota; class Bacteroidia; order Cytophagales; family Hymenobacteraceae; genus Pontibacter; species Pontibacter harenae. Next base: position 18,022 of record NZ_JAJJWH010000044.1, on the reverse strand, counting down.
GCAACCTGAACCTGGCTCGCGTTTGTTGCAAGGAGTGTCGGTGTCGTAGAAGTAATAGCAGCGGGTGCGTTGCAGCAGGTTACCGCCATCGGTAGCCATGTTCCGCAACTGGCCCGTAGCCCCTGCCAGTATAGCATGCGATAACAAGGGATACCGCTTCTCCACCTGCTCGTTATAAGCTGTATCGGCGTTGGTAGCGAGTGCTCCGAGGCGCAAACCGCCGTCTTCAGTTTCTTCAATGGTTTTTAAAGCCAGGTGGGTAATATCTATCAGGTGACGCGGCTTCATCACGTCAATCTTCATCAGGTCTAGCAGGTTGGTGCCGCCTGCAATAAATTTAGCCTCCTGGTTGGCAGACACTTCCTGTACGGCAGCGGCTACATCATCTGCTTTGTTATAGGTAAAGCTTCTCATTTAGATTCGCTCCTTTCCAGTGCTTCCTGCACTACTTTTACAATGTTTACATAAGCACCGCAGCGGCACACGTTGCCGCTCATCAGGTCGCGTATATCGTCCAAAGATTTGGCCTTGCCCTCGTTCACCAAACCAATTACAGAGCAGATTTGACCTGGTGTGCAATAGCCGCACTGGAAGGCGTCGTGGTCAATAAAAGCCTGCTGCACGGGGTGCAATTCGCCGTCTTTAGCCAGTCCCTCAATGGTGGTGATTTCCTTGTCCTGCTGCATCACAGCTAACGTGAGGCAGGAATTAATACGTTTGCCGTCTACGAGCACAGTGCAGGCACCGCACTGGCCGTGATCGCAGCCTTTTTTGGTGCCAGTTAAGTTTAGATGTTCCCGCAGCGCGTCGAGCAGCGAAGTCCATGGAGCTAATTGCAGCTCCTTCTGCTCCCCATTGATATGAAGCTTAACGGAAGATTTTGGTGGTGATGTAACAGAGTTGTTTCCCATAGTTTTACCGTAGGTATCAGAATTAATGTTTATACAAGATAAAGGTTTGATTGCCCTGATGCAGGTGGAGACATCTTTGGCTTAAGCGTAGTGTGTGGGTGCTGTAGTAGTAAAGCATTACAACAATTGCTAGTACGTACCAGTTTGTTCTTGCTGCTCAACAGCTTTAATCCTACGCACGGAATTTGGTTATTGTTAAAGAGGAGATGTTAATTCTTCAATCCTTAGGCATTATGTAGCAGCAACAACATTGGTTTCTAGTCATCTAAAATACTGTAACATCGTATATACTAACATTATAGCCTATAGTCATTCTTTTGAGGGTTTAAAAAATTTTTCAGTAGTTTAGCTACTTCTCAAAAAGAGTATAGATACATCAAAGTTATTTTCTAAATAAAAAATAGAATATCAGCACTAACACTAAAAATACAGCTTATTAGCCTTCTAGAAACTCCTCTTAAGACAGCAACAGATCAGACACAGTCGCATAAAAATTCAAATTATTATATATAAAGAAACAACTTTATTAAAAATCAAACGTCTAAGCATGTATTGGCTATGCTTGTAGACTGCTGATACTTTAAATTAGCTTTCATAAATTATTTAGTTCAGGAAGCATTGCCAGCCTAGAAAAACCCCTTAAACAAAGCTTATAGGTGATATTCTTATTGCTGCTCTGCTATTGAGAGATGAAGATGAAGAAGAACTACTATGTTACTTTAGGAATAAAAGAAACAGCATCGCTGAATGAAATTAAAGATGCTTACAGAAAAATCTCAAAAAAAGTACATCCCGATTTAAATCAGGGCGACAGCTTTTTCGAGAACTATTTTAAAGAGGTACAGGAGGCTTATACTGTATTATCTGATCAGCTTAAGAGAAGGAATTACGATTTACTGTCTAAAAGTAAATCTGGTCCCGCACAAGCCGCAGCTTCTAATCCATCTGAAGTACAGCACCTTGAACGCATGAACGCCAGATTGGAGGCGCAGATACGTGAGCAAAGCAGAGTATTACTTCACATCCAAGCTGAGAAAAAAGCCTTAAATGAGGATCTGGAAAAATATGTAAAGTCTTTGTTTGAGGCCAAGAGCCAAAAAGATACACTTTTAGGTGTACTGGAAAGACTAGAGCTAGAAGCCAAAAATCAAAAAAGCCAACACCTGGCCACTGTACAGAAGCTGGAACAAGAGGCTAAAAGCAGGCAGAAAGAAATTCAGTTTAAGTATGAGAAATCTGCAGCGGAAGCCCGCCAGCAACAAGACATACTACAAAAAAAAATAAAGGAACTGGAGCGAGAAGCCAATGTGCAACAAAAAGCACATCAGGCTGCCGTGCAACAACTTGACCTTGAAGCCAACAAGGTTAGAAACGAACTTCAAAACAAAATAAAGCAGTTAGAAGCCGAAGCTCTCCGACAGAAAGAGGCACAGCAAAGCTTTGTACAGAAACTGGAACTTGACTTCAAAAACGAAAAAGAAGCGCTTGTAGCAGCACAGCAAAATGCAATGCAGAAGCTGGAGTCTGATTTTAACAAAGAGAAGGAAACACTGCTGAATGCACAGCAGAAAGCAGAGAAAGAAGCCAGCGAACTACAGCAAGAGCTGCAGAAAAAAGTAAATGAACTAGAGCACAAAGCCAAAGCCCTTGAAGATGCACATCAGCGTACTATCCAAAAGATGGAGCTGGACACGAAGAACAATCGAAATGTGCTTCTGAACAGAATCAAGGAGCTAGAGAATGAGGCTATAAAACAGGCTGATCAACAGCAAAGCACTGTGCAAAAGTTGGAGTTGGAGCTTAAGAATCAAAAAGAGATTCTGAAGTCTGTTCTTAATAAATCTGAGAAAGAGGCCCGTGAAATGCAGGATAAACTACAGAAAAAGGTAGTAGCATTAGAACTAGAGGCGAAGTCGCTTGAAGACGCATACGAGCAACTGGTTCAGGATCTGAAATCTGAATCTAAGAACCAGGAAGAAGGCTTTGGTAAACAGCTTCAGTCGCTGGAATTAGGTGCCAAAAAACAGCAGGAAAACTTTAAGAGCCGAATTGAAGCTTTAGAACTAGCCTCTGAACAGCAGGAAAACAAGCTTCGCGAAAAAATTGAAATGCTGGAGCTAGAGGCCAAACATTTGACGGATGCCCTGCAAACTAAAAATGATGAACTGGAAAGCTACAAGGCAAGTTTAAAAGAGAAAGAAGAAGAACTACGCAGGCAACAAGAAGAGCAACTTCGAAAGCAACAAGATGAAAAGCTTCAAAAGCAGCAAGAAGTTAAGATTGTGAAAGTGCCTGTAAAAGAGTCCGTAATAAAGCCCGTAGAAGTTCCAATTCAAAAGCAGCAACCTACTTTTGAAAAAGAGAAGGTTGCTCTGGAAAAAGAGAAAGTAAGCCTTGAAGAAAAGCAACATACACTTGAAGCAGAAAAGCACCGCCTGGAGACAGAGAAACATACGCTTGAGAAAATGCAGGCAGAACAGCTAGAAAAAGAAAAGGTGTTGCAGGAGGAGTTATTCTCTGTTAGATCGAAGTTAGCTAAAATATCAGAAAGCCAGCCTTTCCTAATCGAAGCGATAGACCTGTTCTCCTCAAAAGAAGACAGTGAGCCTACAACCACTTTTCTGGCTAAGGATGTGCGGTTTATTTATACCCGGCTACGTGTAACCATGCTTACTGAACGGCAAGGCACCTTTAATGTGAGGGTAAAATTCATAAATCCTAAGGGAGGCTTATATTCCGACCCTAGAATTTCTCCTGCTGGGGCATCTTTTACTGCGAATTTAAACTACACTCCAGAAGGTACATTTTTATACCTGGCAGGTTGGGGTAGCTCTTCTGGAAACATATTCTTGCCAGGTGAAAACTGCATTGAAATTTACAGTGAGAACGGCCGTCAACTAGGCAAAACAAGTTTTCAAGTCAAAGAAAAGCTTCCCGCTTTTTCCAAGTTAAAGAGTTTACTGTAAAGGAGCCTGTACTCCTTCTAAAGCTATAACACAGAGCGTAAATTGGACTACCCAGTTTACGCTCCTTTTTTAGGCCAGCGCCGAAATCCAGATCGAAGATTGTGACTTTTATCGCGCATACTTCAATGAAATATAGATTCATACTTGCAGCTTCCCCTCCCCTTATCAATTGTAGTTAAACTGTAAACCTTTTAAGTAAGGACACTTAATTAGTTTAAACTATCTGTCTACATAATATTGGAGAAGTGTGATTTAAAAAGCAACAATAATAGCTTTCTACACGCATTTAGCAACAATTTATGATGTGCCTAATTTTGTTCAAAGTAATTATGTCCAGTTACTTATAAATCGAAATTATATTTAAACCAGACACTATTCATTAGTTAACATAATAAATAAACTAAAAAACAACCTGCACTTATATTTGCTTTTCATTTAGTAACTTTGGAATGTCAAGCCTTCTATGGGTATAGAGCTTATTTGTACAAAAGATTATTTCTGCCATTAATTTTTCCTACCTAACACTATATGAGTCTACTGAAAGTATCAGGAATTAACCTGCGCGAAGAAGGGAACCTTGTTTTAAAAGACATCAGCTTTACTCAGGAAGAATTCCAGAAGGTAGTTATTGCGGGTGAAACGGGCTCAGGAAAAAGCACCCTATTACAAACTGTAGCTGGCTTGGCACAACCACAAACTGGTGAAGTGCTACTAGAAGATGAAAAGGTAATAGGCCCTGCGGAAAAGCTTGTGCCTGGCCATGCCCAAATTGCATACCTTTCTCAGCAGTTTGAACTTCCCCAGTTTTTAAGGGTAGAACAAGTACTGCAGTATGCCAATACGCTCTCTACAGAAGAGGCAGAAAAATTATATGAAGTGTGCCGCATCAATCATTTGCTTAAGCGCAGAACGAATCAGCTTTCAGGTGGTGAAAGGCAGCGAATCGCTTTAGCAAGATTACTTTCCTCCTGGCCTAAACTGCTGTTGCTGGATGAACCTTTCTCTAACCTAGACACAGCCCATAAAAGTATACTAAAGTCTGTTATCCGCGACATTGGCGACAGAATGGAAATAACCTGTACGTTAGTTTCCCACGACCCGCTCGATACCCTCTCCTGGGCAGATGAAATTCTTGTAATAAAAGATGGGGAGATTATACAACGCGGCACGCCAAAACAGATTTACAAACAACCTGTAGACGAATACACAGCTGCTTTATTTGGCAAATACAACCTGCTAAACAAAGCCCAAACCTCTAGCTTAGCACAAAGCCTAGATCTAGAATTAACAGCTGAAAGTGTAATCATTAGGCCTGAAAGTTTTAAACTTGAAATGGATGCCCGTAAGGCACTGGAAGCTGTTGTAGAGGACGTGCAGTACTACGGAAGCTACTATGAAATACTAGTTGCTATTTCGGGTGGCAGTTTAACTGTGAGAACAGTAGAAGGTGATTTTGCTAAAGGCGATAAAGTACGTCTTTCTGTGGCCCCTGCTGATATAGTGCTTTTGCAAAAGTAGTTTTAAACCTTTGGTTCACCTGCCGCACCAGGCCCCGATTGACTATAAAAGCGTGTGGTTGGGTAAGCAAACTGTATGTCGGGTGCAGTTAAAAATCTCTGCAGTAAATCTTCCCAAATCAGGTGCTCCGTCTGTCTTCGGCGCATGAGGCTGCACATGTAGCGTAATGTCAGTTGTATGCCTCTTTCATCTACTTTAGTATAAAGCTTCGGATCCAGGCTTTCAAAAAAGATCAGGTGTCGTTGCGACTCTTTTCTAACCTGCTGCTCTGCAGATTCTGTCAGGTGTTCTATGTGCTCCTGTGCAACAGCCATAAGTATAGACTTCGCTTTTTGCCAATTGCTCTCAAAAGTCAGGTGCACAGTAATCTCGTTCCAGATAAAAGGAAAGCCATAGTTGTAGTTTGACTGTGCTTGTATAAATAAGCGACCGTTTGGAATATGCACCACCCGCCCCGTAGGCTGGTCTCCTTCTACCCACTGCTGAATTTCACTCAAAGAGAACTGAAACAGACGCACATCAATAACATCTCCTATATGCTCCCCTACCTGCACACGGTCTCCTATACGGAAAGGGCGCTTCCAGATAATAAAAAGCCAACCTGCCATGTTTAGCAGCGGTTCGCGAAGACCCACCACTAAGCCTGCCGAGAGTAAGCCCAGAAAAGTAGCAATAGGCTGGAAACTAGTAAACCAAATATTCGCGAGTAAAATTACAGCCAGCCCCGTAGTGATGTAATTTATTGTTTTACGCCACTGGTACTGCTTCCGCAAGTCGGGCTGTCGCTGCATTACAATTCTAATCAGCAGCCTGCCAAGCAGCCATACACTAACCAGTACCCCAAGAGAAAACAGGAGGTGCTCCTGAAACTCTCCTGTCAGCCCAGTTACATTTTCAAACCATTGCGAGAATTTTCGCATACGTCTCTCATTATACCGTTATTCTGCTCTATTGCTGTAACGGATAAAAAGCCTTCTTAAGTTTTCATGCAGGACCTACTCTGCATGAAAAATACTTTTTACATTAAGTTTGCCAGATACAAAAAGAGGAAGCCAAGCTTCCTCTTTATTCTTAGTTCTGAAATACTAAACTCCAGACCTTATTTATCCTTTTCAAAACCTTCCATCTTCACAAGCTTGTTGTAAAGACCTAAAAGTAAAAACGATGGAGCCCACTGTCCTACGAAAAGAGCTTCTTCATCTTTCTTAAGAATTTTTAAGGTTGCAGAAACACCCATAGAGCCTAGTGCAGCCCACAAATATAAATCTGAAGGAAGCTTTGCTGTATATTTTTCAATTGTAGCAGCTACTGGTCCTTCTTTATAGCTTGGGTTTGCGTTGTCTGCTTGGTTTTTTAATTCTTTTGCGTCCATAATTCTATTCTGTTTTTAGGTTATATATATGTTCCTATCAAAACGTGTTACGCCTGTTAATTGTTTATTAAAATCAATATAAGATGTTAGATATTGCTTAAAAAACAGTAGTAAAAGGCATGAAAAGATAAAAAATATGGTGTTTAATACGAAGTACAAACGGTTAAGCCAGACCTAACTTAGCAAATTTAGCTGGTCAACGCGTGCTCGTTCAAACCTTTTTTTGCTTAGCTTCCACTTACTAAACTTCCACAATAACTACCACTCCTTTTTGCCACGGCCTCGCCTGAAGTGTAATTAATCTGTAACTTTAACCTTCGGAACTAACGCTTCAGCTAACGAAATAACTTCTTTGCTGAGCGCAAGAAACAGAGCATAAAAATCATTTGACTATGAGCAACGAAGTAAGAGCACTGGAGCCTAAGGCCCTTTGGAATAATTTTGCTGATCTGAATGAAGTACCCCGTCCCTCTAAAAAAGAAGAACGCGTAAGGGCTTTTGTGAAAGCTTTTGGAGAGCAACTTGGCCTGCCTACGATAGAAGACGAGATCGGAAACATCATTATCAAAAAACCTGCTAGCCCAGGCATGGAAAACAGGCAAACCATTCTTATCCAAAGCCACGTGGATATGGTGCATCAAAAAAATACCGATACTGATTTCGACTTCAGTACACAAGGCATTGATATGTACATTGACGGAGATTGGGTAAAGGCCAAAGGCACAACACTAGGTGCCGATAACGGCATAGGCGTGGCTAGTATCATGGCTTTACTTGCCTCATCAGACATAAAGCACCCAGCTATAGAAGCCCTTTTTACAGTAGATGAAGAAACGGGTATGACAGGTGCTCTTGGCTTGAAGGGCGGCCAGTTAGAAGCCACCATTATGCTAAACCTAGACACCGAAGACGACAGAGAACTAACCATTGGCTGTGCTGGCGGTGTAGATGTTACAGCCACAGGAACTTATACTTTAGAAGATGTAAAGGCTGATGCAAAAGCATTCCGCATAAAGGTAAAAGGACTTACAGGCGGTCACTCAGGCATGGATATTTACCTGGGCAGAGGCAACGCCAATAAGCTGATGAACAGGATTCTTTTTTCTGCTGCCGAAAAGTTTGAACTTAAAGTTAGCAGCATAGACGGAGGTGGTTTACGAAATGCCATTCCAAGAGAATCTGTGGCAGAGGTAATTGTACCTACCGAACAAGAAGCTGCTTTTCTGAATTATCTGGAGGAGCAGGAAACAATTTTGAAGGCAGAATATGCCACCACCGATCCAGGTTTAAGCATCGCTAAAGAGAGCATAGAAGTACCTGCACAGGTTGTTTCGCAGGAGTTTCAACCCAAATTTTTGCGTGCGCTTTACGCCTGCCAGAACGGCATTTACCGTATGAGTCCAGATATTGAGCACCTCGTGCAGACATCTAACAACGTGGCGCGTGTGCTGGTTAAAGAGGGCAATTATACCATCCAATGCCTTACCCGAAGTTCTGTAGATTCTGAGAAAGATGATTTGGCTGATGCAATCAGAAGCACTTTCGAACTGGTTGGCGCTTCTGTGAGCTTTGCTGGCTCCTACCCTGGCTGGACGCCTAAACCTGGCGCAACTATCGTAAAACTGATGGGAGACCTTTACCAGGAAATGTATCAGGAAGAGGCCCACGTAAACGCCTGCCATGCGGGTTTGGAGTGTGGCATTATTGGAGCAAACTACCCTGACATGGAGATGATTTCCTTTGGCCCGAACATCAGAGGGGCTCACTCTCCTGACGAACGCGTACAGATTAGTTCGGTGCAGAAGTACTGGAATTTCTTGCTGGAAACACTTCAGCGGATTCCTGAAAAAGCTTGATTAGCCTAAGCAGCATGAAAGAAGAAGTAATTATAGGAAGTACCGACGGGCCAATACAACTAATTGGAGGACCGTCCGAAGATGCGCTATTTCTCGAGGGCGTACCAGTTCAGTTTACATGGCTTAGAGAAACGGGCACCACCATGCGCTACCAGATTGCAAAAAGCATTTATGAAAGCGATGTGGTGCAGGACAGACATTTTGCAGATTTTGTAAAACAAGGCAGCTTGAGCCAAGATTCGTTGGCTCACCAGTTTCTGTACATCCTACAAAAATTACGTAAATGGCGGTATCAGTTGGAGGTAAGTTATTTACAGCATGATAGTTATGAACTAGTAAAAGCTGTGGCCAAAGACGGATACTACCACCAAAATGGCTACGGCGGCTTAACTGCCCTGATACAAACACAGGCTTATACTAAAGATGCCGCTGTTGAGAAGTATAGCAAGCTGATCAGGAATGGAGCTGAGCCAATTGTGATTATGCTTAAAGCCAAAGACTCAGCTAATGCCTTCATACTTGACGGGCACCATAAATTATTGGCATATGCAAAAGAACAGAAAGCTGCCAAAGCATTTGTTATCACCAAACTCGAAACGGAGGAAATAAGCGAGGCAAAAGCACAGGAGTTGCTTCGAATAAGTGGTGTTGATGACTCAGATTATCAAAAAGCTTTTTTTGAAGGAATGAAAAGTTAGATTAAAACCTGCCGTACTTCCTAATAACAGAACGGGCTCCCTCTAGCTAGAGGGAGCCCGTTCTGTTATTATAGTTTAAAACTAGCCTTTGTAGTTATACATCTGTTCGTAGTACTCATGTGCCATACGGTCAGAGCTGAACTGAGGCACAACATCGCGCATGCTTTGCTTCACAATGCGTACCCATCTGTCTCTGTCGTGGTAGTAGGTTGGCAGCACCTCGTGCTCCAGAATACGCATCAGATTTTCATAATCCTGTTCGTCCTGCACATGGTTAGGTTGGTTCACATCCACAATCGGCAGCACAAAGCTATTCTGTCCATGGCGGGCAAACTCAGGTAGCCAACCATCCTGCACCGACAGGTTAATAGAGCCATTCATTGCCGCCGTCATACCACTTGTACCAGATGCCTCTCTTGGTCGGCGTGGTGTGTTCAGCCATATATCAGAACCTTGCTTCAGCAATCGGGACAATTCCAATTCATAACCTGTAAGAACTGCAAAGTTATTGCGCTTATAGGATAGCTCCACCAGCTTATTAAAAGTTTGTACCGCACCATAATCGAACGGATAAGGCTTTCCAGCCCATATGATTTGTACTGGCATTTCCTCCCGCTCCAGCAGTTTGAGGAATCGCTCTAAATCGCGGGTAATAAGATCAGCTCGCTTATAAGCTGCAAATCTTCTGGCCCACACTATCGTCAGCACATCCGTTTTAAAAAGCTTTCCTGTCTGGTCAGCCACCACCTGAAACAACTGCCCCTTCATCTGAGCTTTGCGCCACATCAATTCGTTATCGTCGTCATGATCCAATGCACGCCTCATTGTATCGTCCATCCAAAACGGCACATTCTGGGCATTGGTTATGGCCTTAATCTCACAGACACCATCGTTGTCGTACCACATATCTCTGGCTACTTCGCCATGCAGCTGCGACACACCGTTTGCTACTCTAGATAAGCGTAGGGCTGCAAGCGTATGGTTGAACATTTGCCCATGCATGCCAGTAATATGCCTTGCCGTGTCAAATTGGATGCCGTTAAAAAAGCCCATATCGCGCAGCAGGTGTATATCGTGCTCCTCATTACCAGCTTTTTCAGGTGTATGCGTCGTGAATACCATGCGCTTTTTAACCTCTTTCAGGTCTCCAAAACGGTGATACAATTCAAAAGCCAGTGGTAAGGCATGGCCTTCGTTCATGTGGTAAATGTCTGCACCACCTAAAGCATTAACTACCTTTGCACCGCCTATACCCAACACAATGCTTTGAGCAATACGTGTCGTCGGTTCAGTATCGTAGAGCCGCTGTGTAATTGTTCTGGCCAAGTGATCGTTTTCAGGTACATCGGTTGTCAGGAAGTACATAGGCACAGTTCCGAACACCTCTGGCTTCAGTACCATTGCCTTCACCATTACGGGGTGGTTATTTACATTTACCCTCACCATAATACCGCTGTCTTCCAAGTAAGTATAAAACTTCTTCTGGAAGAGAACTCTCATGGTCTGATCCTCATTTCTTACCTGATCGTAGTACCCGAACTTCCAAAGCATGCCAATACCAATCATGTTCTGCTTTAGGTCGAAAGCGCTGCGCATATGCGAACCTGCTAAAAACCCAAGGCCGCCAGAATAAGTTTTAAGGGCCTGGTGTATAGCAAACTCCATACTAAAGTAAGCGACACGCTTGTTGTACTTATCATCAATATCGTAGGGGTGGTACCAACTATTATAGTTTGTCATTTTACTAGTATCTTATGATAACAAATGATTTAAAGGCAGCTGCACCTACAGAGGTGAGCAATGTATAATCAGCTACAGTTAGCAGCCTTCAGTGTCATTGTAGCAGGCTCACATCTCCTTTTTAGAGTAAGAAACAAAAGGTGAAGCCGTTACAACAACTTTCATAGAAAACGCATCAATTTTTTTTTGGTTGATTTATTGTAAAAACTTAATACTTTGTGGCCGATTCAGCAGCGCTGAAGCCATTAAAAAATATACACCTCTAGAAAAGAGCTTCTCTTTCTCCTATCAAAGTTTCCGAAAAATTATGTGCCTCTATACCTTATTGTATGCTATAACTATCTAAATACACAAAACAATATATTATATAAGCAGAATATTTTAGAAGCACTTATAAATACAGAAAAAGAGAACTAAATGTATGGTTTAAGGGCAGCGAATAAAAAAACGGGACCTGTAATAGCTACAGGTCCCGTTCTGGAATATGTGAATGATACGATCAATTATCTGTTGTAATTATCGTTATAATCGTCTCTGTCTCTGTAAGAGTTTCTGTTTCTGTCGGAAGAACCATAGCCGCCACCCATAGAGCCGCCTCTGTTGCTGGTAGGGTAGCCTGAACTGCCATCATAGTATGAGTTTCTTGAGTCGAGGCTGCCATAGTTGCCCATAGAGCCATTGCCGTAGCTACTATTCGAGTCATTGCCACCGCGCATAGAGCCAGAACCACCTGATGAGCGACCTCCAGAACGATAGTCGTTACCACCGTAAGATGACCCACCAGAGCTTGAACCACCTCTCATAGAGCCGTAGCCGCCTCTGCTTGCGTTACCGCCGTAGCCAGAGCCGCCACCGTATGAGCCACCTCCAAAGGAGCCTGAACGGGATCCGTAGTTGCCTTGCGAACCACTGCCGTAGTTGTTAGTAGAGTCGTTGCCACGCATAGAGCCTGAACCATAGCCAGAAGCAGAACCGTAATCACCGCGTCGGCTGGTTGAACCATAGTCGCCACCTCTGTGGTCACCGCCACTCATAGCACCATAGTTAGATGAACCGCCGTACCCCCCTCTGGAGCTATAGTTTGACCCTCCGAAACCAGAACCGCTGTAGCCACCCATAGAACCTGAGCCGTAACCAGCCTGTGAAGACCCTTGGTTTCCGTAGCTATTGTAGTTGCCAGAACGGTGAGCCGCACCTTGCGAACCTTGATAGTTTGCACCGCTCATAGATGATCCGCTACCATAGCTCGAAGAGCCACCGTAGTTTGAGCCGCCTCTGTTGCTATCTCTGTCTGAATTTCTGTTGTAGCTGTTGGAAGAACTGTCACGGTCTCTTTCAAAATCGCTTTTTCCGTAGCTGCCACTGTAAGAGCTTCCTTTCGGATAAGTACCGCTTCCAGCTGAATTACCGCTTACGTCTCTGTCAGAGCGAGTTGAACCTCCTCCTCCATAAGAACCTGGTTTTCCGTAGCCAGATGATCCATATTTGGAGGTCCCATAAGCTGAGCCTCCACCAGAGCCGCTTCCGCCCGCTCCGTAAGTTGTGCCGCCGCTAAAGTCGCCTTTTGCTGAAGAAAAATTGCTTGAAGTGTTGAATTTTGAGGTATAACCTCCCCTGTCATTCTCAGTAGAGTAAGGTAATCTAGTTTGGTTCCCACCCCGTTGAACATTGCCTCTTCCTCGATCATCTTCATCCCCGCCTGTTACGCTTTCCCAAACATTGCTTATAGTACTTCCAATCTTGCCAAGGAAGCCATTGTCTTCGTCAGAGCGATGTTCGTTTCTTGATGATCCATAGTTAGTGTTGTAACCCATTTCATCTTGGTTACGCTGTTTGTCTTGTGCCATAGCTTTCAAATTTTTACATAGAATTGAACAAATCGTATTTTATTTAACGCATTAAGAAGCCAGAGGTTATTTGTATTTACACCTAATCGGCAGCATTTTAAAGGTTTTTATACTCTTTAGAAGTGAAAACCTGATACTAAAACACAAGCATTGAAAAGTCCATCCGAATAGTTTGTTCAAACTAAATTATAACCTCGCTACTTCAGCATTTTTGTCTAACACTTTGAAGGGGAAAGAATGACTAAGCATAGCGTATGATTAGTTTAGCCCAATACTAAAATCAGGCGTCGGCTTTAACCAGAGGTTTCGGAAAGCGTACAACTATGGCACCTTCATCAAACTAAAACCCATGAAAAAATTTAGCATAGCCATACACGGAGGAGCTGAAAACCTGAGGCCAGAGGACGTTAGTAAGGAGAAAGAGGAACAGTACAGAAGGGGGCTGGAAGAGGCGCTTCAGGCTGGCTGGGAAATCTTAAACAAAAATGGTAGTGCTATTGATGCTGTAGTGGCGGCTACAAAGTGCCTCGAAAACAACCCGCTGTACAATGCGGGTGTCGGTTCCAGCATCAATCGCAAAGGGGAAATTGAATTTAATGCCTCCCTTATGGATGGAAAAACGCTTAATGCTGGCGCAGTTGGCTGTGTACGTTTTGTGAAGAACCCCATCGATTTGGCAAGGTGTATTATGGACAAATGCGAGCACAGCTTTTTAGCGGGTGCAGGTGCCGAAGAGTTTGCCATAAAGCATCAGTTACCTCTGATGGAGCATCGTTATTTCTTCTCAAAAGAAAAAGAAGACCAGTGGCTGGAACTGAGGAATAACAACAAGCTAAGTAACCACGACACAGTTGGTGCTGTGGCGCTGGACCAGGAAGGAAATTTAGCTGCTGCCACTTCTACAGGAGGACTCACCTATCAACTAAAAGGCCGCATAAGCGATGGCCCCATGCTAGGTTGTGGTACCTTGGCCATAAATGATGTTTGTGCTGTGGCCTGCACAGGCGATGGAGAAGTGATTATGCGTGGAATACTGGCTCATGAAGTGTATGCCTTTAGTTTTCTAACAAAATTTAAAAGTTTTACCACTTTCTTTCCTTTGAGCAACTAAAATTTTACCTTTATACTATCTAGCAACGTCTAAATTTTTGTCATGGTAACACATAATAGATACCTGGTTATAGACGACTTCATGAAAAGCATCACTTCAGAAAGTCTGACAGGGCCTGAGGTAGCCAAGAAAATGGAAGCCGAGATAGAACGGGCCGAGAACTTAAAAATATCTCTATTGGAAGGTATAGATGCAAACCCTTCGTCTGTCGTGCTGATGGTAAACGACATAGATTCTTATGTTTTTGAGTTACAAGAACTGCTTGTGCACTTGGGCCAAGACCAGTACTCAAACGAAGTTCTTTCTTCTGATCGTGTTCAAGAATTCAGAAACAAAATACTCTCACTAATCGCTTCTAAATAGCCTCTCTACTTCCTTCGCTTGCCTCTTTGCCTAACTTCTTTCAGCGGATAAAGTATAATCCTGAACGAAACAATTGGCATGGAACGAAAAATACATATTGGTACTTCGGGCTGGCATTACAAGCACTGGATGGGCAACTTTTACCCTGAAGGTTTGAAGGCTAAAGACTTTACCAGCCATTACCTGCAGTTCTTCAGAACAGTCGAAATAAACAATTCTTTCTATAAATTACCCTCTGCCCAAACTTTTGCTAATTGGCGATCGTCTGTGCCCGAAGACTTTATTTTTGCTGTAAAAGCCAGCCGCTTCATTACCCACATGAAGAAGCTGAAAGATCCGCAGGAAAGTATTGCCCGCTTCTTTGAGAATGTAAACCACCTTGGGGAAAAGGTAGGGCCAATTCTGTTTCAACTACCTCCAGGTTGGGGATTAAACGAAGAACGGCTGGCTAATTTCCTGGCTTTGCTCCCACCCTACCACCGTTACACCTTCGAGTTCAGGCACCACAGTTGGTACTCAGAGGGAGTGCTAAACCTGCTACGGCAGCACAATGTTGCTTTCTGTATTTACGAATTGGAGTACCACTTCTCGCCGATGGAAGTAACAGCCGACTTTGTGTATATACGGCTGCATGGGCCAGAAAATAAGTATTCGGGCAGCTACAGCGAAGAAGGCCTGCGCTGGTGGGCAGGCAACTGCCTAGAGTGGCGCAGACAGGGCAAAGATGTCTACATCTACTTCGACAACGACCAGGCTGGCTACGCCGCCTTCAATGCCAAACGTTTACAAGAGTTAGTTACGGAACAAATTTAGGGGCTTTTGTAGTTTTAATGTGATGGCTACATAGTTGCCGCTGTGCCAGTTATAAAGCTGCCTTTTCAGAAGAAAACACAGAAAGGTTTATGCTGGCTGGTTGTGCTGCTGTATATTTGTAGCAACAAATTTTTTGATCACATTAATTATTTAATGGAAAATATAACAACTGATATATGCATAGTAGGAGCAGGTCCTGTAGGCCTGTTTGCTGTGTTTGAGGCAGGCCTGCTAAAAATGCGCTGCCATGTGATAGATGCCCTGCCGGCCGTAGGCGGACAGCTAACTGAAATTTACCCTAAGAAGCCAATTTATGATATTCCTGGTTTCCCTGAGGTGTTAGCTGGTGATTTAGTTAAAAACCTGGAAAAGCAGATTGAGCCGTTCCACCCTACTTTTACGTTGGGTGAGCGTGTAGAAGAGCTGCAGAAGCAGGAAGATGGTTCTTTTATAGTAGTAACTTCTGATGGTACTAAAATTGCTTGTAAAGTAGTGGTTATTGCAGGTGGATTAGGTTCTTTTGAACCACGCAAGCCTGCCATAGACGCACTTGAGAGCTTTGAAGGAAAAGGTGTAGCCTACATGGTTCGCGACCCAGAGCATTTCAGAAATAAGCGCCTGGTTATAGCTGGTGGCGGTGACTCTGCCCTTGACTGGACTATTTTCTTGGCTGAAGTGGCTGAGGAGGTAACGCTCGTTCACCGTGGCACTACTTTCCGCGGAGCACCTGAATCTGCTGAAAAAGTAGCCAACCTAGCCGAAGAAGGCAAAATAAAACTGTTATTAAAATCTAATGTTACCGACGTACATGGCAATGGCAAGTTAGATGCCGTAACCATTACGGGAGATAGCGAGGGAGAATACCAGGTAGAAACGGATTACTTTATTCCGCTATTTGGTTTAGTACCTAAGCTGGGCCCATTAGAAAACTGGGGACTGGAACTGGAGAAAAATGCGATAAAGGTGAATACCTTCGACTACTCTACCAACATCCCTGGCGTATACGCTATCGGCGATATCAACACTTACCCTGGCAAGCTGAAACTGATTCTTTGCGGTTTCCACGAAGCGGCTCTAATGTCGCAGAGTGCTTACAACATAATTAACCCAGGTAAGAAGTTTGTGCTGAAGTATACAACCGTAAACGGCATACAAGAAATCTAACATGAAAGACACGATTCAAATACACGTAAAGCAGGATGACGGTAGCACCCTTAGCTTGGATGCACCTACCGATATGGGGCTTTCTGTAATGGAAATACTTAAAGCAAATGAACTGGATGTAGCTGCAATTTGCGGTGGCATGGCTATTTGCGCTACCTGCCATGTAGAGGTACTGGAAAGCGGTGAGCTGCCAGAGCCTAGCGACGATGAAGCTTACATGTTGGAATCCTTGCCACATGCCACTCCTACCAGCCGCCTTTCCTGCCAACTGAAAGTGGCCGAAGAACTGGATGGATTAGTTGTGAAATTGATGCCAGAAGCCTAAAATGACTTCTGATTAACATATACAGCTGACCTCAAAAGTAAGCTGATTCAAACAAAACGGGAAGCCTTCATCAGCTTCCCGTTTTTGGTTTAAAGCTTAAGCAAATCGCCTTCAGGACATGGTATGTAGTCTATAAAAGCAGTGACGGCAAATGAATACATTGTTGAGCAGTTTGAAAAGCGTTTAATAAAACCGTACCTCCTATGGTTGCGATTACGAAGTTTGAGCCAACCCTTTTCTACCAGCCCAGAACTAAAGCAGTTTTATAATTATTTCTGCCACGCCGTCTATCATGTAAATATCCCAAATCACATCATGTAGCGGGTAGTAAAAGTCGATGAACGCCATGGCTGCGGCACCTCCTATACCTAGCCACTTTATTTCTGAGGTTACATGCTTTCTAAATTTCTGAGGTTACATGCTTTCTAAAACCTGCTACCACTAACACCAACCCTATAAGTACCAGCAGCAAACTTACCGTTACCACCAGCCATAAATCTGTTTTAGGCCCCGTTACCATCAGAAAGCTTGGCATGTGCACCAAAGGCCAAACACCTGTAATTACCCAATAAAACCCTTGCAGCTTCGCTAATAAACTGATTCTGTCCATAATCTTGCTTTTGCCAAGCTATACGCCACAGCATAACTTTTGGCTTACAACATTTCTCTAAATCCGTTCACATCTTCACCTCTCCTGCTGCTTAGCCGTATGCTTATACTTTAACAATAGAAGCTGAGCACAATGCAAATAAAAAGGAAAGAGACGATATACGAGGGGTTTTATACTTTCAAAAAAGTATACTTAGAAGACGAGGGCGAAACCATAGAACGGGAGCAGTTTGAAAGTGGTAACGCAGCCGCAGCCTTGGTGTATGATACAAAGCAGGAGAAGTATATACTGGTAAAACAGTTTCGCTACAGTGCTGAAATGGAATTGTTAGAAACAGTGGCTGGCGTAGTAGAAGACAATGATCCAGAGAAAACAGTCCGTAAGGAAATAGAAGAAGAGATAGGATATGAAGTTGACAAGCTGGAACATATTGGGGACTTCTTCTCTTCGCCTGGCGCTTGTACCGAAAAGGTGCATTTATACTATGCCGAAGTCAGTAAGAAAAAAGCACAAGGAGGCGGACTGGAGGAAGACCACGAGCATATACAAATTGTTTCGCTTAGCCTGGAGGAACTACTGACACAGCAACTGATTGATGCTAAAACCATCATTGCGCTGCAGTGGCTATCGGCACAAAAAGGCACACATCTAAAAAACCCAGAGGCGAAAAGCTTTTAAGCTTTCGCCTCGGGAGTGTAATTTAAACTGTGTCATTTCCATATTTCAAT
>NZ_JAJJWH010000043.1 GCF_020907245.1 Pontibacter harenae | reverse complement strand
AAGCCGCAGGATTACCTCACCACAGACAACCTCTTCTATGCTGTGAACATGGCACTGGCGGCGGTAGGAAAGCACCTGTTTATCAACTTCGCTGACTACAAAATTTAGAGTAATGTAATTTCGTCCCGTTACTTATTTTGTCAGAATGGTATGCGCAGAACAGTAAAGTAACTCATGGACTTGCAACAAAAAAGTGGACAAAATATTAAGCTGCTATATGTTTCTGGTTTAGTAGTTGTTCCATCTGTGCAGGTGTATGATAGCCTAGGCTGGAGTGGAACCTTTCTCTATTGTAGAAAACCTCGATGTATTCGAATATTTCCATAGCTGCCATTCTCTGGTTTTCAAATTTACCTCCGTATACACATTCAGTTTTCAGGCTCTTAAAGAAGCTTTCAGCAACGGCATTGCCCCAACAGTTGGCTTTGCGGCTCATGCTCTGACAGATTAAAGGGTAAGCCTTTAGCTCCTTTCTGAACTCATCACAGGCATACTGCACACCTCTGTCTGAATGGAAGATGAGGTTCTCAACGACAGAACTGTTGATGATAGCCATCCTCAAAGCGGCTACCGTAGTATCCTTTGCTTTCATGCCTTCACTCAAAGCCCAGCCTATCACTTTCCTATCCGCCAAATCCAGCACTACGGTCAAGTAAAGCCTACCTGCTGAGGTTCTGATATAGGTAATGTCCGATACCCATGCCTGACCAGTGCGCACAGCCGAAAAGTTTCGGTTCAGCAGGTTCTCACTTACTACAAAGCTATGCTTTGAATCTGTGGTCGCTCTAAATCTTCTGATCATCTTGGCTCTGATCTGAGCCTGTTTCATCAGCCGAGCTACCCTGGGCCTGGAAACCAGCACGTCTTTGGATCTCAATGCTTTACTGATCCTGGGGCTGCCGTAGCGCCCCTTGCTTTTCTTATGCTCTTCTTTGATCAAAGACAGCAGCTTTTCATTTTCTTTGGCTCTCTTCGATACAGAGCCCTTCAATGAGCCATAGTAGCCGCTCCTGCTGACTTTGAGTACTCTGCACATCATCTCAACGGGAAATCTGGAGCTGTGAGCGGTTATAAACCCGTAGATTTCCCGTCTCCCCTGGAGAAGATGCTGATGGCCTTTTTTAAGATATCCCTTTCCATTTCTACATCCCTGAGCTGTTTCTTTAGTTTGGCTATCTCTGCCTCCTCTGGGGTATGCCGGGCCTTGCCATGGCCTGTAAAGCTGGCATCTGGCTTCTCTAAGTGCTCTGAGCGCCAGCGGTAGATAAGCTCTGGGCGAATACCCAGCTCTCTGGCCAGTTCATTTATATTCTCCCTGCTCTTGCTGAGCTCTACGGCCATCAGTTTGAATTCTCTGTCGAATTTTCTTCGCTCTCTTGACATAGCGTTAAGTTATAGGTTTTTCGCTTAACTCTCTGTCCTATCAAATGTAGCAGCTCCAATTGCAATTCCAATGCAGCGTTTTCGCAGGCAGCTCTTAGAGGACCTGCGGCAACTGCTCAGCAGGCGGCAGCCGCAGGCATCAAAGCAGGTGCTCAAATCAGCGGAGGTGCGGAAGCTGCTCTAGATTTCGCCGGCCACGCTGCAGACGCTGCGCATCAACGGCACACTGCCTTTTACTAAGATCGGCGGCACGATTTACTATCGCGCCGAGGACATCGAGCGGCTCATGGACGGGAAGGAGGCAAAGCCATGAACTACATCGCCCACCTGACCAGCTTTTTCCGAAGGGTTTCCCGTGACTACTGGTTCAACCCCACGCACGTGAGCCTGTACATGGCCCTGTTCCAGCAGTGGAACCTGAACCGGTTCCGCAACCCCATCTCCGTTTCCCGCTCAGAGGTGGTGGAGATCTCCAGGATAAGCTCCCGCGTCACCTACCACAAGTGCATCAAAGAGCTGCACGCCTGGGGCTACGTCCACTACGATCCCTCCTACAACCATTTCCGGGGGAACCTGGGCTATATGCTCAGCTTTAATGACAGACCCGAAACGGAGGATACGCCTGAGCAGGCTATTTCCTGTACTGGAGCTGTAGGGGAGGTGAACCTGTGCTGTACGGGTGCTGAACGGGAGCTAGGTCCTTCTATAAACAGTAAAAAAAACATAAACTATATAAACTCTATAAACGGGAGAGAACGCGCGCGCGAAGAGAGTTCAGAAAATGAACAGGAGACGGAGGAAAAGTCCGAAAGAAAAGAAAAAGGTTGCGTCGAAAAAGAAAAGAAAGCGGCAGGAGAGCCTCCCCGCCTGGAGGAGGTGCGCAACTTTTTTCAGGAGCGGGGATACCGGGAGCTGGAGGCCTCCCGCTTCTTCCACCACTACAGCGCCAACGGCTGGATGCTGGGCAGGAGCCCGATGCGGGACTGGCAGGTGGCAGCGCGCAAATGGATGATCAACGAGGTAAGCCAAAACAGGAAAGATGATGAAAACGATCAGGGAAATCATGAAGCAACGCCTGCAGCAGGTCACGCCAGGGCAAAAGACTACACCGAGCCCCTCTGAGGCTGTGGCGCAGCCAGAGACGGGAAATCAGACGCTGTATTTCGCGCGGTGCCTTGCCTTTCTGGAGCGCAAGAGCAAGGAGCTGTACGGGGAGCATTTCAGGCTTCACGGGGAGGACTACCCGCTCCTGGAAAAGCTGCTGGCTTGCATTACAGGGAACGAGGTAATTGCTGGGCGGCAGGGGTTGAGCCTCAGAAAGGGCATCCTGCTCTCAGGGCCCATCGGTTGCGGCAAGACGAGCCTGATGACGCTTTTGCGCCTGCTGCTGCTGCCCCCGCAGGAGCGCTACCGGGTCAAGTCCTGCCGGGAAGTGAGCTTTGAGTTTCAAAAGGAGGGCATGAGGTGATCCAGCGCTACAGCCAGCCTCCGCCCGGCTCCCTCCTGAAGGCAAGCGCCTATCTCTTCGATGATCTGGGGACGGAGAGCAGCGGAAGGTACTTCGGAAACACCTGCAACGTGATGGGGGAGATCCTTTTGAGCCGCTATGACCAGTTCGTCCTCTGGGGCGTGAAGACGCACCTGACCACCAACCTGACCAGCGCAGAAATAGAACAAGCTTATGGAATGCGGATGCCGGAGATGTTTAACTTGGTAAGTTTTGATCGGGAGGCGAAGGATAAAAGGATGTGAGGGAGCAGGCAGCTTGAGATGATCTACTGTAATAAAGTAAAATCATGCGCTTGATTTAGGGGCGCAGAATTGGAATAAAAAGTCATGGAACATTCTTAGTATATGAGATAAATCGCTTCCGTTTAAGCAACTCACCTTACTGGCAAAGACTTCTTAGAAACAGACAGGCAAGAACTGAAATTAGAAGGAAGTGTTCTCTCAGCCGATGACTCGGTGCTTGACAAGCCCTTCACAGACCCTTCCGCCACTGAACTGGTAGGCTATTTCTACTCGGACAGGTATCACGGGACATTGAAGGGCATTAACCTCATCACTCTGTTTTATACAGATGCATCGGGCGTGAGATTTCCTGTTAATGTCCATGTCTACCGCTACTGGGAGGGGAAGACAAGCACGAGTACTTTCGGGAGATGGTCAGTGAGTGCTGGCAGTGGGGATTGCGCCCTGCTTGGGTGAACGTCGACAGCAGGTTACGCCTCCACAGAGAACCTGAAGTTCTTAAGAAGCCAGGAAGTGGGTTTTCTGGTGGGCCTGGAGGCTAACCGCACCGTCTCTACCACCCTGGCCACTATGAGCAAGTGGGAAAGGTAAAAGATGTACCGCAGCAGGGTTTGATTACCCATCTGAAGGGGTTTCGGACGGTGTACATACTAGGCCACGTAGGAGACTACGTCATGTGCCTGGCTGACAGGGAGAAGTCTGGGCGCATCAGCAGAGAGTAGTTTCAGCAGATAAAAGACCGACAACTGGCATGTGGAGGAATATTTCCGCATCATCAAGTAGAAGTGCCACGCCCAGCACTTATTTGTGCGCCAGACACACGCTATCCAGAACTATATCTTCTGTGTGTTGCGGGCGTTTCAAAGGCTCAACTGGATGAGCCAGGATAGCATTATTGAAAATGTGTGCCCTCCAAAGACAATAACTTTTACAGGTTCAGGGGGAATTCCTTTATAGCCATGGGTAACTCCCATTATATAAAGATATTTGCAGAGGTGAAAAGGTGTTTGATTCCTTAAGAAGTAACAGGCCATTTTATAGCTTTCTAATTTTTTATCACTAATAATTTATTACAAGATTACCTTAAATGTTATAGGCCATTCCATTTTTGTATGACCAATATAAGGGTATTTATTTTTATTAATTTTATATTTGTGAGACGTAAATAATGTAATATGATAAATATAATTGAAGTAATCTTGATTAATATTTATTAAATGCGGTTGTTCAATATAATAATTTAAAACGATTATAGTGTAGTTGAAACTATAATAAGTTACCAATGCAGCTCTTAAATTTTACAAGGTAGACGTGTTGTGGCAGGAATGCCAAGAATTGAAAATAGACCTCAAAATTTTATTTTATATGTTTTTAATAGTTAGTAACTCCTTCACTCTGTTGATCCAAGCTTAACATCTTATGACAATCAAAACTTTTTTGAGGCCTCTAACTCAGAAAGTGTTCTGAAGCAGTCAAGAGGTGCCGTAATACAGATCGTAAAAGAACCTTAGGTAAATGAATCCCATAAAAACTTGATAAAGTATTGGGAAACTCTAAGAATTTTAGACAGAGATTTGGCAGATGTAGGAAAGCTTCAATAAAATATGTATGCTTTTGAGAATTTGTCTACATACTGTACCATCTAACCTGATTGTTGCTATGTTTTAATTTTTAAAAATAATTTAGTTCAATAATCAAGCCCCATGAGGACGCATGTGTTAGTGATGCATACAAGAGAAGGTAATTTTTAAATTCAAAGGTGCTTGTATACTTACTCTACAAGCCATCAACAAAAGTTAACAGCTGTTCCAATATAGAACAACAAAACAACATTGTTATTTTCAGCTTAATGTAAATGCTTTGATGTTTTGAAAGCTAATTAACTGTGTTGCGAGTTACTCGGTGAGCTTGTTTAGTGTGTAGGCGATGATAAGAGGATAAATTTGAGGACGGACCCTTGCGGATCGAAAGTTTAGATTCTCTTTGGGAAAGGCCCGTGATGCCGGTGAAGGTGTTTTCGATGCACTTGCAGTAGTGGTCCTAGAGGAAATCTATATGAGGCTCATCTGCTCTTTTACTATTGCTTTTGCGGCAGGTGCGCAGCTCCACCCCAACGCACCCTCTGAGTAGGTCCTCCACATCATAGCAGGTGTAGCCGTCGTCAGCATAGAGGCACTCGAGCAGGTCTAGGGGCATGACCTGCAGCGTGGTCACATCCATAAAGGGGCTAGCGTGGAGGTAGAAGGCCACCGGCAGCCCCTCTCTATTGGCGATGGCTTGTAGACAAAGTGACGGGAAAGTTATTTCAGGTGTAGTGGTTGATTCGGAAGGTAAGTTAGCTCTGCCAAGTGTGATTATTCAGGTTAAAGCAGCTACAAACGGCACCACAGATATGGACGGAAAGTTCTCTGTTGTGGCTTCTGCAAATGCGGTTTGAATTTTCTCTCATGTTGGAAATGAGAAGTCATTCCAGTTGGCAAGATGTACTATCGTAACCCAAGCACAGATCCTGCCTTCATTTTACGAATTGCGGAGAAGTACCTTATCAGAGCAAAAGCTAATGCACACCTTGTTATGCTTCAGGAAAGAAAAGTAGTCTTGAATGCAGTGCGCGAAAGGACTGAGCTTACGCCTGCTATCACAGAGAAGTTCTTGCTGGCTATTGAGCAGGAAAGAAGATTAGAATTTGCTTTTGAGCCTATAAGTGGTTTGATCTTGTAAGAATCAGTAAAGCGCAGTAGGTGGTTCTGCAAATTGAAGATGAAGGAAAGCTGGTCTTCCCGATATCTTATGCCGAAGTTCTGATAGATCCGGCCCTGGAGCAGAATTCAGGATACTAATGGAATTTTATACGATAATTCAACTATAAAAACATGCTAGATTTACAAACTATTTCTCTTATATCCCAACTTAAGTGCCCAAACTGTGGCACAAGTTACAGCCATTTAACTGTACAGACTGTTTGCCAGAACCCAGATTGCCTCTCTTCCCTCTACTCCGAATATGATCTGCCGGATGGCTTAATACCGGAGCAGCTATTGGCAGGCAGACCAACTAATATGTGGCGCTACCAGGAGTTTCTGCCAGTAGTTGACCCTGCTAATATTGTAACATTGGGTGAAGGCTTTACGCCGATTTTGCCTCTTAAAAACTTAAAAGGTTTTGCAGAAGAAAACGAAGTTTTCTGGAAGGATGAGTCTGGCAACCCTACCGGCTCTTTTAAGGCCAGGGGCATTAGTGCAGCTGTGTCTAAAGCTAAGGAACTAGGTATTACGAACATCGTGACGCCCACAGCAGGAAATGCTGGCGGGGCCCTAGCTGCTTATTGTGCCAGTGCCGGTATTACTGCTCATGTATATATGCCCAAACTCACTCCAAATATTTTTAAGGACGAGTGTCGGTTGTACGGAGCTGTTCTGACAGAAGTGGACGGCAACATATCAGACTGCGGCAGGATTGCCAATGAAAAGGCTGTTGCAAATGACTGGTTTCAGGTCTCTACCCTGAAAGAGCCTTACCGCCTGGAAGGGAAAAAAACAATGGGCTACGAGATTGCTGAGCAGTTAGGCTGGTCATTGCCAGACGTGATTCTTTACCCCACAGGCGGAGGTACAGGCCTGCTGGGTATCTGGAAGGCTTTTGATGAAATGGAAGGTTTAGGCTGGATCGGGAGCAAACGACCTCGAATGGTGGCGGTGCAATCTAATAGCTGTGATGGTATTACGCAGGCTTTTCATCAAAAGAAAACCTACTCCGAAGCCATTGACAATGGCTTTACCATTGCTAATGGGCTACGGGTGCCAAAGCCTTACGCCGACAAACTGATCCTGAAAGTATTACGCGAAAGCAATGGCAATGCCATTAGCATTAACGACTGCGAAATGGAGGCGGCCTTAAAAGAGATTGCCTTTAGAGAAGGCATGTTGTTCGCTCCGGAAGGGGCAGCTTTGTGGCAGGCTTTCAAAAAACTAAAGGCTACCAACTGGATACAGACTGGAGAGCGGGTGTTGCTGTTAAACACTGGCAGTGGGTACAAGTACCTCGAAAACATTAGCATCTAAATCAATCTGGTTTATGACCAACATAAACAAAGTATTCACCCGAACTTTTTTGTTGTCGGCTCTGGCGGCCCTTCTCTTTGTTTCAGAGAGCGGGCTCAGCTAACGAAAATATCACTCTCCTACTATCTGCCCCAAGGGTATGAGTATGACTCAAACATTCCGACACCAGACAAGATCATGTGTTTCATGCCTGGCGACCAGCATGTAACACATGATCAACTGTATTACTATGCCAAAACTATGGCAGATTTGTCTCCCCGCTTTCAATTTGAGGAAATAGGCAGGACTTTCGAAAATAGGCCGTACGTGTTGCTGATCATAACTTCGGAGCAGAACCAGAAACGGATGAATCAGATTAAGGCCGAGCACCTGAAATTGGCAGATCCTGAAGTATCAGGGTCTGTGAACATCGATAGCCAGCCTGCATTTGTGTGGCTAGGGCATAGCATACACGGAAACGAAACCAGCGGCAGCAACGCATCGCTGCTTACCCTCTACCACCTTGCGGCAGCCAAGGGCCCTAAAATTGATGAGGTTTTAAATAACCAGGTCATTTGTATCGACCCTACTGAGAACCCTGATGGGTTAACCCGCTTCTCGGGATGGGTGAACCAGCACCGGTATACCACCAGTTTCAATGCCGACCCCCAAACGCGGGAGCATAGCGAGGCGTGGCCCGGAGACCGCTTTAACCACTAATGGTTCGATCTAAACCGTGACTGGCTGCCCCTCCAGATGCCTGAGTCGCAGGTAAAGGTGGCTAAGTTGCATGAGTGGAAGCCGAATATTCTGGTAGACGAACATGAGCAGGGCACTAATGCCACATTTCACGTTTCGCCAGGTGAGCCCAGCCGTGTCCACCCACTGATACCGGTGCAGAACCAAACCCTTACCGTTAAAATTGCCGAGTATGTAGGCAAAAGCTTAGACGGCATCGGCTCCTTGTATGCTTCAAAGGAGGGCTACGATGATTACTACAACGGCAGAGGGCCTACTTACCTGGATTTTAACGGGGTGTTGCTTTGCTATTCGAACAGGCCCGGTCTACAGGGTATGCACAGAAATCTGACAATGGTCTTCTGACCTTTCCTTTTGGTGTCCGGAATCAATTCGTGAGTTCTCTGGCTGTGATAGATGCAGGCCTGAACTTACGCAAAGAGCTTCTGGAATCCAGCGTACTTATTTTCGCGATGGCCTGAATGAAGGCAAAAAAAGTGCTGCGAAAGCGTACGTGTTCGGGTCCAGTAACGACAATGCCAGAGCGTACCGTTTGGCTGAGGTGCTGAAAAGGCACGATATCGATGTTTATCATCTCAAAGATGACAAAACCTTTAAGGGAATCGGCTTCAAGAAGGAAAGCAGTTACCTCGTGCCGTTGGAACAGACGAAGTGATACATAGCATCATAAGAAAGAAGTACCGGGTGCAGACCACCGACTCCAGCCATACCTGCACAGTAGCTGAGAATCATCTGGCAAGAAATTTCCAGGCGGCAAGGCTGGCAGAGAAGTGGGTCTCTGATCTGACCTACATCAGGACACTGGAAGGCTGGCTGTACCTGACGGTGGCACTGGGCCTGGCTGACAGGAAAGTGGTGGGTTGGGCGCTGAGCGATACCATGGAGGCGGAATTCACCACGGTGGCTGCCTTTCAGATGGCCATCAAAAGTAGACCTTTGTTCTATTCCCTTTTGTTCCATTCTGACAGGGGCGTGCAGTATGCCTGCAGTGCCTTCTGCGAGCAACTGGAGGGGATGCCGGTAGTGCAGAGTATGAGCCGCAGGGGCAGTTGCTGGGATAACGCTGTAGCCGAGAGCCTCTTTAAGACGATGAAAACAGAAATGGTGTACCACCACCAGTTTACCACCAGACAAGAGGCCCGACTGGCCATCTTTGAGTATATCGAANTCTTTAAGACGATGAAAACAGAAATGGTGTACCACCACCAGTTTACCACCAGACAAGAGGCCCGACTGGCCATCTTTGAGTATATCGAAGGTTTCTACAACAGGAAAAGGAGGCACTCAGCACTCGGTTACCTAACCCCTTGCCAGTATGAAACCATCCTATACAACCAAGCAGTGGCTGCCTGAAAAAAGTCTCCAGTAAAACATTGCAAGTTCAACGAGAGCCAGGCTTCCCCTGAGGGTTATGTGCCCTACGGCTGGCAGTTTGAAGATGAAGAAGTCTGTATAGAGTCGGCAAAAGGGAAAGGCCTCCACTGCTTTGCCCTCATCTCCAGGGACAACAGAATCGTGTATGCCACCAGCGAGGAGAGCATCACCTCTGATTTCATCGTAGAGCAGCTGGACAGGCTCTCGCTCAGGATAGAAAAGCCAACTGTGGTGGTGCTGGACAATGCCAGGGTACACACGGCAGGCAAGGTGAAAAAGCAACTGGATGGTTGGCAGCAGCGGCTGTTCCTCTTTTACCTGCCTGTTTACTCGCCGCACCCCAATATAGCCGAAAGGCTATGGAAGGAGCTAAAGGCTAGGTGGCTAAAGCCGCAGGATTACCTCACCACAGACAACCTCTTCTATGCCGTGAACATGGCACTGGCGTCGGTAGGAAAGCACCTGTTTATCAACTTTTCAGATTACAGAATATAAGTTAATGTAATTTCGTCCCGTTACTTAGCTTTTTTAAGCTTGCGTATTCCGGCTGATCCAAGATGTTCATCAATCATCGGGCAGCCA
This sequence comes from Pontibacter harenae, assembly GCF_020907245.1. Taxonomy (GTDB): domain Bacteria; phylum Bacteroidota; class Bacteroidia; order Cytophagales; family Hymenobacteraceae; genus Pontibacter; species Pontibacter harenae. Next base: position 27,485 of record NZ_JAJJWH010000043.1, on the reverse strand, counting down.
ATTCCAGACCCCTGTGGCACAGACTCAGCCTGCCGAGCAGGATAGTTCATAACCAGCGCTAGAGGAGACAATGTTCCCTCCAGCCCAGACCTACCATATTTGTTTTTCCATTTTTATGAGCGACCATACCAAAATTTTGACAAGCCGATCTAGAAACTTCGGAGTTGCTTACCTTTGCTATAGTTTAAACTTGTTTTTAAGCAACAGCATGTCCTCGCTCACTTTTATATCCAGAATCTTGGCGTAGTGCTGGGTTGTTCTGAGATTAGTGTGACCCAGCATCTTTGACACGCTCTCCATAGGTACGCCGTTCAATAGTGTGACGGTAGTGGCAAAGGTGTGGCGGGCAATATGGAACGTAAGCGGTTTATGGATACCGCACAGGTCCGCTATCTCTTTAAGGTAGGCGTTCATCTTCTGGTTGCTTAGTACAGGAAGCAGTCTTCCATCGTTCAGACACTGCGGGTGGTCCTTGTACTTCTCCAGTATCTGCAATGCTGAGGGCAATAATGGGATGCGGGATGCGACGTCTGTCTTCTGCCTCTTTTTAATTACCCACTTCTCACCATCAATACCTCTGCCAATGTCAGCGCGCGTAAGTTGCAGCACATCCACATAAGCCAGTCCTGTAAAACAGCTGAAGAGGAAAATATCCCGCACCTGCGAGAGGCGATCCATCGCAAATTCTTTAGCTGCCATTGTTGCCAGTTCCTCCTCTGAGAGGAAAACCCGGTCCACCTTCTTCACCTTCGCCTTGTAGTTGACAAAAGGGTTGGCCGTGAGCCAGCCGTTGGCCAGGCAGATGCGGATGATCTTGCCGAAGTTCTTGATGTACTTGACAGCCGTATTGTTGGCGCACTTGCGGATGCTTCTGAGGTAAAACTCGTACTCGGTAATTAAGGCGTGGTTGACTTTCCTGATATCGATGTCGGATACCTGGTACTTCCACTGAAGGAAATCTACCGTGTGCCTCAGAGAGGTGGTGTAGCGCTCCAGCGTCCCCGGCGCAAACTCCTCCCCTACCAGCGCCTCCATTTTGCTGTTGTGGTGCTGGAAAACCTCTATCAGCATGATTCCCTTCTCCTCCTTTCTGGTAACCCTGTTCTTGATATTTGTAGCAGTGACCGGCACAGAGGCTTCCACCAGCTGGCGGTGACACTCATACACCCTCACCTGCAGGCTGTCCAAGTAAGCGTTCAGGGACTTGGAGGCTGCCTTTGTACCGGCAGCCCGACCGGCGGAGGCGTTCCAGCGGTCGGGCTCGCACTCTCTTCCTGTGGCCAGTTCTGCACGTAAACCATTGACGGTGATGCGCAGGTAGACTGAGGCAGGGCCTGGTAGTTCTTTTGCTTTTTAAGGTAAAAGAGAAGACTGAAGTTAACACTCATAACCACGTGACTTTAAAAGTTAAACAAATGTAGCTTTGCAGTCACACGTAATCAAGATGTACACCTTTTGTACATCTTGTGTATCAATAAGTTATGTAAATTCTGGTGAGTAAATTCAACCCTCAACTGAACTCACTGGATTACTCACCTTTTTTATGCGAAAAAATGAATAATCTGGTACAGCTTTGAAAGCAAAAAAGCCTGCAAATACTTGATTTGCAGGCTTTTAGCTAATTTTGGTATCGCTAACAGCAGAGAGTGAGGGATTCGAACCCCCGGACCTGTTACAGTCAACGGTTTTCAAGACCGCCGCGTTCGACCACTCCGCCAACTCTCTGTACTTGATTCGAGGACAAAAGTAGGGTGTCGCATCGAATTATCAAAACTATACAGCTATATTTTTTATCAAATTCAGCACCCAAAACATAAGATGTTGATTTATAGACTGAATATTTTCGCTTTTCGCGGTAGTTTTACAGAACTATCGCTCCTACTGAAAAGAGAAACTACCTCAAAGTACTCGTAATAATCTTAACTATGCGGTATTTAGTACTGCAAATACAGCCGTACTCGTCTTTTACGCAGAGGTATTCCTGCTAGTGTGCAACAACCTTCATTTACTAAGCTTTTGCAGCCTGGCTATGCTTTTCGCTGTGGAGGGCACTGCGGGTAAGGCGTTTGGTTACGGTATCTATACTTACATTTATCTCAAACCCCAGAATCAGAATCATACAGATAAAGTCGAGCCAGATCATTAAACCAATAAGTGCGCCGATAGACCCATAAAACTTGTTGTAGGTATCGAAAGCACTAATGTAAAATGAGAAAATCATCGACACCAAAAAGATAAGCCCTGTAGCCACCACTGCTCCAGCCGATATAAATGGCCATTTATCTTCAATAGCAGGTACGTAATAGTAAATAAGCCCTGTGGCCAGCAGAAAAAGCAACACGATGGCCACATATTTAAGTATGATCAGCAGCGTGTAAGTATAGCTCTCGGTCACTATCTCATAAAAAACCAGCACATCTAATATCCACTGCCCAAAAAATATAGCTGCCACCGCCGTTAAAAGTATAAGAGACAGAGCTGCCGTTAGTGCAGTAGCCATCAGGCGCTTTTTCAGATAACTACGCTTATAGAACGTGTGGTATTTCTTATCGAAAGCATCCATGAGCGACATAATTCCATTGGTGGAAAGTATAAGCGCAAACAAGAAACCAAAAGAAAGCAAGCCTCCCCGTGGTGTGCTTACAATATCCTCTATGGTGGAAGAGGCTGCCGTATACATCTCCTCGGGCATAAAGTCCTGGATAAAGTTTAGGATACTCTGGCTCAGGTCGAGCGACAGTACACTAGGGATGTAGGGGATTAGGGTAAAAAGGAAAATAATAGTCGGGAAAGTAGCCAGCGTAAAGTTGAAGGCCATATATGACGCCCGTTTTGTGATGGAATCCAGCCGCAACTCCCCTATTAGCACGTCTACCACATCGTAAACCGAGGACTTTCCGTTGTTAAACCGCCACTTCTTCAGGAATACGATGAACTTGCGCCACGCGCGCCTTCTCCTTAAATATTGCTGGTTAAGCTTCATTCACTAAAATATGAGTCTATCTTCTGGTGGATCAGCTCAGGAATTGCCGTTGGCCTTCCTGTTTTCATATCCACAAACACCATGGTGGTCTCTCCTATATTCAGCAAAGTACCCTCTTCGTTATACACTTCGTACTCAAAAAGTATGCGAGAACCTTTAGGCTTGTTCTTCAGCAGCAGTTTTACAGTTAGCAGATCATCGTATTTGGCTGGCCGAACGTACTTGCATTTAAGCTCTAGCACTGGCATCATGGTGCCAGTGGCTTCCATTTCTTTATAATGGATGCCCAACTGCCTGAATACTTCCGTTCGCGCTACCTCATAATAAGCAGCATAGTTGCCATGATATACATAACCCATCTGATCGGTTTCTGCATAACGAACACGTATCTGTACTTCTGATTCAAACACTGTTATCTGGTTTAGGTTGATTATAGCTTGCTAAGCTACAAAAAAAGAGCCTGCCGCGCCAATATAGCACTTGCAGGCTCTTCTCTTGCAGCATCCATTAATGCTAGCGCATGATATTTCGCGCGTTCAACGCCTGATGGAACCGACGTGCATTAGCGCGGTGCTCAGCTTCTGTAACCGCAAAAGCGTGGTATCCAGAAAAATCATCTTTCGCACAGAAATAAATATAGCTATGCTGCTCAGGGTTAAGCACGGCATCTATACTCGAAATATTCGGCACATTTATAGGCCCTGGCGGCAAGCCTTTGTACTTGTAGGTGTTATAGGGCGAATCGTGCTGCAGGTGTACGTTCAGCACCCTGCGTATACTAAAATCACCAACGCTGAACACTACCGTTGGGTCAGCTTGCAGCAGCATGCCTTTCTCTAGGCGATTCAGGTATACACCTGCCACACGTGGTTTTTCATCGCTTTTTATTGTTTCCGCCTGCACAATAGAAGCCAAGGTAGAGACTTCTTTCTGCGACAACCCCAGTTGCTCCGCTTTTGCTTTGCGCTCTGCAGTCCAGAACTTATTATACTCTGTATGCATGCGCTCCATCAGGTCTTTGGCAGTGGTTGTCCAGTACACTTCATAGGTATTCGGGATAAACATGCTCACTACCGTGGTAGTGTCAAAACCCAATGTCTGGAGGTACTCCTGGTCGTCTAGCAGTTGATCGATTTCTTCTTCGCTCGGCTCTACAGCAATTGCTAACTTCTCTGCCAATTGGCTCCGCAGGCGCACATTAGTGAAGGTAAGCTTTACAGGCGACTGCTGCCCTGCACGCAATACTCCAATCAACTGGCGGTTTCCCCAGCCGTTTTCCAGTTTGTAGCGGCCTGGCTTCACCAGTTCGTCATAGTCCATCAGCTTTGCCATAAAGCGCAGCGACAACTTATCGATGATAACGCCTGTAGCCTCTACCGAATCTAACGCTTCCTGGTAATCGGCACCCGTCGGAATATACACATAGGTTTCCTGATCTTTGGTGTCTACGTTAGGGGTATAAACAATTTGGTAAGCGTAATAAGAAAAGCTTACGAACAGAAACAGGAAGAGCACAATGAGCCCTGGCACCAGCATGCTCTTCTGCTTTTTTGATCTTTTTGTAGGTGTGACTTCTTTAGCCATAATGTGTTATAAGGCGCTGCAAATGTTTAGGGTTCCGCTTACGCCAGTTTCAGAACCCCAAAAGTAATACTTATCCTATTCATCTCTACAAATTTAAGGCCTGTTTGTAGGAGCAATTCTTGCGTTAGTGCCTTCCGATACAAATCTGAGTGCCTTCTGCTAAAACAGCAGCAATTTGAAACGCTTGCAAGTGTAATAGAGTATGTTTAACTTAATACTTTTCACCTCTAATCTAAAGACTAAACCATGAGCACCGCAGCACTTATCCAGATCCATCCCGAAAATCCGCAAGGCAGAAAGATACAGGAAGCCGTAGATATCCTCCGCAACGGCGGTGTTATCATTTATCCTACTGATACCATTTATGGCCTGGGCTGCGACATACACAATGCGAGAGCGGTAGAACGGGTTTGCCAGATTAAAGGTGTAAAGCCCGACAAAGTGAACCTCTCTTTTATCTGCTCCGACCTGACTCACATTTCAGATTATGCTAAAATAGACACCCCTACTTATAAAGTGATGAAGAAGGCGCTGCCTGGCCCATTCACTTTCGTGCTGGATGCCAGTAGCCGCGTTCCGAAACACACCAGCGGAAAGAAAAAGACTGTAGGCATTCGTGTACCAGACAACAACATTGCGCTGATGCTGGTCCGCGAATTAGGCAATCCTATCATTTCTACTTCTGTTCGGGACGATGACGAGGTGCTGGAGTACTCAACTGATCCAGAGCTAATTTATGAGAAGTATAAAAACCTGGTAGATGCCGTGATAGACGGCGGCCCAGGCCAAAACATAGCCTCTACTGTAGTAGACGTAACAAACAACTTCGAAGTACTTCGCGAAGGCGCCGGAGACATAGAACAATATTTATAGTTAGAGAATTAGAGAGTTTAGGAGTTAGTGAGTTGTTTTACTTAAAAAGTTAAAAAGGTAGAAGGTTAGAAAGTCGAAAGAAGCGACAGACTTACATACTTTTAACTCCTCAACTTTTTAACTCCCAAACCCTCTAACTCTTTAACTGTCTAACTCTTTGCCTGTGGCCGCTTATGTTTCCAGCGTTTGTGAGTCCAAAGGTAGTCGGCGGGAGAACGGCGGAGGGTTGCTTCCAGCTTTTGAGCGAAAATTTCTGTGATAGAGTATTCTACGCCCATGGCAGACAAATCCTGCTGCCCATCTGTTATTGTTTCGAAAGTGAGAATGTAATGGCCTCTTTTGGCTCGCTGCACATCCAGGTACAGCACTGGGTAATTAAAAGAGTTGGATAACTTCTCGGCACCTACATAAAAAGCAGTCTCCTGGTGCAGGAAGTTTGTCCAGTAATGGATTTCCCCGAAAGGAGGCGTTTGGTCAGAGAGCATCGCAATAACACGCGGCACTTTTCGGTTCTTCACAAAATCGCGCATCGTTTCTTTCATTTTGATCAGGCGTGCTCCGAGGTTGCTGCGAACATGAAGCATGAATTCTTCAAAGAAGGCATTCGTGAGCGGCTTGTAGATGCCCTCAGCTGGAAAAGAAAACTGCACGGCACCAGCTGGCAATATCCATTCCCAGTTCCCCACATGGGCCCCCATGGTAATAACGGGCTTTCCCTGCTGCACAAAGTTGTCTAATAGTTCTTGGTTTGTGAAAGTAATACGGCTCTGCATTTCGCTCTTACTCATAGAGGCAAGCTTCAGTATTTCTACAATCACATCTGTAAACTGCTTATAGAAATCTTTACAGATGCGCTTTATTTCCTGCTCCCCCTTGTCTGGAAACGAGTTCCGAAGATTCTGAAGAACTACTTTTTTTCTGTAGCCAATTACATAATATACCAGTAAATAAAGAAAACTAGAGAGCAAGTACAGCACAGAGAGCGGCAACAACGACAACCCCTTGAGCAACAGCCAAAGTGGGTAATATAGCAGCGGTATCTTGGGAGATTTTTTCACAGAAATTGAGTTCCCTCAAAGATACAATGCATGTAGCGTATTATGAAATATAAGAATTCGTGCTTATTTAGCGAATAGATGCTAGATATTAGAAGATAGACTTTAGATTATAAACAAAAGATATTTTGACAAAAGATATAATACAGAACTCTAAGACCAAAGAAACAACTCTCTAAATCTCTAACCCTCTAACTGTTTAACTTTCTAACTTTCTAACCTTCTAACTTTTTAACTCTTTAAATCTCTAACTCCCCTTGGTTCTTCTTACTGAAATACAATACAACCCGCCTATAAGCTACTTTTGGCACGTAATTCGCAATGAAAGTATACAGATAGAGATGCATGAAAACTATATCAAGCAGAGCTATCGGAACCGCTGCCATGTGCTGACGGCACAGGGCGTGCAGCCGCTAAGTATACCTGTGTTGCGAGGCAACAGCAAAGACAAAACGCTTATTACCGATATAGAGATTGACTATAGCCAGAAGTGGTACAACGTGCATTGGCGCACCATTCAGGCCGCCTACGGACGGGCACCATACTTTGAGTTCTACAGCGACTATATTCGGGAGGTATACCAGCGGCAGCCTAAATATTTGTTTCAGTTAAACGTGGATTTGTTAAGATTATATCTTAAATTACTAAAACTAAACAAGCCACTAAGTTTTACGGAGGTTTACCAAAATGAGGCCCCAGAAAACGTGCTTGACCTGAGAAATAAGGTACATCCTAAAATCTATCCTGACAATTTGCACGTAAAACCTTATACGCAAGTATTTGGCAAACAATTTGTACCAGAACTGAGTATAATTGACTTGTTGTTTACACAGGGGCCTGCGTCAGTTTCGTACCTACAGTAAAGCGGCCTGCAAGCTGAACAATTATCATGTGTAGCTTGTTTAACTTATAGGGCTTCACCTGTTTAGCCTCAATCAATTATCTTAAGGAATTTTAAAGAATTTATATACAATACATGGAAGCTAAATTCTCAAACCGAGTGAAAGAGGTCATCTCACTCAGCCGTGAGGAAGCTATTCGACTTGGACATGACTACATCGGGACAGAACACCTGGTGTTAGGTATGATTCGGGAAGGAGAAGGTACAGCCATTGCCCTGCTTAAAAAGCTTGGCGTTTCGATAGATGAGTTAAAGTATGCTTTAGAGCAGGCTACACGAAATACAGCAACGCAAGGCAGCAACATAACTGGCAGTATCCCGCTTACGAAGCAGACTGAGAAAGTGCTTAAAATCACTTATTTGGAGGCTAAAATCTTCAAAAGTGATATTATTGGCACCGAGCACCTCTTACTATCCATCCTTCGGGATGAAGACAATATTTCTTCACAAATTTTATCGAAATTTAACGTGAACTACGAAGCAATAAGAGACTCCCTAGATTATCATAGCAATAATCCGTTAGCGTCCTCTGATACAGACGACTCTGATGATTCAGATAAATTATTTGGCAGCTCCTCTTCTTCACGCTCAGGTAGCTCCAGCAAGAAGGCAGGCGAAAAATCGCGCACTCCAGTGCTCGATAACTTTGGCCGCGACCTTACCAAACTGGCAGAAGAAGATAAGCTAGATCCGATAGTTGGTCGTGAAAAAGAAATTGAGCGCGTGGCACAGGTACTGAGCCGTCGTAAGAAAAACAACCCGATCCTGATTGGTGAGCCTGGTGTTGGTAAAACAGCCATCGCCGAAGGTCTGGCCCTGCGCATTGTGCAGAAAAAGGTAAGCCGCGTGCTTTTCAATAAGCGTGTGGTTACGCTAGACCTAGCCTCTTTAGTGGCTGGCACCAAGTATAGAGGCCAGTTTGAGGAGCGTATGAAGGCTGTAATGAACGAGTTGGAGAAGTCACCAGACGTAATCCTGTTCATCGATGAGCTGCATACCATTGTAGGTGCTGGTGGAGCTTCAGGCTCTTTGGATGCCTCTAACATGTTCAAGCCTGCGCTTGCACGTGGCGAGATTCAATGCATCGGTGCCACTACGCTAGATGAGTATCGCCAGTACATTGAGAAAGATGGTGCCTTGGCCCGTCGTTTCCAGATTGTAATGGTAGACCCAACTACGCCAGAAGAGACAATCGAGATCCTGAACAACATAAAAGATAAGTACCAGGACCACCACCACGTAAACTATACCGACAAGGCAATTGAAGCCTGCGTAAAGTTAAGTGACCGTTACATGAGCGACCGTTTCTTGCCAGACAAGGCAATCGACATTCTAGACGAGGCTGGTGCCCGTGTACACATCAACAACATTATTGTTCCTGATGATATCCTGAAGCTGGAAGAGCAGATCGAGAACATCAAGGTTGAGAAAAACCGTGTAGTGAAAAGCCAGAAATACGAAGAGGCTGCTCAGCTACGTGATAAAGAGAAAAAACTCATCGATCAGCTTGAAACTGCGAAGCGCAATTGGGAAGAAGAGACCAAGAAGAAGCGCTACACAGTAAAAGAGGAAAATGTGGCAGAAGTTATTGCCATGATGACAGGTATACCAGTGAAGCGTATCGCACAGAAAGAAGGTGTGAAACTGCTGAACATGGGCGAAGAACTGAAAGGTAAAGTTATCGGTCAGGACAAAGCCATCAGCCAACTGGTAAAAGCAATTCAGCGTACCCGCGTTGGTCTGAAAGATCCGAAGAAACCAATTGGTTCATTTGTATTCTTAGGCCCGACTGGTGTTGGTAAAACAGAGCTTGCCAAAGTACTGGCCACTTACCTGTTCGATAAAGACGACGCCTTGGTGCGTATCGACATGAGTGAGTACATGGAGAAATTCAGTGTATCTCGTTTGGTGGGAGCGCCTCCAGGATACGTTGGTTACGAAGAAGGTGGTCAGCTGACAGAGAAAATCCGTCGTAAGCCATACTCTGTTGTGTTGCTTGATGAGATTGAGAAAGCGCACCCAGATGTATACAACCTGTTACTACAGGTGTTAGACGATGGTATTCTGACTGACGGTCTAGGCCGTAAGGTTGACTTCCGTAACACGATCATCATCATGACATCGAACATCGGTGCCCGTGACTTGCAAGACTTTGGAGCTGGTATAGGTTTCATGTCTAAAACACGTTCCGATAATGTGGATGAGATCATGAAAGGCACCATTGCCAGTGCGCTGAGAAAGACGTTCTCGCCAGAGTTCCTTAACCGTTTGGATGACGTAATTGTGTTCAACTCGCTTAACCGTGAGGATATGCACAAAATCATCGAGTTGTCGCTTCAGAAGCTGTTTACGCGTGTAGAAACGCTAGGCTATACTATAGAACTGACAGATAAGGCGAAGGACTTTGTCGCGGAGAAAGGGTATGATCCGAAATATGGTGCCCGTCCGTTGAACCGTGCTATTCAGAAGTATATCGAAGACCCGATTGCGGAAGAGATACTGAAAGCAGAGGTTAACCAAGGCGATACCATTATGGTAGACCATGCCGAAGGCGAAGAGAAGTTGACTTTCACTTCTAAGAAAAGCGACGGCAAAACAATACAAGGCGCATCGGACGAAGCTGAAGAAGAGCCATCTAAGTCTTCTGGATCAGACAAGACAAAAGAATAATAAAATACATTTAAATATTAGTTGATAAGGGCTGCCTAAATAGGCAGCCCTTATTTTTTATATTCCGTATTTTGCACTTTAGTAATTCTACGTATGTACCTACACTTTATATAGGAATTTTACTAAATTTGAATTTAAGCACATTACTCTACTTTAACTTAACTATTAAGCACATATACACACTTTAAATGGCAGGAGAAACAAGGCAAAGCCAGTTAGAAACGCTGGAGCGTAAAAACGCCGAAGCACTTCTTGGAGGCGGACAAGAAAGAATAGACGCACAGCACAAAAAAGGAAAACTTACTGCTCGCGAACGCATACATCTGCTTTTAGACGAAAACTCTTTTGAAGAGATCGGTAAGTTTGTAATGCACCGCTCCAAAGATTTTGGGCTCGATAAGCAATATTACTTAGGCGATGGTGTGGTAACGGGCTACGGAACTGTGAACGGCCGCCTTGTCTATATCTTTTCCCAGGACTTTACTGTACTCGGAGGCTCCCTCTCTGAGACACATGCCGAAAAAATTGTAAAGATTATGGAGTTAGCCATGAAAAACGGCGCTCCAGTTATCGGCTTAAACGACTCTGGCGGTGCCCGTATACAGGAAGGCGTTACCTCGCTGGGTGGCTATGCCGATATCTTCTACCGCAACACGCTGGCTTCTGGTGTTATTCCACAGATTTCTGCTATTATGGGCCCTTGCGCGGGTGGTGCGGTGTATTCTCCTGCCATCACCGATTTTATCATGATGGTGGAAGATACCTCTTACATGTTCGTAACAGGTCCGAATGTGGTGAAAACAGTTACGCATGAAGAAGTTACTTCCGAAGAGCTAGGCGGTGCCAGCACCCACAGCACTAAAAGTGGCGTTACACATTTCTCCTGCGCCAACGAGGTAGAGTGTATCAATTATATCAAGAAGCTGCTTAGCTACGTGCCGCAGAACTGCGAAGACCTGCCTCCTTCCCTGCCTTACGATGCTTCTGGCGATGAAACACGAGAGGTATTAGATACCATTATACCTGAAAATGCAAACCAGCCTTACGACATGCGTGAGGTAATTGAGGCAATTATTGATACAGATTCTTTCTTTGAAGTACACAAAAACTTTGGAGATAACATTGTGGTTGGCTTTGCCCGCTTAGGCGGCAAAAGCATAGGTATTGTGGGCAATCAGCCTGCTGTGCTGGCAGGCGTACTGGATATTAACGCCAGCACCAAAGCTGCCCGCTTCGTACGCTTCTGCGACAGTTTTAATATTCCACTTTTAGTATTAGAAGACGTACCAGGTTTTCTGCCAGGTACTGACCAGGAGTGGCGCGGCATTATTACGAACGGTGCTAAACTGCTGTATGCTTTCTGCGAGGCTACGGTGCCACGAATTACGGTTATCACCCGCAAGGCTTATGGTGGTGCGTACGATGTAATGAACTCAAAGCATATTGGTGCTGACATGAACTATGCCTGGCCAACCGCTGAGATTGCCGTAATGGGTGCACAGGGAGCTGCCGAAATCATCTTTAAAAGAGAGATTGCCGCTGCCGAAGACCCTGCTGCAAAGCTGGCGGAGAAGGTGGAGGATTATAAAGAAAAGTTCGCTACGCCTTACCGAGCAGCCCACCGTGGCTTTATAGACGAAGTTATACTTCCATCCGAAACAAGAACAAAACTAATCAAGGCATTTAAAATGCTTCAAAACAAGGCCGTGCAGCTTCCACGTAAAAAACACGGCAATATTCCACTTTAAATAAATTATGAATGCTGAATTAGAAATTATGAATGATACGCCTGTATCTGTTAATAATTCTGTTCGGCTCTCTCATAATTCATCATTTATAATTCATAATTAGCGCAAGCATGAGACAAGAATCATTCGACTTTTTACAAAAATACCTAAATAACTCCTCTCCTACTGGCTTTGAGGTAGAAGGCCAGAAACTGTGGTTGGAATACCTCAAGCCATACATTGATAATTACTTTGTAGATACTTATGGCACCGTAGTCGGTGTTATCAACCCTGAGGCAGAATATAAAGTAGTGATTGAGGCACATGCCGACGAAATTTCTTGGTTCGTTAATTACATCACGCCAGAAGGTTACATTTATGTAAGACGCAATGGTGGCTCTGACGCCCTGATTGCTCCTTCCAAGCGCGTGAACATTTACACTTCCAAAGGCATTGTAAAAGCAGTTTTCGGCTGGCCAGCCATACACGTGCGCAAAGTAGAAAACGACAAAGCCCCGACTGTAGAAACTGTATTCCTGGATTGCGGTGCTAAAAACCGTGAAGAAGTAGAGGAAATGGGCATACATGTAGGTTGCGTGGTTACTTTCGAGGATGAATTTACCGTAATGAACGACCGCTACTACGTAGGCCGTGCCTTAGATAACCGCATCGGTGGTTTTATGATAGCCGAAGTGGCCCGTATGGTGAAGGAGAACAAGAATGAACTGCCTTTCGGACTGTACATTGTGAATGCGGTGCAGGAAGAGATTGGTTTGCGTGGTGCCGAAATGATTGCCCACCGAATCAAGCCTGATGTAGCCATTATTACAGACGTAACGCACGATACGCAGTCGCCGATGTATGAGAAGAAAACCAGCGGCGACATCCACTGCGGCAAAGGGCCTGTTATTGCCTATGGCCCAGCTGTACAGAACAACGTGCGCGACCTGATCATCAATACAGCCCAGGAAAAACAGATTCCGTTCCAGCGTGCCGCAGTTTCGCGCGCTACAGGCACTGATACGGATGCTTTCGCTTACTCTAATGCAGGTGTTGCCTCTGCCCTTATTTCACTTCCCCTGAAGTACATGCACACGACCGTAGAAACCGTGCACAAAGACGATGTGGACAACGTGATTAAGCTGATTTACGAAACGGTGCTGAAGATACAGGACAAGCAGGATTTCCGCTATTTAAGCTAACAGCTATACTTTATAGCAAAAGGCTCTGCGGTTCTGGCAACTGCGGAGCCTTTTGCTTTTAAACGGCGTTTCTTTATCTTAATGAAATAAGTAAAAGAAAAATGAACCGATACCTCTTTTGGATTCTGATGTTTATGCCGTGGTTTTGGCTAATCATATACCTGAAAAGTTCTGTAATTGATGTAGCCTTCGCCTGGATCTTCTTTGCGTTGGTTGTGTACCTCTGCCTGATCATCAACGTCCGCCGAAAATCTGTAGGTTTATCCGTAAGCGAAACGTTTAAGGCTTTCGTCCCGATGTGGGGCTGGCGAGAGTACAGGATTCTTTTCTTTGAGGAGTAGCGTTTCTGGAGCCACTGTCATTCATAATTTACAATTCAGCATTCATAACTTGAAGTTTACCGACCAAATGGACCATCAGATTACGTTGCAGCACTTGCCGCAACGCATTGTGTCGCTGGTGCCATCCCAGACAGAACTGCTTTTTGATTTAGGTTTGGCCGATCGTATAGTGGGCGTAACCAAGTTCTGCATTCATCCGAAAGAGCAGGTAAAACAGAAAGTTAAAGTTGGTGGTACCAAGAATTTTCATTTTGATAAGATTGATCAGCTACAACCCGACCTGATAATCGGCAACAAAGAAGAGAATTATAAAGAAGGGATAGAGCAACTGCAGCAAAAGTATCAGGTATGGATGAGTGATATTTATACCTTGGAAGATGCTCTGCGGATGATGGAGCAAATCGGCTCTATAACAAGTACAGAGGCTAGAGCAGCAGAACTAATTCAAAGCATAAGTCAAGGCTTTGAAGATCTGATTCCTGCCCAATCAACTATAAAAACAGCTTACTTTATTTGGCGCAAACCATACATGGCCGTGGGCAATCACAACATCATCGACCACATGCTACAGCGCTGCGGCTTCCAAAATGCTTTTTCCGACTTGGCCCGTTATCCTGAGGTTTTTCCTGAACAACTGCAAAAGGCAAATCCCCAGCTCATATTGCTATCATCGGAGCCCTATCCTTTCAAAGAAAAACACATTGCTGAATTTCAAGAGCTATGTCCACAGGCGCTGATTAAAAATGTGGACGGTGAGATGTTCAGTTGGTACGGCAGCAGGCTTCTGCATGCTCCTAGCTATTTGCAGAGCGTGATTGAAGAAGTACAGCAGAACTTAAAAGTATAATTCCACTATTTGCACCAAGCTTTATGAAGCGAGGCTTGGTGCAAATAGTGGAATTATATTATATGCGACTGAAAGCCCAAAAGAACTCTAATATCACTATAAGAGTTACTAGACCTCCAGTCCCAAAGAAGTACTTAAATGCGCTGATCTTTCTTTGATCTTCTTTAGTTATAATCCATTTGAAAAGGTTCCATAGAGTGCAGCACAAACCTACTACCATGATTGAAGCCTTGATCAAAACAAGTAAAATCGAGACAACTGGATTCATTGATAAATAGATATCTAATTTCTTATCTCAAATCCTACCTTCTCCAAATCCTCCCAATACCTTGGGTAAGATTTACGCACTACACTTGGCTCCTGTATCTGCACAGGCTCCAGCAGAGCAATAGGTGCGAAGGCCATAGCCATGCGGTGGTCCTGATAGGTACGGAAGTTTAGTTCCTGCTTCGTCATGAGCCCTGGCGTAAGACGAAAAACGCCTGGAGAAATTTCTTCCAAAGAACTGTTCATCGCCAGCACCTCTATCTGCAGCGCCTGAATACGGTCAGTTTCTTTAATGCGCAGACTTTCTAAACCTGTTAGCTCCAGTGTTACACCTAGGCCAGCACAAAGCGCAACTATCGTCTGGGCTAAGTCAGGACAATCAGAGAAATCATAAGATACTTTTCTGTCAACATGCTTCTTGGTAAGCTTTACACCCTCCTCCGTAAAGGAAGAATATACGCCCAGCTTGTTCATGATTTCCACAATGGCACGGTCACCTTGGAACGATTGCTCTCGCAGTCCCAGCAGTGTGATATCAGCTTCACGAGCCAATGCCACAAGGCTATACCAATAGCTGGCCGCCGACCAATCCGACTCCACGTGAAAAGTAGCTGCTTTATACTTCTGCGGCTTTACTGTTATGGTGTTTTCTACAAAATCTGCGGTTACGCCAAAGTGCTTCATCAGCGAGAGTGTCATCTCGATGTATGGTCTAGAGCCGATTTTTCCTTCCAGTTCTAGTTCCAGCCCTTCAGGCAGAAGCGGTGCAATCATCAGCAGAGCAGAAATGTACTGGCTGCTGATATCGCTACGCACTTTCAGTTGGCGCTTGCCGTTTCCGCTAAAGCCGTTCATCTTGAGCGGCGGATAACCCTCTTCGCCCAGATATTCTATACTTGCACCAAGCTCCCGCAACGCCTCCACCAGTACTTTTATAGGCCGCTGGCACATACGTTCTGTTCCTTTCAGCGTCTTCTCTTGTCCTGTTACCGCATAATAAGCCGTTAAAAAGCGCATTACCGTACCTGCATCTTCTGCATCTATTGTTTCAGCATCGCTTTTCAGCAGCTTTTGCAACAACTGGGTGTCGTTGGCTTCGGAAAGATTATGCAACTCAGCTTCCTGTCCAGACAGAGCAGCGATAATAAGGGCACGGTTGGCCTCGCTTTTAGAGGCAGGTAACTTTATGCTTCCTTTCAATACACCCGTTGGGTGCGTAAGCGTAATCTTATCAATCATAATAATTGGTAGTAGCGTAACGATTCTTCAATTTCCTGCAGCGTAATTGGCTGGTCATACACAGCTTTTCCGATGCCACTTAGCAAGGTACAGTTAATAGTGGAGCGGGTGTTTTTCTTATCCTGAAGTGCCAGTTGCGCTATATCCGCAATTTCTGCCCCAGCAAGCTCCACCTTCTCGTACACCGATACCAGAAACGTCTCCACCTGGTCCAGTTCCTGCTCCGTTAGCAAGTCTTTTTTCCTCGACAGCCATGCTTCACATAGCATGCCTACCGCAATGGCCTCGCCATGTAACAGCTCGCGGTCTCCTTTTCCCATTAAGAAGGTCTCTACGGCATGGCCCACCGTATGCCCGAAGTTAAGTACCTTGCGGTAACCTCCCTCCAGCGGGTCTGCCTCCACCACCTTTGCCTTCGTTTCTACAGACTGGCGAATAATTTCTTCCCAGTCCTCAGTAAAGAGCCCAATGTGGCGCTGCTCCTGAAAAGCAGTTGCATCAGCAATAAGCCAGTGCTTTATAATTTCGGCATAGCCAGATTTAATCTGCTCTTGCGGCAAAGTTTTCAAAAACTCAGGGCTGATGAACACAGCCTGTGGCTCTTTGTACACGCCAAGGTGGTTTTTCAATCCGTGAAAATCTATACCTGTTTTGCCACCCACACTGGCATCTACCTGCGCTAAGAGCGTGGTAGGCACCTGCACAAAAAATAGCCCGCGTTTAAACACTGCAGCACAAAAACCACCCATATCACCAATCACACCGCCACCCAGGTTTATCAGCACCGACCAACGGTCCAGGTGCAATTCTGTCATGCGTTGCCAGATGTGTTCGCAGGTTGCAAGCGTTTTATTTTCCTCACCGCTAGGTATCTGTATCAGGTCGTGCTCGGGTAGGTATTGCTTTAGCTGCGGGTAACAATGGAGCAGCGTATTCTCGTCTACCAGCACAACCACTTTGCTGAAAGCCCTGTTTTGCAACAGAACTGGCAGCTCCTGAAGTGCTTGATTACCGATATGTATTGTTTCTGTCACGAAAGGTTTCTTAAATAATGAAATGGCAAGATAACAGCAATCAGGGTAAAGAAGATAAAATTTGTTTTATTTTTAAAGCCTCCCTCCTTCTGCTACTGAATTCGTACCTCTACCGCGCTTTCTTTTTAAGATTTTTGACAAATCTGTAAGGCAATAGTTTTCCCGCTATGACAAACCGTGTATAAGCTCAATTTAAGCCAACCATAGCGGGTGCGTAACGTTAGTTCTAGTTGCTAAAATTATTGCACAAGAGGCTTTAGGTATAATGATTAACAATTTCCGAAAAGCTATCTTTGCGCGCCTAAAACTAAGAAGTGTATGAACATCGTTCCCAATGTTTCTTTTGATGATACCGCTGTCGCTTTTTCATCAAAGTCAGACGCTGAATTATATAAAATGTACCTGCTGTTCAAAGCCATGAATAGCAACAACTTGGTAAAGCTTGGAGGTGGTTTACTAAATACAGCCATTAACCTGCACTTGCCAGTAAAGTTTATCGTGAAGCCTACCATCTTTAGCCACTTCTGCGGCGGAGAAAATATCGAAGAGTCTGAGAAAGCCGTTCGGGAGCTTAGCAGGTTCAATATTGGAGCTATTCTCGATTACTCGGTAGAAGGTGAGGGCGATGAGGAAAGCTTTGATGCCACTCGCGATGAACTTCTCCGTACCGTTCAGAAAGCCCGCCACGACAAGTATGTTCCTTTTACGGTGTTTAAGGTAACAGGCCTAATGGCTATAGACTTGATGGAGAAAGTACAGGCAAGACAGGAACTAACAGCAGAAGAGCGAGGTGCTTTTGAGCGTGGCCGCGATCGTGTAAACGCCATCTGCAAACTTTGTAACGTTTCGGGTGTGCGTGTTTTTATAGATGCCGAGGAAAGCTGGATACAAGAGACAATAGACAACCTTGCCTACGAAATGATGGAGCTCTACAACAAGGAGAAAGCCATTGTGTACAATACGTACCAGTTCTACCGTCACGACCGCCTGGATGTTTTAAAACGCGACTACGAGAACGCGATAAAAGGGAATTATTATTTAGGTGCGAAGCCAGTGAGAGGCGCCTATATGGAAAAAGAGCGTAGGCGGGCACAAGTAAAAGGCTATCCAAGCCCAATCAACCCAACAAAAGAAGCCTCGGATAAACTATACAACAACGGACTCCGCTTTTGTATTGAACACCTGGACCGCATAGCCTTTTGTGCTGGCACGCACAACGAAGACAGTTGCTATTTGCTGATGCAACTAATGGCAGAAAACCATATAGCGCCTAACGATGAGCGAATCTATTTTTCGCAACTCTATGGCATGAGCGACAACCTGTCTTATAATCTTGCCAATGCTGGCTATAATGTAGCCAAATATGTGCCTTACGGACCAGTAGAGGCTGTAATGCCCTACTTGCTACGACGTGCAAACGAAAACACAGCTATTGCTGGCCAAAGCAGCCGCGAGTTAGGTCTTATAGAAAAAGAGCGGGAACGCCGAAAACGAGAAACTGGCAGAAGAGCCGCTTAAAGCTAAGGCTGACTTGTAAAAACAAGAGGGCCTCACGCATGGTAGCATGAGGCCCTCTTGTGTGTTTATAGAACTATAAGTAAATTCCTGTAGTTCTGCTTAAAATTACTGAACTACAGTTGTATCAGTAGTAGCAGTTGTATCAACTTCTTCAACTACAGTTTCTTCTTCCATTGGAGCAACTTCTTCTTCAGTTGTAGCTTCAGTTTCAACAGCTTCAGTTTCAGTAGCAGTTTCTTCTGAGTTGCAAGCAGTGAATGCAGTGAAAGCTAAAGCAACGAAAGCGATTTTGAATAAATTTTTCATCTTGTGTTTGTGATTAAGGGTTTTGGTTTCGATTTTGACACTTTATACCAGAACCTGGAATAGGTAACCCAGCATTTCGAAAAAAAATAAAAATATTTTTCAGTGGGTTACATTTACCCTTTAGCAGTATTAAAACTTGAGCGGAATGAAGAAGAGTTTGTATGAGACGGATGAGGCGATAATAGAAGGCATTCGCGTTGACGACGATAAAGCGTTAGCCTACCTGTACAAACTGTACTACCCGATGATCTCCCACTTTATTTTAAACAACAGTGGAACCGACGACGAGGCCAAAGACATATACCAGGAAGGAGTAATTGTTTTTTACGAAAAGATAAAGGACAATAGTCTGGAACTGAGTTGCCAGATAAAAACTTACCTGTACTCTGTATGCAGAAGGCTATGGCTAAAGCGACTGGCGGAGAAAGGAAGATACGCTAGCAGAATAGATGACTCGGAGAGTTACCTGATGCTGGAGGATGACCTAACGCAGCATGAGGAGAACGAGCGGCAGTTTGGGTTAATGGGTGAAGCCTTAGAACAGTTGGGTGAGCCTTGCCGCGCTTTGTTAGAAGATTATTATTTGCGAACGCAAAACATGCAGGTTATAACCGAGAAGTTTGGCTACACCAATACAGACACGGCTAAAAACCAAAAATACAAGTGCCTGCAACGTCTGAAGAAGATTTTCTTCTCGACTTACAAGCCACAGATATAAGCTAATTATTAACATCAGTATCTCCCTTAAAAGGTGAGAGTGGGATTTAAATTATGGAATTTACCATGTATGAGCAGATAGAGCGTTACCTTTCTGGAGCTATGCCCCCAGAAGAACGCATAGCTTTTGAAGCACTGCTGCTCACAGACCCTCGCTTGGCAGTAAGAGTACAGGAGCATAAGCAGCTACTAGACGCACTGCAAAAGCATGGACAGCGTACAGCTTTAAAAAATAAACTAAGCGCTATCCATACTAATATGGAAGTGGAAACCGAGACAGCTCCTGTATCTGGTGCGCCGTCTCCTTTCTTAGCGTTTTGGAAACGCCACTCACAGACAATGGCTGTTGCCGCCAGTGTTTCTTTGCTTTCTGTGTTTGGCACACTTTGGAGTGTACAGCAGCTAAAAACTCCTGTGCAGCAACAAACAGCCCGTTATATAGAGTTAAGGCGAGAGGTTGAAAAAATCAAAAAGGCACATACAGCCCTCCTTAACAATATAAACGAGGGAGCCAAGCCTGTTCCCAGAGCTGCTCGTTTTATAGGTACTGGTTTTGCCATAAGCGCAGACGGCTATATTGTCACCAGTTCGCATGTAATTGAAGGAGCCGACTCTCTTATTATAGAGAACAAAGCTGGTTTGAAATACAAAGTGAGCCAGGTGTATAGTGATCAGAACCACGATTTAGCTATTCTTAAAATAGAAGATCCTGCGTTTGAAGGCTTCGGAAAACTACCTTACACCTTTAAAACAACTGAATCTGACTTAGGCGAAAAAGTGTTTACGTTAGGTTATCCAAGAGAAGACATTGTTTTTGGCGAAGGCTCTTTAAGCTCCTCCACTGGTTTTGAAGGAGACTCTACAGCTTATCAGATTTCTATTCCGCTTAACCCAGGCAACAGCGGCGGGCCACTGCTTGACGACAAAGGAAACCTTATTGGCGTTATCAGCGGAAAGCAAGCAGGTCAGGAAGGTGCAGCCTTCGCTGTTAAATCCGATTACCTGCTCCACATGATCAGCGAATTACCTGAAAAGGCGGCGCTCTCTCCTATTACTTTGCCTAAAAGCAACATGTTAACTGGCAACAGTAGAACGCAACAACTAAAAAAGCTGAAAGAGTATGTATTCATAGTTAAGGTTTATAACTAATATCTTATCTCCTCTCTAACCTAAGCGCTAACTTGATGCTCAGGCTGATAGTAAGGAATGGCAAAAGGCCCTCAGCTGAGGGCCTTTTTTTTGAACTTACTGTATCTTTAAGCTCATAAAACGCTGTTTAAACAACCTATTTCAAATTATACTTTATACATGCTGCCACAGCAGCTGAAGCTTATAGTTGTACTACTCCCCCAAGTATAAGTATATAATAATATTTACACTTAAATTAGCATTAATAACTACAACAAAACCTTAAAACAACTCAATATCAACTACTAAATAACATAAAAATTGCATTTAGCCTAACATTTTTGCCTTTAATCCAGTTAAATATATTAACAAGTCTTTAGAAAAAGACTACAAAGTAAATTTGAATTATATAAATACTGAAGCTATGAGAAAAAGAATGTTAAAACCAATAGCAGCGATGGCAGTGGTAGCTACTACCCTGTTCGGCTGTGCAAGTTCAAATGATAGTATGGATAACACAACCGCAATGGAAGGCACAAGCATGAGCCAGACTGAAACTATGGGCGGTAATGATGCAAGTGAAACAACAGTAATGGCCCCTGTAGCAGTTGCCGCGGTACCTATTGCTACTTTAAACCTGACCAATACAGAAGATGTTGGTGATATGTTTGAGAATATTGACGATACAGAAAAGTATGACGCTTTTGAGTTAGCAAAGAAAAGCCCTAACCTTTCAACCTTTGTAACTCTGATTAAACAGGCAAACTTAGTGAGTGATTTAGAGCGCTTAGAAGAGTATACACTTTTCGCTCCAACAAACGAAGCATTTGCTAACATGCCTGAAGGCAGATTAGAAATGCTTTTACAGCCAGACAATAAGGCACAACTGATGCAGTTTATGCAACACTACATACTTCCATCAGAAGTATCATCTGCTCAGTTTAACTCAACTCAGCGTATTTCTTTATCTGAAAACGGTGAAAGATATATCCCAGTTGATGTAAGAATGAACGGTACTGTTACAACCATTGGTGGTGCTCAGATCATTAAATCAGATATTCAAGCTTCTAATGGTAGAATACACGTTATAGACGGTATTATTACTCCAGTTGAAACCGGTGGAGCAGGTACAGGAGCATATTAATAATCTTGTAAACTAATATGATGAAAGCCCTGCCTTACAGCAGGGCTTTCACTTTTTTGAAGAATCATTTTAAAAGACGTTATAACTATGAAAATAAGTATATCAACTCCTATAGCAGCGATAGCAGTGGCAGCTACTACCCTGTTCGGGTGCGCTAGCTCACAGGATAGCAGAACAAATACTACCGTAATGCAAGGCACAAGCATGAGCCAAACACAAACCATGGGCGGTGATGTAACGACAGATAACACAGAAGAAATCTCTGCGACAAGAAACGTTACCATACCTGCGCCCCCTCTTTCACTAACCAACACCGAGGATATTGATGATATGTTTGAAAGTGCAGAGAGCACAGAAGCGTATGATTTACTGGCACTTGTACGCATGAGCGATAACCTCTCTACCTTTGTGGCATTAGCCGAGGCAGCAGAACTAGATGTGATTCTTAAGCGCGAAGGGCCATTTACTGTTTTTGCACCTACTAATGAGGCTTTCAGCACACTTTCACAGACAGAGCTTGAATACCTTAGAAACCCTGCCAACAAAATGAAATTAAGAGCAATGCTGGAGAGCCATGTACTGCCATCAAAAGTAAATTCGTTGCAGTTCAACAACTCTACGCGAATACAGGGTGCCAGAGGCCGCACAATACCTGTTACAGTAACCACCGCTAACACCATAGGCATTGGGGGTGCTACTATAGTTAAACCCAACATAGAAGCCTCTAACGGCATAATACATGTAGTTGATGCTATTATTGTACCAACTGAAACAGATGCTGGAACGCAAGACTACTAAATGATTTAAATAGCATGAGTGCTATTTGCAAAGAGGCTGCCCGACTATTGTCGGTGCAGCCTCTTTACTTTTACTTGCAGGCACAATAGCAAAATCATAATAATATAACATTTTTAACAATACATAGCGTGTTACAAAACCATGCTTTTGCTCCTTTACATGATATCTACTAATAAAACGAAGAAAGTGTTCTTTACGCAGCTTTTCAGGAGTTTAAAACGCTCCTTATCGTAACTATACCTCAATATCACCGTTATTATAACTGATACTGCCCAGTACAATTAGGCAGCATTAACGACTTAATATTATCTAATAAAAAATAAAAGCTATGATGAACAGAACAGATAGTGATAGTGGCATGATGACTGCCATGTTCCGCGACCGTGAGAGTGCTGAACGTGCATATAACGAACTTCGTGCACGCGGTTACGACAATGACGATATAAATGTAGTAATGTCTGATGATGCACGTAAGCGCCACTTTGGTGACGACGATGCAGACGACACAACAGAACTTGGAAATAAATCTCTTGAAGGTACTGGTGCTGGTTCAGCAATAGGTGGTACACTTGGCGCTATTGTAGGTGCTGTTGCCGCTATTGGTACATCCGTTGCCATACCTGGTCTTGGTTTAGTGGTAGCTGGCCCACTTGCAGCTGGTTTAGCTGGTGCTGGTGCTGGTGGCTTAACTGGCGGACTTATTGGTGCCCTTGTAGGTGCTGGTATTCCTGAAGAAAGAGCTAAAGTGTATGAATCAGGTGTGCAAGAAGGTAACATCGTGATTGGTTTCAAACCACGTTCTCAGGATGATGTACGTCACTTTGAAAGCCACTTCCAGAGCAACCGAGGTGAGCACGTATATTATTAATCAACAATAATTTAGTGTAAGTAAAAAAGGCTTACTCTTCCTGATGAAGAGTAAGCCTTTTTTTTATGTCAACATATTTACCGTTCATTACCTTTTTAACAAAGCACCTGCTAATAACTTACCTCTAACTGATTCAGAAACGACTTTGGATATTGTTCTCTAGCCCTTTAGATTAGGCAAGGATTCAAAGAGTATAGTATAAATACTGAGTATTTTTTCTAATCAATTCAGGTCCTGTTACGCATGATAATCTACTACTTATCAACAACATGCACCTCAGTCATATAAAAGACTTATTAGAACACTTGTAGATAAATATAATAAATACTATATTTAATAATATTCTTTAGACATTCCTTCTTATCTTTGTCGAAAGATTAGTGTTCATCATAAGCCGTTGTCTGTACATTGAGGAAATTAGATCACATACTTATCATAGACGATGACCAGGTAAACAGCCTATTTTCTCAGATAATATTGGAGGACGCTGACGTAGCAGAAACTGCTTCCGTCTGCTACAGTGTACCCGAAGCTCTCGATTTTCTTCAAAGTGCCTCTACATCACATGATACCGTTTTTCCTGATCTCATTCTTTTAGATCTCATTATGCCAGGCCTCAGCGGTTTCGATTTTCTAGACCGCTACTATCAGCTTGATTATAACAAGACCCAAGAGGCACAAATATGTGCTTTCACCTCGTACGGAAACGAGGAGCACCTTGAAAAACTAAGGAAATACGACGTCATAATAGGTTTAACCCCCAAGCCTCTATCGGTGCTAAATCTTCAGAATATCCTGTCTAAGTGTACCTATAAGTATTTATAGCAAACAATTTCTGCTAGTTTCGTATGCAAGAGGTATATAGAACTAAATACCTTGTTATAACTATGAGAAATTATATCGCATCAGCCTGTCTTGTAGCAGGCTTATTTATGTTTGCATCTTGTAACTCTGGAAGCAACCAACAAGAAGAAGGAGCTGCAGCAGGAACAGAAGCCGTTGTAGCTCCTGACTCTGCTCTTACCGAAGACAACAAAGAACTTTTTGAATACGCCTACAGCGCCAGCATGCTACAATCTGAATTAGGGAAGCTTGCTGCAGAAAAAGGCCAATCTGCCAATGTACAGCAATATGGGCAGCAAATGAGTGATTTGTACAGCACCAAGATGCAGGAACTACAAGGCTTATCTCAAGAGTACAGTGTTTCTGTGCCACAGTCCATGAAAGACAATCACTCTGAAATGCTACAGAAACTAAGAGACACTGATGTCAATGAGTTTGATAAAACTTATTTAGATGAGGTGGCAGATGCCCATAAAGACGCCATAGGTGAATTTGACAGCGCGTTGAATAGCCTAGAAGAAACTAGCACTGGCACTAGCTTTAGCATTTGGGCAAGAAACACCCGTAAAGAGATGCAGGCCCACATGGAGGAAGCTATGCGTTTGGGTGTAGTTTTAGACACTGATGTGGAAGCCGAAGTAAGGCGTTAGCATTACCAGTAATTCTTTTAAAGCACATAGGGCTGGTTCTAACTTTTTGTAGGAAGTTAGAACCATTCCTATGCTCTTTTGGGAAAGGTGGTTAGTACTAAGATGCTTTTTGGCTCTTTCTTTTGGCTATAAAGCCAGCCACATATACACCCACAGCTGCTAAGCCAGTAAGTGTCATGGTGCCGAATATAGCGGCTCTTCTGTTGTGTACTGCTTTCGGAAAAGTGGAACCTGCCTCTTTCTTTGGCCACAGCTCCTTTGTTAGCATTTGTCCTGTTACTGCTGCCAACACCGAAGTGAGACTTACGGCTACGTGCGCCACACTTTTATTTCCTGATTTAAGCGCAGGGCTCATAAACAAGAGAGCACCTCCTACGGCAGGAGCTATGAGAGCTGTTTTAGGCCGCTTCTCATTTAAAAAGAAACTTGTTAACCCTGCTCCCACTAAGGTTGTAGCATGTATGTTATTGGCTATGTCTGGTCTTTCTACAATATTCATGTTGTTAGGTCTTTTATGTATAGTTACCAATGCCAAGGCAGTAGGGTTATACTTGCAGGCAAAAAGCATAGGTATAAAAAACGGAAGCGGCTGATGCAAGTGCACCAGCCGCTTCCGTTTATGTATAGCTTATACGTCTATTGCTTAATCAATCTGGTCAAGAAAACTTGTTTATCAGTTTTAACTTTAATAATATATAAGCCCTGTGTAAACATAGCAACGTTGTCGTTCAGCTGCTGCTGTACTTTCTCTTGTGAACCAGTTGCGTTCAACAGTAATCTTCCGTCTACTGAATAAACAGCTAAGTTTATACTTGGTAGAGAAGCTACTTGCTCTGGCAATATTAGTTTTACAAAAGAAGAAGCTGGGTTCGGGTAAAGCTTAAACTGTCCTTTGGTAGCATCTGCAATACCTGTTGGGGCAGCATCGTTATCTTCAATTGTAAGCGCGAAGATGTTATCTGCACCAGCCTGTAAATTGGCTGTTGTGCTGCTGATACGGAAAATGGCTACTTCGGTCTCTTCAACTTCCTCGTCATCAATTATATTGATTGTAAAGCTAGCAGAAGTACTGTTAGCTGGCACTGTTACAGTAACTACATTGCCAGACATGCCATCAATAGTAAAATCTTCTGTTGTGGCTGTGCTTTCGCTTGTTAGTGCTACACTAAAGGTTTGCTCCGTAGCCTGAGCTTCTGACAAAGTGAAATTCACGACATAGCTACCAGCAGCCTCCGTTCTTGTGGCACTTACCTCTTTAAAAGCCACAGTTGGCACAGCAGATAGCTCAAAACGGGCCGAAACCGGTAAGTGATCAGAAGTTGTAGACCTGAAGTTGCTGATCCTATTCAGCAGATGAGATTCAATCATGATCGAGCTTTCAACATACTCGTCTTCTAAGGTGCTGGAGATAATGATGTGGTCTAAGAAACTTCTGAAAGAGCCAGACTCATAGGTTGCAGCATCCGCCTCGCTTAAAGCGTAAGTTAAGGCGTTGTAGTTGTTGTCTGTTACAAAAGCAGCATAGGTGGATGGGTTACCTGTACCCACTACCGACATGTCTACATCATCGTTATAGTCTCCTAAAACAACAAGGTTCATGTTGCCATATTGCGCACCAAGTGAGTCTTTTAG
This sequence comes from Pontibacter harenae, assembly GCF_020907245.1. GTDB lineage: Bacteria > Bacteroidota > Bacteroidia > Cytophagales > Hymenobacteraceae > Pontibacter > Pontibacter harenae. The sequence goes on along the minus strand of NZ_JAJJWH010000043.1, from coordinate 1,158 downwards.
TACCTGCACATCATACTTCCGTCTGTTGTATTGCACCATATCTTCACCGTCGTTAGCCTTGGCATGTATGTTCACTACATTGTATGTCTGTTTTACACCATTAATGTTAGCCTCAAACTGAACCAGGTATGGCAGCCTTCCACTAGACCACAACAGTCTTGAGTTATCATCAGGGTAGTTTGGTAAGGTTGTAGTTCCTGCTAAAATATCAGCATAAAGGCCAGAAAGCAGCATCTTTTCTTTCTTGACAGTTACAACAGAAGGTTTGTACAGGTAATATGTTTTCTGCTCGCTAGAGTTAACCCAACTAGGAGTTAAATTCTGTACACTATAGCCAAGTTCCTGAGCCAGTTCACGAATCTTAGCATCATCAACTACCTCCTGCAAGGCCAAGATATCGGCATCCAGTTCTGTAATGGCTTGCTTCACATTTTCGTACTGTAAGTCCTCATCAGATGGGCCGTTACCTGTAGAACCAAACCACTCTACGTTCCAAGTAACAATATCCAATGTGTTTTCTTTTGATAACGATGAACCAGACAGCACACCGCGCTGCTCAGTTAGTTCTGTTCCGCTGGTAAAAGCTATAGGCGCACTAAAAATGCCCGCCGTAGCTGGATTAAAACGTACATAAACGGTATTCTCTGCGGCAGCTTCTGTGTTAGTATAAGTAAGCGACTGAGAGAAGTCAGTATTATCTTTAGACAATTCAAAACCAGTTGGGGCAGTTACTACTACATTCCCTGCATAGCCGTAAGCTGAAAAAGTAAACGTTTTCGCTTCTGAAGTCGATCCTGCTGCAGTGTAGTCGAATTTTAATTCGGTGTTAGTGGCAACAAAAATGTTATCAACATTTGATACTTCGAAATCATCTAAATTCCAAAGTGCCGCACCATCAGTTGTAGAGGAAGTATAAACGAAAGCAACATGTACATTTGCGCCTTTATAAGCTTCCAACACTGCAGTAGATTGTTCCCAAGTATTTCCGCTAGCCAAAGTTACAGGCAGCTTTGTCCACTCCGACTTTACAGGTGCACTGCTACCGTCATAAGTAGTAGACACATAAACTTCCAGTGCAGGGCCATTATACAGCTTCTTAGTCCAGAAGCTCAATACAGGGGTTGTGGTTTAGAATGTATGATGTAGGAATAAATATGG
>NZ_JAJJWH010000042.1 GCF_020907245.1 Pontibacter harenae | reverse complement strand
GTTATGAAACAAGATAAGGCTAAAAGCTCGCACTAGCAGATTTCAAATTTGCTATTCATCCCCCTGCCCCTTTCAAACAGGGAATTTTTTACTTCTTAGCAGCAGCCGTTTTATTTAACTCTTCAAACTCCAGCGAAGCCATTATAAAAGGCGCTACCGCTTTGGGGTCGTTGTTTCGGCGCTCTTCGTTGATGTAGTACTCGTAGCTACCGCTGCGATAGGGGTTGCCACCCAGGCCTGCCACTGCGCATACCTGCGTAATGCTGATGGTGCCGTCAGGGTTTTTCTCTATAAGGTTATTTATAATACCGTTGTAGCCTTTTTGTGCCACCTGCATGTACTTCTGATCGATGTATCCTTTTTTGGCGGCTTTCACCAAAAAGTAAGTGAACATACTGGAGGCGGAGGCTTCACGATAGTTGCCTTCTCTGCCGCCCATATCTACTACCTGCCACCACAGGCCAGTTTCTTTATCCTGGTACTGCGTAATGGCTTTGGTCATCTTCTGCGTAATCTGCAGCACTTCATCTCTTTGTGGGTGATCTTTTGGCATAAAATCCAGCACATCAACTAAGGCCATTGCATACCAGCCCATAGCACGGCCCCATACATTAGGCGCCTGACCTGTTTGCGGATCGGCCCATTTCTGCTCGCGGCTCTCGTCCCAACCGTGCCGCCATAATCCTTTATCAGCATCCCAGGTGTATTTATCCACCAAAGTTATTTGCTTGGCCACATCATCAAACAAAGCGGGCTCTCCGAACTCCACCGCGTATTGCGCCAGAAACGGAGAAGCCATGTATAGGCCGTCGAGCCACATTTGGCTGGGGTAGATTTTTTTGTGCCAGAAGCCACCCTCTGAAGTGCGCGGGTGGGTACGCATCTGGTCGCGCAGTTCTTCTACCGCCAATTTATACTTTTCGTCCCCCGTCTCCTTATATAACTCTATCAGGAACTTGCCAGGATTTACACGGTCTATGTTGTAATCGGTTTTCTTATAGGTCATGATGCTGCCATCTTCGCTGATCATGGTATCGGCAAAAGCCTTGATGTAATTCAGGTATTTCTGATCACCTGTCTTTTCATACACCCGCTCAATAGCGCTGGCAAAAAGCCCTTGAGTATAGTCCCACTTCGGCTGAGGTCTAAAGTCGATCATCCAGCCTTCGGGGTTCCGCTTAATGTCGGAATCGGCCATCCAGACAGAGTATGGCTTGCCTGACGGAGATTCTTGTACGGTGTTGGATACAACAGGGGTAGTTTTAGAACCACAGGAAGCGGCAAATAGCACAAGTACTAGTAAAGCAGCATATTGGGTAATTTTCATGGTATTTCTTTTCTTGTTTTTATTACTTCGCAGGCGACCAGTTATCGTCTCCTGCCAGTATGTTATTCGGTTTATACTTCTTCACATCCTTAGCCTTCAGCTGGTGCGACCAAGCCACTCTCCCCTTTGCATTGGCACCTGGTCCTTTAGATTTATACTCAGCATAAAGCGCGGTCTTCTCGGCATCGGGTTTGCTCCAGTTATGCCAACCTTCGGGCCTGATGTGGTTGCCCAGCGTGGTGTTGATAAATATAGTTTTGGCATAAGGTCTCCAAGGACGGCCCAGGTATACTTTAGGAGCTTCGTCGGATGCGGTAACAGTGCAGTTCAGGAAAACAAAACCATAAGCTTGGCCCTGCGGCGTAGAAGCGGCTGTGATATAAGAATTCTTTTTGCAGTGAATGGTACAGTTTTCGAACACAGCTGTGGCAGGCCCGAAAATGAAATCCGTGGTACCTTCTATGTGGCAGTTTTTATAATACTGGCGGCTATTATCCACACCTGCGTAAAGCGTATCTTGGTCGCCGATAATGCGGCAGTTCTCGAATACACAACGATCTGCCTCCACGTGCAGCGCTACCGCCTGCCCTACTCTTCCTGCATTGTTCTCAAAAGTGATATTCTCAGCCCGAAAATCATTGCCCTGCACCAGTACCGTATAAGAGGTAAAGGTGTTTATGTCGCCTTTACCTGAGTAGTCATTCCAACGGATAATGGTGTTGTCCTTGCTTTCGCCTATAAAAGAGATGTTTGTTTTCCAGGAAGGGATAATAAGCTTCTCCTCGTATACGCCATCTTTTATAAAAATCTCGATGCGCTCCAGCGGAAAAGCAGGCACAGCATCTACAGCAGCTTGCACAGAAGAATAGTCGCCGCTACCATCCTGCGCCACCATCAGTTTTTTTTGCTGCGCCTGCACAAAGAAAGCGACAAGTAAAAAAAGTATAGTGACTGTTATTCTCATAATTTTTCCTTTCTATCTACAAGGCCATTCAGGTACACTTCGATGTTCGTGTACTGCTTATCCAACGTGTAGGCAGTAGCATCGTCGGCACTGGAAGGATTTAGTTTATGCTGGCGCTCCCACTCATCAGGCATACCATCCTGATCTTTATCTTCTGGCGCTGGCGCTGATTTCAGCTCTGGCCAGCCTCCAACATCCTCCTGTGAGTCGATGATACCGTTTTTGTTTTCACCGCTGGAAGGGTTATTTTCTCGCACATACTGTAACACCCGCTCGTCCACTTTATCGCGTCTATAGCTGGCTCCTGCATGTGCCAATACCAGCTCATAAGCCTCTTTAGCAGACTGCTCCCGCACTGCCTCCACCTTGAATTCACTGGCAACCACGGCAGAATCAGGATGATCGGCACTTACGCCTAGTTTATTATTCTGCGAAACTTCTGTGTTGCCCTCCATTACGTTGCCAGCTATGTAAAAGGCTCCATAAGGTTGATAAGGCTCCAGCAAACGGTCTTTCTTCGAATCTGGTGTGGCTGGGCCAGGCTTATAATAGTTGTTCACCATGTTGTACTTTCCCTTTTCGCCACCGTACACGCTGTTTCCGCCCCAGTTATAAATTACATTATTTCTAAAGTCTACCAGCTCATCGGGCGTATTGGGTGTAGTCTTAGAACCGCTGAAGCGCGGCATGCGGCTCATATGGCTAGCAATTAGGTTATGGTGGAAGGTTGCGCCTTTACCTCCCCATATGCCACCATACCCATGGTCTCCTTTTTCATGCACCGACTGGTTCAGGCTCTCTGCGATGATACTCCACTGCAGCGTGAAATTTGTATTGCGGTAAAATGAAGCACTCTCATCAGTTGCCCAACCCATAGAGCAATGATCTACGATAATGTTATGTTTCCCTTTGTTACCACCTAAAGCATCATCTTGAATTCCTGATATGTCGCCCATTCTAAAACGCATGTAGCGCACAATCACGTTATCGGCTTTTATGTTCACAGGGTAATAGCGCAGTGTAATCCCGTCACCAGGCGCCGATTGTCCTGCAATGGTAATATCAGGATTGTTTATATCCAATGTCGACTCCAGGTTAATGTAACCTGACACGGCAAACACAATGATACGAGGGCCTTTCTTGCGAATAGCTTCGCGTAAGCTGCCTGGGCCATCATCGTTAAGGTTAGTAACAACTACCACCTGCCCGCCACGGCCACCTGTTGTATGCTTTCCAAAGCCTTCTGCTCCAGGAAAAGCCAAAGGTTTTCCGCTTTCAGGTTGTTGCTTAGTAGCAACAGTTGCTGTTTCTTCTGTAGTTGGTACGCTTGCTGGCTGCTGTGAGCAGCCAGCAAAGCATGCCATCAGTAAAACTAAACTAACCGAATTTACCTTTTGCCTTATATTGCTTTTAATCATTTCCTGCTATTAATACTTGTGTATTGAGGTCAGCTATCTCTTCAATTTTCAGAATGAAGCTACACCTTTTGGCAATTTCACTTGCACAGGATTAGCCAATTCTACGGCTGTTTTGTTCAAGTACTTTATAAACTCTTCTTCTGTCCTGATACCTTCTGGTTCCAATTCCCAAGCCGCCAAATAATAGTATTCTACTTTGTTGGCATTTGGCTTTAGTTGTACCACATGGCTATTTGCATCTGCTGTTATTTCCATCAAGTCTGAAGGTCTGAAAAGCACTGCAATGCCTAGATTGTCGCCGTCACCGTTCAGGCTTTGCTTGCCGTAGGTTGCTATATAGCCCCATTGCCCGCTGCCGCCTTTGCTCGTAAACAACTTTGCTTTTTTGTCTTTAATCAGTCCTGTGCTCAGGTTTTGCGGGGAGTCACCTGTTACTTCTACCTGGTGGTGCGTAAGTCTGCTGCCCGCGTGTATGCTAATCAAAGAATGCACATCCATCTCCAGGCCTGCTACTTTCCAACCGTAATAGTTTGTGCGGATAGAAGAATAAACAGGTCCGTTCTCGGCAATTACGCTGATCATGCTATCTGTTTCGGCTACACGGTTAGCAGCGCCCTCATGAAACATTGCCAGCGTACCTACTCCCAACGATTTACCTACTTTCAATACATCCATGCCCCAGGGCTGCAGGTTGTGATAAGAATCATAACCATCCTGCCCCACGTTTTGCAGCACCATGTCGCTAGTTCTTTTTCCAAATACATCTGTGCCGTTACGCCAGTCCAGGTAAAAGCGATAGCCAACTTTATCCGATTCCCAACCTGGCCCCTCATAACGCACATAAAACGAGTGATCTGTCACTTGGTCGGGTATACGAAGAGAATCTACGTTCTGAAAAGTACCACCTGTATACTTTTTCCCCTCAAAGCTTCCCCCTACTTTATGAGATAGTTCTGCCTGCGTACGTTTGGTATAGTTGCGTTTATTTTCTCCGCTTTCGTTGTAGCGTATAGTCAGTTTTTTAGAAGCCTTCGCTCCTATTTCATCCAGCAGTACCACAAGGCCTGCCTGTTCTGTATCTTTTAGATTGTACTGGCTGGCTACTTCCTGCTTCCCATTTAGTACTACAAAGGCTTTAGGGTTGAAGGCAGGAGCCAGTTTCTCTAAATCATTTTCATGCAACAGCACCATCACATCTGTACGCTGCTGGTCCACTAGGTTGCTTACCGTAACCGTAAAGGACTTAGGAAATTCTTTTTTCAAGTTCTGTGCCACTAACACACTTGAACTGAAAACCAGCAACAAAGTAGTTACTACACTTAACTTCAGTTTATCCAGCATTTCTTAACTATATTAACTATAAAGGTTAGTCATGTTTGTCATGAAGAGCCCGGCTTTACTTTACCTGTGCTTCTACAATGTCTTTCACTAAGCTATTGATGTAAACTTCTACATCATCGTAAGCTGTGCTCAAATTCTTTTTTGTTTGTGCTTTATTCGGATCAAGCTTTTGGGCTATTTCCCATTCGTCGGGTATACCGTCCTTGTCGGTGTCTTGTGGGGCAGCAGCCGATTCCAATTCTGGCCAGCCGCCAACATCGCTTTGGCTATCAATTATACCTTTAGTACTTCCCCGAGAACCCTCTGCAGTATAAGAATTGTTGCGCACATGCTCCAGCACACGCTCATCCACTGCATCTCTTACAAACGAGGCACCAGCATAACTTAGCACTCTTTCATAAGCTACTTGAGCTGTATGGGTGGTCACATTATCATTGATTGGGTGTGGCGAGCTCAATTTCATCGCGGCTTTAGCAGCATCTGGAACAGTGCCATAGCTATTATGAAACTGGTTGAAAACGCCATAAGTCCAGTTATCGTTTGTGGCGCGGTTACTTCCTTCTATATAATTACCGTTTATGTAAAACTTTCCCCAGATGTCGTACACTTCGGTGCCGCTGTTCTTGTTTTTGTCTATAGAAAGGATGCGCTCCTTCTTTGTGGTGACAGGGCCTGGTTTGTAATAGCAGTTCACGATGTTCACATTCATTGCTTCACCGCCATAGGCGCTGTTGTTGCCCCAGTTAAAGATCACGTTATTTCTAAGGTCTACCAGGTTGGTTAAAGCAAAGGCTTTGCCTGCTTCTTCTCCTAGCCTTGGGTTTCGGCTGTCGTGGTTTGCCAGCAGGTTATGGTGGAACGATGCATTTTTACCTCCCCAGATACCGCCATAGCCGTGTGCTCCCTTCTCATGTGCAGAATTGCGCAGACTCTCAGATATAATGCTCCATTGCAAGGTAAAGTTTTCGTTTGCATAAAACGAAACACACTCATCTGTAGACCAACTCATAGAGCAGTGGTCTACAATAATATTTTTGTGGAACCTTCCGCCTAATGCATCAGCTTCCTGCGCTTTTTCATCTCCCATGCGGAAACGCAAGAAACGTATAATTACATTATCGGCATTTACATTAACAGGATAGTTTTTGATGGTAATACCATCGCCAGGAGCAGTTTGTCCCGCTATAGTTAAATCGCCAATATTAATGTTCAGGTTGGAGTTTAACGCTATGGTTCCTGATACATCAAACACAATAATGCGAGCCCCTGGTGTGGTGATGGCAGCTCTTAAACTACCTACACCAGAATCATTCAGGTTGGTTACTTTGATTACTTTACCTCCACGGCCACCTGTAGCATCTTTACCAAAACCTTCGGCTCCAGGAAAAGCAAGAGCATCTTCACGCACAGGCTCCAATACCTCTTCTTCTGGCTCAGTAGAAGGCTCGGGATCAGAACCTTTGCAGGCAGGCACCGTCAGCAAAAGGAATATGCCTGCAAAACAGCCAAAGAAATTAAATTTATAAGTAAGCTTTAGCATGAGCGCTCAGGGTTTAAGTAAACGGTGTGGCTAATAAGCCACACCGTTTATTATCTGCAAATTAGTATAACCAACGTGGGTCGCCTACTACACCACCTGTTGTACTGGCTGTTCTTAAAGGCGAGTCAGCAGGCAGTGTAAAGTCTGTAGTCGAAATGCCCCATCCTAGGTCTGTGGCAGTATTGTTTATCAACGTTACATAATCTGGAAAAGTCATTGCCTCTCCGTTTCCGTTTATCAACTTAAAGAAGTTGTTATAGGAAACCATCATTGGAGAAGAGCTGTTGGCCCTTATTAAAGAATTATTAAGGGTTTCGCCAGGTTGTGGTGCATTTGCCATTATAGAGTTCTGCATCGTGAAGTTCACCACGTTCTCGTTGGCATCCAGTAACGGATAGTTCCTGTACCCAAAGTAATTTAAGGTGCTGTTATCTATTATAATTCTTGGCGTAGCCACACCAGAAAGATTAGAGGCCCAGCTAATAAACTGCCGTCCAAAGTTATGGAAGGTAGAATTTGTCAGCTCCAGGCTTTTGAACTCCATTTCATCCAGCAATATAAAGTTATAGTTTCCTTCGCCTACATTATAAATTAAAGAATTGTCTATTCTGATGGTATCTACTTTATAGTCGTTTTTAGACCCTCTGTTACCTCTTAGAATTGTGTTGTCAACGTTGCGCACAATGCTGTTCTCAATCACAAAGTTTGTGAACGTAGCTGCATCTCCTGTTATGTTAAATAGATAGTCAGCTCCTTCGGCATCTCCGTCAAAATCTATACCTGAAAGTTTAACACCAGCGCCATCGCCGTTCAGCTCAAATTCTTTAAAATTCACTTTTGTATCTGCAGGGTTACCAGAAACAGAAGCTATCGTTATGGTTTTACCTGTGATTTCGGCTGTCTCTGAAATAGTATACTCACCTGGCTCTAAACCAATCACATCTCCATCTGCGGCATTATCCAAGGCTGCCTGCAAATCGTCGGCTGGTGTGAGCGTTACCGTGTAACTTGCCTGCATTTTAGTGGTGAAAGAAGTAAATCCTCTGCTTTTGTTTCCAGCATAAATTTCTACGCTATAAAACGTGTTAGGCTGAAGGCCTTCTACCGTCATTCTGCCAGTGGCTAGGGCCTCTTCTGTTACAGGCACCTCTATCGCATCGCCTTCCAAAGGCTGCAGTACAATTCTAGTTAAGCCAGGCGCTACTCTCCATCTTAGCGTGGCACGTGTAGCTTTTACATCAGGCCCGTAGATGGGCAGCATAATTTGCTCCCCTCTAATTCTGAAACTGTTACTTACCACCCAATTAGACTCAGGTCTATCGCCTAAAGCATTTGCTTTGATACGGGCAAAGTAATTCTTTCTTACCTCCAGTTGATCGTCGGTAAATACCACACCAGCGGTATCTGTTTCCACTGACACGATAACAGGCGTCTCAAACAATGTATCAGCTGCAACCTCTACTGTGTAGGTAACGCCACTGGCGGCTGTTGTGTACAGAGAGGGGTTCCAGGTTAGTTTTACTTGGCTTACTCCCGTTGTGGAATTGATAGAACCAGCAGGGGTAAACATCCGCATCGGTGCCAAATCTTCCTCGTCTGGCTCACAAGCGAAAGTCAGAAAGGCCAGCACCACAACCGGAATAACACTATAAAATATTTTAATTAGAAAATTTTTCATGTCTTGAAATTTAAAGTTCATGATTCCGATTACAGCTTAATAACCATAGTCCTGCGTCAGTCTGTAGTTCTGGTTCAATACACCAGAATAAAGCGGGAAAAGCTCTGAGTGGTTCTCCTGAAAGGCTACAGCAAAACCTGTGATATAGGCTTCGTTTACAGCTGCCCTCCAGTTTACCCTTGTAAAACCTAGCGGCGCTGTAGTTGGAGCAGGCGTATACATGGCTTTGGATACAGGCCCATCCGCTAGAGTCAGTACTGCTATTTCCTGCTCTACCGTCGCGTTTACTACGTCAGTTGGCTGGTAGTACACATACTGCGGCACGTTGGCATAGCGCCCTGTTGCGTTCATAAGGTTTGTTAGCTTAACTCTTGTCTCTGCTATAGTAGAGGCCAATTTGTTCCAGCGGATCAAATCATACTTGCGTATTCCTTCGCCACCAAACTCTAGCAGCCTTTCATGCATAATGGCATTGAAAAACTCCTCTTTATCGGTTGGTGTTGCACCCATTTTTGACGCTTCGTATTCATCTTTGAAGGCTCTTCTCCTTACTGCCTCATAAGCTTCTACCGCCTGTGCTGTAGGTCCATTCAGTTCATTCTCCGCCTCAGCAAACATCAGCAGCACATCAGCATAGCGCAAAACTGGCCAGTTGATGCCCAGGTTCTGGTTTGTACCGTTTATGCTTGTCCAATACTTTCTGAATTTACCGTCACGCATGGTGTTGGCAGATGTAAGGGTCTTTTTGTCGTCTTTGTCGATCTGGAAGTAAGCGATTGTCACGTCTCTTCTCACATCGGCAATAGAATCGAACTCATAGAAGTATGTCGGGATAGCCTCTAGCTGGCCATTTGCCTGACCATATTTTGAATTGCGGTCTATTCTGAGGCCATTGCTATAGCCAAGCTTGCTGTCTGTTTTGGAATTACCGCCATAGGCGCCAATCTCAAAAATCATTTCGTTAGTCGAGCCGCCGCTGGCACCTGTATGTAAGTCCTTAAAAACATTCTCATATACTGGGTTCAGGCCATGCTGTCCGCTCTGAATAATGTCCAAAGTTTCCTGTCTTGCTATCTGGTAATAGGTTTGGTAATCTGTTCTACGCTCCATCACACCAGATTCTCTTCTTAAGGCATATCCGCCACGGATCAGTGCTATTCTAGCTCTCAAACCCTTTACCGCTGACTTTGTGATGCGTGTACTTGGGTCACTTGACTCGGATTTCCAAGGCACTAGTTCTTCAGCAAGCGCCAAATCATCCAGCAACTTATCATAAATTTCGTCCTGGTCAGTTTTAGGAAGATACAAGTCTGTCAGGTCTGCTGATGGATCGAATTGCGCTGGTACATCGCCCCAGTTACGAACTAACTCATGATAGAAGATGGCTCGCAAAGTAAGCGCCTCACCGTGCAGCTTGCGCATCTGCGCCTGTTCTGTAGGAGTGCCGCTAGTATAGATAGCTGACATCGGAATATACTTGATGGCAATATTGGCCCGCTCTATACCCGCGTACAGCTGCAGGAAAGGCTTGTTAAGTTCAGTGTTATCAGGGTGCACGCCGAAGCCGCTGATGCCTCTGCGGTCTAACGGGTTATAGTCGCCGCCAATCCTAAAGTCGTCGGCTGCATTTGGGTAAAGCGTAGAGATACGGCTGCCATAGCCATCATCTCCCATGAGGCTGTTATACACACCTACCAGGGCAGAGTTGGCATAAGAAACACTACTAAAAACAGTCTCCTGCGACACCGTAGACGGGTTTTCGATATCCAGGTAACTTTCGCAAGAAGTAAAGGTTAAAGAACCTCCCACCGCCAGCGATAAAAACAGGGTTTTGATATATTTATTTTTCATTTCCAATCTGATTTATAGTTAGAAAGTAACGTTAACACCACCTAAGATGAAGCGGCTGCGAGGATAAGCTGCATAGTCTACCGCAGGCGTTAGTGGGTTGCTGCGTCTGGTGTTGGCTTCTGGGTCATAGCCAGAGTAGCCCGTGATAGTGGCAAGGTTATTTACTGTAGCATAAACTCTGAACTTAGATACCACTCTTAGTCTATCTACCAGGCTCTGCGGAAGCGAGTAACCCAACGTTACGTTGCTGATGCGTAGGAACGAACCGTCTTCGATGGCAAACGAGTGCAGGAAGTATTGACCTTGTGGCGGAGTCCAGTACTGTGTGTTCTGGTTCATGGCAGCCAATTCCTCAGGGTTTGTCACTAGTTGTCCAGCATCGTTGTACCACTGCCATCTGTCGTTCATCATCGACAGCATGTTGTTGTCGCGGTACAGGTACTGTGTAGTAAATTCAATCTTGTTCGCGTTGTACACTTTGTTTCCGTAAGAGAAGTTCATGAACACGCTCAAGTCGAAGTTTTTGTAGCGTAACTGCTGGTTTAAACCACCTATGAATTTAGGCTGCGCATTGCCCAACACTGTTCTGTCTTCAGTCGTGATCAGATCGCTCTCTGAGTCAGACAACTTCTTCAACTTCAGGTCGCCTGGTTGTGGAGCTCTGTTACCTAAAGCTACCGCTCTGCTGTCTGGCACACCTTCTTTCAAAGTGTATGACCAGATACCAGTGGTCTCATCATAAGCTGTATTGAAATCTTCCAATGTATAGTACCCGTCGGTTACGTAGCCATAGAACTGGCCAATTGGCTGCCCTACTCCTACTAAGAAATCTTGGTAAGAGCTGCTCACCCAGCCAGACTCCACCAGGTATGAGTTTACAGGGTTCCCGCTAGGATCTAAGCCAAGGCTTACAATTTTGTTTTTGTTAAAGGCAATGTTGAAATTGGCGTTCCAAGAGAAACTTTGGTTATCTACCACTACACCGTTCAGCTGCAGTTCTATACCTTTGTTTTCTGTCTCGCCTATGTTCTGGTACTGACGCTCGTAGCCACTGGTCTGTGGTATGGTGGCACGTAGCAACAAGTCTCTAGTACTGTTCTTATACAAATCGATGGAAGTGCTCAGCCTGTTGTTAAACAAACCTATATCGAGGCCTACGTTTCTGGAGATGGTGGTTTCCCATTTCAGGTTTGAATTGGCAAGGTCTGTAGCGATAAAGCCTGGCGTAATGGCTTCGGTAAAGGCATAGCCATAGTCGCTGGATGTAGAGAACATTGTTTTCCAAAGGTCTACTCCTATTCTGTTATTACCTACCGCTCCCATGCTTAAACGCAGCTTCAGATCAGACAACCAGTCTTCGGTGCCTGCCAGAAAGCTTTCGTCGGCAATGTGCCAAGCCACAGAGGCAGAAGGAAAATAACCTACACGATTCTCAGGAGCGAATAAGGAAGACGCATCACGGCGAAGCGTAAACTGCGCACGGTATTTTTCTCTGAAGTTATACGATAGACGACCGAAGTAAGAAAGGGTTCTTTGCTCAGACTCTACTGTGCTTGGCGCATCCTGAATCATACCTGCAGGAGGCGTGGCTTTTTGAATACCTGCAAAAGCCTGCTCTGGTGTAATGTCTGTCGGCAGCCACTTTGTTATTATGGTTTGGCCTTGGGTCCTTCTTTGCCAGATTTCATGCCCCAGCATAGCCTGTACCTTATGGTCTTCGCTAAACTTTTTATCGTAGGTTATTACGTTTGAGTTTGTTAACGATAGCGCTTCGCTGTTACGGATACCTACCACTGGCATGTCGGCGTTCTGCCTGGCTATGCTTGTTACAGGTCCTGAATATTCGTTTTCCTCACGGTTGGTTGTTGTTATACCGAAGGTTGTTCTGAAGTTCAGGCCTTTAAAGATTTCATAGCTAAAATACCCGTTCAGCAGGAGGTCATTTCTGTAGTCGTACTTCAGTTCCTGATTTGCCAGCAACACTGGGCTTGTCAAGTTAGTTAAGTTAGCGAATTCTGGGTCAAAAATATCAGCGGTGTTTTCCATACCTGGCGCCACAAACGGACGGAAACGTACGGCATTTCGCAGCCTGTTTGAACTCTGAGTGCCTGTGCTGGATGTACCTACTCCGTCAATTTGCTGGCGGCTGTAGCGTGTATTCATACCTACTCTTAAACGGTCAGATACTTTATGATCGAATTTGAAAGAAGCCAATGTTCTTTCAAAGCCCGAGTTTAGCATGATTCCTTCTTCGTCGGTATGGTTCAGCGTAAAGTTGAAAGACGTTGTTTTAGAACCACCTGTTAAGCCTAGTATGTGTGTTTGGCTAGTCGCATCGCGTCCGAATACCTCGTCCTGCCAGTCTGTATGCGGCATGTTCTGATAGATATCCAAATCATCATATAAGCCATAACGGGTGGTGAAAGCATCTTTTGTTTCTTGGTTCGTATTATAGTTATAGATCTGATGCTGGTATTTCACATACTCATAAGGATTCATCACGTCCAGCTTGTTAACAATGCTGCGCACACCAGCAAAGCCATTGTAAGTGATTTGCGTCGGCATTGCCTTACCGCCCTTCGTCGTGATTACTACCACACCGTTGGCACCGCGTGCTCCGTAAATTGAAGTAGAGGCAGCATCTTTCAACACGTCAATTGATTCAATCTCCTGAGGAGAAAGGAAAGACAAGGCGTTCTCCACCTGGATACCGTCTACTATATATAAAGGTGAGTTATCTTGTGTAATAGAACCGCCGCCACGCACTCTTATCTGAATGTCAGCACCTGGACGACCTTCTGAGGTTGTTACTTGCACACCCGCTAGCCTACCAGCAAGTGCTTCAGCAGCCGTACTCACAGGTATATCAGCAAGTTGTTTAGCACTTACCGATGAAACTGACCCTGTCAAGTCTCTCCTATTAACTGTACCGTAGCCGATTACCACTACCTCATCCAGTGCATTCTGCTCCGGAGCCATAGAGACATTTATGATAGACTGACCTTTGATGGCGACGTCTTTTGGCTGATAACCGATAAAAGAAAACTGTAAGGTACCCTCTCCATTTGGCAAAGAAAGTGTATAGTTTCCATCAACGTCAGTAGGAACAGCTGTTGATGTTCCTTTTAAGACGACCGTTACGCCTGGCAATCCCAGCCCGTTTTCATCTACCACTTTCCCTGACACGGAAAAGCTTTGAGCAAGTGCCCCTACAATTGCGGTGAAGACAAAAGTAAGCGTAAACAAATACTTCATCTTCGTTAGTAAAGCGTGTCGCATATGTAACTTTTAAATTGTACGATTAATAATTAAAACTTTTATGTATATCAAACTCAAGAAACTCCTAAGCACCTTAACTACTGTAGGTTATACACGCACAAAGCATTACCTACCATGGAACCAATTCAACTGATAAAACCTCCATCTGACATTTCCCTCTTCTAATATTTCAGGTGATTAATCACTTATCGCACATAGCAAAAAAGTACCAGCTTCCTCCCTCTCAGATCTCCTATAGCGTATGCTCCAACCTGTTCTTAAAACCCTGCAATTAACAGTAAACCAGCACAAACCACAGAGCAAACACGAAGACATATTTCCTATGCTTCCCTTATCTAAAAAATAGGAAGGTCTTCTGCTGCAACATTAACTTAACAATAGGGCTGTACTTATTCTGAAACTACTACAGGAGCACCTGCAAATGATTAAACACTTACTCTATATTCAGTGCAATGTTGCGCAATCGTTTGCATTTTATAAACTTTTCTTCTATTTTGCAAATCATAGAAAGAATATTTTTTAACTAAAATATTCTAAAAACGCCTAAAAACACACCGAAAGGCATTTTTTTTACTATGTTAGCACTTACTCACTAAAACTATTATTCTCATTATTACTTGAACAAAAAATTTTAAATACGTACATTTCACCTGAAAAAAGATTTAATTGCGCAAACGATTACATAAAACAGTCTATTCCTATGAGCATACACTATACTACCAGACACGCTATACATCCCAACGACAGCAAACAATATGACACGGCTAAGCTTAGGGAGGCTTATCTTATAGAGAACCTTTTTAAACCAGATACAATACAGGCTGTGTACACGATGTATGACAGGCTTATAGTAGGTGGTGTAAGCCCCGTAAAAAAGCCTTTGAAGTTGGAGACGCTGCCAATCCTTAAGTCAGAAAACTTTCTAGACAGAAGAGAACTTGGCATCATCAACATAGCATCTGAAAGCACTATAACGGTAGACGGAGAAACACTAAAGCTTGCCAATAAGGAGGCTTTATACGTAGGAAAAGGAGTAAAAGAAGTTATCTTCCATCCTGCCAAAACAGGAGAGACATTATTCTACTTTAACTCAGCACCTGCACACCAGTCCTACCCTACAAAAAAAGTTTCGCTAAGTGAAGCAGAGACAGTTGAGTTGGGTTCGCTACAGCACTCAAATCACCGCGTGATCAGAAAAGTGTTGATTAATTCTGTAGTGGATACTTGCCAGCTACAAATGGGTGTAACAGAACTGATGAAGGGAAGCGTTTGGAATACCATGCCTGCTCATACCCACGACAGAAGAATGGAGGCTTATCTTTATTTCGACCTTCCACAAGAACACATCGTTTCTCACTTCATGGGTGAGCCACAGGAAACAAGACACATCTTCGTAAAAAACAACCAGGCTATCATTTCTCCACCTTGGTCTATCCATAGCGGAGCTGGTACCTGCAACTACTCATTTATTTGGGGTATGGCTGGCGAAAACCTGGACTATAGCGATATGGACAAAGTTGACCCCTCTGACCTAAAATAATTTAAAAGTATGGGAGAATTATTTGACTTAGCAGGCAAAGTAGCACTGGTTACGGGTGCTACGCACGGCTTAGGCATGGCTATGGCTAAAGCTTTAGGAAAAGCTGGCGCTACACTTGTAGTGAATGGAAACACGCCTGAAAAAATGGAACGTGCGCTGGAGAACTATAAAGGGGCAGGCATTGACGCGAAAGGTTACTTGTTTGATGTAACAAACGAGCAACAGGCAAAAGAACATATAGACAGAATTGAGCAGGAGGTAGGCCCCATTGCCATACTTGTAAACAATGCAGGTATGATTAAACGTGTGCCTGCCCTGGTGATGGAGGTAGATGAGTTTAGAAAAGTGGTAGATGTAGACCTGACGGGGCCATTTATCATGTCTAAGTATGTGGCAAAGCACATGGTGGAGAGAAGATCAGGCAAGATTATTAACATCTGCTCGATGATGAGCGAGCTTGGCCGTGATACAGTTTCGGCCTACGCAGCTGCCAAAGGAGGTTTAAAAATGCTAACCAGGAACCTGGCGACAGAATGGGCCAAGTACAACGTGCAGGTAAACGGCATCGGTCCTGGTTACTTTGCCACCGACCAAACAGCCCCCATACGTGTAGATGGTCATCCGTTCAACGATTTTATCATCAACCGTACGCCTGCTGGCCGCTGGGGCGACCCAGAGGATTTAGGCGGTACCGTCGTGTTTTTGGCAAGCAAAGCCAGCGACTTTATAAACGGCCAAATTATTTATGTAGATGGCGGTATTCTGGCCACTATTGGTAAACCAAGCAACGAAAACTGATCAGGAGGCCCCACGAGTGTTCAATACACTTCATGTAAATTACCATGGCTATTAAAACAAAAGTAACCATTCACGACATTGCTGAGAAGCTAAATATCACGGCTTCTACAGTATCGCGTGCCCTAAATGACAACCCTAGAATAAGCGAGGTTACTAAAAAAGCTGTGGTTAAAGCTGCTAAAGATTTAAACTACCAGCCAAATAATATTGCTGCTGCCCTCCGAAATGGCAAAAGCCATATTATAGGCGTGATAGTACCCACTGCCGACAGATCGTTTTTTGCATCTGTGGTAAGAGGAATTGAAGAAATAGCTAACAACCTAAACTACAAGGTAATCATCTGCCAATCGTACGACAATTACGAAAAGGAAGTACAGACGGTAGATGCCTTGCTAAGTGCACGTGTAGATGGCATTATAGCCTCGCTTGGCAAAAACACGGAGAATTTCGATCATTTTAAAAAAGTTCAGGAAAAAGGGGTGCCTCTTATTCTGTTTGACCGCACTTCAGATGCCATTGAAGTAAGCCAGATAGCCATAGATGATTATTTAGGAGCTTACAAAGTAGTAGAGCACCTCATACAGCAAGGCTGCAGAAGAATTGCACATTTTACAAGCCCCAAAAAGGTAAGCATTTTTAGGGAACGTTTACGTGGCTACGCAGAGGCGCTGCGCGATTATGGAATTCCATATGATGAAGAGCTGGTAGTGAGCAGCAATTTACAGTTGGAAGATGGTAGGAAAAGCATGGAACAACTTCTCCAGCTAAAAGAAATGCCAGACGCCGTTTTTTCATCTAGTGACTATGGAGCCATGGGTGCCATGCAGGTGCTAAAAGAGAACAATATTTCAATTCCGCAGCAGGTGGCGCTGGCAGGCTTTAGTAACGAGCCTTTCACCTCCTTTACTGATCCTCCGCTTACCACCATAGATCAGCTCAGCATAACCATGGGAACTGTAACAGCCGAACTATTTTTTGACCAGCTAAAATCTGAAGACAGAATGAAGCAGCCTCAAAAAATAGTGCTGAAGCCCCAGCTAATTATTCGAAAGTCCACGCTACGCAAGGAGGAATAGGAGGATTAGCAAGCTGTTTCCCAGTCAAAAAGTATAGAAGACATTGTTATATATCACAACAGGTAATCATTGTAGTTATGAAGCCATTAAACAGAAATACCGCTAGCGTATCTGAGCAGCGTCCTGTAAAAGTGTTGCAATTCGGGGAGGGTAACTTCCTAAGAGGATTTGTAGACTGGATTATAGACATCCTAAACGAGAAGACAGACTTTAACGGAGCTGTAGAAATTGTTCAGCCGCTAAAACAAGGTATCGTACATTTGCTGAAGCAGCAGGATGGTCTGTACCATGTGCTGCTTGATGGTATACAAGGTGGCAAGCCTACACAAGAAAAACGCTTAATTACCTGCGTTACTGGCGCTCATAACCCTTATGATGATTACCAGGCGTATTTGGCGTTAGGCGAAAACCCTGACCTGGAGTTTATCATCTCGAACACAACAGAGGCAGGTATTGCTTTCGACGAAGCAGACCATAACATGGACACGCTGCCGAACAGCTTCCCTGGCAAACTGACTGCCTTACTTTACAACCGCTTCCAGCATTTTAGCGGGGCAGCCGACAAAGGCCTAGCTATGATACCGTGCGAACTGATAGAGAAGAACGGTGAGGCACTGAAAAACACAGTATTGCGATTTGCAGCACACTGGAGCCTGCCACAGGAATTTACCACCTGGGTAGAAGAAAACAACTCCTTCTGCAATACGCTTGTAGATCGTATTGTGCCTGGCTTCCCTAGAGATACCATTAAAGAAATACAGCAGGAACTTGGCTTTGAGGACAACCTTGTGGTGAAAGCAGAGCCTTTTCACCTTTGGGTGATTGAAGCTCCAGAAGCTGTTAAAGCGGCCTTCCATACCGAAAAAGCTGGTTTGGAAGTGAAGTTTGTTTCTGACCTGACGCCTTACCGCACCCGCAAAGTACGCATCCTGAACGGAGCACACACGGCGCTTGTTCCCGTAGCTTACCTGCAGGGCCTGCGTACCGTTCGCGAAGCGGTAGAAGACAAAAAAAGTGGCACATTTATCAAAGAAGCTGTTTTTGAGGAGATTATACCTACGCTGGATTTGTCAGCTGAGGAACTTGAGCAGTTTGCCAATGCGGTGATAGAGCGTTTCCAAAACCCGTTCATTCGCCACGAACTTATTTCTATTGCCTTAAACTCAGTATCGAAATATAAAGTGCGCGTACTGCCGTCTGTGTTGGAATACCATAGCAGAAAAGGCGAGTTACCTACCAGACTGCTACACTCATTGGCTGCTTTAATTTTGTTTTACAAAGGCGAGTGGAACGGTGAAGCAATTCCTTTGAACGATACGCCAGAAGTACTTAATTTCTTTAAAGAAGCCTGGGCCAAGGGCGATGCCGCAACGGTAGTAAACACGGTACTTTCCAATACCGATTTCTGGGGCACAGACCTGACAAGTATAGCAGGCTTTGCCGAAAAGGTAACAGAAGAACTGCAGCAGCTACAGAAAGCCACGAAGGAAGAAGTAGCTTAAAAGTCCCCATTTGGATGGGAGACAACAGAATAAAATCAACGGACTAAAGCACTGCCCAAATTATTGGCAGTAAAAAAGATAAGTATAAAACCATGTCATTTTTAGACGATAATTTTCTACTACAGACCAAGACAGCGCAGCAACTGTACCATGAGCATGCGAAAAACATGCCCATCATCGACTATCACTGCCACCTGTCGCCAGAAGATATAGCCAACGACCGCAAGTTTGCCAACCTGACACAAATCTGGCTGGAAGGCGACCACTATAAGTGGCGTGCCATGCGCACAAACGGCATACCTGAAAAGTATTGCACTGGTGATGCCGATGACTATGCAAAGTTTGAGAAGTGGGCCGAAACTGTGCCATATACCATGCGCAACCCGCTTTACCACTGGACGCACATGGAGCTTAAAAGGCCTTTTGGCATTGAAAAAGTTCTGAAGCCAGAAACGGCGCGGGAGATATACGATGCCTGCACCGAGATGCTACAACAGGATGGTTTCAGCGTACGGGGCATTCTAAAGAAAATGAACGTGAAGGTTATCTGCACCACTGATGATCCGATTGATACACTCGAACATCATCAGAAAATAAAAGCAGATGACTTTGGCATACAAGTACTGCCAACTTTCCGTGCCGATAAGGTTTTAGCGATTGAGGACGCGGCTGTATTCCTGCCTTACTTGCAGAAACTTGAAGCTGCATCAGGTGTATCAATAGGAAACTTTCAGGAACTGCTGGATGCCCTGAAGCAGCGCCATGATTTCTTTCATGCCCAAGGTTGCCGCCTCTCCGACCACGGTTTGGAAACCATGTACGCCGAAGATTATACAGACGAAGAAATAAAAAGCATTTTTGCGAAGGCATTGCAAAAGCAGTCGCTAAGCCAGGAGGAAATTTTGAAATTCAAGTCTGCTATGCTGGTGGAACTGGCGCTGCTCGACCACTCCAAAAACTGGACGCAGCAGTTTCACCTTGGCGCGCTGCGCAACAATAACAAGCGTATGATGCGCGAGTTAGGCCCAGACACAGGCTTCGACTCCATCGGTGACTTTGATGTGGCACGGCCGCTCTCGAAGTTTATGGATAGAATGGACAACTCGAACCAGTTGGCCAAAACAATACTTTACAACCTGAACCCTAGCCAGAACGAGCTTTATGCTACCATGATCGGCAACTTTAACGATGGTTCTACGCCTGGTAAGATCCAGTACGGCTCTGCCTGGTGGTTCCTCGATCAGAAGGATGGGATGGAAAAACAGATGAACGCGCTCTCAAATATGGGCTTACTGAGCCGCTTTGTGGGTATGTTAACTGACTCCAGAAGCTTTCTTTCTTACCCAAGGCACGAGTATTTCAGAAGAATACTGTGTAACTTGATAGGCAATGATGTAGAGAATGGCGAACTGCCAGCCAGCGAAATGGAATGGCTGGGCCAAATGGTCGAAAACATCTGCTACTATAACGCAAAGAATTACTTCAACTTCTAAACAGCATGGGTAAAGTACTCTCTTTTGGTGAGCTCTTATTAAGAATCTGTCCTGATGAAGGCGGGCAATGGCTACAAGAAAATAACCTTCCTTTTTATGTGGGCGGTGCCGAGGCTAACGTAGCAACGGCATTGGCGCTATGGGAAGTGCCATCTGCCTACCTTACAGCGCTGCCTGATAACTTTATTTCGGAGCAGTTGGTGGGCTACCTGAAAAGCAAGAAAGTAGAAACCGACGCTATTGTTTACCAGGGAGACCGCCTTGGGCTGTACTACCTGCCGAAGGGAAAAGACCTGAAGAACACAGGTGTTATTTACGACAGAGCGGGATCTTCTTACGCTGACCTAAAGTCTGGAACGATAGATTGGGACAAGGCTTTTGAAGATGTTAGCTGGTTTCATTTCAGTGCCATTTGCCCTGCCATAAACCAGGCGGTAGCCGATGTTTGTGCAGAAGCACTGAAGGCCGCCAAAGAGAAAAACATCTTTGTTTCGCTGGATCTGAACTATAGAGCCAAACTATGGAAGTATGGCAAAAGCCCTGTGGAGATAATGCCTGCCTTGGCGCAGCATTGCAACCTGATCATGGGCAATATCTGGGCAGCCAATATGATGTTGGGAATTACTTTAGATGAAGAATTGATTGCCGAGAGAGACAAGGAAAGCCTGTTGCAGCACGCGCAGCTAACCTCTGAAGAAATCAAAAGTACTTTCCCGAACTGCCAGATCGTGGCCAACACCTTCCGCTTCGATTATAAGGAAGGCATTCGCTATTATACTTCGCTTTATACAGACAATGAACTGACGGTATCGCAGGAGTATGTAGCCGAGAAGATACTTGACAAGGTGGGCAGCGGCGACTGCTTTATGGCTGGCCTGATCTACGGCTTCTACAACAAACTTTCTGCTACAGAAACGCTTGAATTTGCCACTGCAGCCGCTTTTAAAAAATTATTTATACCAAGCGATGCTACCTCTACCACAGTAGCTGAAGTTAAAGAAACCATAAGCACCTATGCAAAATAAAGAAACCGCCTTACAGGCTATACTAGACCAAGGTCTGCTGCCCTTGTTCTTTTACGAAGATGCAGAAGTATCTCTGGAAATCATTAAAACCCTTTACAAAGCTGGCATACGCACACTGGAATATACAAACCGTGGCGCAGCTGCCCTGGAGAACTTCACTTATCTAAAATCTGAGTTAGGTAAAGAATACACGGACCTGCACCTGGGCATCGGCACCATAAAAACAGTGGAAGAGGCAAATGCTTTTATAAAAGCTGGGGCCGATTACATTGTGAGTCCAGTTGTAGACACTGAAGTAGGCAACATAGCGAACGAGGCAGATATGCTTTGGATTCCTGGGTGCTTTACGCCTACCGAAATTCATACAGCTCAAAAGTCTAAGGCTGCTTTGATTAAGCTTTTCCCTGCCAACATTTTAGGTCCTGCATTTATGTCCTCTATTAAGGAGCTCTTTGCGGGGCAACTGTTTATACCTACAGGCGGCGTGGAACTGGATAAAGACAACATCAGCACCTGGTTTAAATCGGGCGTTTGTGCAGTGGGCATGGGCAGCAAGCTCATCAGCAAAGAAGTTCTGGCACAGCAGCAATACGACAAACTGCACGAGCAAACAATCAAGGCTATCGAACTGGTAAAGGCAAGCAGATAAGCTTAAGCCAGTATAAAAGACCTTTAAGTAAATAGAACAAGCAGAGGCCTATCAACATAGCCTCTGCTTGTTCTAAAATTTTGAGAACAATAGTAGGTAATTACGCACCTACTCCTGTCATTGAACACATCATGCAGAAGATACCGTTATGCTTTTTACCTACATCAAAAAACAAGTAAGTTCAAGAAAGCCTGTACAGCATGTGCTGAAGTCGCTTTGCGTGTTAGCGCTTCTATTACTTGCTTCTTCCTGCCATAAAATAAAACAAACAAAAGAAATCAAGCTGGCCCATACGCTGGATATGTCGCATCCTGTACACGAGGCTATGGTTTTTATGGCTGATCGTGTAAAAGAAAAATCAGAAGGTAAACTTACCATTGAAATTTATCCGAATGCCCAGCTAGGAACGGAGCGGGAATGCTTGGAACTTTTACAAATTGGTAGCGTGGGCATGACAAAAGTGTCTGCGGCTGTGATGGAAGGCTTCTCCCCTAACTTTAAGGTGCTAAGCCTGCCCTACATCTTTCAGAACAAAGAGCATTATTACCAGGTTTTAGATGGTGCTGTAGGCCAGGACCTGCTACAGGAAGGAGAAAAATACTGGTTGCATGGCCTTGCTTTCTACGATGCAGGCAGCCGCAGCTTCTACTCTGTTAAGAAGCCCATTACGGAGCCGAAAAACTTAAGAGGCATGAAAATAAGGGTACAGGATAGTAAAACGGCCATTGACATGGTGCAAAGCTTTGGAGGCTCAGCCACACCCGTATCATGGGGAGAGCTTTATACAGCCCTTCAACAGGGCGTAGTAGACGGCGCCGAAAACAATGCTCCAAGCTTTTACCTGTCCCGCCACTACGAAGTAGCAAAGTACTACACCCTTAACGACCATACCATGGTGCCCGATGTACTGCTGGTTAGCTCCGAAGTATGGGAACAGCTAAACCCTCAGGAAAAAAAGTGGCTGCAGGAAGCTGTAGAAGAGTCGGTGGTGGTACAGCGCAAGCTTTGGAAGGCGGCTGAAGAGGAAGCGCTGGCAGCTGTTAAAAAAGCAGGTGTAGAAATCATAACCCCTGATAAAGAAGAGTTTTCTAAACTGGTAGAGCCAATGTACGAAGGCTACAAAAGCGAGCCAGAAGTATACGAACTGATCCAAAGAATAAGAGCGGCCGAAAACACAACTAATACAAGTAATGCACAGGCCCTTAAATAAGATTTAGCCTCTATAAAAATGAGAAAAACCATAGATAAAATGTTATTTACAACATTGGTAGTACTAATGTCCGTGATGGTATTGAACGTGCTCTGGCAGGTTGCTTCCCGCTACCTAGTACGTTCCCCAAGCGCTTTCACCGACGAATTGGCCAGGTATCTGCTGATTTGGGTAGGACTATTGGGAGCCAGCTATGTTAGCGGCAAAAAAATGCACTTGGCTATAGATATTCTTCCGTCTAAGATGGCGGGCAAGGGAGCCCGAAACTTAAACATATTTATACACCTGCTAATGGCTCTTTTTGCTTTCTTCGTGATGGTTTGGGGAGGTATAAAGCTCGTTTACATTACGCTTACTCTTGATCAAACTTCTGCCTCGCTGGGCATTCCTTTAGGCTATGTTTACACAGTGCTGCCTCTGAGCGGTTTGCTTATCATCTTCTATAGTTTAGTGAACCTGACAGAGAAAGAAGAAGACCCTGAAGAAATAGGTCGCGAAATGGCCTAGACAAAGCAGGTAAATCAAACCTTGTCAGTTTCCTTTTAAAGTTGCACCCTCCTACAAATACATAAAAAATGGAATTTCTAGAGATCATAGTACTGGTAGTAAGTTTTGTTGTACTGCTGATTTTAGGCGTACCTATAGCCTTTTCTATAGGAATAGCGGCACTGCTTACTATGCTGGTAAGCATAGCTCCCGAAGCGGCCTTCACGACACTGGCACAACGCATGGCCACGGGCCTGGATAGTTTTGCACTACTCGCCATACCCTTCTTTATACTGGCAGGGCAACTCATGAACCGAGGTGGTATAGCCACACGCCTGATAGATTTTGCCAAAGGCTTAGTAGGCACTTTACCAGGAGGTCTAGCATATGTAAACATAGTGGCTTGTATGCTTTTCGGAGCCATTTCTGGTTCTGCCGTGGCCGCGGCCTCTGCCATTGGGGGCATTATGAACCCACGCATGGTAAAAGAGGGTTATTCCCGCCCTTTCAGTGCCGCCGTAAATATTACTTCTGCTACTACAGGCATGATCATTCCGCCAAGTAACATCCTGATTGTATACTCGCTGGCAAGCGGTGGTGTTTCTATTGCTGCTCTGTTTGTGGCTGGTTATGTACCAGGGTTTCTACTCGGCCTTTCATTGATGCTCGTAGGTGGTTTTATCGCCTATAAAAACAAATACCCTGTTAGTGACCGAACGCCCTTGAAAGAAGTTTTTAAAAAGTTTATGGATGCATTGCCTAGCCTCTTCTTATTAATTGTAGTGATAGGCGGTATTATTGCGGGTATTTTTACGGCTACTGAGGCATCTGCCATAGCAGTATTGTATACAGTGGTGCTCTCTATGCTTATTTACCGGGAGGTAAAAATAAATGACCTGCCTGACATCTTAATTCACACGGTTATCACCACTGCCATTGTAATGCTGCTGATTGGCACCTCCATGGGTATGTCGTGGGTAATGTCATTCGAAAACATTCCGCAGGGTGTAAGTGAGGCGCTCCTATCGATCAGCGACAATAAAATTGTGGTGCTCATTATCATTAACCTCATTCTATTGTTTGTAGGCATTTTTATGGATATGACACCAGCTGTACTCATTTTCACACCTATTTTCTTACCTGTGGTTACAGCACTAGGTGTAGATCCTGTACATTTTGGTATCATAATGGTACTGAACCTGTGCATAGGATTATGTACTCCGCCAGTTGGAGCCGTACTTTTTGTGGGTTGTGGCGTTGCTGGAATTAGTATCAGCAAAGTGCTTAAACCTCTTGTCCCGATGTTCCTGGCTATGGTTGCTGCTTTATTACTTATTACCTATATTCCAGAACTAAGTTTGTGGCTACCGCGTGTATTTGGATTGTAGCCTTTTCTAATAAGCTATTTTCCTGCTACGCCAACCACCGTAAGAAACAAGTGCAAGTACCAACGCAGCTATTAAAAGACCGAAAGACTCACGAGCCTGCTCCATACTTTCGGTCTTCATAGACAGGTCTTGCTGAGTCCACTCCTGCTGCACCCACTCCGAAACTGAACTTGGGTAGAGATACAGGAAACCCAGAAAAAACAGTACAGCTCCAGCCAAGGCCCAATACCTATAGTATTTATTAAAAGCAGCTAGCCCAGCAAGTAAAGCGGCATACCCATAAATACTTATCCAAAACCAGGGATCAGGATCGTTGAACTGCCAAAGTGAAAATATAACTAACATGAGGCAGCAAAAGCCATAAACGAAACGAAGCAATTTTGAGCTCATAAAGAAAGTGTGATTAATGTTGTTACACCTACGAAAACATTAACACTAATGTACAAAAGAAGCTTAAACATAGCTATCTTCAAAGCAGCATTCCTAGCCAACTTATGCGCTACATTGTTCTTCTAATAATATAGAAACTTAAACTTATGCAGCTACTCTTTCGGATAAGGTAAAATCGTTTTTGCAGCACTGCAGATTCTCTATTATTTCCTTACTAACTCCTGCTTCTGAATGTGTCTGCTCCAGCTTTCCCCAACATGTAAATATTCTCCAGGTCTGCTTTCTTCCAAATTCTTCCTTTTCTTCAGCAGTCATATCACGCTGAAAGAATAGATTAAGCTGTAGGTCGAACTCCTGCGTAGGCACTTGTATGTATAACGAGGTACAGTTAAATACTTCAACTACTTCTGCAGGACTATACCCACTGGTAGGTTTGTAGTAATAGCTTACTTTAGGCACTCTAATGTCACTCATGTAGGGTTATCAAACTTAACTTAGATGGCACATGTAGCTCCCTACCAACTTCTGTAGCTTATAGAAAAGTGCACTGGCAAAACGAAGCCTATCTTATAGCTCAAAATATCTCCTTATTGGTAGTAGCAAGTTTTGCTATATACTTATAAACATATATTAAGTTTCATTCGGTAAAAACCTTTTTAGAGAATCCCGCTGAATATGCTTTGATGTAGTTATGTTGTAAATACTTTCTACTTCTCTGGCACTTATCTTCTCAAACATAGGTTAAGAGCATGTACCTTAACTGCATATTATTTCTTATTTTTGCAGAAGATTAATTAAATAGTATTTAAAAACTGATAATTATGGCAATGTATCCTGAATATATGGTTGCTCCAATACGCGAGGACTTAACCTCTGCGGGTTTTGAGCAACTGATGAGTGCTGAAGAAGTAGAACAAGCACTAAAGGCAGAAGGAACTGTTTTGGTAGCCGTTAACTCGGTGTGCGGCTGTGCAGCAGCAAAAGCGCGTCCTGCTCTTAAAATGGCAGTGGCAGCTACTGATAAGAAGCCTGCCAAGCTTGTTACTGTTTTTGCAGGCATGGAACAAGACGCTGTAGCAAAAGCTCGTGAGCACATGCTACCTTACCCTCCGTCTTCTCCTTCTATTGCTTTGTTCAAAGATGGTGAACTTGTACATATGATTGAGCGTCACCACATAGAAGGCAATGAGTTACATCGTATCGTGGACAATTTGAAAGGTGCTTTTGAATCGTATTGCTAACGATATTTATTCTATCTAAAAAAGAAGGCCTGCAACTGAAAAGTTGCAGGCCTTCTTTTTTAGATGTAGCTGATAGCACTACTTTACCTCCAGGCGCTTCAAATCGAAGCCTATGTCATGACGGTAGTAACGGTCTTGCCACTTAATAGCTTCAGCAGCACTGTTAGCTTTAGCTAGTGCCTCATCCATTGTATCACCTAGTGCCGTTACCGTTATCACACGGCCTCCGTTGTTTACTAATTTATCATCCACCAGTTTTGTACCAGCATGAAATACCAGCACATCCTGCGGTACGTTTTCTATACCTGTTATTTCTTTTCCTTTCTCAAACCCTTCAGGATATCCGCCTGAAACCAGGAAAACCGTTGCTGCAGTACGCGGATCTACTTCTAGCTTAAAGCTACCAAGGCTTCCATCGTGCAAAGCGCGGAACATCTCAAACAAATCTGACTTTATACGTGGCAGTATAGCCTCTGTTTCTGGATCACCTAAACGCACGTTGTACTCAATTACATAAGGCTCTCCGTTTATACTCATCAGGCCGATAAACAGGAAACCAGTATAAGGGATTTTTTCGGCCTGTAGGCCCTGCAACGTCGGCAAGATAACACGGTCCTTTACCTTCTGCATAAATACTTCATCGACAAAAGGAACTGGCGATATAGCTCCCATGCCACCTGTATTCAAGCCTGAGTCGCCTTCGCCAATGCGTTTGTAATCTTTTGCCTCTGGTAGCAGCACATAGTCTTTGCCATCTGTTAGGATAAACACTGACACTTCGATACCACTAAGGTACTCCTCTATTACTACTTTGCTACTGGCATTGCCAAAGCGCTTGTTTCGCAACAGGTCTTCAAGCGCATAAAGTGCTTCGTCTAAGTTCTGTGCTATAATCACTCCTTTGCCAGCAGCCAAACCATCGGCCTTTATAACAACAGGGTAAGTATGGTTTTTAAGATACTCAACCGCATCTCGGTAGTTGGCCTCAGTGAACGCTCTATAGCGGGCCGTAGGTATGTTGTACTTCTTTAGAAATGATTTACAGAAGTCTTTGCTGCCTTCTAACAATGCACCTGCCTTTGTAGGGCCTACTACCAGAATGTGTTTTAGGTACTCTGAGCGCAAAAAGTAATCATGTATACCCTCTACCAACGTGTTCTCAGGACCGACAACTATCATCATGATATCGAAGTCGGTGACAAACTTTGCTAGTTCATCAAAATCGTTAATATCAATACAGGCAGTTGTTCCAAACTCGCAGGTTCCAGCGTTGCCAGGTGCTACAAATATTTTATCACAGTATTCACTTTGGCGTAGCTTCCAGGCAAGAGCATGTTCACGGGCTCCTGACCCTATCACAAGAACGTTCATATTCTAAATGTTTAAGGCTGATAATTTTATGTTTAGCAGTAATTTACACTGCGCTTAACTGTTGCAAAGTTAAGAATTTATACTGGCTGTTGCTTGCTTTAAGCTACAAAGCTATTGTCTATAAACAAAAGCGGCTGGTGTTTATTTACCAGCCGCTTTTATTAGGCAAAGCACCCCAACTGCTTTAATTCGCGTACTCCGACAAGAACTTAATGCGCATCAGGCGCAGGTCTTCTTCGGTGTAGTCGTCGGAGCCAAGCTCTTTTAGTGCCACCGCAATATTGTCGGTGCTGGCACTCATAAAGTAGTCATAAACTTCTTCCTGGCGCTCTTCATCTAATACATTATTTATGTAGTAATTCAGGTTCAGCTTTGTGCCAGAATAGCAGATATGCTCAATCTCCTCTATCAACTCCTGCATTGTCAGGTCTTTAGAGGCCGCTATTTCCTCTAGGTCTACCTTCTTATCAATCTGCTGAATGATGTAAATCTTTATTTTCGACTTGTTTACAGTTGTTTTAACCACTACATCGGCAGCTGTAACAATATCGTTCTCTTCTACATACTTGCTGATCAGGTCCAGGAACGGCTTACCGAACTTCTGCACCTTACCCATACCAACGCCTGCAATATGTGCCAGGTCTTCTTTGGTAGTAGGGTACACAGTGGCCATCTCTTTTATAGATGGATCTTGGAAGAGCACATACGGAGGCAGATTCTTTTCCTTTGCAAGCTTTTTGCGCAGGTTCTTCAGCATGTCGAATAACACCTCGTCGTGACCTGCCGCAGCCTGGTTTTCCTCTTTTTCCTCGTCCTGCTTTACCTCCTGTTCAAAGTCATGGTCTTTGGTAAGCTGTATCGGGCTTGGGTTCTGAATAAAGTCTCTACCTTTCTGCGTAAGCTTAACAACGCCGAAGTTCTCTATATCTTTCTCCAGGAACTCTGAAAGCAGAATTTGGCGTAGAACGGAGCTCCAAAACTGTGCATCGTTTCCTTTGCCAGCACCAAAAACTTCCAATTTATCGTGATCGTAGCTTGTTGTGTATTGGTTTCTTAAGCCAGTTAGTACTGCCGTAATATGATCAACTCCGAATCGTTCCCCAGTTTGTTGTACAGCCTTTAGCGCTAGCTGTGCTTCTTCCATCGCTTCAAAGCGCTCTTTCGGATGCAGGCAGTTGTCGCAGAAGCCACAGTCTTTTTCGTAAGTCTCACCAAAATAATGCAGTAACTGCTTACGGCGGCAAACAGCAGAATCGGCATAGGCAGCCATCTCCTGCAGCAGCAGCTTAGAATTATCGCGCTCTGTTACTGGCTTATCTTTATTAAACTTCTCTAGCTTAACAATATCATCATAGCTATAGAACATAAGGCAATTACCTTCCATACCATCACGGCCAGCACGGCCCGTTTCCTGGTAGTAACCTTCTATAGACTTAGGAGTGTCGTAGTGAATAACAAAACGAACATCAGGCTTATCTATACCCATACCAAAGGCAATGGTAGCCACAATCACGTCTGCATCCTCGTTCAAGAAAGCATCCTGATTGTTCATACGCACACTTGAATCCAAGCCAGCGTGGTATGGTAGCGCCTTTACGTCGTTTACACGAAGCAACTCGGCAATTTCTTCTACCTTCTTTCGGCTCAGGCAATATATAATACCGCTCTTGCCTTTATTTTTCTTAACGTACTGTATTACCTGCTTCTTTGTGTTGTGCTTCGGGCGTACTTCATAGTATAGGTTAGTACGGTTAAACGAAGACTTAAACACAGAAGCTTCATCCATCTGCAGGTTGCGCTGTATATCTAACTGTACTTTTGGAGTAGCAGTAGCTGTAAGTGCAATTATAGGTAAATTTCCTATTTGGTCGATAATACCACGGATGCGACGGTATTCTGGGCGAAAGTCATGTCCCCACTCCGAAATACAGTGTGCCTCGTCTATGGCGACAAATGATATATTAGAATTACGCAGAAACTCGACCGTTTCCTCTTTTGTCAGTGATTCTGGCGCTACGTATAATAATTTTACCTCCCCTGCAAGTGTCTCTTTCTTTACTCTATTTATCTCTGATTTAGATAATGTAGAGTTTAAAAAGTGAGCATTAACGCCAAAAGCGTTCAGCTGGTCCACCTGGTTTTTCATTAAAGCTATCAACGGCGATATAACGATAGCTGTACCTGGCAAAGAAAGTGCGGGCAACTGGTAACACAACGATTTGCCAGCGCCTGTAGGCATAATCACAAAAGTATTCTTCCCGTTGATAATGTTTTGTATTATCAACTCCTGATTACCTCTAAATTGATTATACCCAAAAACTTCCTTTAATTTGTTTTTGAGATTGATCTCTGTAAGTGACATGTAATTCTTTACAAAATAATTCTTTACTGCAGCGTACTCTTTCCAGACTACCTTTATACAAATTTAACTTGAATCTTCAGAATAACATCATTCAGACCGCAAAAAATGTCTTGCGCCTAGAAGCTGAGGCAATCGCTAAAGTAGCGGATTTAATCGACGAACGCTTCAAAAATTGCGTCGAAGCCATCCTTCAGATAAAAGGCCGTGTAGTAGTAACAGGCATAGGTAAAAGTGCTAATATCGCTACCAAAATTGTTGCTACGCTGAACTCTACAGGAACCCCTGCCCTATTTATGCATGCCGCCGATGCAATTCATGGCGATTTGGGTATGATACAACCAGAAGATTTTGTAATATGCATATCTAAGAGTGGGAACACTCCAGAAATAAAAGTCCTTGTTCCGTTGCTGAAACGAAAGGGAGCTAAACTGGCGGCTATGGTTTGTACTCCAGACTCTTATCTAGGTCAAAACTCTGATTTTATACTTAATGCTTATGTGGAGCGGGAAGCATGTCCGCATAACTTAGCGCCAACTACCAGTACAACAGTTGCACTTGCTCTAGGTGATGCCTTGGCGGTAAGCTTGCTAGAGGCAAGAGGCTTTAGTAGCGAAGACTTTGCAGTGCTGCATCCAGGAGGAGCTTTAGGCAAACGCCTGTACTTGAAAGTAGATGATATCTATGGCAAGAACCAGGCTCCTGTCGTTACGGAAACTGCTTCCCTGAAAGAAATTATCATCGAGATATCTTCTAAAATGCTGGGAGCCACCGCTGTAGTACAAAATAATACAAAGATAATAACAGGAGTTATAACCGACGGCGATCTCCGACGTATGCTGAACAATTTCGATTCTATCGCTGATATTCAAGCAAAAGACATCATGACAGCCTCTCCCATTACCATAGAAGCCGATCAATATGCTGCAGAGGCTATGGCTATTATGCAAAATAAAAGTATCACCCAACTTATTGTAACTAAATCTGGTAACTTCGAGGGCTTTATTCACCTACACGATTTGCTCAGAGAAGGCATAGTATAAATATATGGACAAAAACACTTACGTTGTTATTATGGCAGGCGGCATCGGAAGCCGATTCTGGCCATTCAGCCGAACAAACTACCCAAAGCAATTTCATGATGTGCTAGGTACAGGTGAAAGCATGCTTCAGATGACTATGAGTCGTTTCAAAGACATCTGTCCGCCTGAAAACGTTTTCATAGTTACGAACAAAGACTATGCTGACTTAGTAAAGCAGCAGTTGCCTGAACTTACCGACAACCAGATTTTGCTGGAGCCCATCGGCCGTAACACAGCACCCTGTATAGCATACGCTTCCTACAAAATTGCCCAAATCAACCCTGATGCAAACTTGGTAGTAACGCCTTCAGACCATGTCGTGCTGAAGCAGGAGGCTTTTAACCAGGTAGTAAAAGAAGGCTTAACTGCCGCCGCACAGAACGATGTACTTATTACGCTTGGGATCAAGCCTAGCAGACCTGACACAGGATATGGCTATATTCAGTACATAGATGATTCCTCACAAGCTATAAAAAAGGTTAAAACTTTTACTGAAAAGCCGAACCTCGAACTTGCCCAGATGTTTCTGGATAGCGGAGACTTTGTATGGAATTCTGGTATCTTTATCTGGAGCGCTCAGAGCATTATCAAAGCTTTTAGGCAGCATCTATCAGAAATATCAGAAATATTTGAAGACAGTTCGGCTGTTTATAACAAACCAGAAGAACTACAGTTTATCTCACAAGCCTATACCCAATGCCGTAATGTATCTATAGATTATGGTATTATGGAGAAAGTAGATAACGTGTATGTAGTATTAAGTGATATAGGTTGGTCTGATTTGGGCACCTGGAACTCGTTATACACTATCGGAGAGAAAGAGGAAAACGGAAATGTGATAGATGGAGATGCAATGCTTTATGATACGAAGAACTGTATTATAAAAACCCCGAAATCTCGTCTGGTAGTTGTGCAAGGACTGGAAGACTATATTGTAGCCGAATACGACAACGTATTGATGATTTGCCAGAAAAGCGAAGAGCAAAAGGTGAAGGAATTTATGGCCGATGCTAAATCAAAAAAAGGAGTAGATTATATTTAGCATAAGACAAAGAGTTTTAGATAAAACAGAAGGGGGAAACACTGCAGTGCTTCCCCTTCTGTTTTATCTCTATTCCAACTTTCCTAAAAAAGGCCTTAGCTCTGAAATAAGAAAGGCGCTTTAGGCTTTTGCTTCTTTCAAGCGCTGGCTCATGGCTTCATACAGTACAATACCTGTAGCTACCGACACGTTCAAGGAACCAATTTGGCCTATCAACGGAATTCGTAACCTAGCATCGGCACGTTTTAAATATTCTGGCGATATACCATCTTCCTCACTGCCCATGATGATTGCTGTTGGGCCAACAAAATCTACAGTTGTTTCCGTAAGCCGCTCCTCCGTTTTCTCGGTACAGGCAATTATCTGTATGCCAAAGTCCCTCAGGTAGTCAAGGGTGTTTTTCAAATTCGGTTCACGGCACACTGGTACTATGTGCAGGGCTCCTGCAGATGTTTTTATAGCATCAGCATTGATTTGTGCACCACCTTTACTTGGTATCACGATGGCATCTACACCTAGGCACTCTGCATTTCGGGCAATAGAACCGAAATTACGCACATCCGTGATGCGGTCTAAGATAAGAAGAAGCGGGTTCTTGCCTTTCTCAAACAAAGCAGTCACAATCTCGTCTAGCGGAGAATAAGTAATAGCAGAAATAAATGCTACTGCTCCCTGGTGGTTTTTACGTGTAAGGTTATTTAGCTTCTCAATCGGAACTGTGGCAACTGGCACATCGGCTTTTTTAGCCAGTTCCAGAATCTCGTCTGTCGTAGGATTTCGTGCGCCCTTCTGCAGAAATATCTTTTCTAGCACTTTGCCTGCCAGCATTGCCTCTACAATAGGTCTGGAGCCGAAAATCATCTCCATTTTATCTTCTTTGGGTACTCTTGGGCTGCCATAGCGGCTGCCTACATGTCTGTTATTCCTGCTCTCCATTTTGCTACAGTGCTGTACCAGTTTTCCTTGTAATTAGGATTCCGTACCAGCTCATAATGATTCTCTGTAAAGGTATTCTCTTTTTTGTTAAAAACGAACTTAACGTATGGCTGTGTGGGAGACTCCCGATAGGTCCATACCTCAGACCCTCTGGTGCTGGTAACTCTGCTTGGCTTGCCATAAATAATGTAGATCATGCCTCTATCGGTTGCCCAGCCTTCTTTGTGCGAAGTGTAGAGTCTGTTTGCTGTTTCTACTCTGCCGTAGTATTGCCTGATCAGGTTCCGTGCATTTATTTCATCGTTGCCAGCTACCTTAAGCCAAAAATTGTCAAGCGCCAGCTTGGCATCTGGAGCATTCAAAAGTGCTTCCCGCTCGTTGGATGTTGTAATGTATACAAGTGGATATATTAGTTCCTGAGCCATAGTAACCTGAGGATAGCTTCCGTCTTGAACCAATATGCCTTTAGAGCCACTTGCATTTGGCTCCACCAGATAGATACCTTTCCGTGGAAACGACAGTGTGTCGCCATCGGCATAATAAAACCTTTCTGCTATTTGTATGGTTTTAGGAGCTGGTTCTGGCCTTACTGCCATAGGAGGTGCAGCTGGTGCAAAGGCTGCATCTAACAAACTTACCTCAAGCGTATCTGTCTCTCCTGCTTTGGTTACTATTAAGCTCTCGTTCAGGTTAAGGTAGTTTCTGAAAAGTGGCCTACCCGTTTTGCTACTTCTAAAGAGGTAGCTTTTTTCTAACATCTGGGCAGATAGGGGCAGCGCAAAGTAAGTTCCAAGCTTTAAGCCATCATTCGACTCTTGCCAGAGGCGCATGTGCAAGTAGTTCGGCTGTGCTATTAAATGCCCAGGCACTTGCACACTATAATACGCATGGCCGTTTGCCTCAACATTAAGCTGACTGATATAAGGCACAGAATCATACATTAGCGCTGGGTCCTGCTCCGTACTACCCTGCCTTATGCTGTACTCCAGTAGCTTTGCTGTAGCTGCCAAATCTAGTACCTGCTGCAAGTCTTCAAACTTAAAATACAGATACAGACTATCGTTAGCAGCATAAAACTCATGCTGCATCGCCAGCTCTGGCCTTACTGTATTTGCACTGCTTACATTTTGGGAAATAACAGGAGGCGGGGACGTTGCGCAAGAGGAGACCAGCAATAGAAGCACTATTACAGCTAATTCGGGAAGTACAAATAATCTCCTCATAAACGCCCTACGTATTACCTGTTGTTCTTAATATATAAAGCCTGGCTACAATTCTGCAACCAGGCTTTATTACTGTTTAACTCCGTATTTTGTTTAACGACGCATACGCTGCACGTATTGCATCAGGTTCTCTTGTATTTGCATAGCACGATCTTCTAAGCCTATTTGCTGCGCTGCTTCCATACATTGTTGCAGCGTATAAAAGTTTGCCTGCACTTCACTATTGAACAAAGAGCCTTTTGCCATATAGTAGTCAAGCTCGCTAAAGGAGTTTTCCACAATTTGTTCCAGTAGTTGCTTGGATCTCTCCTCTTCCCCAACCTGTGCATACAAGGTAATAAACTGGGGCGTAAAGTAATCGTATGGCACTGTAGATGGAGGCAACTGTTTAAAGCTATAGTTAATCAACTCTTTTGCACGCTCTATCTGTCCATCCTCGATATAAGCTGCAGCAAGCCTGCCAAATTTTTCTCTGGCATTGGCAGCAAAACGAAAGTAGTTTTCATCGTGGTATACATCTGGATTATCAAAGTTGCGGAAGCGCATCTTGTTCATCAGCACATCATACATCTTCTCCTTGTTCACGAAGCCTCCCTGCCCACTTGCATCAGAAGTTTTAACAGGCACAATTCTGTTTGCAAGCCCCTCTAGCTGAAAATAATCAGAAAGACCGATGTAATCTGAGCTTACCACAGTACTTGAAAAATAAACAGGACGATCCCAGTTGTTAGTTGCAAGAAGATCTAAAAGTACAAGATGCTTTTTCTCTATCAACGATTTATTGATCGTCCACTGCATTCTGCTCGTTATCTGGTCCTGCTTTTCGTCTGCTACAAAACCTAGACGTTTCACTTTCTCTGTATCTACATCTAAGAAGAAGTTCTTTGTAGGGAAGGTCAGTAATGTAGTACCAGCCCCATACTGCGCCTGTAACGCTGGATGGTTTTCCTGCACCAGATTAATGAATTGCTTCAGATCTATACCTGCAGCTACCTGCTGACGCTCTACAAACGGTAGGTAATCGTTTTTACCTTGCCTGTAGTTATCTTCCTCAATGGTAAGCGGCCATGGTGCTGATTCATAAGACCTGCGCATCATCTGCTCTATGTACCAATCGGTGTTCAGGTAACTTAGCACTGCCACCCGCACGTCTGTACGATAGCCTTCTACTTCCTGCACATACCACAACGGGAATGTGTCGTTATCACCGTTTGTCAACAAAATGGCATTTGGCTCGCAGGAATCTAACAGATTTTTCGCTGACTCTACAGAGTGGTAGCGTTGAGAACGATCATGGTCATCCCAACCTTCGGCAGCCATGATTATTGGCACCGATAAGCAAAGAACAGTAGCTATACCACCGCGCAGCACATCGTTCTGCAACACCTTTCGCAATAGTTCAGCAAGCCCCAGCACACCTAGCCCTATCCAGATACTAAAGGCATAGTAGGAACCTGCAAAAGTATAGTCTCTTTCTCTTGGCTCTACTGGTGGCTGGTTGAGGTATAAGGCAATGGCAATACCCGTAAAGAAGAAAAGAAGACCTATAATAAAAGCGTCTCGCTCATTTTTACGCACCTGGTAAATCAGCCCAAGTATACCAACTAAAAGCGGCAGCAGGTAAAAGCAGTTGCGGGCAGCGTTGTTCGCTATACGGGCAGGAAGGCCATTCTCATCTTTCCCAAACCATAACACGCCAGCGTTCTGCACATCGCTCTCTTTCCCAGCAAAATTCCATAGGAAGTAGCGCCAGTACATGTGCCCAAGTTGGTAGCGCATTAAAAAGCTAAGGTTTTGACCAAAGCTTGGCTTTTGCCCCTCCCGCAGGTCTACCCATTTTTTATACTCCTCAATATGTTGCGGGTTATCGCTGTAGATACGCGGCAGGAGCGTTTTGTCTTTGCTATCGTAGATGGCTTTTCCTCCTTTGGGAGTAGGTATGTATTTATCTTTACCTTTTATGTAGCGCGGCGCACCTTCTTCCTGACCTGTTGGCTGTGCATTGTACTGCGGACCATACAAAAGCGGTCTATCGCCATACTGCTCGCGCTTCAGGTAAGCTACAAAGCTAACAATGTCATCTGGGTCGTTCTCATCAATTGTAGGGTCGTAAGTAGAACGAATAGGTATGATCATATAGGATGAGTATCCTATCAGCACAAATATAAAGCAAAGTATAACTGTGTTGAGCACCCGAATTTGATGCTTAATAGAATAGCGGATACCGTAAATAATGGCTCCTAATAGAATTAGAGCAAAGAAGATAATACCCAAGCCGAAAGGTAACCCTAGTTCGTTTACAAAGAAGACTTCTATATTACCAGCCACAGTAGGCAAGCCTGGAATAATACCCCACAATATAGCAACTACCACTACGACACTAATCAGGAAAGCAATGATGCCGCCTTTTAGGTTTGGCTTGTATAACCTGAAGTAGTAGATAAAAGCGAGTGCAGGTATGGTTACTAAGTTTAGCAAGTGCGCGCCAATCGAAAGGCCTACCAAATAAGCAATCAGAACAAGCCACTTATCAGAATAGGCTACACCTACCTTAGCCTCCCAGCGCAACATAGCCCAGAACACAATAGCTGTAAAGAACGAGGACATGGCATAAACTTCGGCCTCGACAGCCGAGAACCAGGCTGAATCGGAGAAAGTGTAGGCTAAAGCACCGACAATACCACTACCCATAATCAGTAAAAGCCTGCCACTTGTAATTACCTCGCCTTCTCTTACCAGTAGCCTTCGTGCCAGTATCGTAATTGTCCAGAACAGAAATAGCACTGTAAAGGAGCTACATAATGCTGATAAAAGGTTTACCCACCAGGCCACCTGGCTTGGGTCTGATGCCAGCATAGAAAACATGCGTCCAACAAGAAGGTAGAAAGGGGCGCCTGGCGGATGTGGTACTAAGAGTTTATAAGAGCAGGCTATAAATTCGCCAGCATCCCAAAAGCTGGCTACAGGTTCTAGAGTTAATACATAGACTGTTGTCGCAATAAAAAACACGACCCAGCCTACCAGGTTGTTTATCCTTCGATAATCCGTCATAGCTAAGTTAAATTCAGCCTCGAAAATAATAAATATTGCTTAGCTGTAGCTTACTTTTAATAAGTTTATACAAAAAAAGCTGGCCTATCAGACCAGCTTCCTTTACCAAACGACTAATTTTCTAATTTATTTTTGAAGCACAAGACGCTTTGTTTCCACGGTCTTGTCGTTTACCAGCAAACTATAGAAATACACTCCCGCTGGGTACGTTGTCATGTCTAACTCTACATGCGCAACATCAGCAGACTCTATGCTAGGCAAAGCTACTGTTCTGATTACCTTACCGATTGTATTGGTAATTCTGATCTTGTAGTTCTCTCCGTTTGTTTGCGACAATGTAAGCCTTGTAATACCGCGCGAAGGGTTTGGATAAGCGTTTATAGAAGGCAAATCCTTGATAAGGCCATTACCGCCAGGAACTGGGGCATACGCCATTAGCATAGCAGAAGCAAACACCGTTTTGTTTGTGTTGTGCAGCTCTACAGCATGAAAAGATGGACTAACGGCAGCAGAATATATTTTTGAGCACGTATGCTCATTTTCTCTGTTTACAAATTTCACCTTTGCATTTTGCGCTGACAAAACCAGTCCGCCACGGTTTCCTTCAACAAGTTTCCAAACGGTATTTCCGCCTTTATATGTAGGGCTCACTCCTTCACTCGCTTCCTTTACGACCACCAAACTGTTTGCTTTTACTGCAAACCCCAGCAGGTGTGAAGCTGTAAGTGTGACTACCAATATCGCTTTTGTAAAATTCTTCATATAAGCATGTTACAGTTATAAACCATACGTATGACTTTAAGCACCAAATATAGCTCAATTATTTTAAAATAATAAATAATAAATATTAAATCCTAGATATTAGAAAGAAACAGAATGCTTAATTAAGCATTCTGAATATACTAAAAAACTTCTTAAAACAACATATAGCAAAAACTATGCCTATAACCACGCTAAAAACTACATCACCTAAGTGTTATATTCTACACAAAGTATACACCTTTATGCTAGACTTATTCAGCCATAATTTATACTTGGCACAAACTAACAACGCCTCTATTTAACAAATCGCTAAATGATAGAAGTCGTGGTTTTTAAACAAACCGTTATCACATCACATAGTAATTATTTTCGGCAGGTTTTATTTTCTCAGGAATATTTACGTCCTCTATCATCTGCTTCAGGTTAATTTCAATTGTACTGGCTATGGCTGTAACTGGAGTGTCAGTTGGCTTATTTTCAAATGGGTCCTGCAAATGAATGGCCATTTTCTCGATCAGGAAGAAAGCAGAAGAAATGGCAATTACCATCAGCACTTCAAAAAAACCAAATATTTCGAGTAGGGCAAAAGGCAACAGCATGACAAAAAAGAACAGCGAAAAATGAGTGTAAAGGGTATAGGTAACAGGGAAAACAGTATTTTTTATGCGCTCACATTTACCCATAGAATCCGTTAACCGTGTCAGGGTACCGTCTACCTCCACCTGCTGAAATTTGTTCATCCAACCCTCATTCAAGGCATATCTTAGGTCCCGAGCATGCAACTCCAGCAGCGCATTTGGTATATTATCATGCTTAGAAATGAAAGCAAGCTCTTCATCTGATAAGTACTTTCTTATTTTATCAATGTCCATTCTATTTCGGAGCGACATGCCTAAACTATAGCACCAGGCAATTTGCCTGTTAGTAAATCGCTCAATCAACACCCTCACCTCTTCTGTGGCATATGGAGCCTCTGTAAAGCAAAGCATTTGCCTGATAAGTGTGCGGGAATCGTTTACGACAGCTCCCCATACAATTCTTGCTTCCCACCACCTATCGTAAGCTTGGTTAGACTTAAACGCCAGTAGTAGCGAAAGCACAGTACCAAGTACCATAGGCACACTTAGCGGAATAGAAATATTTATAAAATGAAACACCTTATCTTCTATGGCAATCAGGGAAGCATAAACCGTAACAAAAAAGATCTCAAACTTGATCTTGCCAAATGTATATTTAATAGGGATATTGGTTTTCAACAACATAAATAATTTTATTAATTTGGCTTAATTAACCTTTGAGTAAATAACTGCACCTTACTTCAAAAAAAGTTAAGACACCTGTGTAGTAATAGCTGTGCCGCTAAAGCAAAACATTTTACCCAGCTTCAGGC
The DNA here is from genome assembly GCF_020907245.1 of Pontibacter harenae. Classification (GTDB taxonomy): domain Bacteria; phylum Bacteroidota; class Bacteroidia; order Cytophagales; family Hymenobacteraceae; genus Pontibacter; species Pontibacter harenae. The sequence continues at coordinate 465 of NZ_JAJJWH010000042.1, read as the reverse complement.
CATGGAATATACATTTCTTTTTAGAAGTAACCACCAGGCTCACATCAAATTCATCGATAAAAGAAACAATACCGCTTGTAACATCTTGATCAAGGATAATGTGAACAGAATAGCTAAATTTTGCAACACTTTAAATGCATATAATTAACCAGCCCATGCCTCAGCTTATCAGCAGCATATACTTGTTTAAACACAAATAAGAAGGTAAGATGGTAACCGTTTCCCTATAGCAGGTTCAACTGCATTCTATCTGGCAGCGAGTTATGTTTATCCTTCCCCCAAAGCACAGATGGGGGAAATATTACAAATAAAACAAGATAAAGTTAACCAGAGATTAATATGACATTAGAATGAGATTAAAATTAACATGCTCGCTTAAAAACGCAATAGCCAACCTTTTACTGGTTATAAAAATCCTGAAAAACTAAGAGGCTGTTTTGAATTCATTTAGCTAATTCTTTAAGC
>NZ_JAJJWH010000041.1 GCF_020907245.1 Pontibacter harenae | reverse complement strand
ACAAAAATGCAAACATCATACATTGTGAACCACAACTCTCTAATTTTTTAACTTTCTAACTTAAAATAGCTTTCTAACTCAAAAAGATGATCATAACTATAAGAAAAGGAACTGAAGCAGACATTGAGCAGGTGCATGCGTTGGTGCAAGAATTGGCCATATTTGAGCGTGCGCCCCAAGAGGTAACAAATACTGTGGAAGACATGCTGCGTGATGGCTTTGGCGAAAATCCGATATTTAAATTTTTTGTAGCAGATTCAGATGAAGGTATTGTTGGCTTGGCTCTATATTACACTGCTTATTCCACGTGGAAAGGTAAAACTACTTACTTGGAAGACTTGGTTGTAACGGAGCGCTTACGCAGAACAGGCATTGGTAGAATGTTGTTTAACGCGGTGGCTAAAGAAGCGAAAGAAGTAGGAGCCAAACGCTTTGCCTGGCAGGTATTGGAGTGGAACGAGCCTGCAATTGCTTTCTACAAAAAGATAGGAGCCACCCTAGACGGTGAATGGTTTAACTGCCGCATGACTGAAGAGCAGCTTCAAAGCTATATTGCGTAAGCTTTAAAGTGATTCAAATATGAACGGCCTGTGCTTCCTACAAGCACAGGCCGTTTGCATGGTAGGCTACTGGTTCTTTCGTTCCACGTCTTTGGCAACAATTTCCAGCATAGAGCTAAAGGTGACATGTTTGCCTTCGTAGCGCTTAAAATGTTTTGCATCTAGTTCAGGGGCATGTTCTCGCTGGTATTCCTCCAGGTCTTCTATGTTGCGGCAGTGGTACTGAACGGCAAAGGTAGTACCGCCATTATCTATCTCATTAATGAGACGACAAATCTGGTTGCTCATGAAGTAGCCAGTGCCCATTACGGCAGGTATATGTACTTCCTGCATCCAATCCAGCCACTCATCAGCCACACTATGCTCTATATTGACAGTTACGTTGTATAAAATCATACCCAAAAGTACGAGATAAACAGCTAAACAGGATAAAAGTGCTGTTAAAAAACCGCTTTGTATTGAAGTGGCTTTGGAAAGTAGAAAAAAAGAGCCGCCTGATCTTGTATGTAGAAGGCGGCCCTTTAAACGAATAGATTGTCAAGATTGATTCGTTATTTGCAGGTCCAGTGGCCTACATAGCCCATATCAGCAGGTATGGCTTGGTGTGCTACAGTTATAGTTCGGGCATTGCCAGATCTAGGGATTAGCTGCAGAGGCCCATCCCCTAGTTGTATCTGTAGTACGCCATTTTTGTCGTAAACAGCTTTTAAAGTGCCTTTTGCATTATCTAAGGTGTAGCTGTTGTTTGTTTCTATGCCTGTGGCAGTCAGCTCTTTTACCTCAAATACAGTGTTTGGTTTCAATACTCCTTTGTCGTCCAACACAGCCTCTTCTCCAGACTGGGCTTTTCCTCCTATCCAAAGAGTTTCTCCGAGGCAGTTTGATGTGTTGGCAACCAGGTCAAAATATACTTCCTCCGTAGGCTTCTCTATAGAGAGAACTGTAACCACTGGTTCAGGTTTTACAGCAGGTGAAACTACTGCAGTAGCCTCTTGTGATTGATCTTTGTTTGCCTCCACTCGAGGTGTGCAAGAAGAAATCAGCAGAAGCAAACCAGTAATCAAGAAGTATAAATTGGAATAATTAGATGTGTAAATTTTATTCATAAGCAGTATACATTAGAGTGTTTTATAAGTATGTATACTGGAATTAATTGTATTTTGTTGTTGTGATTGAGTGATTACTTAAATATTATGAGTTTGATGTTTCCTGTGTTATGCTTACTTAAACAGTTCCAAGATGCTTTTGACTCCTGATGCCGTCTAGGATTATATCAAGGCTACACCTGCTCCAGGTAGTTAAGGTCTTTGCCGTAAGTCTCTTCTAAAGAAAGTATGGCAACAATAGCTACAGCAAGAGAAAGGACTCCCAAAAGTATAGCGCCAGGTAACAACCCAATACTGTCTTTAAGTGTTGTGAAGGCAATGGTGAGAGGTACTACAGCCCCACGTACAAAGTTAGGAACGGTGGTAGTAACCGTTGCCCTGATGTTGGTGCCGAACTGTTCTGCTGCAATTGTTACAAATACTGCCCAATAGCCACTGGCAAAGCCAAGGGCCACACACAAACTATAAAACTGATTTATGCTGAAGCTGCTTCCTAACAAGTATACTCCCATAAATAGACCTGTCAGCACGATGAACCAAAGTACAATGCTGCGCCTGCTCTTAAAACGCTGACTCAGGAATCCGCTGGCAAAGTCACCGAACACTAAGCCCAAGTAACAGAACGAAACAGCCTTTGCAGCCGAAACTGTTTCCGAAACATTAAGGGCCAGGCCAAACTCGGGAGAAAATGTGATGAGCACGCCTACCACATACCAGATGGGGATGCCAATTAGAATGCACTTCAGGTATCGCCATAAGCGGTCGCTATTTGTGAAAAGGCTCATGAAATTTTCACGTGTAACACTCTTTTCTTTCAGTTGCTTGAACATGCCAGATTCGTAAACTCCTATGCGCAGGAACAGCAGGAGCATACCTAGGCCCCCACCGATAAAGTAGGCTGTGCGCCAGCCGAAATACTCACCAACAAAGCCTGCCAAAATAGCGCCTGTTATGCCAATGGTGGCTACAACCATAGTGCCGTAACCTCTTTTCTCTTTTGGCAGCACCTCCGACACCAACGTTATACCTGCACCAAGTTCACCTGCTAACCCAACACCTGCTATAAAGCGAAGAAGGGCATACATGTGCAGGTCTTGCACGAACCCGTTCATGATGTTAGCGATAGAGTACAGGAAAATAGAGCCGAAGAGAACAGAAAGCCTACCGCGTTTGTCGCCGATAATACCCCAGGCAATGCCACCGATTAGCATGCCAGCCATCTGCATGTTCAGGAGCAGTACCCCATCCTCCAGTAAAGAAGCCTGATCGGTTATGCCTAACGATTGTAGGCTAGGTATGCGGACAATGCTAAAAAGTACAAGGTCGTAAATGTCGACAAAGTAACCTAGTGCAGCCACAATGACAGAGGCGTTTAAGAGGTAATGCTTTTGAGAAGCAGAGGGTTGATCAGTCATAAACTATATATGTGTTCCTAAATTTAGGAGTTGAGCTGAAATAAGCAAAATATGAGTTGATGGCGTGAGCCTAAAACGCTTTATTATGATTTAGACGTATTAGGTAGGAGAGACAACAGAGAACTATAAATGGGAGAACTAGGAAAGAAACTGCAGCTAAAGCCAGCACAAAGCCTTTTGCTGCTGAATGCACCAGAGCAGGTGGCGCTAAAGTTAATAACAGAGGGCTACGATGCGACAGTGAGTGAAAGTATAACAGAGGGAAGTGTGTATGATGTGGTACAGTTATTTGTGCACCAAAAAGCAGAGTTGGAGCACTTTGCTCCTTTGGCTACAGCAGCTTTAAGAGCAGAAGGTATGCTTTGGATAGCATATCCCAAAAAGACTTCTAAAGTTACATCTGATTTAACACGGGATGAGGGTTGGGCAGCTATAAAAGAGTTGGGCTATGAGGGCGTGCGGCAAATTGCTGTAGACGATACTTGGTCGGCGTTGCGGTTTGTGCATAAAGCAAACCGAAAGAAGCCTTCTAAAATGGGTGTCGATTTGCCAGGTGTTGACAGAGATGCACGCACAGTAACTCCCCCTAAAGATTTGCAGGAGGCATTAGGTAAGGCTGGGCTAATTGATCTTTTCAATGAGTTATCTTTTACACATAAAAAAGAACATGTGGCGGCAGTGCTGGAGGCAAAAAGACCAGAGACACGAGCAAGGCGTATCGAGAAAACAATAAATATGCTGCAGGATACACAGAAGTTTTGAAAATAGACAATGTTACATTTAAACAGGAAGAGCACCGCTTTTGGCGGTGCTCTTCCTGTTTAAATGTAAACTAAAAAGGTTGTTTATTGAGCTACTGTAACAGGTATAATTACATCAACATCTGTGTCGCCAGTATTTATGTTTCCGTTTTTGGTGCCAGGCTGGTGCTTTAGTACAATTCTTATGTTTCCTGAACCTTCGGAGGTAGTTACCAGCGTGTACTCTAAACCTACAGGACGTTGGTTGGCATCCTGGTCAGTTGCAGTAATTGTAAGGCCAGGAGCAGTGCTGGAATAGAACACCTGGTGGTCTTCTGCCTCTTCCTCTATTTCCTCAGTTATGTTCTCAACAGGGTTTTTGTTCTCATCCAAAAATGTGATAGTACCTGTGTAAGTAACATTTGGCTTTAATGTTAAAGCCTGTGTGTCAGGGTTTCCGTCACCCTCTAAATCTCTCCAGGAGGCAACTGCGCTCAGACCTTTCTCTTCGTTCATCAGGTTTAGCTGTACAGTAGTTATCATTTCTGTCTCTACTGGAGGAGTTGGATCATCGTCATCTTTACATGCTGTCGAAAAAAGAAGGCTGCCCATTAAAAGTGCAGGAAGGTACGATCGAAATAGCTTTTTCATAATTGTAATGGTTTTAATCGTTAAAAAATAAAAATTAATAATAATACTGTACTTACATTCAAATGAAATTAAGGGGCACTTTTACTCTGAATAACAGCATGCGCCCCACTTCTTCAGCATAATAACGGAGTCGGTTTTGGTAATCGCGATACGCTGTATTCAAAAGATTGCTACCTGTTATGCCTATGTCTACAGGTTGATTGCCAAACATAATTCTGGTTCCAGCCTCTGCGTGAAGCAAAAAGTAACCGTCAGGAGGCAACTGCAGAGGCTCTGTTGCTACGTTGGCTCTATGCTGTTCCGCTACAAGCAAACCACCAACAGAAAAGTAACTGTTTGCCAGGCGGCCAGCGTCGTTGAACGAGTAGCGTATAGAGTTATCAGTGCGGTCGGCTGGTATGTTAGGTAAGTAGCCGTTTGTAGTTTCGTTTTTTGCCCTTACAATAGTTGTTTTAAATTCGATGGTGAGAGCATCTGTCAGGTTGTACTCCAGGTTTAAGTCGGCTCCCCAGAAACGGGCGTTCGTCTGGGTATAAGCTTCATTGATGAGAGTTCCTCTAACTGTTACAACAACAGGTTGTAGCGGATCTACTTGTCTATAAATGTAATTGTTGATGGCGTTGTGGTACAGGCTCAGTTCACCGTTCAGGCGGAGGTTGGAGTGGTAATTGACAGTTGCTACCGTGTTAATGGCGTTCTCAGACTGCAGATTTGGGTCTCCTAGCTCATAAGTGCCCGTGCCGTGGTGCATGCCATTCGCAAAAAGCTCGTTAGGGTGCGGCGCTCTGGAAGCATAACTAACATTGCCGCTCAGGATAAAGTGATAGCCTAAATCATACAAAGCTCCTACGCTACCAGACAAATTGTTAAAACTATAAGAGGTGCGGAAAACCCCTTGTTGCTCCCACTTCGAGATGTCAAGGTCTTTGTGGTCGTAGCGGAAGCCTGCCTCAAGTTGCAGGTTGTTCTTGCGCCATCTTTCTTCACCGAAAACACCCGCTGTAAAGTTTTTGTAAAATGGGATAAAGTAGCGGCCCTGCGTCGTGTTGTTTTGCCAGATGGTCGTAGCTCCAAAGCTGCCCTTAAACCTACCTATTGGCTGATGCTCCCACACAAGGTCAGTGGTATGGGTTTGCAAGTCCAGGTGCAGTTCGGGTAAGCCTAATAAGGCACGTTCGTTATTGCGGGGGCCGTGCTTATCGTACTCGTCGCGTATGTTTTGCTGCAGCGCATAAGTAAACTGCAGTTCTCCTGCTTCTCCTGTTTTATAATATGCCCTGGCTTTAAGCAGTTGGTGTGTTACAGCTTGGTATGGTCTGTTAATATCATAAGAAAAAGTGGCGTCTTCTGCGTTAAGAGGTATGCCTCGTGCCATAGCATTATCAAAATCAGCTTTGTTGCCGACATGAGCCGCAGACAGCACGCCAGTTTTAGAAGCATATCTGCTATAGTACAGCTCGCTCCCAAACCTTTCTTTTTTGTAGGCGATAGCCGCTGAAATATTGTGCTCCTCAAAGCCCGTATTGTCGAGGTAATAGTTGGGAGTGCGGGCATTACCAGCTTTTTTAACAGAAGACTGTAAACGCCAGCTGAGTGGCAACTGCCTGAGTTTGCTTTCGATCATAGCCGATGCAGTTCCCATGCGATTGTTTGTGCTGCCAACAAGGTGTACCTCGCCTGCAGTACCCGCAGAATCTGGTAAAGGCTTAGGGTTTACAACCACAATACCGCCGATAGCGTCGGAGCCATAGCGTACACCTGCAGCACCTTTTATCACTTTTACTTCCTGGGCATTCAGTTGGTCAATTTCAGGCGCATGCTCCTCTCCCCATTGTTGCGCCTCGTGCCGCACCCCGTTGTTCAGGATAAGTATGCGGCTGCTGTGCAGGCCGTGTATAACAGGCTTAGAAATGCCTGGGCCTGTTTGCATCGAGCTTACTCCCGTTAGCCTTTTCAACGATTCCCCTAAAGAAAGGCCTCGTGTCTCCTCTAGTTCACGGCCTTGGAGAGTACTTACAGCTTGCGACTGTTCTGTAATATGGCTACCGACTATTTGCACGGCTCCTAATTGCTTGGCAGTAAGATGCAAAGGCATGTCTCGTACCGTAGAAGAAGTCATGCGTAGGTCCAGAGACTCTTCTGCGTAACCGACATAGGTTATGTGCAAGGCATAGTTGCCCTGGCACAAATGGTGGAAATGATAATTTCCGTACTCATCGGTAACAGTGGCTCTGTTGAGCTTTTCAATAAAAATAGTGGCACCTACCAGCGGCTCACGAGTTTCATGGTCTATCACTTTTCCTGATAGTGTTAGACCGCAGTCCTGCTTCGCTTCCTCTGCAGGAGCTTCGGGTGCGTCCTGAGCAAACACGGTTTGGCTAGCAAGAAAAAATAGGAAGCAGCAGGCAAAAAATTGCCTGGAACAAGATCTTATCAACACAGATGGTTTCTAAAATAAACTAATAAGCCTCGTCTACTACTGTTGTTTAAAAACAGTATGGGCTGTAAAGAATAACGGCAGATGCTTTAAAGAAGCATCTGTAAAACGAAAGGTAGCTTAAGTGCTGAATTAAGACAAGGGAGGGCCTCTTAGGCGCAGGTAACAAACAGAGGTGCTAAGAGCGTCACCTTTATAAATACCATTATAAATGGCTGTGTGTGCTACAGCAGGTGGTTTTACAACAGTTAGACTTCCCTGGTAGGGTGCGCCAAATAGGTTCTCGACAGGGCAGTGCGTATGCTTTTCGCTTACCTGGGCCTTTTTATGGTCAGTTAGGGTAAGTTTATCATCAGTGTGCGCATGCTCGTGCAGGTGCAGCAAAAACACATCGGGTATCATTACTCTTACAAAGAGCAAGAGCAGAAACGGAGCGATATATTTTACAATGCGTGACACCTTCTGATATAGGAACTACTAAAAATATAAAATTAATTCCACATTGTTGCATTTGCAATCTCTTGCAGAAGAGAGTTTATATGCTTACAGCCTGCAGAAGCTTAAGAACTATGCCATAATTTATAAGGCAATGCTTCAAATATAGGACTGTTGCGTCTGTTTCTGACAACCTGTCACTGTTTAAGGACAAGAAGCGGCTGTGGAACAGGATTTGAATGCTGCTGAAGTACATTAATTCTGGATAACCACAATTAAAATATAAACATGGAAGAAAGAGGTAATATTTCGATCCACACCGAGAATATTTTTCCGATCATCAAAAAGTTCCTTTACTCAGACCACGAGATTTTCTTACGTGAGCTAGTAAGTAACGCTGTAGATGCCACTCAGAAAATTAAGCGTTTGTCTGCCATTGGCGAATATACAGGCGACCTGGGAGAGCTAAAAGTAAAAGTAGCGGTTGACAAAGAGGCCCGCACAATTACGATCTCCGATAACGGCATAGGCATGACGGCCGAAGAGATCAAAAAGTACATTAACCAAATCGCTTTTTCGGGTGCCACAGAGTTTGTAGAGCGCTACAAAGAAAACACTACCGACAAGAATGAGATCATTGGCCAGTTCGGTTTAGGTTTCTACTCCGCCTTTATGGTGGCAGAGCATGTGGATATTATTACAAAGTCTTACCAGGAGGGTACAGAGCCTGCCAAATGGACTTGCGATGGTAGCACAGAATTTGCCATTTTAGATGCAGAGAAAGAGGGTCGTGGTACAGATGTGGTACTGCATGTTGCACAAGATTCTGATGAGTTTTTGGAAGCGCCTCGCCTGCGTACCATTCTGGAAAAATATTGCAAGTTCTTGCCAGTTGCCATTGAGTTCGAAGGTGATGTCATCAACAATCCAACACCGCTTTGGGCCAAGCAGCCTTCTGAGCTTACCGACGAAGACTATAAGGAGTTCTATAAGGAACTGTATCCGTTCTCAGAGCCGCCATTGTTTTGGATTCACCTGAACGTAGATTACCCGTTCAACCTTACAGGTATTCTGTACTTCCCGAAAATCAAAAACGAGTTTGAGCTGCAGCGCAACAAAATTCAGCTATACTCTCGCCAGGTGTTTATTACCGATGAGGTAAAAGACGTGGTGCCAGAGTTCCTGATGCTGCTGCACGGCATCATCGACTCGCCAGACATTCCGCTTAACGTGAGCCGTTCGTTCCTGCAGGCTGATTCTAATGTGAAGAAGATCAATACTTACATCACGAAGAAGGTGGCAGACAAGCTGAACGAAATCTATAAGAAAGACAGACCTGCTTTTGAGAAGAGTTGGGAAGATATCAGTGTGTTCGTGAAGTATGGTATGCTGAGCGATGACAAGTTCTATGACAAAGCAAAGGATTTTGTGCTGCTGCAAAGCACTGAAGGCAAATTCTATACTTTAGACGAGTATAAAGCTTTTGTGCAGGCAAACCAGGTAGATAAAAATGAACAGCAGGTGCTACTGTATACAACAGATGCCGAAAAGCAGTATGCTTACGTGGAGGCCGCTAAGAACCGCGGCTACGACGTGCTGAAGCTCGATACCATGATCGACAGCCACTTTATAGGCTTGCTGGAGCAGAAGCTGGAGAAAACCACTCTAAAGCGTGTTGACTCCGACACAGTGGATAAGCTGATTGAGAAGGACGAGACAAAAGAAAGTGTACTGAACGACACAGAGAAGGAAGACCTGAAAAAGGTTTACGAGCAGGCCATTAATAACCAGCACATGCAGGTAGAGGTAGCGCCTATGTCGCCAGATGATGCCCCTGTAATAATTACTCTGCCAGAGTTTATGCGCCGCATGAAAGACATGAACCGCTCAGGTGGCGGCGGAATGATGTTTATGGGTGATATGCCAGATACATACAATGTAACTATAAACGCAAACCATAGCCTGAACCAGCGCATTCTGAAAGTAGAGGGAGATAGCAAAGAAAGTGTAGCCCGACAGGCGTTTGACTTGGCATTGCTTTCTCAGAACATGCTCTCTGGTGCAGCGCTTACAGCTTTTGTAAAGCGCAGCGTAGACTTGTTAGGCAAAGAATAACACATTCCTTACAAATTTTAACCTATTGGTAAAGGCAGCGCTGTTTGGCGCTGCCTTTTGTTTTTAGATGAAACTTACAGCCTCTTGGTATAGTTATAGGGGCAAATTACGACATCGTATTGGTGGTTATATGAAATGTAAACATCTTTACGTTTGTAATTTATATGTTGAATGCTGATAGTTAAACGGCTGCACTGTTAAGTCTTATAAAAGTCAAACGTTAGCGCATTGATCACACTAAGTAAAGTGGAGCCATTCAGTTATTCAAAATTCAGTTATTCAAAATTGATAAAATGAGTCATTTGCTTCGGGTTGTATTTTATTTGCTGGCAGGTACAGGTATGTTGTGGCTGGGGGGCTGTAGTCAGCCTAAATGGAACAGCGACTATAATCTTAACCAAGTTCAGCTAAAGGAGGGCGCAAAGAGCGGGGCCAAGCCTGAAGATGCTTTGGCTTCGGGCGATACTGCTAAGCCATCTACCGAAACAAGTTTGACCTTGGATGATGGAAAGGAAGAAGAAACAAAGAAGAGAAAGAAAAAGCGCAACAAGCGCTACTTCTTAGGCTATAAGGTAAAACGCGGCTTTATGAAGAAAGGCCGTGGCAATACAGAAGCTTTGGAAACCTTTAGCTACTTAGCGGAGCATGAAGAGCCCAATGCCTACGCACCCGAAAAGTACTATTATGATACAAAGCAGCGCAAAATATACCGTACCACTACTACCGCAGACCCGGAGCGCTATAAAGTTTTGCACGGTCCTTATAAGAAAACCGTAGATGACGAAACGGTAGAAGAAGGCTATTATTATGTAGGCACAAAGCACCTGCGCTGGGAGCAATACAATAAGAACGGTATTTTAGTGGGCAAAACTCATTATGATAAAGGATTTCAGCGCGATGCAGAAGTGGTTTATTATGATGGAGCAGGCAAGCAAATAAAAGAGGTGATACCGTATGAGTACGGAGAAGTGAAAGGTACCTATTATCGTTTTTATGAGAACGGTGAGATACAATGGGCAGGTAAATATGAAAAAGGCCGTAAGGTTGGTGTCTGGACTAAATATCATGATCAGCGCGGTCGCCGCCACTTTGAGTACCAGTACCCAGAAACAGCCTATGAAGCCCCTGCAGCGCCAGTTCTTATAAAAGAGTACGATCGCTTCGGCAGGCTTATCTATGAGAAAGATAAGTTTGATAACCGCTCGCAGGCCAAAAACTAGTTGCTCTTAGCTTCGGCTGTTCTTGTTGAGAAAGTTGGCGGTTGCAGGCAGAGCAGGAGATTAGTGAAAGGCATCCTCTATATGATGCACAGTAGGTTTTGTGCCTAGGGTAATAGAAATGATATCGAAGCGGATATCGTGAAGCCAGTTAGAGTTCTCTATGAATTCCTCTGCGGCAGTTAATAGCAGCTGTTCTTTTTTAAAGTTGACTGCCTCTTCAGGAAAGCCGTACCTGTCAGTGCTTCTGGTTTTCACTTCCACAAAAACCAGCAAGTTGTCCTTCTGGGCAATAATGTCTACCTCTGCACGCTTGTGCCTGTAGTTTCGCTGTAAAATAAAGTATCCTTGCTGTTGTAGAAACAACACAGCTATGTCTTCTCCGCTTTGTCCTGTTTGTATATGCTTGTTTGTTGGTGCTGCCACTTTTTTATTACACTTAACACTCTTGCATACGGAAAAGCTATCTTATAAAGTAACTAGCTAAAGAAATGGCGTGGCAATTACAACACACAGATGATGATGATACGATACTTGGTGGCAGGACGTACAGTTAAGTCCTCCTGTGCATGAGGCTATATACTGTGGTAAGTTTGCGGATGGAGTTCAGTAAGAGTATCTTTGTGGTAAAATTAATTGTGCGCCAGAACAAGGGCTTACACTTAGAGTTAGCTTAAAGCAAAAGTATAATATACTATCGTGCTGCAAAATAAAGAAATAGAAGTTAGAAACTTAGGCCTGATTGATTATCAGGAGGCGTGGGACTACCAGGCAAGCCTTTTTGATGGTATACTGGCTGTAAAAGCAGAAAACCGACAGAAAGAGCAGGCAGGAGAGACGTTAGCCGTTACGGAGAACTACCTGCTGCTGTGTTCGCACCCACACGTGTATACGCTTGGCAAGAGCGGCCACGAAGAAAACCTGCTTATAAACGAAGAAGGGCTGAAAGCTAAAGGAGCTACCTTTTACAAGATAAACCGTGGTGGCGATATTACTTACCATGGGCCTGGCCAAGTGGTAGGCTATCCTATACTGGACCTAGATAATTTTTTCACCGACATCCATAAATACTTGCGTTACCTGGAGGAGGCGGTAATCCTTACACTGCAGGAGTACGGTATTACAGCAGGTCGTATAGCGGGTTTAACAGGTGTTTGGCTTGACCACGAGGAGCAGCGCAACCCGCGAAAAATTTGTGCTATGGGGGTCAAGTGTAGCCGATGGGTAACCATGCATGGCTTTGCCCTTAACGTTAACACCGATCTGGATTATTTTAACAACATAGTACCCTGCGGAATTTCTGATAAACAGGTTACTTCACTGGCGAAAGAGTTGGGGCGAGAGGTGCCTGTTGCCGAAGTAGAAGAAAAATTGGTAAAGAACCTGGCGAAATTATTTGATGCCACAATACGTTACAGCAATACATGAAGAAAGATATTGATTTCGGCTTAGTTGAAGGAGTTGCTATAGGAATAGCAAAATCTGAAAGCGAACTTGGTGAAGAGGTCTGGAATGTGTACCTGCTCAATAGTAATGCCTTTCCGCTAAAGAATGTTTTTGTTACCTCGAAAGGCTATGGCACTGTAGACGGGGATGAAGTAAAAACATCAGTGCTGCGTCATATGTTTGAAGAAGTGGAGGCTAAGAGCTTTGTGCAGGTAGAACCTATAGATCCTGCTATATTCCACATTAATAACGAGTATTGGGTAAGCTACTACGTTGGCAGTCAGATTTACGATAAGAAATTCATATTTGTGCCAGGTGCTATTGCAGAGGAAAACCTGATTGAGATAAGCGTGTTGGGCATGAAAGGCGTGTTACATAGGTAAGCTTATTGTAAAACTACGTTGTGGCACTATAGCTACTATAAACCTTCTTGTATCATAATAACTTATATGTCTTCTAAAAGCCTCTTTCGGTGGAGATTAGTGTAAGTGCCTGAGAAGCCTGTGTTGAAGAAAATTTAGAAGTACAAAAAAAATGTATTTCTTTGTTGTGCAGTTCGAGTTATGGATCAGAAAATTTTAACCCTTATACTATCATCCAGCTGGGCTTTTTTGCTGGCAATATTTGCGGTTCCCTCCATTGTAAGGGTTGCTCATCTTAAAAAGATACTAGATCAGCCCAATCTGCGAACCGTGCACGAAACCCTTACGCCCAGGCTTGGCGGAGTAGCTGTGTTTGCAGGCTTTATTTCAGCGCTTACTATTTTCACAGACCTTGGTAATGGTGTGCAGCAGTTGCTGGCTGGTTGTGTTGTGCTGTTCTTTATTGGTCTTAAAGATGATCTTATTACTATATCAGCCTTAAAGAAATTTGCAGTGCAGCTTCTAGCTACAGGTATAGTTATGTTTATGGCCGATATTCGCATCACGAGTTTCCAAGGTATATTCGGTATTAATGAACTGCCAATAGGTTTAAGCTACGCCTTTACCTTCTTGGTGATTGTGGGTATCACGAATGCTATTAACCTGATTGATGGATTGGATGGGTTGGCTGGTTCGATGGTGCTCATCATATCCTGTACTTTTGGAGTCTATTTTTTTCTGTATGGAGGCATTGCTTACGGCAACTATGCAACAGTAGCTTTTTGCCTTGTTGGTGGCGTTGTAGGCTTTCTGCGCTATAATTTTCATAAGGCCATTATTTTTATGGGTGATACAGGTTCGCTTCTCTGTGGCTTTATTGTGTCTGTAATGGCCATTCAGTTTATAGAGATGCAGGTGGTGGTAGCTGCGCCATCCGTTGCTTTAGGCGTCTTGTTTGTGCCGCTTTTCGATACTATTCGTGTTTTTCTTATTCGTATTCTAAAAGGCAACTCCCCTTTCATACCAGATAAGAATCATATTCACCACCGCTTGCTCGCTATGGGGCTAAGCCAAATCTCAACAGTGCTCACACTGGCTTTCATAAATCTTCTGGTTATCTTTTTTGTTGTAAGCTTTAGCGATTGGGGAAATCTGAATTTGATGCTTGTGCTCTTGTTGTTTTCGATAGTATTAAGTGTAGTTTTAGGAGTTTATAAATCCCGTACTGTGCAGCGTGTTACACAAGTTAGATAAGCCGTTTCTTTTTGCTTTTTTTGCCTTCTTTGTGCTGCTTACACAAGCACAAGGGCAAATGCTGCTGCCCTTAGAGCAACGAAACACCATTACAGCCGACTGGCTGGTACTGGATTCGGAGACAGGTGAACTGGTACCCTTTGTATCCAATATGCACGGCGAGTATAATGCTGTGCACCAATGGCTTTCGATAGATGCATCGCAACCGTTTGCGATAAGCTTTATTGGTAGAAAAGAATTGTGCCTTTTTCTGAATAACAGGTTGATCTTTAGGGCAGACTCTGCTGCTAATTATACTGTAGACATTAAAAGCTTTAGCACGAAAGTTGAGCCAGTGGATGGCAAATACCTGCTCACGGCATGGCACCCAGTAAGCCAACCCAATATTTCAACTATCAAAAACAAAACACCGGGACAGGGGCCGCAAGAGCTTCATAATAAACTGCCCTTTTCAGTAAGAGCCAGAGATTTTGTAAACCAGAATGCTTTTATCCTGTTTGTGTTGTTGCTAGGGCTCATGTACGGAGGGTTAAAAACTAGCTTTACCTCCGACTTTAGTAGCTTGTATAGTTTCAGTTCCTTTTTCCGAAGAGGTTCTCTGGAAGAAGGTTTTTTTGCAAGGCCAATCAGTAGCTGGTCTAGTGTTCTTTTTGTAGTAGCCTTTTCGCTCTCGTTCGCATTGCTTATTGCCGCCATACATACAAATGTGCAGCACCTATTTCTTTTTAACAGGCTATTTCCTGTTTCGGAAGCAGACATCACAACCAAAATTGTCTTCTACACCTTGTTGATATTTGTGTTTATCCTCCTAAAGTACCTTTTCCTGAAAGTAATGGGGTATATTTTTGGGTTCGATAACTTGGTGCCGTTGCAATACAGTGAGTTTGTCAGAACCATACTTTTTCTGGGTATGTTTCTGCCTGTTGTTATGCTCTTGTACCTTGGTTTGAACCAAACGATGCCAGACACGGTGCTGCTGATTTCAAACTTTGCAGTTTTGTTATTGCTGGGTATCACGACGCTGAGGGTGTTTCTGACTGTAAATAAGAAATTGCCTGTACTAAATTTGCATTTATTTTCATACCTTTGCGCCACAGAAGTGATTCCGCTGGCAATAATGCTAAAGTTGATTGTGTTTAGCTTTTAAAAACCCAATTTAGCTTGTTGCCGCAGGGGATAAATAATAAAACCGTAACCTCTACAATATGGCTGAAAGCAACGAAAAGCCTTGGGCTAATCCAGAACGACATAATCTTCCGATCAAGACTATTCTTGTAACGCAACCACAGCCTACTACAGATAATTCTCCGTATTTGACTATTGCAGACAAGTATGGGATAAAGGTAGACTTTAGAGCTTTTATTGAAGTTGAGCCTGTGCCTTTCAAGGAGTTCAGGAAAGATAAAGTAGACATCCTTGCCCATACAGCTATTATATTCACCAGCCGTAATGCAGTCGATCACTTCTTTAGAATCTGCCAGGAAAGCAAAATAGAAATGCCAGCAGATATGAAGTACTTCTGTATTTCTGACCAAACGGCATATTACCTGCAGAAGTACATCGTGCTTCGTAAGCGTAAGCTGTTTGTAGGTGAGAAAACGGCAAAAGATCTTTTTGAGGTTATCAAAAAACATAAGAACGAGAAGTTCTTGTTCCCGTGCTCTAATATTAGAAAAGAAGATATACCTGAGTTTCTTGCAGCAAACAAGATAAAGCACACCGAGGCGGTAATTTATAAAACAGTGGCTGCCGACTTGTCTGATTTGGACGAAGTTACATACGATTGTATTGCGTTCTTCAGTCCGTCGGGTATTACATCGCTGTTTATGAACTTCCCGAACTTTAGGCAAAATAACACTAGGTTGGCTGCTTTCGGACCTACAACTGCTAAGGCCGTGCGCGATGCAGGGTTAGAGTTGGATATTGAGGCTCCTATGCCAAATGCTCCTTCCATGACGGGTGCCATAGAGGTGTATATACAGAATCAGCAGCAAGATTCAAAAAAATAATAGTGGCTCCGTAACCTTTGCGGGCTAATTACATACTATTTAAAACGCAAAAGCAAGAGTATATAAATTAAAATATACTTGCTTTTGCGTTTTAGTGTTTAATAACTATATTTGGTTGAAGCGCTTTACCGTTACTGATTTCAGTACTTCGCCTTCTCTCGTAGCCTATGAAAAAGCTTTTGCCTGTAGTTTTGCTGCTACTACTATGCCATGTGGCTGCATGGGCGCAGCAGCAGCCACAGTTTACCCATTATGGTTTTAACGGGCTATTTATCAGCCCCGCTTATGCTGGCATCACAAACAGGCCAGAAGTATTATCTATATATCGAAATCAGTGGTTGGGATACGACGCCTCATTTGATGATGGAGGGGCTCCGCAAACGCTATTGCTTTCAGCACATACACCTGTTCGCTTTTTGAAAGGAGGCGTTGGAGTAAACCTGATGCAGGACAAAATTGGTAATACAACTTTTATGACTGCGGCCCTTTCTTATTCCTTTCATCTTACAATTGGAGAGGGTAAGCTGGGAATAGGACTTCAAGGAAATATAAATAATATCAAGAAGGGGAATTATAGGTACAACGACCCAAACGATTATCATATACCGTACAACAGCTCCGATACTAAATTCGATTTGGGAGCAGGCTGGTGGTATGAGTCAGAAACTTTTTATGCTGGTGGTGGAGTTACAAACCTCCTAAACGCACAGTATGAATTTGCAGATTCTACGAATACTTCTACAGGTAGAATGTTTGGTGAAAACCACATATATGCCACAGCAGGATATCACCTGCCGCTAACAGATCAGTTGGTGCTAACGCCAACGGTATTGCTAAAACACGACACAGAAACCTTTTCTTTTGACGCAGGAGCTAGAATAACAGTAGCTGAAAAATATTGGGGCGGATTGAATTATCGCCATCAAGAAGCTGTTAGTGCGCTGGTTGGGTTGTCTCTTTTTCAGGACAATGCGCTGCGTGTAGGGTATGCTTTCGATTTCACTACATTTTACAGAGAAGCAAAAGCGCCATCCTCTCATGAGGTAATGGTTTCGTACAGGTTACCAGAGCCAGTAGTGCGATTCCGCCCTGCTATTAGAACCCCCCGCTACTACTTTGAAAAGTAATTATTGAAACAAAAAAGTGCAAAAAAAGAATTGTTGTGCCGCCTTAGGCTTCGTTTAAAATTAGTTGTACTTATTTAAAGTAGCTGCATAATATTCAACCAGTTGCGTCGTTCAAAAATAAAAAATAATTGCACCAAATAATTGTTTTATATTTGTTGACAAATCATATATATTTGCTATCGACTAGTAACGTGCAAAGAACTATACAAGAAAAATTTACCTTTTTAAGAGTCATCATGAAGAATTTATTCAAGCTGTCTTCATTTGCCATTGCGGTGGTACTACTAGCAGGGTGTGGGCTAAGAGGAAGTACAGAAGGGGAACTAATTGGAGCGCAAGATCGTCCAGAGTATGACCCTCAGGAAATTCCTTACGGCATGGTTGCATGCCCAGGCGGTACCTTCCATATGGGACAAGCTGATGAGGATATTGCGGCTACTATGGCCAACCTTAATAAGCAAGTAACAATCGGTGGTTTCTACATGGATGAAACAGAAATTACCAATAACGAATACCGTCAGTTCATTGAATGGACACAGGATTCAGGAAGCTATACCATCAACGATATGTATGCTCTGGGTATATACCCAGATACTGCTGTTTGGGTAAAAGACTATACTTACCACATGGGCGACCCTCTGATGGAGTATTATTTTACGCACCCAGCGTTTGATGATTATCCTGTGGTAGGAGTAGACTGGAAAGCAGCGCAGAGATTTAGCGACTGGCGTACAAGGTATAAAAACGAGGCAAATACTGAAATGGGTGTTGCTCCAGTTCCAAAGTACCGTTTGCCTTCAGAAGCTGAGTGGGAGTATGCTGCCAGAGGTGGCCGCGACATGGCTGTTTATCCTTGGGGTGGACCGTACCTGCGCAACGCTAAAGGATGCTTGCTGGCAAACTTCAAACCAGGACGTGGAGATTACTATAGCGATGGCTTCACTTACACTGCACCAGTAGCACAATTCTTCCCTAACGACTTCGGCCTGTACGATATGTCTGGAAACGTTGCGGAATGGTGTGATGATGATTACTCTGATGCTACGTTAGCTATTACATGGGACTTGAACCCAGTGTACCGCGACCCAACTGGGCAGGAAGTTAGAAAGGTAGTGAGAGGTGGCTCTTGGAAAGATATCGCCTACTTCCTGGAAACAGGTACAAGAAACTTCGAGCATCAGGATACTGCTACTTCTTATATTGGCTTCAGAAATGCCATGATCTACTTAGGAAGATCTTCTGGAAGAGAGTTTTAGAATTAAGGACCTAATTACAAACTACTATTACCTAATCGTTCACAATTAATTTTTAAATCAAAATGAGTAAAGCTAAAGGCAGTTTCTTAAACGACGTATTGATGCCCAAAGTATATGGACTTGGTGCAGCTGTCGTTATTGTAGGAGCATTATTTAAAATCATGCACTGGGAAGGTGCAAACCTAATGCTTATCGTTGGTCTGAGTGTAGAAGCAGCAATCTTTGCTTTGAGTGCTTTCCAACCAGTACATAAAGACCCAGATTGGGCAAGAGTATATCCTCAGTTAGCTGATGATTACGCAGGTGAAGGCCTTGTGCCTGCAACTCCTGTTGCTTCTAATGGTCCTTCTGTTGCGGGTAAACTAGACGATATGCTACGTAGCGCTGACATTACGCCAGACACAATCAATTCTTTAGGGCTTGGATTAAACAGATTGAGCGAAACAACAGCTCAAATGACAGATTTAGCCCAAGCTACAGTAGCAACACAAGATTACACTGTAAGAGTAAAGTCTGCTACAAGCCAATTAGATCAAATGAACAAAGCATATGCTACTACAGCTGAAGCTTTGGCTCAAATGGCAGG
The DNA here is from genome assembly GCF_020907245.1 of Pontibacter harenae. Lineage (GTDB taxonomy): Bacteria > Bacteroidota > Bacteroidia > Cytophagales > Hymenobacteraceae > Pontibacter > Pontibacter harenae. The sequence continues at coordinate 21,517 of NZ_JAJJWH010000041.1, read as the reverse complement.
TTCTACAGTTGATGCAAAAGAGTATCATGGTCAAATTCAGAACATGACAAGAAATCTTGGTGCACTTAATGCAGTTTATGAAATGGAACTTCAGGATGCCAATAGTCATTTAAAGGCAATGAACAAGTTCTACGGTAATCTAAGCATGGCAATGGAAAACTTGACAGATGCCAGCAAAGATACTGAACAATTTAAGCAGGAAGTAGCACAGTTAACAAGCAACCTACACTCACTAAACACAGTGTATGGTAACATGTTAACAGCTATGAAAAGCTAATTTATAAGCAAAATCAACAAGAGATACCCGTTAATAAATAGTAGACAATGGCTGGAGGAAAAGAGACACCACGGCAGAAGATGATCGGTATGATGTACTTAGTACTTACCGCACTTCTGGCCCTAAACGTGAGCTCAGCAATCCTGTTGAAATTTCAGTTCCTAGATTCCAGTTTACAGGAAGCAAACTCGAAATCAAAAACAGAGAACGCTGGCATACTCGGTGGTATGGTTCAAACCATCGAAGGAATAAAAAAAGAAGGAGGCACTCCAAAACCTAAGGATCTGCAAGCACTTACAAAAGCTGAGGAAGTACGCGAGCAGACCAAAGATATAGTAGAGTATATCCAGAATTTAAGAGCAAGCCTGGTTGAGAAATCTGGTGGCACGGATCCTGAAACAGGTAACTATACTAATCCTGAAGGGAATGATATAGTAGCATCTACCATGATTGGTGGAGGCAAGAATGGTGAAGCCTATGAGTTGAAAAACAAGCTCGATGCATACACTAAGTTTTTGAGACAGTATAGCGAGTCTGTACCTCCTAGTATAGCATTGAGCGGAAGCGAAGACCCAGTTGCTAAGAATGATCCAAACCAAAAGAACAAGGATTTTGCAGTTCTGAATTTTGAGGATACACCTCTTGTTGCGGCACTGGCTGTACTTTCTCAAAAGGAATCGGAAGTTCTGAAGTATGAAGCCACTACGCTTCAAAGACTAGCCCAGGAAATGGGAGCTGATGTTGCTTTCACAACAGAAGATTTGTTTGCAATGGCTCGTGCTGAATCTAAGGTGGTAGCTGCAGGTACAAAGTACAAAGCTGATTTAATGATTGCTGCTTCTTCTGCAAGCATCAATCCTAAGATGTACTACCAAGGTAAGCCAATTAGAGTAGAAAACGGTCGCGGTCAGATTGAGTTTACTGCTGCTGCTTCTAATTATGATGCAGACGGAAACTCGAAGCAGACCTGGAAAGGACAAATTGTGCTAAAGCAAAACGGAAGAGATACTACTTATGAAGTAACAGAAGAGTATATTGTTGCTAAGCCAGTTATTCAAGTACAATCTGCTGCTGTTCAGGCACTTTACCTCGGTGCTGCAAACGAACTGAACATTCAGGTACCTGCTTTAGGAGTTACTTATGATCCAAGCTTCAACGCTTCTGGTGGTACAGCCATCAAAGGTGCTAAAAAAGGAGTAGTGACTGTTATACCTAACTCTGCTCAGGTTAAACTAAGTGTAAGCAGTGCTGGAAACGCCATCGGAACAGAAACTTTCAATGTGAAACCGATACCGAAACCAGAAGTTGTAGCGTTAGTAAATGGTAGACCTTATGAGCCAGCTAAGGGCGTATCTGCTGCCGCAATCAGAACAATGGATTTGCAAGCGATAGCAGATGAAGGATTTAAATCTGCATTGCCTAATGAAGCACGTTACATGGTTACCAGTGGTACTGCCATGTTAGTTCAAGGTGGTCAGTTAGTAGACAGATTTGAATTTAACGGTCCTAGTGTAAACCTAGCTAGATTTGCACAAAGAGCTAAAAAAGGAGACCAGATTTTGGTTGAGGTAGATGATGTAAAACGCTTGAACTACCAAGGAACAGCTGTGAATGCAGGTCTTGGAAATAGAAAGCCATCGTTTACAGTAATATTGAACTAATAAGCATATAGAATAAGAAGTATGAAGCTTTCAAAGATTGTAGGTGTAGCTGCTGGTGTGTTACTCTCTTGGAGTGCCATGGCACAACAGCCAAATAATGCATCTAACAGCGCGTCGGCAAGACCAATTCCTGAGTCAGATATACTGTTCAAGCAAACTGTTTGGAGAAAGGTTGACTTGCGTGAAAAGCAGAACTTGCCAATGTTTGCGCAAAACCAGGAAGTTACCAAATTCTTGGTAAATGCTGTAAAGAGCGGAGAGCTTACTGCCTATAGATCTGATTCATTGGATGTGCCAATCACTAAAGAGCAGTTTATACAACGTATAACTGCAGGTGGTGGAGGTTCAGGCCAGCCTGAAACACAAGAAGAGAGGCTAGAAAGAGAGCTAAGAGAAAAGGAAAGATGTGAGTTTTACATCGCCCAGGGTCAAACATGTCCTCCTCCAGCTACAGCTTCTGCTTTTGAGTATGCTCCAAGACAGCTTTACTTGCTACAGCTAAAAGAAGATGTGATATTCGATAAGAAGCGTTCGCGCATGTATCATGATATTCAAGCTGTATCGTTAATTCTTCCTTCGGCTGTAAATCAGGAAATGAACCAGCGAGCGTTTGAGGAGCCTCTTGCACATTTTAAAATGAGCGATTTAGCTAGAGTGTTTAGAAATAATCCGCAGACAGCTGTATGGTATAACACCCAGAATGAAGCGCAGCATAAAAACTTAGCTGATGCATTCGACTTGTGGTTGTTCAGTTCTTACATCACGAAGTTAGCTAATGCAAGCAATGAAAATTTAGGTTCAGGAACACAAGCACTATTAGACGCCCAACAAGCTGTAGAAGCTTTGATTGAGTATGAATATAGCCTTTGGAGCTACTAAACTCTAAAGTACATACTTCTTAAAATAAAAAGAGAGGGACCTACTACTAGGTCCCTCTCTTTTTATTTGTTGCTAGTTCAGTTAAAAAGCAATTTATGTTGGCTCAATACTGAAAAACTCTAAGAGAAGGGATAGAAACAGAACTGCGACAAAAGCAAATAAAGTACAGAAGCTTGGGCAACAAGTAATTTATGCAGGATGCAAATAGTTATAAAGTATAGATGCTTTCGATTTGCCTACTTCGGCTGCGAGTTCATCAAGAGAAAGTTCTCTTATTTTTTTAACTGATTTAAACTTAGCCAGAAGCGCATTAGCAGTAGATGGGCCTAAGCCTTTCACACTTGTAAGTTCTGTCTGTAAAGTGCCAGCATCTCGCTTACTTCTATGGAACGTGATTGCAAATCGGTGCGCCTCGTTACGCAACCGCTGAATCAGCATTAAAGACTCAGACTTTTTATCGATATACAGTGGTAGCGTATCACCTGGATAGAAGATCTCTTCCAGACGTTTTGCAATACCCACAATCGCTATTTTGCCCCAAATGTTAAGGTCTTTTAGCGCTTTCACAGCGAAACTCAGCTGTCCTTTGCCACCATCTACAATAATAAGCTGAGGCAGAGGCTTATCTTCTTCCAACAGACGTTTGTATCTGCGCGTCACCACCTCATACATAGACTCGAAATCGTTGGGGCCAACAACAGTTTTAATGTTATAATGGCGATAGTCTTTCTTACTAGGTTTGCCGTTTTTGAAACAAACCATAGAGGCCACTGGATTGTCACCTTGGAAGTTGGAGTTATCGAAGCATTCTATCTGCCGTGGCAATTCAGTTAGTCGAAGGTCTTTTTTCAGTGTCTCCAGCACACGCAGTTCGCGTTGTTCTGCTAAGCTCTTGTTCTGCTCCTGGCGCCCTTCCCGCTCCTTACGCAGGTACATCGCGTTCTTAAGCGAAAGGTTTAAGAGCTTGCGCTTATCCCCAATTTGCGGCGTGGTAACCGAGATATTATCTAAAGGGAGTTTCAGGTCGATATTAGTAATGAGTTCACGCGAGGTACTTTCAAACTCCTGCCGCAGTTGCACTACAATAGAGGCGAGTATATCTGCGTCCTCCTCATCCAACTTTTTCTGAATCTCCAGCGACTGCGTCAGAATAATAGAGCCATTCATCACTTTTAAGTAGTTAATGAAGGCACATTGTTCGTTGCTTGTTATGCTGAAAACATCGATGTTGGTAAGCGTGTTGCTGACAACGGTAGACTTTGCTTGAAAATCTTCCAGCATATCCAGCTTTTGCTTGTACTGATGGGCAAGCTCGAACTGATAATCTGCCGCTGCCGCAGACATTTGCTCTTTGAAGTAGTTTTTGGCGATAGACAAGTTTCCAGAGAGAATACTGCGGAGTTGCATGATATTCTCATTGTAGGTGGTCTCATCTACTAAAGCTTCGCAGGGGCCTTTGCAGTTGCCGATGTGGTACTCCAGACAAACTTTGAACTTACCAGCCGCTATGTTCTCGGGAGATAAGTTATAGGTGCAGGTACGAAGAGGATAGAGTGTTCTGATTAAATCCAGCACCACGTTCATGGTTGTGATACTTGGATAGGGCCCAAAATAGCGGGAGCCGTCGTTTATCTTATTGCGAGTACTGATAACGCGCGGGAAGCGCTCATTTACAATACAGATGTACGGATAGGTTTTGCCATCCTTTAAAAGGATATTATACTTGGGCTGATACTGCTTAATCAGGTTATTCTCAAGTAAAAAGGCATCGGCCTCCGTATCAACAATAGTAAACTCAATGTCCTTTATCTGGGACACGAGTTTAAGCGTCTTCTTATTGTGTTGAGCAGAGCGGTTGAAATAGGAACTAACGCGTTTCCTGATGTCAACCGCTTTGCCTACATAGATAATACCGTTATCGTCGAAAAATTTATAAATACCAGGCTTGTGCGGAAGATGCGAGATCTTCTCTTTCAGCGTCTCGTTTGCAGGCATTGCAACTACTTTTAGATTTCAGCATCTAAGTCAATTTCGGTAGGCATTTGCAAAAACTCATCCTGCTGGGTAGAGTCAATTGGAGCAACGCCGCCGTTATACCTAGAACAATCTAATTCTACAGATAATGGGGTAGAAGGTTTAGGAAAAGGATCTTTTGATACATCAAGAGACTTATCGGCATACACTTTCTGCATGAAAGCACCATACACAGGCATAGCCAACTTATTACCTTGTCCTAAAGCGATACTGCGGAAGTGAATAGAGCGAGAGTCGCCACCTACCCATGTTCCACAAACTAAATTAGGCGTGATACCCATAAACCAAGCATCAGATTGATTCTGTGTTGTACCTGTTTTGGCTCCTATTTCATTTTTAAGGCCATTACGATGACGTAGACCGTAATAAGCTGTACCACCTGGCTCAGTAGCTGCTTTTAGCATGTGCACCATCGTATAAGCTGTTTCCTCACTTAAAACATCTTCTGTTTTAGGAGTGTGCTCATATACAACATTGCCATGTTTATCTTCTATACGCGTAATAAAAGTTGGCTCAGTCCAGGTGCCACCGTTCACAAAGGTGCCATAAGCGCCTACCATGTCAAACAAAGTAACATCGCTAACACCTAATGCCAGTGAAGGAGTAGGATCTAAAGGCGTAGAAATGCCCATACGTTTAGCTGTTCTTGCCAACGTCTGCGGTCCAAGCTTGTTTACAAGAAAAGCAGAAACAGAGTTAACAGACTCGGCGAGTGCTTTTCGTAGCGTATAAACTTCGCCAGAAAACTTATTATCAGAGTTATTTGGGCACCACATGTTTCCATCAGGTAACGGAATACAAACCTTAGTGTCAACAACCTCATAGCAAGGCGACATGCCGCTTTCTATAGCTGCGGTGTACAGAAAAGGCTTAAAGGTAGAGCCAGGCTGACGTGCACCCTGCTTCACGTGGTCGTACTGAAAATGCTTAAAGTTGATGCCACCAACCCAGGCTTTAATATAACCCGTTTGCGGTTCCATGGCCATAAAACCAAGTTGTAGGAAATGCTTGTAGTATTTCAGCGAATCCATTGGGCTCATCTCCACCTCTTTCTCACCATCCCAGGTAAAGATGGTCATTGGCACCTTCTTGTTCAGGTAATAATTGATAGAGTCCGTATCGCCATCAAAACGTGCGCTCAGCCTACGGTAGCGTTCAGTTTTCTTAATTTCTGTTTCAGGGAAGTTTTTAATCTCTTGGCCATTACGGTCTACCCAAGGGTTACGCCCTTTCCAGTGCTCAAAGAATGCCTTTTGGCGATCTTTCATATGTGTTTCCATAGCCTGCTCCGCATACTGTTGCATACGGGAGTCGATGGTGGTGTAAATTTTTAAGCCATCGGCATATAGGTCATAACCACTCTCTCGGGCCCACTTCAACAGAAACTTTTTAGCTTCTGCTCTAAAATATGGTGCTAATCCCTGGTTCTGATTCTCGACACGATAATTTAAAACAATCTCCTTCCCTTTCAGTTGGGCATATTCGGCCTCAGGCATAAAGCCATACTTCACCATCTGCGACATGACTACATTGCGGCGGCGCTTGGCGTTTTCTGGGTTAAACCTTGGGCTATAATAGTTCGGGTTTTTAAATAAGCCTACCAATACAGCAGATTCTTGTACATTCAGCTCAGATGTTTTTTTATTGAAGAAGGTTTTAGCAGCAGACTCAATACCAAAAGCATTACTTCCAAACTCGAAGATGTTGAGATACATAACCATGATCTCCTTTTTGGTATAAGATTCTTCTAGCTTAACTGCCATTAACCATTCTTTCGTTTTATGGATAAGCGTACGCAGGCCTGGCACATCATTCAGAAGACCTGTGTTAAGTTCTTCATCTCTGGTTTTGAAAAGGTTTTTGGCGAGCTGTTGCGTAAGCGTACTTCCCCCTCCTTTACTATTACCAAGTACAATACCGCTTACAACACGAAACATGGCTTCTGGGTCTACACCTGAGTGTTCCTCAAAACGGATATCTTCGGTTGCCATCAACGCTTGTACAAGATTATCAGGAAGGTCCTCGTAATCAACAGGAGTTCTGTTCTCACGGAAGTATTTACCTAACACAAGGTTATCAGCTGAGTAGATTTCTGATGATAAAGAGCTCTTAGGGTTTTCCAGCGTGCGCATGTTAGGCAATTCCCCGAACAGGTTCAGAAAGTTAATGCTTACAGCATATACATATAATATAACTGCCAGAAAACCTCCAATAAAGAGTATCCATAAAGTCGAGACAACTTTCGGGAATACAGTTTTTTTGCTCTTAGTCTGTGTTGTCTTAGTAGCCATGTACTTAGTAATTGTTCTGGTAGAAGGTTAGGTACTCTTCTATATCTTGTTTCTGAAGAAGCTTCTGATAGTTAGCAGAAGTAATGACAAAGGTAGTGAATTGTACGCCACCAAATTTAGCTAAAGGCGAGGGTGGCGAACTTTGTTTTTTGTGATAAGTTTGCGCCAACACAGGATCGGTAAAAGTCTGGCCTACTAGCATCATCTGATTATCGGAAACAGGCACTGTTTTGAAAGACAAAGCATGATTCCAGAAATTGCGTTGGTACTGCGCGTACTGTTTCTCAATATCTTTTAAGCCCCTGGACCCCGCAGGGAAAACAGCCACAAAATAATATGCCGAGTCTGGTGCCGCCTCATAAGCTAAGGCTTTTGTATTTGCTGGTTTGGCTACAGGTGCATCTGCCTTTTTGGGTTCAGATAAATTTAAATTCACATCCTGCTCTGGTTTAGCATAAACTACCTTTTGTCTGCCCACTGTATCCTGCGCCGCTGCTTGCTGTGCAGGAGCTTGTAACTGTGGCTGCGTCTGTTCTGCATCTGGCATAGTCTGTTGTACTGGCGTCACTTTCTCTTTTGGTTTAGCGGGTACAATTTCTGTGCTAGATTTTATGGTTTGCGAAAGAGAAGCAGTAAGTTGCCCAGGGAGCGGCTTTTCTGGTGCAGGAGGAGCATCTTTGCGCAGCATGTTTTGCTGCTCTAAACTAGCGTAAGTAGTTAGCAACTGGTTTGCTTTCTCCTGTAGCGGGCTTCCTGGATATATGGCTTTAAAGCGCTTAAGCTGTTCCCGCAAAGCTTCTGGCTTCTCAGTGCGAGCAGTTATCATAATGCTTAAGAACTCAGCTTTGTCCGTTATATCGTTCAGTGGATAATCTCTTATGAGTTTGGCCACTGAAGCCTTAGCTTCTTCGTAATTCTGATGTTCATAATAAGTAAAGGCAGAATCGTATAGTGTATGTGCCTTTAGGTTATCAGCTGCATTTTTAGTCATGAAGGCAGGATCGTCTACTAGCATGGCGTAGGTAGTATTCGGGAACTCCTGCTTTATTTTGCTGTAGTAAGTGCTTTTGCGCTCATCTCCAGCTTTATCATAAATAAGGTAAAGGCTGTAATATACCTCTGGCACATGCTGAGATTTAGGAAACCGTTGCAGCATTTTCTCATAAGTCTCTATTGCACGTACAGGCTCTTGTAACTTATAGTTGTAGATGTTTCCTAAGTCAAACAGCGCCTCTTCCACCATCCTCTCAGATTTCAGCATTTCGGCCGTAGATATAGGTAAATTAGCTAAATACGTCTGGAGTTGTGCCTCAACACGTTCTTCTGCACTAATGGCTGGCTCCGCAGTAGGTACGGTTTCTTGTTGCGCCACCTGCACTTCTGTATTTGTTTCACTTCTTGTTCGGGTACGCCAGTTATCTTGTAAAGGCCTATCGCCCCAGCGCCTGTTAAACTCGGAGCGGGCAGTTGCCATGGCTGCAGGATTATCAAAATACCAAACACCACCAGGACTGTTGTTTACAGCAAAGGCATCTGTGTTATTCTGGCGTATACCCGACTGCCGTTGCTGTTGCTGCGCCAGTTGCTGCTGCTTGGCCTCGGTCTCCATACGCAACTCCTCTTCACGCTGAATCAGTTGCTTAATAAAGTCTTCACGCTCTGCCTCTGGCATGCGGGCAATGCGCTGCAGGCTGTCCTGTGTGTGGATGGTGTTATATTGTGTGGCAAAGTCTGTGAGTACGTTTTTGCGTTCTACCACAGCCTCATACTCTGGCGCATGTTGCGGATACACCTGCACGGCACTGTCGTAGTAGGCTTGTGCCATATCGTATTTGTTCAGATGCTCAAAATGAATTTGCCCAGCCAACAGGTAAGTATAAGCCTTTTGGTTAGCCAAAGAACCTGTAGCATCTAAAGACTGCTGAATAAGAGCTAGCGCCTTATCATAGTTTTGCTGGCGCAGCTCAAAAACCGCCATCTCGTAATAAATTTTATCACGATACTCGGTGTTCTTGCTGTCTTTCAGCAGCTTCTTAAAATAGCCAGCTATACGCTCTTTGTCATTCCTATCTGTTAATTCTGATACCTGCCCAATGTAGAGGCGACTGAAAAAGCTAAGATCATAAGGTGGGTTGCGGCGGAGAATCTTGTTATACTGCTTATAGGCATCTTTATTCTGATCTGTTAGTTGGTACAGGCGTGCCAATGAGAAACGCACCTGCGACTGCTGATCCTTTTCATCGAAGTTTGGAACAGACAAGGCCAGGTTATGAATAAGAGCAGCTGTATCGCCTAACATTTTGTGGTAGTGCGCCCGCGCCAGGTATAACTCACGCGCATTTACCTTGTTCAGGCGCTCTTTGCGGAGCACTTCTGAAACAGCTTGCGCATTTTCTGGCTCCTCATTCATCAGGAAGCAACGCATCAGCCACACAAGGGCCTCGTGTCGGGCATGAGGGTCTTTGCTGGTAGCGTTAACATATTTAAATGTGCTGGCAGCTTCTGCAAAGCTTAACTGGTAGTAGCGGGCTTTTCCAATTAATATATAGCTGTCGTCTATCCACTTGCTGTTTTTGTGGTACTGCACCGGGAACGAAGCTTTTTTTATGACATCCTCCAGATCGGTATTGAATGCCTTATAAGTAGCCGAATCTATAGTTGGGTAAATAGGTAGCACCTGATTGTAGTCGTACACCATTTGCTGCTGTATACTTTCTTCTATAGTGCGCATCTTTTCCTTGGCCAAGAAATAGCCATTGTAGCGGGCCGTCGTATTATGATACGCCTTGCTAAGCGGGTTCTTCCGTTCTACCGAGCAGGAGAACAGCAGAAAGCCTACTAGTGCTATTATATATAAAGATCGGTTGTTCAAGCTAAAATAAGTGCAGGGTTTTCAGATGCTATATACTATATGGTTTAAACGCTGAGGATATAGACAAAATTATAAAGTATAAGCTAGCAAAAGAGGCTTAGAAAGGTAATTGCACAAAGCTATATTATACATAGGTAAATTCATACAAAAGTACAAGAAAGCCAATATGTGGCTACTGCTTTTCTGGAGCCACCTAATGAACTATACAAAAAGCGAATTGGTTTCAGACACAGCCTGCATAATAGCATGAATACAGCATACTAAAAAAGTATACAAGCTACTTGTGCTGTTTGCAAAGTAAAAGCGTGTAGTTTTGTATTGTGGTTTAAAGCATGAATGCACCTAAACATCAAAAAGAGAAAGAAGAAAGCTCTAGTGGCATAAAGCCTTACCTAAAGTATTCTGGTATGGCTTTTCAGATGGTGGGGGTGTTAGTACTGGCGGCTTTTGCTGGAATTAAGTTGGATGACTATTTTAACACGACGGTGCCTTGGTTTACCATTATACTGCTCTTGCTGGCGGTTATTGCCTCCATGGTTTTAACTATCATTTCGATAACAAAAAAATAACGTTTGTGAAATTCTATAAGAACCTGGCCATACTAACAGTTGTTATAGCAGCCATAGTGTTGCTGCTACAGAACCTGACAGGGCAAAAGCTTGTGCACCAGTATGTTTGGCTAATTTTGGTTTTCTTTATCTTTATTACAGCATTTACGTTCTATCTCACTAACATGGGCCTAAAGAACGATGCCGATAACTTCCAGGTGTACTACTTTAGTTCTATGGGGTTTAGGATGGTGCTTAGTATTGGAGTGATCTTCGCTTACGTCTATTTTGTAGGTGCCGATAATCTACGGTTTGTCTTTAACTTTTTTATATTTTATTTCCTCTTTACAGGGTTTGAAATTTACAGTTTGTTGGGTAACTTGCGGCCCAATTTGAAAGAGCCGAAATAAAAAGTAAGTTTTGCTCGTGTATTTTTGCTTCTAAACTATTCTTAATGAAGAGGTTATTCGTTCTATTGTTTTCCTTCTTAACGATTTCGGCATTTGCCGAAGCACCGGTTGAAGGTGGTAAGTTTAATGCTGGTGAAATGATCACGCATCACATTGCAGATGATTATAACTGGCATTTTGCTGATGGTGCTACCGTTTATCTGCCAGTTATCCTGATAGACAATGGTACGGTGAATACTTTCTCCTCCCATCATTTCTATGATGAAAATCACGAAACGGTTCCTTATAACGGCTATGTAATCGAGCATGGTCACATTTATCGTGCAAATGCCGAGGGAGAGCCTGTGGCGGATCAGTCGGGTTTGTACGACCTGTCTATTACCAAGAACGTAGCATCTATGTTTATTAGTGTGTTGCTGCTGTTCGGTATTTTCTTTACGATTGCTGGCCGTTATAAAAAGAACCCAGGCAAAGCGCCTAGCGGTATTCAGTCGTTCTTCGAGCCGATCATCATTTTTGTCCGTGATGATATTGCTAAGGCTAACATCGGTCCTAAGTATGAGCGCTACATGCCCTTCCTGCTTACCGTGTTCTTTTTTATATGGTTCAACAACTTGCTCGGCTTAATGCCAGGTGGTGCTAACTTAACAGGTAACATTGCTGTTACGCTTGTTCTGGCATCACTTACGCTTCTGATAACAGTGTTTAGCGGTAACAAGAATTACTGGAAGCACATTTTTGCGACACCAGGTGTGCCAGGTTGGCTTGCTCCGATCATGATTCCAGTGGAGTTGATCGGTATCCTTACAAAGCCTTTCTCGCTGATGGTTCGTCTTTTTGCGAACATTACAGCTGGTCACATCATTATCCTGTCGTTGTTTAGCTTGATCTTTATTTTCCAAAGCGTTGCTGTAGGTCCACTAAGTGTAGCGTTTGCTACTTTCATGAACTTCCTGGAGTTGTTCGTGGCACTGCTGCAGGCTTACATCTTTACCTTGCTTTCTGCCATGTATTTTGGTGGAGCGGTAGAGGAGCATCATCATGAGGAAGAACATGCTCATGGAGAGGCACACCATTAATTGAATTTTATTTTTTAACTATATATAACTATAATTATGTTGTTAGCAATTTTGCTTCAAGCTGTTTCAGAAGGTGCTGGTTTAGGTATCCTAGGTGCTGGTATTGGTGCTGGTTTAGTAGCTCTTGGCGCTGGCCTTGGCATCGGTAGAATCGGTGGCTCTGCTATGGAGTCAATCGCTCGTCAGCCAGAGGCTAGCGGTAGAATTCAGACTGCGATGATTATTGCTGCTGCACTTATCGAGGGTGTTACACTTTTCGGTGTGGTAGTTTGTCTTCTGATCGTGGTTCTGTAACCAGCCTTTTGTAAAGGTAATCAAAGGTCTAATAAACTTTTGCTGATCTCTTGTCTGGGCGTATGGCCCAGACAACGAGGTCTAAACTAAGAAGCTTATAGTTGGAGGTGCTCCAGTGGAGGCCAGTTAAAAAAGAACCCAATATTCAACTTTTATAAATAATGGAATTAGTAACCCCTGGTGTAGGTCTGGTATTTTGGCAGGTTGTAACATTCCTGATCGTTTTGTTCCTGCTAGCGAAATTCGCTTGGACTCCGATCATGAAAGCGTTAAGCGATCGTGAAGCCTCTATTGAAAATGCGTTAAGTGCTGCTGAAAGGGCAAAGCTTGAAATTCAAGGATTAAAAGCTGAGAATGAGAAGCTGTTGGCAGAAGCTCGCTTAGAGCGCGATAAGATATTGAAGGAAGCTACTGAGGCTGGTAACAGTATCGTAGAGACAGCGAAGCAAAAAGCAAACGAGGAAGGTGCCCGTATGATAGCACAGGCTCGTGAGGCCATCGAAACAGAAAAGCGTGCAGCTGTTGCCGATATGAAAAACACGGCTGCTGTGCTGGCAGTTGATATCGCTGAGCGTATCCTTCGCAAAGAGCTAAACGATAAGCAGGCGCAGCAGGCATTGGCACAAGAGTACATCAAAGAAGTAACCCTGAACTAAAGTTAACCATAGTTGATGCAGGTATTAGCTGCATCTGCGACTATAAAAGAGCAATATGTCAGATATAAGAGTTGCTTCCAGGTATGCAAAATCGCTGCTAGAACTGGCCCAGGAAAAGGGTGTTTTGGAGCAGGTACAGGAAGATATGAAGCTGTTCTCGGATGTTGCAAAACAGAACAGAGACTTTCATTTGCTGCTGCATAACCCTATTGTTAAGTCAGACAAAAAACTGGCTGTTATCAATGCTATCTTCAAAGGGAAAGTGCAGCAAATGACGCTGCTATTCTTCCAGTTGGTAGCTAACAAAAACCGCGAGGCATTGTTGGAGAGTGTTGCGACTGAGTTTAAGACACAGTACAACCTGATCAAAGGAATCCAGAAGGCAAAAGTAACCTCTGCGGCACCACTATCATCAGAGCTCCGCAATGAAATAGGCAGGCGCCTTGTTGCAGAAACTGGCAAGACTATCGAATTAGAAGAGCACGTAGACCCGTCGTTAATTGGAGGCTTTGTGCTTCGTATTGGCGACAGGCAAATAGATAGCTCTGTGAAGAATAGCCTTCGCAAGCTTAAAAATAATTTTAACGACAACTCCTATATCAATAAACTATAACATGGCAGCAGTAAGACCTGACGAAGTATCAGCCATATTAAGAGAACAACTGTCTAACTTCCGTTCTGAGGCAGAACTGGAAGAAGTAGGGACAGTGCTGACAGTGGGTGACGGTGTCGCTCGTATTTATGGCCTGTCAAAAGCACAATCTGGAGAGCTTCTTGAGTTTGAAAACGGACTACAGGCGCTTGTACTTAACTTGGAAGAAGATAACGTAGGAGCCGTAATGCTTGGCGACTACAGTGAAATAAAAGAAGGCGCGACTGTAAAAAGAACTAACCGCATTGCTTCTGTTAAAGTAGGCGAAGGTATCATCGGTCGTGTTGTAAATACACTAGGATTACCAATAGACGGTAAAGGTCCTATTGCTGGTGATTTATATGAGATGCCGCTGGAGCGTAAAGCACCAGGTGTAATCTTCCGTCAGCCAGTAAACGAGCCAATGCAGACTGGTATCAAGGCGATTGACTCTATGATTCCAATTGGCCGTGGCCAGCGAGAGTTAATCATCGGTGACCGCCAGACTGGTAAATCAACAGTGGCTCTGGATACAATCCTGAACCAGCGTGAGTATTACGACAGAGGCGAGCCTGTGTTCTGTATTTATGTGGCTGTAGGACAGAAAGCTTCTACTGTTGCGCAAATTGTTAAGTCTTTGGAAGAAGGCGGTGCAATGGCTTACACAGTGGTAGTAGCGGCTCCTGCTGCTGACCCAGCTCCACTTCAGTTCTTTGCTCCATTTACAGGTGCTGCTATCGGAGAGTTCTTCCGCGATACTGGCCGCCCTGCACTGGTTGTTTATGACGACCTTTCTAAGCAGGCTGTTGCTTACCGTGAGGTATCTCTTCTGCTAAGAAGACCACCAGGACGTGAAGCATATCCAGGTGACGTATTCTACCTACACTCTCGCTTACTAGAGCGTGCGGCTAAGATCAACGCATCTGATGAGATTGCACGTAACATGAACGACTTGCCAGAGTCTATCCGTCCGTTGGTAAAAGGTGGTGGTTCTTTAACTGCCCTTCCAATCATCGAGACACAAGCTGGTGACGTTTCTGCTTATATTCCAACTAACGTGATCTCTATCACTGATGGTCAGATATTCCTGGAGACAAACCTGTTCAACTCTGGTATCCGTCCTGCCATTAACGTAGGTATCTCGGTATCAAGAGTGGGTGGTTCTGCTCAGATCAAATCCATGAAAAAAGTGGCTGGTACACTTAAGCTGGACCAGGCGCAGTTCCGTGAACTGGAAGCGTTTTCTAAATTTGGTTCTGACTTAGATGCGGCTACAAAACTTACGATTGAGCGTGGTCGCCGTAACCTGGAGATCCTGAAGCAGTCTCAGTTCTCGCCTGTACCAGTAGAAGAGCAGGTAGCTATTATTTACTGTGCAACTAACGGTCTGCTTGACGATGTGCCAGTAAATGAGGTTAGAAGCTTTGAGCAAGATTTCTTGCGTACACTGCGTGCACAGCATACAGACGTACTAGCTGCCTTAAGAGCTGGAAAGTTAGAAGATAGCTCAATCAGCGTGCTGAAGCAAGTATCGAAAGAGCTTTCATCAAGATATAAGAAGTAATATATTGTAATGCAGGTCATGCTAAAATAAATGTTTTAGCATGACCTTTACGCATACAACTCTACTATATGGCAAGTTTAAAAGAAGTTAGAAGCCGTATTACATCGGTATCTTCTACACAGCAGATTACCAAGGCCATGAAAATGGTGGCGGCTGCCAAGTTACGTCGTGCTCAGGACAACATTATGCGCATGCGCCCTTATGCAGAGCGTTTGGGTGATATACTGGCAAACCTATCGACGATAACAGAAGGTTCTGTAACAAATGTGTATTCTGAAAAGCGTGAGCCAAACAGAATCCTTATTATAGCTGTAACTTCTGATCGCGGATTGGCTGGTGCTTTCAACTCTAACATCATAAAAGGAGTTACTACTCTTATAAAGGAGAGGTATAGCAGGCAAAATGCTGCTGGAGCCGTAACTATTTTAACAATAGGCAGAAAAGGTAACGAAGCTTTTGTAAAAAGAGGCTATAAAGTTATCGGCGATTATACAGGCATATTCACAAACTTATCTTTTGATACAGTGCGTGGTGCTGCAGAGCGTGCTATGGATGGCTTTGTGGCTAGAGAGTTCGATAAAGTAGAGCTTGTATATAACGAGTTTAAGAACGTCGCAACGCAAATAGTAAGAACAGAGCAGTTCTTGCCGATCGAGGAGCAAGCCGTTGAAAATAAAACTAGTGCAGCTGTAGCCGATTATACGTTTGAGCCTTCAAAAGAAGAGATTATTCAAGAGTTAATACCAAAGTCGCTGAAGATACAAGTATACAAAGCTGTTTTGGAATCTAATGCCTCTGAACATGGTGCGCGTATGACTGCTATGGACAAAGCCACAGAAAATGCTGGTGAGCTTCTTAAGCAGTTAAGACTTACCTATAACAGAACAAGGCAAGCAGCCATCACCAAAGAAATTTTGGAAATTGTGGGTGGTGCAGAAGCCTTAGCGGCAGAGTAAACTTTATATGACAAACAAAAACGCCCACCCCTACAGGTGGGCGTTTTTGTTTGTTGTCTGCTCATTTTATCTAATTGTTAAAAAGCAGCAAAAGGTATTTAAAGAAAAGAACTTTGCGTAAGATTGCTATATTTGTAGAAGCCATTAATAAAAAGCTGTAAATGACAAGGGAATTTAAGAAGAGTTTCGCTGCGATAGCGACACTTGTCGTAATGTTGTTTTTGAACGCATGTGCCAATTCTGGTGCTGTTACCACATCAACTGCTGCTGGCGCAAACCAGCTCCAAGCTGTAGGACCAGAACAAAGACCTAAGCTGATAGTAGGAATTGTTGTAGACCAAATGCGCTATGACTACCTGTTCAGGTACTGGAGTAAGTATGGAGAAGGCGGTTTTAAGAAGCTTGTAACACAGGGCTTCAGTTTCAAAAATAATCAATACAGCTATGTGCCAACTTATACTGGGCCAGGACATGCTTCTGTATATACAGGCAGTGTACCAGCCATTAATGGTATCATAGGAAATAATTGGTATGACAGAAGGACTGGCAAGTCAGTTTACTGTGTAGAAGACAATACAGTGAAGACTGTCGGGAGTTCTTCTACTGCTGGCGAGATGTCACCAGATAACCTGTTGACAACCACTGTTACGGATGAGCTAAGGTTGGCAACAAACAAAGCTTCTAAGGTAATAGGAATTGCACTGAAAGACAGAGGGTCTATTTTACCAGCAGGTCATATGGCTAATGCGGCTTATTGGTTCGATTCTCCCACTGGCAACTGGATTACCAGTACATACTATATGCAGGAGCTGCCGTCTTGGGTTAAGGAGTTTAACCAACAAAAGTTTCCTGACCAGTATCTGAGCCAAGCCTGGAACACGTTACTGCCAATTGAGCAGTATACAGAAAGTAGTGCCGATGATGAGGAGTGGGAGCGTCCGTTAGGCGGAAAGGCAAGAGCTACCTTCCCATATGATGTTCCTGCTTTAAGAGGCAAAGATTATGAGTTAATCAGAAGTATACCTGCTGGCAATAGTATTACCAAAGATTTTGCACTTGCAGCTCTAGAGCATGAAAAGTTAGGACAGGGTGCATCAACAGATTTTCTGGCGTTAAGTTTTTCTTCTCCAGATTACGCAGGTCATAGTTTCGGCCCAAATTCAATAGAAGTGGAGGACATGTACCTGCGACTAGATAAAGATATCGAAGAAATTATAAACCAACTGGAGAAGACAATAGGCAAAGAAAATGTGCTGATATTTTTAACAGCGGATCATGGCGCGGCACAGGTTCCAGCTTATATGCTGTCTAACAAAATACCAGCTGGTTTGGCTAATAGTAGTGCCATGCGCGATTCGATAGAGCAGCATCTGGATAAATTTTTTGGTGCAGGCAAATGGGTGGAGCAGTACACAAACCAGCAGGTGTACCTAAACAGAAACCTGATTAACACTAAAAAATTAAGTCACGAAGAAGTGCAAGAACAAGTAGTAAATGTTATATTGCGCTTCGAAAATGTGATGAAAGCCGTTACAGCTGAGTCTTTGAAGAGGTCTGGGTGGGGCAAAGGCCTGATGACCCGCATAGATAATGGCTATAACACACAACGTTCTGGAGATGTTATCGTAGTGTATCAGCCAGGCTGGTTTGAAGGAGGAAGACAAGGAACTACACATGGTTCTTACTCCAATTATGATACACACGTGCCGCTGGTTTGGTATGGCTGGAAAGTAAAGCCAGGAGAAAGCGCAGCAGAAGTAGAAATTGCCGATATTGCACCAACAATAGCTTCGTGGTTATACATTCAGGAACCGAATGGGAGTGTGGGCAGGCCGTTGCAAGAGTTCATGAAGTAAAGAAGATGCCAGTATAGCAAATTGGCTGGCGAAAAATTAAATAGAAAAAATAAACTTAGTTAAGAGATGGAAAATATTAATCCATGGCACAACGTGAGCTACGGAGAAGAAGCTCCTGGTGTAATCACAGCAATTATAGAGATTCCTAAGGGCTCTAAGGCAAAGTATGAGTTAGACAAAGAAAGCGGCATGCTTAAGCTTGATCGTGTTCTTTTCTCGTCTATTCACTACCCAGCTAATTATGGCTTTATTCCGCAAACTTATTGCGACGATAAAGACCCTCTTGATATTCTGGTAATCTGCTCAATAGATGTACAGCCGATGTGCTTGATCGATGCGAAGGTAATCGGAGTAATGCAGATGATTGATAACAACGAAGAGGATGATAAAATCATTGCCGTTGCTAACAACGATATGTCTGTTCGCCACATCAATGACATTTCTGAATTGCCTCCGCACACGCTGTTGGAGATGCGTCGTTTCTTTGAAGATTATAAGAAACTTGAGCATAAAGAAGTAATTGTAGAGCAGTTTTTAGGTAAAGAACGTGCTTACGAAATTATTCAGGAGAGCATTGACCTTTACAACTCAACTTTCGGTGAGCCAGTAAAGAAAGCTTTGTAAGAAAGACTAGTTTCTTTTACAGAAAGCCTGACGTAGAACATACGTCAGGCTTTTTTATTGTAGCCACGCATTTGAATAGGCAAGGATAAGTTACGAAATTGCCAATCGGCAGATGGAAAACCACGAGCAGACTAAACATATTGCTATTGAGCAGAACATAAGGCAAAGCGCTTTTGGGGTGCTCGAAGCATTGCTGTACAGCAGTGTGTTTATATCGTGCTGTGCTTTTGGTTTAACAGTTGAAACCTACCTGCTAAAAGGACTGGAGGTGTCGATGTCGTTAGCATTATTTGTGTTTTTGGCTACGCTGTTTACCTATAACATAAGCAGTATCCAGAGCATAATTAGAAGACCCCAACAAGCAAAAGCACACCTAAGTAAGGAGTGGGGGCAGCGGCATAAGAAGCTGCTAGCCATGATTGGTGCTGCGAGTGTAGCAGGTGCGGGTTTGCTTTATGTGAGCCAAGGCTTGGATGTAAATGTTTGGTTTATGCTGCATTTGGGCATTATATCTGTTGGCTACACGGTGCCTATTGTCAACAAAAAAGAGAAGGTAAGGCCATTGCGAAGTATACCGTTGCTAAAAGTGTTTTTAATTGCTTATGTATGGGCTGCCGTAACAGTGCTTTTCCCGCTGATGGATGCAGATGTAAATGCCTGGAACCTGGACACACTTCTACTCTTTATAAGAAGGTTCTTGCTGATCCTGGCTCTGGCCCTGCTCTTTGATATAAGAGACTACGTGTATGATCGTGGTACAAAAACACTAACCATACCTGGTTTGCTTGGCGTGCAAAAGGCAAAGCTATGCTCGCTAGGGTTGCTGCTAATTTATTTGTTACTTGTAATCAACACTGAATCGGGAAGTACTTTAGTGGCTTTGGCTGTGGGAGCTACTGGAGCCGCAGGCGTGGTGGTGTTTTCGACAGCGCATAAGCCGCGGCTATACTATGCCCTGCTTGCCGATGGGGCAATGTTGCTGCATGCAGCGTTGGTATATCTGGCTAAAATATAGGTCTGCTTAAACACAGCAAAGCCTTCGGGAGGTGGTCTATCACATCAGAAGCAATCATAGCAATTTCTCCTACATCGCTCAAGGCCATATCTGCTGCTAAGCCGTGCAGGTACACGCCAAGGATACAAGCCTCCTCTAATGTGTAATGCTGCGCAACAAGGGCTGTGATAATGCCTGTCAGCACATCGCCTGTGCCGCCTGTGGCAAGACCTGCGTTGCCAGTGGTGTTAAAATAAATTTTCCCTTCTGGAGTGCCGATAGCTGTGTGACTTCCTTTTAGTACCATGTAGCATCTGTATTCGCTGCAAAACTCCAGCATATCTTTCAGGCGGTCATAATTGTTCTTACTCTTGCCCACCAAACGCTCAAACTCTTTGGGGTGAGGAGTGAAGATAACTTTATCTTTTGGGATTTGTGCTTTAAGCCTGTCGCTGCTGCCAACCAAGTTTATAGCATCCGCATCAATAACCAACGGCGTTTTAGCAGTTGAAAGCAGTTGCCCAATGGCTGTTTTAGTAACTCTCTCGGTACCGATGCCAGGGCCTGTACCTATTACAGAATATTTCTCTGAATCTGTTGGCAGTGCAGATAAGTGCTTGCGATTCTTGTCAAGTAAGGTCATAGCTTCGGGCACGGCAGTTTGCAGAATATCGTAACCAATGGCGGGAGCATGTAAGGTTAGCAAACCAACACCTGCCCGTAAGCAAGCTTTAGCAGCTAGCACGGCCGCACCCATTTTACCTACTCCACCAGCAAAAAGTAGTGCATGCCCGTACAGGCCTTTGTGAGAGAATTTTTTGCGTGGTTTTAACAGGTGCTGTACATCCGTTTGCGTGGTGAAGTATAGTTTCGTGTCAACGCTAGAAACAAACGCTTGGTTCAAGCCGATTGGTACCACATGCCAGTTACCTACATATTCTTCGTGCTGTGGCAGAAAAAAAGCCAGTTTCGGCAGTTCAAAGCTGATGGTGTAGTTTGCTTTTACAACGGCTCCTTCGTCTGGGGTTTGGCTGTCGGTGTAAAGGCCTGAGGGCATATCGATAGAGGTGACACAGGCGCCGCTGTTGTTTAGCAGTTCAATAACGGCGGCATACATGCCTGCTACAGGTCTGTTCAGTCCAGTGCCGAAAAGAGCGTCTATAACACAAGCTTTGGCAGGAAGTGAAGGTATATCTTTCTGTCGCTGTACCTGGTGCCGCTGTACTGCTTGTGGTAGTTGCTCCAGGTTAGCTTTGTAATCAGCAGATACTTTAAAGGTGTCTCCGACAAGGTATACCTGCACTGCATATCCTCGTTCTTGCAGCAGCCTTGCCACGGCTAAACCATCGCCACCGTTGTTGCCAGGTCCGCAGAAGATTAGCACTTCTTGTGTAGAAGGAAACTTGTTCTCGAACCAGCCTGTGAAAGCCTTTGCTGCACGCTCCATCAGATCTACGGAGCTTATACCTTCTTCTCTTATTGTATATGCATCGGCTTCTCGGGTTTGTGCAGCAGTCAGAAGTTTCATAGTGTGGTAGTTCAGGTTTGTAAAATATACTTGATGTGTGTGATGGAGGTTGAATAATTATGTGTTCTTCAGAAAGCACGAGCCGATTTAGCCTGATTATAGGTAATCGTCCTCGATAAGTAGCTTCCATTGCTCGAACCTGCAAATCCTTTTGCAACTTTTGTTATGGTGCTTTCTGCAGGCTTTTCGCCTCGCCGGCTAGGCCTTACTTTTCTCCTTGATGAGATTAACCACCCCGCCTGCGGCACCCCTCCTTGAAAAAAGGAGGGGAGTGCAAAAGAACAAGAGGCTTCAAGCTCGCCTCTCCTGGAGTAGAAGAGAGGAGTTGTGGTTCACAATGTATGATGTTTGCATTTTTGTTTG
>NZ_JAJJWH010000040.1 GCF_020907245.1 Pontibacter harenae | reverse complement strand
TCTCTACTTTACAACGGTCTGGTTTTTCGGGGGGAGGTCAACCTCAATAAAAGAGTGGAGGTGGGTGCCGTCAATTGAAGAACCTTCAGTCTTATCGAGCCATCCTGAAGGAGTATACCATGGCAGTATTCGCGAACTCTTAAACTGTTAGTAAATGCAACTGGCTTGATAACGGAAGCAAAGTCCACTTTACCTAACATACAAGCGTTTGTTGCAGGTATTAAAAATGCGCTTTGGCGAAGGTTTCTTCTATAGAGTTTAAACATCATGGTCCTTAACCAACTGCTAAAGCAGTTTAATTGAGTGTTATGTGCGGCCAATACTCCTCATCCACCTACACAGCGAATCCCATACCTAAATAGATGTGTGTTCTGATTGTTCTTCTAATTATGTGATAATGTACTTTGAAGGCTAGTAGTCGGTAAGTCAGGATAGGTCAACCTTCAATTTTCTGTGTAAGAATGCCAGTCATTCCACGACTTCATGACTGAGTTGTTTTTTTGATGACAAAATGAATAAAGATTGCTATTCAGCAACTCAAAAAGCAACATTAAAATCTAATACTTAACCAGCAATAATTTCATCGTCTCAAAACCAACATTCTTTAAGATTAAACTACTGTTAATAGTGATGATTATTAATTAACATAATAGTAAAACAATTATTTTTTAGCTGAATATTTAATTTAATAATTTTGACTTATATAAAAAAATTAGATAAGTATGATCTGTAGTATTTATAAAATATTAGGTGCTATTGATTAAGAAGGTTTTACAATACATGCTTATTAAGCGCCGTGTGGATTCTAGTAGATTTAATCTATCATACTGGTTGTAGAGGTTAAGACTGTAGAAAGCAAAAAGTTTAGTAAGCTATACCTTAATGTTTTAAATCGACAGTAGTTCGTCTGTACAATAGAATATCTTAATAATAATCAGGAACAGAATAACCACTAAACTTTCATGTTGTTATGAATCAAATGTTACCATCTAAGAACAGTAGAGGCTCGCGTCGAAGATGCTCGCTGCTATTGTTAGCAATGTTAGGTGTAGCTCCTTACCAGAGCTTTGCCGTAGGGCACGAACCCACAGCTTTTTCAATCAACTCCTTAACAAACGAAAAGCAAAATGGTCCTGTAACAGGTGTGGTTAGAGATGCGAACGGGCAGCCATTGCCTGGTGTATCCGTTTCTTTGAAAGGTACCAACACAGGTGCCATCACAGATATTGATGGACGGTTCACCATAAATACGACAGGCATAACACAGCCTGTACTGGTGTTTTCATTTATAGGTTTTCAGAGGCAGGAGGTACCTGTAGGAAGCCAAAGCTCCTACGAAATTTCGCTTCAGGAGGATACTCAAATCATGGATGAAGTGGTGGTAGTAGGCTATGGTACTCAGAAAAAGGCAAACCTTACGGGTGCCGTTAGCCAAGTAACTTCAGAAGTGTTGGAAGACAGACCAATAACCAATATTAGTACAGGTTTGCAGGGTACAATGCCAGGCGTAACCGTTACAGGTGGCTTAGGAGCACCAGGTAATAACAGAGGTACTATACGTATTAGAGGACTTGGTACCATTGGTGATGCGCAGCCCCTTGTGGTAATAGACGGTATACCTGGGGGAGACCTTGATATACTTAATCCGAATGATATAGAGACTATTTCTGTTTTGAAAGACGCAGCTTCGTCCTCTATTTATGGTGTTCGTGGTGCCAATGGAGTTATACTAGTCACTACCAAAAAAGGCAACAAAGGGACACCCGCCATCTCTTACAATGGGTATGTCGGTTTTCAGACTCCTACGGCTCTTCCTGAGTTTTTGGGTTCGCCTGAGTATATGGAGTTGTTGAATGAGGCACAGCGTAATGTAGGTAGAAACCCTACTTATACTGATGAGGATATAGAGATAGCTCGCAATGGCTCCGATCCGAATTACTTCGCCAATACCAATTGGATAGACGAAATCTATAAAAGTCATGCCCCACAGCTAAACCACAATGTTAGCGTTAATGGTGGAGCCGATAACCTTAACTACTACCTTTCTTATGGTTACCTGAATGAGGGAGGCCTTGTTGAAGGTGATAACTTCAAGGGTATGCGTCACAACGTACGTGCAAAATTAAGTACGACGCTTCTGGACCGTTTGCAAATCAACTCGAACATAGGTTATGTTGAGAGAACATATACAGGCTCAGCCGCAGGTACGTCTCCTCTCTACCAAGCACATTCTATACTTCCTTTGGTTCCCGTACGCACTACTGCAGGAGGATGGGGTTATATCGGTGGCCAGAGTAATCCAGTTGCAGTAGCAACAGATGGGGGTACCAACGATTTCGGCTCGCAGGAGGTTACCGCTAACATTAGCTCCTCTTTAGAGTTGTTCAAAGGTTTCAGACTACGTGGACAGTATGGCTTAGTAAGATCAAATTCAAAGAGAACAATCTTCACTAAAACCATCAATTACCTCAGTCCAGAAGATGGATCGATAGTATATCAAACAGGCAATCCTAATAAAATAGATACGCGAGATTACACTAATATTTTCCAAACCTTAATAGGTATGGCAGAATATGAAAGGCGTTTTAATGATAAACATGATGTAAAAGTCTTGTTAGCCGCCTCAAGAGATGAAAGTATAGGTGATAATTTTACCGCGACCAGAACGAACTTGCCTACACAGTCCGTAGGACACCTTGCTTTAGGAACGGAAAACCAATTGAACAGCGCCTCTTATGATGAATGGGCCCTGCAGTCAGTTTTCGGAAGGTTAAACTATGGCTTCAGTGACAAATACCTGTTTGAGGCTAACTTCAGATATGATGGGTCTTCTAAGTTTGCATCGGATCTGCGATGGGATTTATTTGGCTCAGCTTCCGTAGGCTGGGTATTTACTGAGGAAAATTTCTTGGAAGGAATCAGAGATGTTGTTGAGTTTGGTAAGTTCCGTGCTTCTTATGGTACACAGGGTAACGACCGTGTAGCGGCTTATCAATACCTGAATACATTAGGTCCTGTAGCAACTATGCCCATAGGAGATGAGCTAACAGTTGGTTACAGACATTCAGGGGTGCCAAATGAATTATTGAGGTGGGAAACCCAATTGAAGCAAAACATCGGACTCGACCTTGTATTCTTACGCAACCGTTTGGGTATCACTGCAGACTACTTCAAGAACGAAACGAGAGACATCTTACTTGTACTTCCTCTGCCTGATGTTATTGGTACTGGTTATCCTTACCAAAACGCAGGTGTGGTAGAGAATAAAGGATGGGAGTTTCAGGTATCTTGGAAGGATGATATTGGTGGCTTGACTTATGGAGCTAATTTTAATCTTTCTGATGTAAAGAACAAGGTTGTTGACCTTGCTGGAACGGAACCCACTTTGTCAGATCGCATAAGAATGGTCGGACAGCCTTATCAGGCTTTCTACGGGTTGGTAGCGGAGAGAATTGCACAAGAGTCAGACTTTAGGTATGATCCAGAGCAAGGAGAGTTTGTTCCTGACTTCCCGCACATCGCTAATGACCCTGTTCAGCCAGGCGATTTGATTTACAGAGACTTGAATAACGATGGTGTCATATCTTTGGATGATGACAGACAGGTTATAGGTAGCCATATACCAAGATACACCTACGGCTTCACTGGTAACTTAGGATGGAAAGGTATTGACTTCAACTTCTTCCTACAGGGGGTAGGCAAGGTAAACGGTTATATATATGGTGCAGCCCGCCATGCCTTTATAGACCAAAGCACCATGCCACAGGAGGTTCACTTAGACCGTTGGACTCCTGAGAATACTGATGCAAGTTATCCACGCTTAACTTACCAACAATCTCACAACCAAAGGCTCTCTACTTTCTGGCTGGAGGATGCATCTTACCTCAGACTTAAAAATGTACAGATAGGCTATACTTTGCCAACTCATCTTACTGAGAAACTTAGAGTGAGCCGCTTTAGAGTATATGCTTCGGCAGAAAACCTCTTTACCAGAACAAACTTCTTTTACGGATACGATCCAGAATCACCTGTAAGTAACGGCAACTTTTATCCGCAGGTTAAAACCTATGTGTTTGGTGTAAACATCAACCTTAAGTAAGAAATCATCATGAAAAAGAATATAATATACGGCTTTTTGTTGAGTACGCTTCTCCTAGGGGCATGTGAAGACGACTTCCTGGAGCGAGCTCCCATTGACCAGATCAACGATGAAAATTTTTGGCAAACAGAAGAACAACTGGTTCTGGCAGTAAACGGCCTTTACGCTAATGTTAAGGCTAAGAATACTGTGGATATGGAAAATATGGGCGATAATACCCTATGGCCTACTTCTACAATGTATTTACAAATAGGGACAGGTAACTTTGGGTACGACCTTACTACCTTAAACACTGAATGGCGGACACAGTTCTCAGGCATTCGTCAAGCGAATGCTTTTCTGGAAAACTATCACAAAGCGCAACTGCAGGACCCTGCAAGAGCAGAGCAACTTGCAGCAGAAGTTCGTGTTATCAGGGCACTTATGTACAGCTATTTAACTAGCTTCTGGGGTGATGTTCCTTTAGTGACCACTACCTTGAATATTGATGAGCTATATGGTCCTCGGAATTCTAAAGATGAGGTTGTTGACTTTATACTGCAAGATCTGGAAGAAGCAGCCCAGCATTTACCAACTGCAATACCTATAGGCGAAAACCTTGGTAGAATGAGTAAGGGTGCCGCTTTAGCACTGAAAGCTCGTATCGCTTTATACAATGAGCGCTGGGATGTTGCAGAAAAGGCTGCTAAAGATGTCATGGACCTTGGTGTCTATGAGTTGTTCAATGTTGGAGATCCTAGTTCTAACTACCGCCGATTATTTACTTATGAAGGTAAATTGGCTAGTGGCAACAACAGAGAGACAATTATTGCCCGCTTGCACAAGCTAGATGTAAGCATGCACAACCTAAGCCGCGAGATTCATGTGCCTGACCAGAATGCTCGCTGGAACCCTACCAAGTCACTGGTTGACTCCTATCTGATGGCAGATGGTTTGCCTATTGATCGATCTCCTTTATATGATGTAGAAAAATACGAGGATGTTTTCGAAAACAGAGATCCTCGCATGACGCAGACAATACTTGAGCCTGGTTCGGAGTGGGGTGGACGTTATGATGGTAGACCAGTTAGCGAAAATGATAACCCAGACATTTTCATGGTGCCTAAGTTTCGTTCAGACAGAAGAGGGTCTGTTACCATAACAGGGTACTATTTCACAAAGTATGTTGAGCCTTCTGCTGTGCCTACTTATAACCGTGATGCAAATGATATTCATCTGCTGCGCTATGCTGAGGTGCTACTGACTTATGCAGAAGCAAGGCTGGAGCAAGGCAAGCTTACCCAAGAGGATGTTGACATGACTATAAATAAGCTGCGTGAGCGTGTGGGTATGAAGCCAATGGTATTAAGCGAATTACAAAGTTTAGGGCTAGATGTGAGAGAGGAAATAAGAAGAGAAAGACGTGTTGAGTTAGCCTTGGAAGGCCAGCGCTATTTTGATATTCGCCGCTGGGGACAGGGAGAGAAGCTGGCGCAGGACATTAAAGGTACAAATGTAAAATGGCTTCCAGATCCATCTACCGCAGATAACCTTCGCACAGATGAAAATGGCTTTATTGTAGTAAGTACGGGAAGAACTTTTAATGAGCCCCAGCACTATTTGTGGCCAGTGCCAATGGAGCAGTTGCAACGCAACCCAGATTTAGGTCAGAACCCAGGTTGGTAATAGAGAAGCAATAACTGTGTCTCATGGTGCTGATGTTCGGCAATAGCATCATGAGCGCAGTGCTCCTACCAACTTGTGCTTCAAATACAGCTTGTTGCTTCTTAAATGCGCCATGAATGAATATGAGGGCCCTTTTCACTTCATTCTTAGCAGTAGTAGTGCTGTTTATAGTTGCCTGCAGCAAAGGAAGCGAGCCTGACCCAATAGTTAAAGAAGAAGCACCCGTAGAGGAGCCAGAAACTCTTGTGCCAGACCTGCGTGTGATGACCTATAATATACGTCTTGGGAATCCGCCTTCGGCTGGGGCCAAGAGAGACTTACCCGCCATAGCTCGTGTCATCAATAATGCTAAGCCAGATTTGGTTGCCTTGCAGGAAGTAGACAAGAATACTGTAAGGTCAGGAATCACTGTCAATCAGGCTAAGGAGCTCGGGAAGCTTACGAACATGCATGCTTACTTTGTTGGAGCCATGGAAGTATTGGGCGGTGGTGAATACGGTGAGGCAATTTTATCTAAGTACCCACTACTGGATTCTGCTGGATATGCCTTGCAAGCCGATCCAAGTATTGGAGGTGAAATGCGAAAGATGGCAGTAGTCAAAGTCGCTCTTCCAGACGGAAGTAAAGTTGTTTTTGCAGGTACACATCTTGATCATAAAAGCGAGGATAACAGGCTTTACCAAATAGACAGGCTACGTAGGGTGCTGCAACAGGAAAAGTACCCTGTGATTCTGGCTGGTGACTTCAACGCCCTTCCGAGCAGTTTAACGATCAACAGGCTTGATGAATACTTTACCCGCACCTGTAAACACAATTGTTCACCCACCTTTACCGCTGCCAATCCTAAAAGTGCCATCGATTTTATTATGTACAGGAAAAAAGACAAAGTAGCGGTGGTTTCAAGTAAAGTCATATTTGAGTCTTATGCCTCTGACCATCTTCCTGTAGTTGCAGAGCTTAAGCTTAATTAACAGAGAAACAAGAAGTAAGAAAGTATAACCAACAGCTAACGCTTCTGGTGAATTTAAAATAGAAGTCACTACAGTCACAAAATATAATTGTTATAACTAAACAACAACTATAATGAAAAATGTAAAAGTACTCTTATTAGGTCTTTTATTCAGTTTTTCGTTTTTCGCATGTAAAGACGATGATCTGGGGGACCTGTTGCCTCCTGGAGCTGATTTTAGTTATACACCTTCAGCACCCATAGAAGGGCAGGAAATACTTTTCTACGCTGATCCGACTGAAGCATCGGGTGAGATAATAGAATGGAACTGGAACTTTGGTGATGCAGAAGGTTCTACATCAAACAAGCGCAACCCGTACTTTACCTACGCCAGTGCAGGCACCTATGAAGTTACCCTTACAGTAAGAAATGCAGGAGGGGCTTCTTATAATGTTTCTAAATCTGTGGAGGTTTCGCCACCCCCAAAAGAATTCATCGCTAACATTGTTTGGGAATTCTCAAACAACACTACCGTTAGCGCCATCAACGAAGGTTCGAGTTCTCCGATTATTGGTGATGACGGTACAATCTATTACCTAGAGTCAAGATTTGGAAATAATGGCAATGTGGTAGCTGTTACTGACCAAGGAGAAAGTGCTCAGCTAAAATGGGCTACACAGTTAACGCACTATATTGCGAATGCCCCTTCTATGGGACCAGATGGCAATATTTATGTCAACACCTGGGATAACGCCCATATGGTTTATAAGCTAAACGGAGTAGATGGAGCTATTATGTGGAGTGGTAGTGGCAGAGGTGCTTCCAACACAACGCCTGCCATAGATGCTCAGGGTAATATTTACCATGGCTCTAGAATGCAAGACGGAGATGGAGGAGCCTATTCTTGGACCTCAACTGGTGAAAAGCGTTGGGAAATTGTAGGCGTAGGTTCTTTTTATGCGGCACCTGTACTTAGTAGAGATGGTAATACTGTTTATTTCTACAATGCATCTGAAGGTAAAGTATGGGCCGTAAATTCTGCAGACGGTACAGCCAAATGGACGGAGTCTGTGGGTGTTGGTAAAGGTACTCACGGAACGTCCTTGTCTATGGATGCAGACGGTACAATTTACTACACAACAAACGAAAATGTAGCTGCTGTAACTGATAACGGTACAAGCGGAGCTGTAAAATGGTCTACAGCGGTAACAGGTGCAGCCCAATCAGGTGTGGTTATAGGTCCGAACGGGCATTTGTATTCTGGTTCTGGGGCAGGGCTAATATCAATCAATCCTACTGATGGTTCTATTAACTGGACTCACCCTATGAGCACGAACGAAAGCGTTCCAGCTGTTGATGTTGAAGGAAGAGTTTACTTAGGCTCTACTGATGGAAAACTTGTAGTGGTGAATGCTTTAGGGCAGCTATTAAATGAGATTGAGTTGGGTGATGGTGTTGTGAACTCCCCTACAATAGCAGACGATGGAACTGTTTATGTAGAAGGAATAGATGGAGCTGTTGTAAAACTTTACAAGATAGCAGTTGACGAAAGTGCTCCTGCAAACTCTCCTTGGCCAATGAAAGGGCAGAACGTGAAGAACATTGGCCGCGCAAAATAGGCATGATCAAATTTATAGACTATGGACCTTTTACCCCGCCTTTACTTGCAATAGGTAAGTAAAGGCGGAGTGAGTGGTTTAGCACTGAATTAAAAATATTCTCTGTGATAAGAAAAGCTTTACAAAGTTTTGTGGCATGTGCTGTTATCTTGATTTCATCATGTGGTGATTCATCTAAAGAATCTGATCCAGCACCAGTTGTTGACCCAAGGGAAGAAACAGAAGTAGTAGCTTCTTTAAAGGTCATGTCTTACAACATACACCATTGTAACCCGCCTTCCAGATCAAATTTCATTGATGTTAACGCTGTTGTAAATGCTATAAATGCTGAGAAGCCAGATTTAATTGCGTTGCAGGAAGTGGATGTGAATACAGTAAGATCGGGTAATATGAATCAGGCGCAGGAGTTAGCAAGCAAGCTGCGCATGCATCATTATTTTTTCGGTAAAGCAATCGATTATCAAGGGGGAGAGTATGGTGTGGCTATTCTTTCTAAGTACCCGTTGTCTGAAAGAGAAGTACATCGTCTGCCTGTAAAGCAGGGAAGTGGGGGAGAACCTCGCATATTGGCAACAGCTATAGTTAAATTACCTGATGGCTCTTCTGTTCGGTTCGCTAGCACGCACTTAGATGCACAGTCAGACCCTACAAACAGGCAACTGCAGATTGAGAAGATAGTAGATATTGCCTCTAATGACAACCTGCCCTTCATTATTGCGGGCGACTTTAATGCCACTCCGGGTTCTAATGTGATCAATACATTGGATGCTCATTTTAGAAGGACCTGCCAAGTATGTGCTGGTACCATTCCCGCTACAAACCCAACTAAGGCCATCGATTTTATTGCCTACAAACATCCTAGAAACAAATTTAGGGTGGGCAGCCATAAGGTCGTAAATGAATCTTACGCTTCCGACCACAGGCCAGTAGTGGCTGTTATCAATATTGAAGAATAAACATCTATGAAATACTTGCCTAAAGCGGTACATGTTTGTCTGTTCCTGTTGCTTTTAAGTACAGGAATAACGGTGAACGCACAGCAAAAGGATATACTGAAATTTGCGGTAGTTACCGATACGCATATTGGTAAGCAGGGAAACAACACTGGACTTAAAGCCATTGTAAATGACATCAATAAAAACCCTGAAGTTGACTTTGTGTTACATGCTGGTGATATAAGCGACTTTGGGTATGATGAAGAACTAGGGGAAGCGAAAGCGCTTATGGATGGCCTAAGTAAGCCTTATTTTATAGTGCCTGGCAACCACGATACAGGCTGGTCTGGCAGTGGTGGCCTGATCTATGATAAGCTATGGAAAGAACAGAAATTTGTTAAAGATATAAACGGAGTACGTTTTATAGGCTTCAGCACAGGTCCGTATGGGCGCATGTCCAGGGGCTATGTTCCGCTGGACCAAATGCGGTGGCTGGATAGTCTGATACAAGTAACACCTAAGCAGCAACCAGTTATTTTTATTAGCCATTATTCTTTAGATGAAGGGCTTAGCAACTATAACCAAGTAATAGACAAACTTCATAGAGTTAATACACTAGCAGTTTTGTGCGGTCATGGTCATATAAATAAGCTTTTTGACTACAACGGTATTAGGGGCATTATGACCAGAACAGCACAGATCAGACAGGGAACATTAGCCTATAATGTTTTCAGTTTAACCCCAGATACTCTGCATGTAACAATGGTGGAGGTAGGGCAACCTGCTAACCAGGCCTGGGCCACGTTACCGATGCCACCTAAAAAGAACAAAAGCACAACTAAGCTTTCAGAAAATAATGCTTCGGTTATAGACCCTCAGTTCACAAATGTGCAAGCCGTTTGGACATACCAGGACGAAGGAAATATAGTGGCAGCCCCTGCAGTATGGAAAAACAGTGTGTTAATTGGCAACCTGCTTGGAGAGTTTAAATCATTGGATGCTGCAAATGCAAAGGTAAACTGGAGGTTTAAGACAGGTAAGTCTATCCATTCATCAGCTGAGATTGCTGGTAACAGAGTAGTGTTTGCCTCTGCTGATAGCAACATTTATTGCTTGAATGCAAAGAACGGCAAGTTAATATGGAAAGTTAAAACTATGGCGCCTGCGTTGGCTTCACCAACTATAGAGCGTGGTGTGGTTTATATCGGGAGCAGTGACCTTAAGTTCAGAGCAATAGATCTGAAAACAGGCAAAGTTACCTGGTCTTTTGAGGGACTTGCTGGTTTTCCGCCTAGCAAACCAGCTGTAGCCGATGGCAAGGTGGTGTTCGGCACATGGAACAAAACGCTTTATGCCTTAAATACAAAAGATGGCTCCCTGGCTTGGCAGTGGCGGAATGATGAAAAGAGCCATTACTATTCTCCTGCCATGAGTATTCCAGTTATCCAGAATGGAAAAGTGTATATGGTTGCCCCAGATGAGAAACTAAGGGAGTATAATTTGGGCACAGGAGAGCAAACTTTTGTTACAGATCAATTTAGGGTTCGGGAATCGTTGGGAGGGAATGCCGAGAGAAACTTGCTGGTAGCTAAAACCATGCAGGATACGATTGTGGCCTGGAGTACTCAAGGTAGAGAGCCAGAACCAATCATGAATATCTCGGGAGGGTATGGCAGGGACTTCTCTTTTTCAGCGCCTGTTTTTAGCGGAAGCACCTTCTACTTCGGCACCACTTTTGGACGTGTATATGCCATTGACATGGAGGGTAAAAACATTGAATGGATTTATGAACTGAGTGAGGATATGATCAACACGGTTAAGCCTCTTGCTGATGGTAGTGTGGTAGCGACAAGTGTGGACGGTAAAATAGTTTTACTCCAAGCCAGGGAAAAGATTGGTAAACTCAATTAGTTGAGCTGTTTTTCTGAAAAGCTATAAGATAAATGAGTTGAACTAATGCCTTTGTTTCTACTAAAAAAGTAGAATTACTTCGATTTTAATTATGGATTAGGTATGGCTATAATAGATTCTTTTCTAAATGCTGTTCTTAAAAATGCTAAAGTTTTATACCATAAGTATTTAGGCTAATACTTCTTTAAGTGTTTGGTTTATTAAAAGTTAAGTTACTTAACTAAATTTTTTAAGAAAGTTGTTGTTTATAGTGTTGATAATAACATTCTTTAAAGTAAATATTAGCATCAGCAAAATGAGCACTTTAATACTGGAGGATTCTTATTTAGATACACTCAACAACATTGAGAGGAAGAAGCATACTCAAAAAATAAAAATAGTTAAGCAGTTATACATAAAGGGTCCTAAAACCAACTCCGACCTATGCAGCGATTTTAATATCAGTTCGCCAACTTCTATGGGGTTGCTTAGCGAGCTGATGACAGAGGGACTGGTTGAGAAGAAAGGCAGAGGCAAGTCTGAGGGTGGTAGAAAACCAGATTTGTATGGCCTTCGCGCCAATTCTTTGTTTGTGCTTAGTATAGCCATGGGGAGGTTTAAGACCAGAATGGCTATTTTCGACAACAATAATAACAACATTACAGGAGTACAAACTTTTCCTGTGTGTATTGCTGAAGGTGTAACTGCTGCAGACCAATTGCAGGAGTACGCAGAAAGTCTGATCTCCAATTCTGGAATTGATCCTGATAAACTGATGGGTGTGGGCGTGAGCATGCCTGGGTTGGTGGCCAGCAAAGAAGGTAACAACTATACCTATATGCATACGGCAGCAGAGGCTGAGTCGCTGCAACAGTTACTTACGAGAAAGTTTAACAAACCAGTTTATATTCAAAATGACTCAAAAAGTGCCGCTCTTGCGGAGTATCGCTTTGGGCTGGCCAAGGGCAGAAGCGATGTACTGGTACTTTCCCTTGATTGGGGAGTAGGCTTGGGTGTGATAATGGATGGTAAACTTAGAAGCGGTACGAAAGGTTTTGCAGGGGAGATCGGGCATATACCGCTGGAGAATAATGGTGCGTTGTGCTACTGCGGGAAGCGGGGCTGCCTAGAAACCGTTGCCTCTGGTATTGCACTGGCTAACATGGCCAAAGAAGGTATAAAATCTGGCCAGCACTCTTTGCTCAACGAGCTTTCTGATCAAAAGATAGATAGTATAGAACCCAAACTGGTAATTGATGCAGCAAACAGGGGAGACCAATACGCTATCAATATATTATCTAAAATAGGTATGAACCTAGGCAAGGGCATCTCGATTCTGATACAGATATTTAACCCAGAGCTTATCATTCTGGGAGGCAGAATTGCTGAGGCGAAACAGTATATCACTACTCCAATTCAACAGTCTATTAATACTTATTGTATGGCGCAGCTAAGAGAAAAGACAGAGATAGCGCTGTCTAATTTAGGGCAAAATGCGGGAATTTTAGGTTCTGTGGCTGTAGTAATGGAAAACATATTCGAAGATCAACTGGATTTAGACTAAGAGCTGGTAGTTAAAAAGCTTAAGTATATAGAGAAAGATAGTATGTGACAGCACAGCTTGGCTCTTAACCAAGGGCAGTGCAGGGTTTCTATTGCCTTTAATTAAAACAAACTTGTTAATGAGTGAGGATAAGAAAGTTCTGGGGATAGACATAGGTGGCACTAAAGTTCATATTGGCTTGGTGCAGGACGGCCAAATTACGAATGAGGTAAAGCTGTCAACTTCGGCACATGCTCAGCAAGATCAAATCCTTCAGGAAATCATCTGCGGCATTGAGAAGATCATGGAGCCAGATGTGGCAGGTGTAGGAATTGGTGTACCTGGCCTAGTGGATGAAGCCAATGGCATTGTGCATAGTGTGCAGAACATCCCTTCTTGGAACGAGGTACACCTGAAGGCGTACCTGGAAAATCATCTCAAGAAACCAGTTTGCATAACGAACGACGCTAATTCTTTTGCCGCAGGTGAGAAAATGTACGGGAAGGGAAAGCAATACAAAAACTTAGTTGGCATTACGCTGGGAACGGGTTTCGGTACAGGCATCATTGTCGATCATCAGGTATACTCAGGTAAGTACTCCTGTGCTGGTGAGTTTGGGGGAATGCCATACCAGGATAAAACGATAGAAGATTATTGCAGCGGCAAGTTCTTTAAAAAAATACATGGAATGTCCGGCATAAAAGTACAGCGACTAGCAGAAAGCGGCGATGTTAAAGCCTTGAAGATTTTGGAGGAGTATGGGCATCATTTAGGAAATGCTTTAAAAATTATTCTGTATGCCCTTTCGCCTGACGCTATCTTTTTAGGTGGCTCTGTATGCGGTTGCTTCGAGTACTTTAAAGATGCAATGCAGAAAAGTGTTCAAGCTTTCCCTTTTAAGCTCGTGACCGATGAGCTAGCTATTGAGTGTTCTGTTATTGATAATGCTGCTATTCTGGGCGCCGCTGCACTTTTTAAAATGAGAGAAACAGAAGAAAGGTTTGTGACAAACAAGATTTTAGCCTTATAGCTGATTTAATCCCCTTTACGGAGATTGGCGTTTCGCAATCTTTTGGTCTGATATTGTGCTTTGTTTGGGCAAAAGCACAGGCATAAAAGTTTCAGTTGGAATATTATGTTAATTCAAATTTACTAAACAAAACTCACTGTATAAATAAAGATTTTCTTACATCGCTTATCTATCTAAACTAAACATGAAAAAAGTTGCCTTGCACTTTACATTTATACTTGCCTTTGGTGCCCTTACACTGTCCTGCTCTGAGAAAACTGTGTCTAACACCAGCCGTTCCTCAGCAACAGCAGCCGATGCAACAGTGGGAAGTCGCCAACTAAAGGTAATGTCCTATAATATACATCATGCTAGCCCGCCAACTAAAAGTAATACAGACATAGATTTGGATGCTATTGCCAATGTGATCAGAAATGAAAACCCTGATCTGGTGGCGCTGCAGGAGGTTGATGTTAACACAAGACGTTCGGGCCCAGGCAATCAGGCAGAGGCCCTTGCGGAGCGGCTAGGAATGAAAGCCTATTTTGGCAGGGCTATTGACTACGACGGGGGTTACTATGGTGTGGCTATCCTGTCAAAGTATCCAATGTCTGAGACAACTGTTATTCCGCTGCCAGAGGACGCAGATCCTATAGCAGAAGACAGAGTGTTAGCTACGGCCAAAATAACTTTGCCTGATGGCAAAACCATACGTTTCGGCACCACACATATAGATGTTCGCAATAAAGAGAACCGAGATCAGCAGGTGCGAAAAATAAATGAGATTGCCTCTACAGAAACAGTTCCTTTTATAGTAGCAGGCGATTTTAACTCTGTGCCTGAAAGTACCGCTATAGCTGAGTTAGATAAAGTTTTCACCCGCACTTGTACAACCGATTGCGAGCCAACCATACCCGTTATCAATCCCGACAGAACAATAGATTATATCGCCTTTACGAAAACGTCACCCTTCAAAATAGTGTCCCAGAAGGTGATACAAGAAAGTTATCCATCAGATCATTTGCCTGTAGTGGCGATTCTTAGCTACTAGGTCTGTAAACACCTTCATGCTCTAAGATATTGATGATTACACACATGAAGTCTACTATAAAGCACAGAACATGCCGATCAGCAGTAATGCTTTTGCTAAGCCTGCTACTGGGGGCATCGTGCGCTGTACAGAAAAGCACATCGGCAACAGCTGCAAACAATGTGGTTACTGCTTCCGCTGCACAAACTGCTGACGATACAAGGCCTATTTATGCACTTATCAAGCGGGTGGTACCAACGCATGCGGAGCATTTTAAAGTGGAGTTTATTCCAAAGGAAGGGGAGAAGGATGTATATGAAGTAGAGAGCCGTGATGGGAAGATTGTATTGCGTGGTAACAACGGTATTTCGGTTGCCAGTGCCTTAAACTACTACCTGAAATACTATACCAACAGCAGCATCACCTGGAACGGTGTAAATTTGAATCTTGCTGACAAACTGCCTGAGGTGCCGCAAAAAGTAAGAAACGTTAGCCCTTACAACTATCGCTATTACCTCAACTACTGCACCTACAACTATACCATGAGCTGGTGGGACTGGGACCGTTGGCAATGGGAGATAGATTGGATGGCGATGAACGGAATCAACATGCCCCTGTCTATCACAGGACAAAATGCAATTCACCGCCGCGTGTACAACAGCATGGGCTTAACAGATAAAGACCTGGAGAGCTTCTTTAGCGGTCCTGCTTATTTCAGCTGGTTCTGGATGGGCAATCTCGACGGTTGGGGCGGCCCGCTGCCTGTTAGCTGGATGGAAAGCCATGAGGCACTGCAAAAGCAGATTCTGGAGTGTGAGCGTGGGCTGGGCATGACACCTATTCTGCCTGCTTTCACGGGGCACGTTCCGCCTGCTTTTAAAGAGAAATTCCCAATGGCAAACCTGAAGAAAACGAATTGGGTGGGCTTTCCTGATGTGCACTTGTTGGACCCTGATGACCCGATGTTTGTGGAGATTGGGAAGAAATATATTGAAGAGACAATTGCGACCTATGGCACCGATCATCTCTATACTTCTGATACTTTCAATGAGAACAGACCGCCTTCTGATGATTCTCTTTTCCTGAACAACGTCAGCCAGAAAGTTTATCAATCAATGGCGGCAGCCGACCCAGAGGCCACCTGGATTATGCAGGGCTGGTTGTTCCACTTCTCCAGAGACTTCTGGAAGCCGAGGCAGATACAGGCTATGCTTAATGCCGTGCCAGACGATAGAATGATCATACTGGATTTGTGGAGCGAAAAGAACCCGATGTGGCTGAAAACAGAAGCCTACTACGGCAAGCCCTGGATCTGGAACATGCTGCACAATTTTGGAGGTAACGTGAATATGTATGGCTTGATGGATAGGGTAGCAACTTGGCCTGCCGAAGCACTTCATCACTCTGGGAATGGTAAAATGGTAGGTATAGGCTTAACGCCCGAGGCCATCGAACAGAATCCTGTTATGTATGAGCTGATGATGGAGAATGCCTGGCGCGATACCCCTATCGACCTTGATAGTTGGCTGAAAGGCTATACCAAGCGACGATATGGTAAGGAAAACGCCAGCGCAAACAAAGCTTGGGACATCCTGCGCCGTACTGCCTATGCCGATACGCTTACCTCAGGTGGACCAGAGTCTATTATAGTTGGCCGTCCTACTTCTAACAAGAATACAGGCGGTGTTACCACTACTTTAACATACGAACCGCTGGAACTGCTAACAGCCTGGGATAATTTAATAGCAGCCTCCAGCGAGCTACAAAACAGCGAGGGCTATCGGTTCGATCTGGTGGACCTGACGCGGCAGGTGATGGCGAACTATGCCACTGTAAAGCAACAGCAGTTTGCACAGGACTATAAAAACAAAGACCTGGCTGCCTTCACAGAACACAGCGCCGAGTTTATTGCCTTGATAGAAGATATGGACAGGCTGGTGGCGACGCAGGAGGATTTTCTGCTGGGTAAGTGGCTAAATGCGGCCAAAGCTTGGGGCACAACTGCAGAAGAAAAGAAACTATACGAAAAGAATGCCCGAAACCTGCTCACCTTATGGGGCGACAAAGACAGCAAACTGAGTGAATATGCCAACAGGCAATGGTCGGGTTTGCTGAATGGCTACTATAGACCTCGCTGGCAACAGTACTTCGACTACGTGATTAGCCAGATGCAGAAAGGGCAGGAGATAGACCAGAAAGCTTTTAATAATAAGATTAAGACTTGGGAGTGGCGGTGGGTAAACAGCAGCGAGCACTATAGCGACAAAACTGAAGGTGATGCAGTAGCGGTTGCTAGTGAGATGTACCGAAAGTATATTCAGACGATCAAGAACAGTTACCGAGTGCAGTAGGTGGTAGTTGTCAGAAGTTAATTTAATGTGTAAACAATAAAAAGGGGATAGCTTAAAATTTGTGCTATGAATCGTAGAAACTTATTAAAATCCTTAGGCCTAAGTATAGGAGCCGCAGTAATTAGTACTGAGTCGCTGGCAAAGCTAGGGGAAAACAAGTATGGATATACACTGCCAGAGAACCCCTTATACAAACCTATGGATAAACCTGTTACAGCCATTACTATTGGAGCAGGTAGCCGTGGAAATGTATATGGTAATTTTGCGGCTAAGTATCCTGAGCAAATGAATATTGTTGGTGTGGCGGAGCCGATAAAACTGCGAAACGACCGTTATACCAAGAAACATAACATTCCTGAAGCTAATCGTTTCGATACCTGGGAAGATGTCTTCAATCGTCCTAAGTTTGCTGATGCTGTTATCATATCTACTCCTGATAATCTTCATTATGCCCCTTGCATGAAAGCCTTGTCTATGGGGTATGATATTTTGCTTGAAAAACCGATAGCGCCAACCGAGAAAGAGTGTCGCAACATACTTGCTTTAGCCAAGAAGGAGGGTAGAATAGTTGCTGTTTGCCATGTGCTGCGGTATGCACCCTACTTTGTGAAAATGAAGGAACTTATCTCTCAGGGGGCAGTTGGTGAAGTTGTAAGTGTGCAGCACTTCGAGCCAATCGAACATACACACATGGCCCATTCTTATGTGCGCGGTAACTGGCACAATTCAAAAGAAACCACACCAATCATTCTTGCTAAGTCTTGCCATGATCTGGATATTATTAAATGGGTAATTAATAAGCCAAGCAAACAGATTGTAGCAATGGGCGACCTGAAGTGGTTTCGCAGAGAAAATGCCCCAGAAGGAAGTACCGCCCGTTGTACTGACGGATGTGCCGTGGAGCGTGAATGTCCTTATTCCGCTATCAGGCATTACCACGATGACAGAAGAAGGCTATCAGTGTTGAACCTGCCAGATGATAAGTCTAAGCATGGCGAGGTAATAATGGAGCGCCTGAAGACGACCAACTATGGCCGCTGTGTATATCGCATGGAGAATGATCAACCAGACCATTACATTACGAGCATCATGTTCGAAGATAATGTAACAGCCAACTTCTCTATGGAGGCTTTTACCTCATACCATGGCCGCCGTACCCGCATTATGGGCGCAATGGGAGACATGGTTGGCGACATGGATGAACTGGTGGTAACAGATTTTAGAACAGGAAAGTCTACCAAGTTTGTACCAAAAGCCGAAGATGTTGAAGGTTACAAAAATAGTGGCCACGGTGGCGGAGATTGGTTCCTGGTAAAAGATTTTGTGCAGGCAGTTTCTCAGCAAAATCCAGCTCTTCTTACCTCTACTATAGATGAATCCATTGAAAGCCATATTATGGGTTTCATGGCTGAAGAAAGCCGCAAGAAAGGCAAAGTAATGCCCATTCGAATGCAGAAAGTCTAACTGCTAGTATGTTATCAAGGTATAGTACCCCTTCCTGTTCTTCTCCAACAAAGCTTAGGAATGTGGAAGGTTAATGTAGCTATCCTTACTACAGTTGCCTTTAGCGCTTAATAGCGGGCATGAGCATCACTTTAGTTATATATGTATAGGTTAAAAGATGTTTTAGATAGAAATTAATTTCCTTATTCAATTTTAAGAAACTATGAAAAAGACAGTACTAGTTGCCAGTAGTATCCTTTTTGCCCTTGCTGTACAGGCACAAACCTCTGTAAAGGGGTATGTGTTTGAAGATGCAAATGGCAACGGGAAAAAGGAGCGGCGAGAGAATGGCGTGGCACAAGTTGCCGTTACGAATGGTCGGGAGGTCGTCCTGACAGATAAAAAAGGAAGATATGAGCTGCCAATAGGATCTGATAACATTATTTCTGTTATGATGCCTTCTGGTTATAAAGTGGCCCTTAACAAAGAGAATCTGCCTCAGTTCTATTACAACCACAAACCAAGTGGCTCACCTGACCTGAAGTTCAAGGGAGTGGCTCCCACTGGCAAACTTCCTAAGTCTGTAGACTTTGCTTTGATGCCAACCGAGGATAAGGAAGAATTCACAGCGCTGATATTTGGAGATCCTCAACCCTATACAAAAGAAGAGGTGGATTTCTTTGCCCGAGGCATTGTATCCGAAGTGGAGGGGATAAAGGATGTGCCTTTCGGATTAAGCCTAGGCGACCTGGTAGGAAACAATCTGAACCTTTTCAACCCATACATCGAAGCTGTTAAAAAGGTGGGTATTCCGTGGTATAATCTCTTGGGCAACCATGATTTAGACTTTGATGCCAAAGCGGACTCTCTGGCAGACGAAACTTTTGAGGCGCATTTTGGCCCCGCAAACTATGCCTTTAACTATGGTAAGGTACACTTTATTGTGCTGGATGATGTGCTATATCCAGACCCGCGGGGCGGAAAAAGTTACTGGGGAGGGTTTAGGAAAGATCAGCTGGACTTTATAGAAAATGACCTGAAATTTGTGCCCAAAGATCACTTGGTAGTGCTGGCGTTTCACGTTCCGCTTAGCGAGCCCGATGGTGATGCCTATCGGGATGAGGACAGGCAAAAGCTTTTTGACCTGTTGAAGGACTTTCCGCACACGCTTTCACTTTCGGCGCATACGCACCTGCAGAAGCAGGATTTCTTTACAAAGGCAGAAGGATGGAGGCAGGAAAAGCCACATCACCACTACAATGTAGGCACAACCTCTGGCGATTGGTATTCGGGAAAATTAGATGCGAATGGCGTGCCTGTGTCTACCATGCGTGACGGCACTCCGAAAGGATATGCTTTTATTAACTTCAAAGGAAACGAATACATGATAGACTATAAAGTGGCTGGCCGCCCTAAAGATTACCAGATACAGGTTTTTGCCCCGAAAGTAGTAGCACATGGCAGAAACACTTCCGCAGGCATTTTCGCCAACTTCTTTATGGGTAGTGAGCAGGATGAAGTGCTGTACCGAATTGATGGTGGAAAGTGGATAAAAATGGTTTATCAGAAAGATTATGATCCTGACTTTGTGCACAGTCTGCAGGAATGGGATTATGCAGATGAACTGATGCCAGGCAGAAGGCCCTCCAACGCCGCACAGTCTACACACCTTTGGCGAGGAAACATTCCCACAAAACTAGAATTGGGTGAACACACTATAGAGGTAAAAGCGACCGACATGTTCGGCAGAACCTTTACACAAAAGAGCAGCTACAGGATTCAAGCGCCTATAACAGTCCAGTAAAGTTCATCTTTCAAAGCACTACTTAATTGATAACTTTAGCCTTATGGTTTGTAGAAGCTTATTTCTGCAAATTATAAGGCTAATTTGTTTTATAAAAGAGTTTTGTGCCTCATACTCCTTATTTAAAATCATTTAACTATCTAGCTATGTTCTATGGTTCTCTGTCCCTCATACCCTCTACTCACTTTGCCATACCCATGTTTGCCCAAAATAACGAATTAGTTTTTATATCATAATGATGCATTCTTGTTTCTAGTGTTTAGTTATACCATACTGCTGTTTCTGCAAAAAGGCAGTATGGGAACTATTCTAGAGCAGGTTAACAGATTGTTTCAGGTAGGAGGTGAAGAAATTTATCTTATAGTATAAGTGTCATACTACTATTTAAAATCCTAAAGATCTTGAATAGAGAAAAGGGGTAATTGTGTGATAGTAACATCTTGGGAAACTTTTTGTTACTTTTTTGTTACTCTGGAAAAGAAAAAGGGGCTTAAACTGATGTTTAAGNGTGATAGTAACATCTTGGGAAACTTTTTGTTACTTTTTTGTTACTCTGGAAAAGAAAAAGGGGCTTAAACTGATGTTTAAGCCCCTTTTTAATGTTTACTGTGTAGACCGAAGGAGTGAATTATCGAACTTTATCCACAATGATTTAGTGGCTGTGGAAACGTATCTTCAGGTAGGAGAGGAGGTTTGATACACATTCGCCTGTTGAACATAACAGCTGTTATCAGCTATAAGCGGGTAAAGGTTCTTAGAACTGGCCGTAGAGTTAGGTTAGACCACTCTTGAAGGTGCATGTCCGAGACATAACCGCTCTCGGTTTTCGGACATTGGCTGTGGAGGCGAACAAAACAGTCTGTGACTGGTAGCTGATACAAGAGGTTTCAGCAAGTTGAACAGAAGGAGCTACGCTCCCATAGCCGCAGGAAGGTCACACCCGATAGAACACTTTCAAGTGTCGAAGCCGCTTTTTTACCAGCTTATTCCTCATCGGCTCAAACCTGAAAATCTCCTCGTTGTCCTTTCTGACTACAACATAGAAAGGCTGATCCATTTTTTCCGTGAGATGATATATGCTCGCAAGCTCTGCGATGTCCTCAAACCAGCTTGCCATGCCATACAAAGAGGCAAACGGTGTTTTGCCCAGACTCTGGTAAATATTAGGCGCTAAGGCTAAAGCCACCGTTTTGCCACTGCGGAAGCGGGTTTTCTCCAATAGTGAATCGGTAGAGTTACTGGTCGGCACGTTCATTTTTTGCCAAACATCTTGAGTGAATGGGGTTGGCTTAACAAGTGCCTCTATGTCGTTAGGGTGCGGAGTGATCTCCAATACTGCGTCCACCACATGCGTAGCCTCGTGCAGCAGGACGTATAAAAAAGCATCCAAGCCACCCGCCTCAATTTTGATCTCGTAACCTGGGTTTTCCGACTGGTCAAAGCAGGTAAGTTCTTTCTGGGTGGCCCATTCCGAGATTGTCTCCTGGAGTATTCCAGCTCTAAAAGTGATGTTGTACATCTTAGTGGAATCAGGGGTTTTTACAGGTGATGTGAGCGCCGTGTTGGGCATGTTGTCCATGAAGCTGATGCTATGCAGATGCCCCTTAAGTATTTTCTGATGCAGGGGCGGTAAAGCGGCAAAGGTCTTTTCTACCTTGGCCTTTTCAACTGCTGTCAACTCATGATC
This sequence comes from Pontibacter harenae, assembly GCF_020907245.1. GTDB lineage: Bacteria > Bacteroidota > Bacteroidia > Cytophagales > Hymenobacteraceae > Pontibacter > Pontibacter harenae. The sequence continues at coordinate 20,440 of NZ_JAJJWH010000040.1, read as the reverse complement.
CGATGGACTCATGCCCGCTTCCCTAAACATCCTGAAAACGCTTTCTGGAGCAACTGAGACCCGCTCAGCCAGGTTGAGGTTAACATGCTGCGTCGGAGCCTGAGCGCTGATGTTAAACGATAGAGCTAAATAAAAAGCGGTAATAAGATATATCCTAAACATGGCTTTATAGAGAGTTTCATAAAGTTACGGTATCATTGATGTTACGGGCAACAGGCTGGCATTTAGATGAAATGATCTCACCGGTGCGCATGTTACTGTGCAGGAGGTGGCTATCGAGTAGGTTACGCTTATGATTCAGAACGGCAGCTACTGACCTGACAGTTATTCTGACCGCTTCAGAATAACTGAACGCAGTCGCTCTTCGTGCTTATCGCCCCAGTGCCCCAAAGCCGATATGACGGGAATCAAGGACTCCCCGAACTCGGTTAAGCTGTACTCCACTTTTGGCGGAACAACCGGATAGATGACTTTTGAGATCAGTTCGTGTTCTTCCAGCTCTTTCAGCTGCATGTTCAAAACCCTGCGGGAGGCGTCCGGGATCTTTCGCTGCAGTTGGCTGGGGCGCTTGTTCCCTTCTTTGATGAACCACAGCAAACGGATTTTCCATTTGCCGTAAAGCACCTCCCCGACCAGGTCAAGGCCACAGTTTAAAGTCGGCGGTATTTTCCTCTTGTACATTATACAAAGCTATTTTAATGTTCCAAAGCATACAATAAGGGATAAATTTATCCCTATGCGAATCGTTTTTCCGTACTTGACGCACCCACGCATACGCTCCATATTTGTACCAAAAATAAGAGACTATGGAAAAGCAATTTGATTTCAATAATGAGTTATCAGGCAAAATCACCCTGGTGACAGGCGGTACCAAAGGAGCCGGGAAAGCCATTGCCGAACGCTTATCCAACGCCGGGGCGACGGTAATTATTACGGCCAGGAACGCACCCGAAAAGTCAGACGGGAGACTGCATTTCATATCGGCTGATTTAAGCAAACCTGAAGGGACACAGAAAGTAGTGGAGGAGGTTTTTTCAGCATACAAAAGGCTGGACATTCTGGTAAACAACCTCGGCGGTTCCGAAACCCCGGGCGGCGGTTTCGCCGTGCTGACAGATGAAGACTGGCAAAACACCATTCAAACCAACCTACTGGCACCCGTTCGTTTAGACAGGGGATTCCTGCCGCAGATGGTAGAACGCAGGAGCGGCGTGATTATTCACATCGCCTCCATTCAGGCCAGGCTGCCTTTGTATGACTCCACGCTGCCTTATGCGGCGGCCAAAGCAGGTTTGATAAACTACAGCAAGGCTTTATCGAACGAGGTCTCACCGAAGGGAGTTCGGGTGCTCACCGTCTCGCCTGGTTGGATCATGACTTCCTCTTCTAGCAGAATGATGGAACGGATCGCCGAAAGCTCAAACAGCACGATAGAGCAAGCCACGCAGAGCGTAATGGATGCATTGGGCGGGATACCTTATGGCAGACCTGCAAAACCAGAGGAAGTGGCCGAGCTGGTGGGCTTTCTGATTTCCCCAAGAGCCGATTATCTGACAGGAACGGAATACGTCATTGACGGCGGAACGATACCGACCATTTAAACCATAAAAACTGAGAAAGATGAAGTTACCGAAAGTTATAGCAGATTTAGTAGCGGCACAGGATAACTACGACAGTGCTGCTTACGCCAAATGTTTTTCCGAGACAGCCGTCGTGGTGGATGAAGAAAAAACGTATAAAGGAAGAAATGAAATAAGGCAATGGATAGCGGAAGCAAATGAAAACTATAAAACCGTCATGAAACCGATCAGCTTTTCGGAGAATGGCCCTAAAAGTGTTCTTACGGCAGAGATCTCGGGCTCATTTCCTGGAAGTCCTGCCGTGCTGAACTATCATTTTGAACTGAAGGACGGACTTATCCAGTCGCTGGAAATAACAGGCTAAACAAGGGGAGGTGCCGGCAAGGGCACGGCAAAAGGACTGACATAGGATAAACCACGTCAGTCCTTTGTACATTAAAATCTGATGAATTGTGGTGCCAACAAGGCTTAGGAAGAAGGTGACCCGTCCCGAAAAGTGTTGACCAGTTTATCTAACTCGGGTAAATGTTTCGGTGCGTCCAAAAAGCTCCATGCCTAACAAGTAGCCTCTTGCCTGTAGTTGCTTTGGGTTATCTTTGTTTAACCAGATGGAGCACGAATATGATTTACCACTCTCAGGATCGTAGATTGTGCCACCTACCCACCGCCCATTTTTTTTATCGTAGACAAAATTCTGAAAGATGTCTATACCTATAACCTTTCTAGAACGAAGAGATGGGCTTGGGTTATTAGCATCTGTAGCTCCTGGTTCGGTATACGAAATAAGTTTGCCGTTATACTGATTATTCACCTTATAAATTTCTACCGCTCCATCTTTATTGGGTGTGCGCCAAACGCCTATTATCGCATTATGATCTGTTAAAGAAAAAGGAAGCAGCCATAATGCTAATGTTACAGCTTGCATTATTTTTACCATAGCTTGTTAGGTTTTATGTGTAAGTTTGATGAAAGGGTAAGTTAAATCTGATGCCGAAAGAAGAGTGTTCAGACTAACTCTACTTTCACGGCAGGAACAGTAGGTCTGAAAAATCTGCTTAACACATAGGTCGTTAGGCTTACAGGAAGGTACCTGCTTAAATAGGTGCAAAGCTTAAAAACTAGACCAGGAACTATAACAGCTTGATTCTTCAACATATCCCGCACAGCTTTATCTGCCACAGCTTCAGCTTTCATCTGGAATTTAGAAGAACTTATTAGCGGCGCCGTACCAGCTTTTTCAAAAAAAGAGGATTGGGTAAAACCAGGGCAGAGGCAGGAAACACCAATTGACAAGGGCTGGAGTTCAACTCTTAAGCTTCGGGAATAGGATAACACAAAGGATTTGGAGGCAGAGTACATGCTGAAATAGGGAACAGGCTGATAACTGGAAATGCTGCCCATGTTCAGAATATGCGCACCCTGTTCTTTTTGCAGCAAAGGGATAAAGAGATGGCACATTTGGACCAGTACTTCGGCATTTAAGCGCATCACATCCATTTGGCTTTCTAACGTTGCATCTGAATGTGCCCCCCAAAGGCCAAACCCTGCGTTATTGATAAGTACTCGAACTTTCCAATGGTTTTCTTTACATACTTGCAATAGATGCTTAGCTGCCTGCGGTTGTAATAAATCAAGCGCCACAACCTGTACTGTAACTTCATGCGTTTGACGTAGTTTACGAGCCACCGCATCTAGCCTTTCCTGGGAGCGGGCTACCAAGATAAGATGATGCCCTTCTAGTGCACAACGCGTGGCCAGGGCTTCGCCAATTCCTCGACTTGCACCAGTTATCAATGTATAAGCCATAATTGAAATAGAAGATAAGAAGGTTTACTGTTGGGTTCAAAATTATTGGGGCACAGCCTATAGAAGCCTGTAAATTGATTAGTGTAAACTTTAAAAGGTTATAAAAATTCTTTGTCCTTTACCAAATGTGTTGTGCAGTTTCAGATGCCGATTAATAAAGTCTCAGTCTCTAATGCTCATATGCGCTTGAAGAAAACTCAAGCTCAGGCCAGTTGGTATTTATTGATGTTAGCCATATTCATTCGGTAACCAACAAATAACAGGAAGGTTAGGATGAACAGACCAGGGATGGGTGGACGGCCAGGCGTGTTGAAATATACGATAGTAGTGGCGTATAAGGTTGTTAAAACAGAGATTAGCCCTATCAAAAGTATAAGTACAGGAATCCAGGGTTGCCTGCTTTGGGAAAAATGCCATTGCAAGACTGCTGTTGTCAGTGATACAGCTAGCCATCCACCCGCACAGACGCGCATCAGCGCAAGCATCAGGCTTTGTGTTGCGGTATCTATTTCATGCCATTTTAAAGATACTGCCTGGCTATGATAAGGCATAAAACTAGACCGCAGTAAATAGATGAAGGCAAGAATAAACAATACTGCTGATACAGTATAGTTGGCCACGGGCGCAATATATTGCTTCATAGTTATAAAAGTTAAAATGTGATTCTATACTGTGGTATTGGGAAAAAGCCAATCTGGTACTGTGTCTGAACTGTGTTGGACCGGGGGTTGTAGATGCGGGCAAACTCGTTTCGCCTGTCGGTTATATTCTGAAGGTCAAGGGCAAATTCGTGGGTGCTCTTTCGGGCGTTGATACGGTAAGATAGCTTCAGGTCTGCTCGCAAATACCGTTGCAGGCTTTCCGAAAAAGCCAAATCGTCTCGGAGTACCTCATTGCCAGCCTGTTCTGAGCGAGTATAATCTATTGGTGTGTACTTGTTGCCGCCTGATGCCGTGAATTTAACATCTATGTTAAAGGTGTTATTTTTCTTACCAACCTTGAATTCCTTTCCTCCCAAAAGGTTCGCGATGTAGCCACCGTCAAAGGCTGTGCTATGCCACCTGCCATTGCTGCCTTTGTACTGCGATCTGTATAGGGAGGAAGTGAACAAGAAATAGTATCCGTCACTATAAAACCTTTCGAGTGTAAGTTCTAAGCCATAGTTCTTGCCTTCGCCATTATTTACCAAAGAGTCTTTATTGATAGGTTCAAAATCTACTCCAGCGTTTAGGAGAGAAAATGAACTAGGACTCATCTCTACAGCCGCACCGTCTATTTTTTGGTAATAGGTTTCGAGTTTCATGCGTAGGTTGGCAGCAATTCTGTACTCGTACGATACTACATAATGTTTACTATTAGTAAAATCGAGGCTGCGGTTTGTTTGTGCCACCCTTCCGTCTGGCAATACCGTCTGAACAAAATAAATATCTAGTGGCTGAATCTGGCTGTGATGGCCGTAGCCGATGCCCAGAGTCTGGCGGTCGCTTAGGTCGTACTGCAGGCCAGCCCTGGGTTGTATGGCTCTGCTGTCACTCACTTCAAACTGTTGGTAATTTACACCAGTATTTAGTCTTAGCTTATTACTGAAGCGATGCTGCCACTGGGCATATATCTGGGTAAGCAGGCTTTGTCCGTCTACATTCCGAATATCACGCTCTTGCCCAGGTACTAACCTGCGGTTAAGAAGGTTGAAGTCATATAAATCTAGGATGGCTCCCGCCGATATATTGTTGCGGGCGCTAAACTTTTTGTTAAAGACTAAATGGCCCGAATACTTGTTGTTTATGTAATCTGCTTTGCCGGCAGGTATGGGAGTTTGGTCAATTATACTTAAAGAGTCGCGGTAAAGGTGCTCTTCCTGCCGTGATGCTGACAGCGAAAGCTTGTAAGAAAAAGTAGGGTCGAAGTAAAACTCGTGCGATATACCTGCCACACCTGTTTTGTAATCAGCGTAGTCGTTGGTGAAGTTATTTCCGTAAATAACATCCGATACTTCGTTGCTGCTGATAAGGTCTACGTTGCTCTTTCCGCCAATGCCAAAGAAGGTGAACCTACCCATTTTAGAGGTAGGAAGATCTATCTTGAAAGTAAAGTCCTGGTATTCGGGTGTAGCGGCTCCCGTTCCGAAGTTCAAGCCAATCTCTTTATAAACTCCTAGGGTAGAGTAGCGGTAACTGGCAAGGTATGAGGCTTTCGTTTTTTTAGATAGAGGGCCCTCTGCTCCAATTTCAAGGCCATTGATGCCGACTTGTCCCAAAAATTCATGCCTTTCACTGTTCCCGCTTCTAAGTTGTAAGTCAAACACACCAGCTAAAGCATTTCCGTACTCTGCCGGGAAAGCGGCTGTCATAAAATCTGATTTATCTAGCAAGTTGTAGTTCAATAAACTAATGGGGCCTCCACTTGCACTCAGTGACCCGTAGTGGCTAGGGTTTGGAATGTTGATGCCCTCTAAGCGCCATAACAAGCCGCTAGGGGAGTTTCCGCGTATGATGATGTCGTTTCGGTCGTCGTTGTTGGCAGCCACCCCTGCAAAGTTAGCGGCCATACGGGCTGGGTCATTGCGGCTGGCGGCATAGCGCCCAGTTTCTTCCAGATTAAAAGAACGGGCACTTACTGAAGTATACTCATTATTAGTAAGCGTTTTTTCAGGTTTACCCGTAATCGTAACCACTGCCCCAGTATAAACCAGCTCAGCAAGCGATAAATTAAGCACCACCTCCTTGCCCGAGGTAATGACAACGTTTGGAACTACCTGCTCTTTATAGCCCATATAAGATACTCTTAGGGTCTGCCGTCCCAGAGGCACTTTAAGCAATTCATAATACCCTTGTGCATCTGTAACAGCTCCTATTATGGGATTTGTATCAAGCACCACTACTTGTGCTCCTATTAACGGTGAGTTTGATTGCGCATCTACCACACGTCCCCGTACAGTTTGATTTGCTTCGGTTACATTTTGTGCCCAGGAAACGGATGTACCCAAGAATAGTATTGAAAAAAAGGCGAAAAGTCTCATATAAAAAGCGTTTAGTGAAGCGACTGGAAGTGATTGGGAATCAAGTTGATACTTTTCTACGCAAACAAAAAAATAAATATGTCAAAAATTTATTGCACTAATTAAATAATGTATAATAACAAATTTTTAATAAATGAAAATATGGCAATTTTATATATTATTTGCAAGGTTAAATTAATAAAATGATAAATTAAATAGGTCTTGGTTATTAATTATTCAAAATATGAGAGTTTGACAAAGATTAAGAAAAGTCAAAAAAAATAATTTTTAAAATATTTTTTTTGACTTTATATCCTTTTTGTTCATACATTCGTAAAAACCCAACAGATAAATTATTAAAATAAAAAATATACTCTAATTATTTAATTTTTTAATAAATATCCTGTTTAACGCTTATTGGAGGTTTTTTAAGCTTCTAATATTTTGCACCACAAGGCGTACTGGTTTATCAAGATAACTAAGTAAGTATCTACAAGAATCAGATTAAGAACGTCCACTCCCCGATAACCTGACCACAGGTAAGCTTCCTAATCAAATCCACAGTTTCATCCTTATTCTTGATAATCAAGGTACTGCATCCAAGAAAAAACCCTTATTGCCTAAGTCTTTAACTACAGTATCCATCTTTGAAGGAATATCTGTAAGCAATCATTCTAGCTAAACTATTGCATTCATTTACTATTCTGTCTACTCTAATTGCTTTTACATATGAGATAGCTAAAGAAAAAATTTAAGGAAAATGCATGGGTAAATTGGATTCACCTGCTTCGTCATAAGAGGTGGTTGATGATAATATATCATTAATAAGTGCAATTTTAAAATCTTATAAATTTTATAAGGACAGGATATTTATTGCCATTGTAAAAATTATATAAAATATAGGTTAAATTTTACTTGTGATTGTTATGAAAAATCATCTATCCTTACAACAAAACCCTGTTGCCATTATAGGTATGTCTGGTCTGTTTGCTGGCTCTGAAAATATAGAATCATTTTGGGAAAATATTGTACAGCAGGCTAATTGCATTACCGAAGTGCCATCTTCTCGCTGGAACATAGAAGATTATTATGATCCTAACCCGAAATCGGTTGATAAGACCTATAGTAAAGTTGGTGGGTTTCTCCCAGACATAGATTTTGATCCTCTTGAATACGGTTTGCCACCAAATATTTTGGAGGTAACGGACTCATCCCAAATTCTTTCTTTGATTATGGCGAAGCAGGCGCTGCAGGATGCAAAGTATGTAGGGGATAGGTTTACAAAACAAATAAGGCAAAATACTGGAATAATATTGGGTGTTGGTGGCGCACAAAAGCTTTCTGGAGCATTGAGCAGCCGCTTACAATATCCAATCTGGCGTAAGGTGTTATCGCAGTACGGCTTATCTGAGGAGGCTATTGAAGAGGCAGTTGAAAAAATGAAAACTGCTTATGTCTCCTGGCAAGAAAACGCATTTCCAGGTTTTTTGGGTAATGTTATTGCTGGCCGTATTGCGAACCGCTTTGATTTGGGCGGAACAAACTGTGTGGTAGATGCCGCCTGTGCCGCCTCTTTAAGCGCTATAAAAATGTCTATTCAGGAATTGTTAGAATACCGTTCTGATATGATGATTACGGGGGGCGTGGACACCGACAATACTCCTATGGCATACCTGAGTTTCAGCAAAACACCTGCCTTCTCGAAGAGAAACCAGAGTACTCCTTTTGATGCAGAAGCTGACGGTATAGTGATAGGAGAGGGCATCGGGATGCTGGTGATGAAGAGGCTGGCCGATGCCGAACGTGATGGAGATACTATTTATGCGGTTATAAAAGGTATTGGTAGCTCCAGCGACGGTAAAAACTCCAGTATCTATGGGCCTGTTAGCGAAGGGCAACAACTAGCCATGCAGCGGGCATACCAGGAGGCAGGCTATTCACCTTCTACTGTTGGTCTGCTGGAGGCACATGGTACTGGCACTCCTACAGGTGATCGTGTTGAGTTTCATTCTATCTCCACAGTTTTTGAGGACGCTAACGCTGAAAAGCAAAAGATTGCCTTGGGCAGCGTAAAATCACAAATTGGTCACACCAAAACGGCCGCGGGTGCTGCAAGTTTAATCAAAACAACACTAGCCTTGCATCATAAGGTGTTGCCGCCTACCATTAATGTTAAAAAGCCTAACCCAGGGTTCAACATAGAGTCTTCTCCTTTTTATATAAACACGCAGCTAAGGCCTTGGATACCTACCATGAGCACTACACCCAGAAGAGCCAGTGTCAGTGCGTTTGGTTTTGGAGGTACAAATTTTCACCTTACGTTGGAAGAGTATCAGCCTGAACATAAAAGCGCCTACCGTAGCTGGTCTCCTTTTCATTCCTGTGTTCTCTATGCAAGCGATTATGAAAGCCTGAAGACGAAGTGCCAGGAGCTGTTGAATACAACACAGCAAACCAAAGCTTTCGAACCTTTGCCTGTACCTACAACTGTGCCTCAAGGATCTCCTCGCCTGGGTTTTGCATACCAAAATAAAGCAGAACTGTTGGAGCGCCTGACCATAAGTCTTCAAACCCTACAGCAAGCTAATCCTGAAAAACCATGGGATCATCCGAAAGGAATAAGCTATAGCCCATACGGAATGAAGTCTGATGGTAAGGTGGCTGTCTTATTTTCGGGGCAAGGATCTCAATATGTAAACATGGGCAGTAACCTCTCTTGCCTGTATCCGGAGTTTCGGCAGCACTTCCAGCAAGCTGACAAAATTATGCATACCATGTACGGGCAAACAGTGTCTGACAAAGTATATCCTATACCTGTTTTTGATGAAGAAACGAAGCAGAAACAAGAACAAAACCTCACACAGACCCAATATGCCCAGCCAGCCATCGGTGTAATGAGCATGAGTATGTATAATATGCTTATACAGGCTGGCTTTGAACCAAATATGGTGGGAGGCCACAGTTTTGGTGAACTGACAGCCTTGTGGGCTTCGGGTGTTATAAAAGAGGATGATTATTTAAAGCTCGCCTGCCTGCGGGGACAAGTAATGGCCCAGGCAGCCAAAGGCGAAGATGCTGGGGGCATGCTGGCGGTGCAGGCCGATGTAGAAACTGTGAAGAAAGTTATTCAGGATGAACAGTTGGCCCTTGATCTGTCTAATATAAACGCGCCTGACCAGGTGGTTTTAGGCGGAGCAACAGATGAGGTGGGAGGAGCCGCTGACGTGTTCGCTAAGTATAAAATATTTGCAAAAGTACTTCCAGTGTCCGCGGCTTTCCATACCCAGCGTCTTAAAAATGCTCAGCGTCCTTTAGCTGATGCCATCAGCATTACGGACTTCCATAATCCGCAATGTGAAGTGTACAGCAATATGGATGGACAGGCATATCCTTCTGCAGGAGCTACCATTCAGCAGAAGTTTAAGGAGCACATGCTTTCTACAGTGCAGTTTCAGAAGCAGATAGAAAAGATGTATGAAGCTGGAGCCAGGGTTTTTGTAGAAGTAGGGCCAAAGAATATCTTGTCGAAGCTTGTTAAAAGTACACTAAAGAGTGGGGACTATATCACCATTTCCTTGAACAACCACCCGAAGCAGGATAGTGCGATGCTCTACCAACAGGCCCTGGCACAACTGTTAGTGGCAGGTGTTTCTTTAGATGCAAAAGACCCCTATAAACTGAAGCTTGACCTGCAGGAGACTTATAAGCCTAAGATGAAAGTTCAGATAAACGCGAGCAATTATGTAAGCGATAAAACGAAGGAACAGTGGGAGCAGGCTTTGAAGGAATCTTCGCATAAGGTAAGCGAGCCGAAAAAAGAGGTTATGCTGGATAAAGAGGTTGTGCAAATTAATGATTCACTCACGCAGCCAGTCACGACTTCGAACGGTAAAGCATCTTTAACAGACCAAAAAGCTGTTGCCTTATCTACTCCCTCAGTAGAAGCAGAAGATAAAGTGCGTTCAAAAAAACTAATCATTCAAAAACAATTAAATATAATGGAAGAGATGCTAGAATTCCATCAGCAACAGCAGGCTGCACTGGAAAAACACCGGATATTACTCAAGACCTATCAACAGCAATTAAACCAGCTCTTTGCTGAAGAACATAAGAATGGTCAGGATGTGAATGAGCCAGTTAACCAGAACACAGTTGCACTACCTAAGTTGCCTGATGCTTTAAAAACACTTATTCCGAACGGCAATGGTCATCAAACGAACGGCCATAATACAATGAATGGAAATGCTGTAGCCAACGGGCATCAAGTGGCTGTAGAGGTTGCCCCAGAAGCCAAGCCAGGTACAAGTGAACCAGTGGTGGCTGTGAACAAACATACTGAGCAACAGACAGCTGATGCAGCTATTTCAGAAACGGCTATTCTTGCTTTGATAGCAGAAAAAACGGGTTACCCCGCTGAAATGCTGAGCCTGGACATGGAATTGGTTTCTGATTTAGGTATAGATTCTATCAAGCAAGTGGAAATATTCGGAACCCTGCGTGAGCAGTACCCATTCTTAGAACAATATCAGACCGAGGCTCTTTTCCAGATTAAAACGATAAGCGATATTGTTGCTAAAGTTAATCAGCATTTTACTGCTCCTTCACAGGCTGTTTCCTCTGCCGAACCTTCTAATATGGCAGTAGCATCTAATGTTCCTGAAGAGGTACTTCCCGAGCCGCTTACTCTTCATGGCAAAGCTGTAAATGGGCAGGAGGAAAAGGTTCCTGTAACAGAAACTGCTTCCCAAACACCAAGCACCCCTGCAAAAGCTCCTTCTGTACCAGCCACGGAACTTGATCCTGAGGTAGTGACCGAAGCCCTGCTAGGCCTTATAGCAGAAAAGACGGGCTACCCCGCTGAGATGCTGAGCCTGGATATGGAGCTGATAGCGGACTTAGGTATAGACTCTATTAAACAGGTGGAAATAATGGGGGCTGTGCGCGAACAGTACCAGGCTTTAGCAGAAATGGGCCCAGAACAACTAATCGGGTTAAAAACTATTAACGACGTGATTGACCTGATTATGGATGTAAACGGTGCTGAAAAGAAAGTCCTGACCACTGCACTCTAAGCACACCGTATCGCTATTTAAAATAATTACGCAGCAATAAAAAGCTGTAATGCAAATGGTAAAGAGAAGGTAGGAGCGGCTATTCCGCAACTAAAGGCTGCATTTTCTGAATGGGAAAGCTATGAATTGTACCCATCAGCAGGACTGCTGCTGATGGGTACTTACCCAAGCTAAACAAACGATAACTAGCTTTTGAATTTAATTATAAAGCAAGCCAGGTGCTAACCTATACTTCTAGGCCTGCAGTTTTACCAGTAACCTGTCCTTTATCTATGTTTCAACTACTTGATTTCATTTTCAGAATACTCACAGTTCCTAATTTCTTATAGCTATGTCAGATAATTACGCTCGTGTTTCTCAGCACCATGTTAAAATAAAACCTTTGCCTCACCCTTTCCAGTGGGAACAGTCTTGGGCAGAAGGAGGTTTGGCAGTGCTTACCAACGACGGTACTCCTGTTACTTTGCAGCTAGCCCACACGCTGGCCCAGCGGGGATTGCGCGTAGTGATTTTGAATTTTCCAGGTGTAGAAATAGAAAGCCTAGGGAATGTTCTGGTTTTTCAGCTGGATCAACTAAGTGACAATGCTATTGAAAATATGGTACAGCAGGTACGGCAGCAAGGTAATGTTCAGCTGTTCATCCACCTGCATCCTATGGGTCTGGAGAATAACGAAATCAATAAAGCTGTTTTCTGGCTAGCCAAGCATCTGCAAGCAAGCCTTCATAAACAGACCAAAGGGCATTGCTGCTTTTTAGCAGCCGTGCGTGTTGATAGTGCGTTTGGGTATGGCTCGGTCACAGAATTCGATTGGCAGGCAGCAGGACTATCTGGCCTCATAAAGTCCCTGAACCGCGAGTGGCACGATGTGTTTTGCCGAACGGTGGACCTGCATCCGTCTTTATCCCCGGAGCAAGTAGTGGCTTGCCTTCTGACAGAACTACAGGATACCGATTTAGCATTGGCAGAAGTAGGTTATGATGCATCCGTAAAAAGGTTAACACCCGCTACAGAAAATACTGGTGTTAGCCTAACGACGGCAACAGATTATAGTTTTATGCCTTCTGATGTTGTAGTTGTAACAGGAGGTGCACGTGGTATTACAGCAGCGTGTGTTATTGCGCTTGCTAATGCTTATCCGTGTACTTTCCTGCTGATGGGCAGAACCTCGTATCATGAAGATGAGCCAGCATGGGCACAGGGCATAAACGATGAAAAAGAGCTGAAGCAGGCGATATTTCAGTTGCTACAACAGTCTGGCCAAACGCCCCGTCCGATTCAGATTCAGGAGGTATATCATAAAATAACTTCATCCAGAAGTATAAAAAAGACAATTCAGGCTATACATGATGCAGGAGGCAAGGCTGTATACCTGGAAGCGGATATAGGGGATGCAGAAGCAACGCAAAAGGAACTAGCGGTACAACAGGCACGCTGGGGAAAGATAACCGCTGTTATTCATGGTGCAGGTGCTTTGGCAGACAAGCTTGTAGAGAAAAAAACGGAAGCAGATTTTGCTAAAGTTTATGGTACCAAGGTACATGGCTTACTGAATGTGATAAATGCTGTGGATGCTACACACGTGAAAAACATTGTAGTGTTTTCGTCTATAGTTGGGTTCTATGGTAATGAGGGGCAAACGGATTATGCCCTGGCTAACGACACCCTCAATAAATGGGCAATTTCTTACCAAAACCAACACCCCGAGACAAAGGTGTCAGCCATTAACTGGGGACCATGGAATTCAGGCATGATCACCCCATACGTACAGCAGGAGTTTCAAAAAAGAGGAGTTAAGTTAATCCAGACCCAGGAGGGTGTAGCGCACTTCATGAACCTGCTGTCTCTTAAAAAAGGAGGCGGGGTAACAATTGTAAACAATAAAATGCCTGCCCCTCAAAAGTATTTCCCGCTTAATGGTAAAATTATGCAACTAAAAAAAGAAGTAAAACGGGAAGAGAATCCTTTCCTGGAGCACCATGTTATTGGTGGGTTTCCTGTAATGCCCTTTGTGACAGGTGTAGCCTGGATCTCCAATGCATCGGAGCAGCTGTTCCCAAGTTACAAGCTTGTACAATGCGAGAACAGCAAGCTCTTTAACGGTATCATATTTAACGGGAAACAAGCCAGCGAATACTACCTCGATTTACAGGTGCTGCAACAGGATGATGAGGCTATTCGCTTAACTGGCAAAGTATGGAGCAACGACGAACAAGGCCGCCGCCGCTACCATTATGGCAGCGATGTACTGCTGTTAGCAGCACCGCCTGCGCAGCCTGTACAGGAGCTTCCTAGCTTCAATAAGTCGCCTCTAAAAACACGCGAAATGCTTTACCAGGAAGGTAGCCTGTTTCATGGGCCTGCTTACCAGGGCATTGAGGCTCTGTGGCAGATGGATGAAAAGGAACTGTGGTATACCTGTAGCCTACCTGAACCTGATGCAAAAATGCAGGGACAGTTTCCTTTGCAGCGGTCCAAAACCTTTGCGACCGATGCCATGTGCCAGGGCTTTCTGGTATGGGCATTCCACCACCTAGATGCCTCCTGCCTGCCTTCCAGTATGGGAAGTATGATCATATATGAACCGCTGCCATTCGGTGAAACGTTTTGGGTGCATCTGCAGATTACGGAACAGCAGGGGCATAAACTTGTTGGCAGCGCCACCGCAATTAGTTCTTCTGGAAAAGTGTTGGTAGCAGCCGAAGGCATAAAGCTTACAGTTAGCAAAGAGCTGCTCGCAATGTTCCCTAAACCTACCGATTCTTTGGCTGTAGTTGGCATGGATGTACGTTTGCCTGGTATAGAGGATCTTGACCAGTTTCATCGTGCCATATACGACGGAATATTTACAGATGTCCTTTCTTTGGAAGTGCCTGAAGCCACGGCAACCTCTGCCAATATGTACCAGAAGATGCGGAAAGAGGCGGGAGGGGACAAACCTTTGGCAATGGTGTATATTGGCGATCTTCGGGAAATCTTAGTGGATGAAATGGGGCCTGAAGAAATCCTGATTGTTTCTAGCTTTCCAGAAGCTATGGCGTCAGCACAAAACTGGTTGCACCAAAACCACGACAGTAGCATAGTTGTCTGTGCCCAGCATGCAGGCGGAGAGGCTATGATTAGGCTAATGGTTGCTTCCGAAGCTAAAAAAGCACCTTATGCAATCTTAAGTAACAGCCAGGCGTTTACTTCCTCTAACCTCGATGCGCTGCTGGTGGAATTAAACTACCTTGACATTGATCCAACTATAACACCAACTAACTTGGCGCTTACTCCCGATGCAAATCAGGATGTTCCTCGTTGCGCACTGGGAACTTTGGTCGTTCCTCATGCGGGGTTACAAGATATGGCAAGGCTGATAAAGGTAAGCCTTTGCCTGCACTACCGTTTCTTGCCTTCCCTCCCTAAACCACAAATTATTCTACAGCTATCGAACTGGGATGCGCAGCACTTTTACGCTCCTCAGGATTCTTTTACCTGGTTTCCTGAAAACAGCGAAGAGAAGCGAGTAGCTGCCATCGTTTTTAAAGACGAGGCTTCTGGTGTTCTTCTAAAAATGCAGGAGGCAGCACCTGCAACAAGCAAATCTATGACTTACATCAGACAACAGGACCGAAAGTTATTGCTAGTTTCAGGGAACGATAAGTTGGAGTTGCAGACAGGTTTAGAGAAGCTGGAAAAAGATGCTGATTCGTTCTCCCATCAATGGGCAGAGAAGCTATACCAACAGAACCTGGAGAAAAAAGGCAAGTATACCGTTAGTTTGATAGCTGGCAACAAGCGCCAGCTTTTACGCGAAATCTCTTTTGCCCGTAAAGGTTTGGATGCTGCTTTTGAGAACAGTAAAGCATGGCAGACACCAATCGGTTCCTACTTCTCGCCTGAACCATTGGGGAAATCTGCAAAGATAGGCTTCGTTTATCCAGGTTTGGCAAGTGCTTATGTGGGCATGATAAAAGATAACATCCAGTTGTTCCCACAGCATTTCGACTACTATAGTTCTAAGCTTGACCAGCTCCATGAACTGGTACACCAGTCGCTGGTGCATCCGAGGTATTTAGTACAACCCGAACCTGCAGAGCGTAAAAAGCGGGAAGCGCAGTTTTTAAACAATACAGTAGCTGCTGCAGAAAGTAGTATTTCGCTGAGCGTGTATGCAACCCAGGTGCTGCGAAAAGAATTCGGACTGGAACCTGAAGCTGCACTGGGCTATAGTATGGGCGGCATTACCATGTTTTTTGCCATGGAAGTTTGGGGTTTCCAACACCTGCGCGACAGGGTAAGGCAATCACCGATATTTCAGCTTGATGCCTCTTTTATGAACTGGACACACTGGGTGCTGAACACGCCTGCTGAACAGGTGAAAGCACAAGTTGCAGAAGCCGAAAACCTGTATCTGACCTTTATCAATTCACCTGGCAATGTTATTCTATCTGGTGATATGGCAGCGGGAGAAGCCTGGATGAAGCGCCACAACTACGAGGGAATGATGGTGGATTTATACAATGTAGCCCATTGTCCGCCTGTGGGCTTTATGCACGATAAACTTGAGCAGATGCACCTGCTGGATATTGAGAAGGAGCCTAAGGTGCGTTTTTATTCTGGCGTTACAAAAGAAGTATTGCCTTTAGATAAAGTGACTTTAGCAAAGAATGCCGCTGATACGTACTGCCAGCCCGTAGATTTTGTGTCGCAGGTTCAGAAAGCGTATCAGGATGGGGTAAACGTATTTATTGAGGTAGGTCCAAAAAGCTGGTGTTCCAGGCTTGTTGGTGAGACTTTGCACGACCAGCCACATGTTGCGATGTCAGTCAACCAAAAAGGCGTGTCTGATTACCAGTCGTTGCTGCAGTTAAGCAGTGTGTTGTGTAGCCACGGCTTTCCTATGAACCTTCCGTTTTATGATATACCTAAAACTGCTCCTGCAGTTCCTGTAGAAACGCAAGTAGTAGCAGAGCCTATCATAGACAAAGAAGTGCTGGAGCAGCTTAATTTTGTAACAACTGCAGGCGGTACAGTACCAAAACAACAAGGTGGTATCTATCGATTAGAGGAAAGGCCAGCTTTACTACAAGAGCTGAACCGATCCTGTTATTTATACCATGGCATCGACAACCATCATTACCTCTCGTTCAGTAACGCACACAACAGCGTTTACAAAATAGTAGGGCATTTGCCAGCACTTCCTGTCGAGAAGTTAGGCAGTGCCGATTTTTTAGAGGCGCACCATGTGAAATATGCTTATATGGCTGGTGCCATGGCTAACGGGATTGCTTCCGAAGAAATGGTGATTACACTGGGCCAACAGGGCTTCCTCGGTTCTTTCGGAGCAGCAGGCTTAAGCCCAGATAGGGTAGAACAAGCTATAATTAGAATTCAGGAAGCGCTGCCTGAGGGCCCTTATGCTTTTAACCTGATTCACTCACCTTCGGATGAAGGGCTGGAAATGCGCTTGATCGACATGTATTTGCGGTACAAGGTGCGCACTTTAGAGGCTTCGGCTTTTATGGAGCTGTCTCTGCCGCTGGTTTATTTCCGTGCTGTTGGGTTGATAAAAGATGCAGATGGTAAGGTACGTGCCCAAAATAAAGTTATCGCTAAAATTTCTCGCTCAGAGGTAGCGCGCCCGTTCATGCTTCCTGCCCCTGATGTTATGCTGGAGACGCTGGTAGTGCAGGGGAAAATTACAGCAGAGCAAATGCAGTGGGCAAAAACAATTCCGATGGCCGACGATATAACCGTTGAGGCAGACTCGGGTGGGCATACAGACCAGCAGCCTTTGGTATGCTCGTTGCCAGAAATACTTCGGTTGAAAGAGCGCACACAAAAAGTTTACCAGTATGCCAAACCCATTCGCATAGGGGCTGCAGGGGGTATCAGCACACCTGCGGCCGTAGTGGCAGCCTTTGCCTTAGGCGCAGACTATGTGGTGACGGGATCTGTTAACCAATCCTGTGTGGAATCTGGGACTTCCCTAAATGTAAAAGAGCTGTTGGCCAAGGCTTCTTCGGTGGATGTGGTGCTGGCACCTTCGGCAGACATGTTTGAGATGGGAGTTTCGGTTCAGGTGCTGAAACGGGGAACGCTATACTCAAACCGAGCCAAGAAACTCTATCAGCTGTATACCCAGTACGATTCATTAACTGACATACCTGTAAGTGAAATGGCTAAACTGGAAAAGCAGTTTTTTCAACGGCCTGTTTCCGAAGTTTGGAATGACGTAGAGACATTTTTCCAGAAAACTGATCCGAACAAACTGGAAGCAGCACGTGAGCATCCGAAGAAAAAAATGGCGCTGGTGTTTCGCTGGTACCTTGGTCTGTCTTCTAAGTGGGCAGTAAAAGGAGTGAGTGAAAGAACAATGGATTACCAGATTTGGTGCGGCCCAGCTATGGGTGCCTTCAACGACTGGGTAAAAGGAAGCCCTATGGAAGCCATTGAAAACCGAAAGGTTGCCGAAGTGGCAAAAAGGCTGCTGCAGGAGGCAGCTTTACAGCAGCGCATCCAACTGCTGAAGTTATATGGCGTGCCAGCTTCTGTGGCCTTGCAAACTTATTCTGAAAACGAAATTTTAGATCATCATGCTTGATAAACCTATATACCACTTGTCGGAGCACGAAGTACATCTGTGGTACTTTAAGACTGACAGCTATTTTAGCAGTTCGATAGAAAGCGCATTGCAATATTTAGACCCTCCTGAATTCCAACGTTACAAACGTCTTTTAAATCCAATTAAACGCCATCAGTTTGTGGTTGGGAGAGCTTTATTAAAACAAGTGCTGTCCTGGTATATAGGTGGTTCGGCCAAAGATGTTCAACTGCTTTATACGAAAGAGCAGAAACCATTTATCAAAGGAGATTTATCCTTCAACTTATCACATTCGGGGCGGCACGTGCTTATTGCTATTGCAAAACATGCCATTGGGGTGGATGTGCAGGAAGAAGAGAAGATTGAGGTAGAGCATGTTTTTCAGGGGCTTTCTAAACTGGAGCAGCAGAAGGTAAAGCAGAATGCGCTTTACCGCTACTGGGTGCTGAAAGAAGCTTTATGGAAAGCTGACAACAACCAAAATGATCCGGCACCGCTGCTCGATGCTATAAATCCGTGCCTTGAACAGCCAAATGATACCTTTGCCTTTTTAATGGACTCCTGGTGTGCAGCTTACCTCAGCCTCTCCAAGAATCTTCATATGGGGTGGGTGGTAAACGATCCTCATCCTGTTTGCATGTTGAATGGAAAACCTCTGGAAATAGAAGTTACAGAAAACCTTGCTTTTGCAACCCAGGTGAGCTAAAGAGGTTTCACGAATTATAGCTCAATCAGATGTAAGCAAACCATTTATTTCATTATGACGGCTAAAAGAATAGTTATCAGTACATATGGTTCTTTAGGAGATTTGTACCCTTATCTTGCAATCGGCAATGTTTTGGCAAACAATGGGCATCAAGTAACCATTGCTGGAGGAGTGTCGCTACAGAAGAAAGTGGAAGAACTCGGTTTGGCATTTGCTCCTTTGCGGCCCAACCTTGATCTCAGTGACAGGGTTACCATGAAGTCGGCGATGGATTTACGAACTGGGTCGGAAACTCTGGCACGGAAGCTTATTTTCCCGTATATCCGGCAAAATTATGAGGATCTGACGCTGGCCGTCCAAAAGGCCGATCTGCTTATCAATCATTCTTACTGCTTTGCAGGTCCTATTGTCTCCGAAAAAACAGGAATTCCCTGGATTTCCTGTAACCTGTCACCTAATAATTTCTGGTCACCGTACGATGCACCCGTTATTCCGATGTTCCCTTGGATGGTGCATCTACCAGGCTTAGGACCAGGTCCGAACCGTTTGCTTATGCAGGCAGTCAGGCTGGTAACACATCAGTGGTGTAAACCTATTTACCAATTCAGGAAAGAACTTGGCTTACCTACGCCTAAGCACCCGTTAATGGAGGGGCAGCATTCCCCTCATAAGGTATTGGCTTTGTTTTCTAGTCTGATGGCCCGAAAGCAATCTGACTGGCCTGCTAATGCCTGCGTAACTGGGTTCCCGTTTTTTAAAGAGGAACAAGAACTGCCGCCAGAGGTTGAGCATTTTATACAGCAAGGTGAACCTCCCATTGTCGTGGCATTGGGTTCTTCTGTGGTGTTGAATGCGGAAGCGGTGTACAAGTGTTGCCAAGATGTTATAACTGATATGGGTAAAAGAGCCATTTTTGTAGGTGCAGAGCACACACTAAATGAAGAAGCAAAAGCAAAATATGCGCATCATGAGCACATATTGCTTGCCCCTTATCTTCCTTATGCCTCCATATTCCATAAAAGTTCTTTGGTAATACACCATGGGGGTATTGGCACTACCATGGAGGCCCTGCGGGCTGGAAAGCCAATGTTAATTGTACCTCATTCCTTTGATCAGCCCGATAATGCGCTAAGGATTGAACGGCTCGGAGTAGGCACTTACCTTTACAGTGCTCATTTTACGAAAAAGCGACTTAAGAAAACACTTTGTCTACTGTTGTATGACTCTGCTTATGCGGCTGCGGCTCAAAGGGCAGCAGAGGTAGTAAGAGCTGAAGATGGAGCAGCAACAGCTAGTGAATATATAGAAAGTTTTGTACAGCAGGTATAGTGAAAAGAAACAATTCATACTGGAGTTCGTCAGTAAAGGATTTTGCAATCTCGCTTTCTTCACTGCACACCTCAGGAAGAAGCAGCTTGTGCCCGTTTCTTTTCTGATAAAGTTTTCTAATTTTTAATTTGGCGCAGCACTAGTACCTATGTTTTCAGGAAAAACGTAGCTACTGAACAGAAATGCTGTTGCAATTACACTAAAAAGCTTATGTGCGAAGTTTGATCTATGATCAGATTAACAACATAAAAAGTATTTTACGCAGTCTTATAATTTCTCTTATGATAGGCCCTCACTCAATACGTCTCATTTAACCCTCGTGGCTGTTGCACAACTCTAGTTTGATAAGGGATAAAGAGT
>NZ_JAJJWH010000039.1 GCF_020907245.1 Pontibacter harenae | reverse complement strand
AAAAGACCAGTACTGTAAATCCTTAAGTTGACGGCATTGGGCCTCTTTCCCGGTGGCAAAGATGTGGTGGTACACTGTTTCAGTTTTCATTGTCTTAAAGAAGCTCTCTGCCACTGCATTATCCCAATAATTGCCCTTGCGGCTCATACTTTGCTGTACCGGCATCCTCTCCAACTGCTCTCAGAAGGCACTGCAGGCGTAAGCACGCCCTGGTCAGAGTGAAATAAAAGGGAGTGAAACAGGGGACTGTTTTTGACGGCCATCATGAAGACGGCCACCGTAGTTGTGTCCGCCATCCGCCTTCATAGTCTCACTCAAAGCCCAACCGACTACTTTCCTGTCGGCCAGGTCCAGTACGATCGTCAGGTACAGCTAGCCTTCCCTGGTCCTGATGTAGGTTAAATCAGATCCCCACTTCTCTGCCAGCCTTACCGCCTGGAAATCTCTTGCCAGGTGGTTTTCCGCTACTGCATAGGCATGACTGGAGTCTGTGGTCTGCACCCGATACTTCCTTTTTACAATGCTATGTATCTGGTGTTTACGCATGGCACGGGCTATCCTTGGGTGAGAAGCCTAGATGCCCTGCTCCTGGAGTTCAAAGCTGATCCTGGGGCTGCCATAGCGGCACTTGCTCTGCTGATATACCTCCTTTATAAATCCGTATACCGCCCGTCTCCCTTGGAGAAGGTGCTCACCGCCTTTTTTAAAATATCGCGCTCCAGCTGCGCCTCCTTGAGCTCTTTTTGCAGCCGCTTGATCTCTTTCTGATCATCATTTAACCCTTCGGTAGATCTACTGGCAAGGCGTCTTTCTGCCACCACTTACTCAGACGACTGGGATCTATACCTAACTCATCGGCTACCTCTTTTACTGATTCCCTCGCATAGGAGAGGTCTACAGTCATCTGTTTAAAGGAGGCGTCAAATACGCGTCTTTCCATCATAGTCAAATTTAAACCTTTATTTAAATCAGCCAGCAGCCGTTGCCAGGAAGGGTGCAAAGGTCTTGTCTTTGGCTTATTGTAAGCTATATTTTACATATATACTGCTTTACGCAAGTTATGCTTTACATCAATCATCGCCTTTATAATAGTATGCTTGAATTTGTACTCCACAGGTGGGGATAAGGGCAGTTTGTCAAATTTAATAACCAAAAAATCGACAGGAAAGAGCCGACCTGCCTGTTAAATAATGCGTGAATCATAAAATAAAAGAATTCTAATATTAAACACTTTTTTTATAAAGCATTATTATTGATATCTACTTGCATTTTTATTCCCTATATTTACCTGAAACATCAGTAAATCAATTTTACGAGTTAAATGTTTGAACATTTCCAATATTTAATGGTGAATAAAAAACTATTAATAAAATTAGCACATTGAAATTATATTTGTTTTTGAATAAACAAGAAAACGGTTTTATGAAATTAAAAGCAATAAAAAACTACAAAATAATTCTTAGTGCTTGTCAGAAAAGCTTATGTTAAAAATTTATACTATTATTAGAAGCACACAAGAATTCAAAAAGTTTGTTGCTGGCTTTTCTCTCACTTTCCTCTTATTAATACTCCTTGTTTATATTGTAAATTATAACCTGAGAAAAGAGAATGAATATTCCCGTCTCGTTTTACATTCTCAGGAAGAAATTTTCCAGATTGAACGGATTGTATCTTTAACTAAAGATTATGAAACCAGTGCCCGGGGTTTTGTAATCACAAATCAGGAAATCTATAAACAGCCCTTCGAGCAAGCCGAAAAAAACTTAAACAAAACTTTTTTGCACCTGGTGGAACTTATGGAAGATGATCCTATTCAAAAAGGGCACCTTGAAAAGTTGCATTTCCATCTAACAAAAAAGATTGCCATTGCTAAATTTACCATTATAGCCTCTTCAAGAAAAAGGTCTTGAAGAGGCTATAATCCTGGTTTCGACAAACCAGGGAAAAATCCAAATGGATAGAATAAGGGAAATTGTTTCTGCTATGCATAAACATGAAAACCAGATATTATCCAAACGAAAAAGACAAAGTGACGAAATTGCTTTCCAAACTAATATAGTTTTATTTTCGAGTCTAGGTATCCTTATTTTTTTACTCACCTTGGTTTTAAGAAAAGGCTGGAAGAATCTGGAGGAAAAAAAGATAGCCGGAGAAGAATTAATAAGACACGAGAAGCATTTTCGCGCGCTTGTAGAAAATAACAATGAAGCAATTATCTTACGAGATAATAATTCTAATATAACCTATTGGAGCCCAGCGACAGAAAAAATCCTGGGTTGGGCACTAGAAGAGTTTAAAAAGATCCCTTTAAAGAATCACATTCATCCCGATGACCTGCCAGCTATAAAGTCTCAATGGCAACAGGTCTTAGAAAATCCTGATAAACCAGTTAAAGGCTTAACTAGAGCTCTTCATAAAGCAGGGCATTATATATGGCTAGAAGGAGAAACCACGAATTTACTGCACCAGGAGAGCGTACAAGCTATAGTTTATAATTTTAGAGATGTTTCTGACCGCATAAAGGCTGACCAGGAAGTTCAAACGGTAAATGCACTTTTAGCCAAAGCTATAAATAATCTAAGACGCATCATGGACTCCTCCCTGGACGTTATCTGCACCATAGATGCCCAGGGTAAGTTTGTTCAGGTAAGCGCTGCATCGGCCTGGGTTTGGGGTTATGCTCCGGAAGACTTAATCGGACAGGCCTACATGGATTTTGTAGCTGAGCAGGACAAGAAGTTAACCTCCGATATTGCCGCCTCCATCATGAACGGAAATCTGGTTACAACCTTTGAAAACCATTACCTGCGTCCAGATGGAAGCTTTGCTCCTATTCTGTGGTCGGCAAGCTATAATACCGAGGACCAGATCATGTATTGTGTGGCAAAAGACGCCACCGAAAAGAAAAACCTAGAAAAGGCTTTCCGAGGCGAACAAAAGCGCTTTAATGAATTATTTATTCAAGCTCCCAGCAGCATTTGTATATTAAAAGGTTCTGCCCATGAGGTAGTATCAAAAAACACCTATTATGATGCCCTTACAGATAACCGTGTTATTAACGGGCAACCTATCAAGGTTTCATTGCCAGAAATAGAGCAACAAGGTTTTCTAAAAATTTTAGATCAGGTTTATGAAACTGGAGAACCCTTCGTTGGTCATGAGATGCAGGTATTCTTAAATGGGAAAAATAAAGCTGGAATATCTGAACTTTATTTAAATACAGTTTTCCAGCCTTACACCAGTGCCGAAGATAAAGTAGAAGGGATATTTTTTTATGGTGTAGATGTAACGGAACAGGTTCAAAATCGCCTAAAAATAGAAGAAAGCGAACGTAATTTCCGTCAGCTTATTCAAGATTTACCAGCCGCAATATACACTTGCGAAACTTCCGGTAAAATTAAGCTTTATAATAAAGCAGCCGTCGAGCTTTGGGGTCGGGAGCCCGATCTAAATGAGGACCGCTGGTGTGGTTCTTATAAAATTTCTGACACCAATCATCAGGTAATACACCAGACAGCAAGCCCGATGGCCCAAGCGCTGCAAAATGGAGAGCCAGTTTATGGTCAGGAAATTATTATAGAACGGCCAAATGGTGAAAAACGGTATGTAATGCCACACCCGGTTATTAGCTATGATGCGGCTGGAAATATTACTGGCGGTATAAATATTCTAGTGGATATGACCGAGAGGCGGATTGC
This sequence comes from Pontibacter harenae, assembly GCF_020907245.1. GTDB lineage: Bacteria > Bacteroidota > Bacteroidia > Cytophagales > Hymenobacteraceae > Pontibacter > Pontibacter harenae. Next base: position 38,777 of record NZ_JAJJWH010000039.1, on the reverse strand, counting down.
TTCTGAACTTATCCAAAAAAGTGAAGCTGCCCTGGCAGAAGCGCAGCACATAGCCAAAATCGGTTCCTGGAACTTGGAGATACCTTCCCAAAGGCTTACGGTATCACAAGAACTTTATTTAGTTTTTGAAGCCGATACCGAAGGTTTTGATGAAACACTTGTTTCGTTCCTAAATTTTGTTAATGAGGCTGACAGGGATGTTGCCATTCAAATAACACAAAAAGCCATAAATGACGGAGAGCCCTTTTCTGCCGATTACCGCATAAACACAGGAAAGGGCAACCACAGAGTAATAAGTGTTATCGGGAAATGTGCTTTGAACGCATCCAATGAGGTAATACGCCTATACGGTACAGCTCAGGATGTAACGGAGCAACGTAAGTTTGAACATGATTTACAGGCTTCAGAAGAAAAATATAAACTTCTATTTTACCAGGCACCCTTACCAAAATGGATCTATAATCTGGAAACCCTTGAGATTCTGGATGTAAATGAAAGTGCCATCAATCATTATGGTTACTCCAGAGACGAATTCATAAAATTGCATGCCAGAGATTTGAGGCCAGCCGAGGAGGCTGCTTATTTAGAAGAAACCCTGAATAAGGCAAAAACTCAGAAAAGTATAATGCGGTATGGTTTGTGGAATCACTTAAAGAAGGATGGCACCCAAATCAAGGTAGAGGTTTCAGCCCACCATATTGTATACGACAACATACCCAGCTTAATTGTTGAAGCCAACGACGTAACTGAAAAAGTTAAAGCAGAATTAGCTTTAAAGATTAGTAACCACCGGTGGGAAACATTATCTAAAGTGTCTTATGATGGCATTTGGGACTGGGATCTTATAACCAATGAATTATTCTGGGGCGACAATATGAAAACCTTGTTTGGCCACGAAATAGAGAATAGCAGGGAAAGTTATAAACAATGGATAGATCATTTACATCCCGAAGACCGGGATAGGGTAGTTAATGACTTGGAAGCTTTTTTGCAAAGCGGTGAGGCTACTTGGCAACAGGAATACCGGTACAAGAAAGCTGATGGAAGCTTTGCTTATTGTACCGACCGCGGAATCTTAATCCGGGATGAAAACAACCTTGGCTATCGGATGATCGGGGCTATTAGGGATATAACCCAAAACAAACTGGCCCAAGAGAATCTGCTTATAGAAAAAACTTTTTCTGATTCCCTCCTGGAGGCAACTCCAGACGGTATGGTTGGATTTAATTCTGAAGGAACAATTTTATTGTTTAATAAAAAGGCAGAAGACATATTTGGGTACACTCAGGATGAAATCCTGGGGATGGACATCCAAATTTTACTGCCAGCGGATGAGCATGCTGCTCATATAAACAGACGCGAAGCATTTTTTGCCAATCCTTCCGAACAAAAAACAATCGATAATAGCCGTGAGTTGATTGTCATCCGGAAAAATCAGGAAGAGTTTCCGGCAGACTTACGATTAAACCTGCTGAAATCTCATAAAGGGACTATCATAGTTTGCAGTGTACGGGATATTACGCAAAGAAAATTAAGGGAAATTCAGCTAAAACAGTCGGAAAAGAATCTTAAGGCAATTATGTCCAGCACCCAGGAAGCAATGTATTTACTGGACCTAAACCTGAACTTGTTACTATTAAATGAACATGCCCATGTCTTAGCTAAAAAAACTTATGGCATTGATTGCAGGCTAGGAGATTGTTTCCCGGATTTATTTGAACCTGAGTTGAGCGATGGATTAAAAGCTATTTACCAAAAGGTACTAGCTGGAGATAATTGGGAAACTGAGCGGGTATTCGAAATGCCGGAAGGCGATGAAAACTATTATTCGAGTTATTTCCCAGTAAGAGACGATGATAGTAACATCATCGGTATTTGCTGTGCTTCTAAGAACATCACCGAAAGGAAAAGAATAGAAGCAGCCGTAAAAATTGCTCAGTCCGATAAAGAAGAGTTCCAGTACCGCTTTAAAGCCATTCTAGATTATTCGCCACAGGCAATATTGATAAAAGATATGGAAGGTAAACATATCTTTTCGAATAAAGCTTTTTTAAACCTGTTTGACCTAGATAGAAACAATGAAATAAGCCTGCAATTAAAAGCAATGTTTGATGATGATTTGGCCAGGGCTGAGTTCGGTGTTAATGACGGCAATGTAGAGGATGGTGAAATCAAGTCAAAAGAGTTTAAGCAACAGATAAGGCTGCAGGAGGGTAAAATTCTGGAAATGGAAGTGATCAAGTTTCCGCTTTATGACCGAAAAAAGAAGTTCTTCGGTATCTGTACTTTATGCAAAGACATTACCGAGCAAGTTCAACATGAACAGCAGCTTGTAAAGGCTCGCGAAAACGCCGAACACCTACAGGAACAATTCCTTGCTAATATGAGCCACGAATTACGAACCCCCATGAATGGCATTGTAGGAATGGTAAACCTTTTATTAACGTCATCATCCTTGCAACCTGACCAGCATGGCCGGTTAAATATTATTAAACGTTCTTCTGACACCCTTTTAAATTTAGTAAACGATATTCTTGATCTGTCTAAAATAAAAGCGGGTATGCTCACCATAGAAAATATTAATTTTGATTTTAATGAGTCTGTTACTGGCACCGCTTTATTATTTAAAGAACGGGCCAAAGAAAAAGGCATTAGATTAGCTGTATCCATCGATCCTTTTATACCCCGTGTGTTAACCGGTGACCCTCACCGGTTAAACCAGATTCTGAATAACCTGCTGAGTAATTCTATAAAGTTTACCGACAAAGGCTTTGTTCGACTAGAGGCTTTGCTGCTAAGTGAAACCGAAGACGATGTTGTAGTGGAATTTTTGGTAAGCGACTCTGGAATTGGTATTGAAGAAGGTAACCTTAATTATATTTTTGATAATTTTTCCCAAGCTTCTACTGACATATCGAGTAAGTACGGAGGTACTGGTTTAGGCTTAGCCATAACTAAAAGGCTCATCCAGATGCAGGGGGGTGATATTACTGTTGAAAGCAAGAAAGGTGTGGGTACAAGCTTTATACTTCAGTTACCCTATAAAATTTCCAAGGATGTACATGTAGTTATGCCATATCATAACAATACGCCAGTTGCTATCAAAAAGAAATACAGTAGTAAAAGAGCCTTAATTGTAGAAGATAATGATATAAACCAGGCGGTGCTGGCATCTACTCTAAAACAACATCAATTAGATATTTCTATTGTAAATAATGGTCAGGAAGCAATAAATGATTTAGAGAAGGGCAACCGATACGATATCATTTTTATGGATTTGCGCATGCCTATCATGAATGGATTTGAGGCTACCGCTTATATGCGGCAAAAGCTTCACCTGGAAACACCAATCGTAGTCTTAACTGCCAGCGTACTTCGCAACGAAAGAGACCGGTGCATGGAAATCGGGGCTTCGGATTATATGGCCAAGCCGTTTTCCATGACTGACCTGGCCCGAACCCTCGAACAGTTTCTGTCAGACTCCACCGAACACCAGTTTGTTGATTTACCAACCACTTCAATACCGGTAAAAGAAGAAAGACTGGCTTTGGCATTTGATATAAGCCATTTGCTGGAATTAGAAGATACGGAGGCAATTCAGCAAGTCTTCAACCTTTTTAAAGGTAAAATGCCAAGCTACCTTTCTGAGTTAAGTACCTTAACCACCTCTGGTAATTGGGAAGAATTTCTGGAAAAAACCCATAAGATCAAAGGCAGCCTGTCTTCGGTGGGTATACCAGAAATTTATCAGATGCTGCTCTTAATGGAAGAAACCGTCCAAGCAGATCACGATCTGAAGGCAGTCGCTGATCAGGTAAACTTGTGTCAGAATCTATATACAGAAATCTTTCCAGCCATTGAGCAAGAAATAAATGAACAGCTTTCTATTCTGGAGGCACAAAGATATATAGTATGAAAATTTTAATTGCCGAAGATGAACCAATAACCTTAGCCACCATGCAGATGCGTCTTAAGAAAGATGGCCATGAGGTATCCACGGCAAGCAATGGCCAGGAGGCATCAGAACTAATACAAAAAAACGATTTTCACCTGGTAATAACCGATATAATGATGCCTTTTGTATCGGGCTTAGAAGTTTAAGCCTGGTCAAGAAACTAAGTAAGCCAGTGCCAGTGATTGTTTTGTCTACGATGGGACAGGAAAATGTCGTGGTAGAAGCCTTCAACTTAGGGGCTGATGATTATATCACGAAACCTTTCAGTCCGAATGAGCTGGCCTTGCGGGTCAGGCGCTTTGCATTGCAGAGTTAATAATCAACCGACTAACACGCGCTACAATTGCAGATAACTATAGCCTTTCTAGTATTATTTAAAATCGGAAACCTGGTCCAGCCAAAGCATTTTTATATAGCTGTTGGCTGTTTTACGGGGACAATCTTATTACTTGTTTTTTATATGGTAATTCTTCTTCTCAGGAAAAAATACCAGGTTAAGAAACAATACTTTATACAGCAAGCCCTTCAGGAATGGCTGGTAGATATTATTTTAGAAGAGCAAAAAGAGAACCATCTGGCATTTGATGTGCCAAGGCCTGTTAGTAACTTGTTGCAAAAACCATTTGCAAAAATGGAATTGCTACAGGAGCTTAAGCGATTAAAAAGTAGTTTAAGTGGCCAGCCAGGGCAAAATATTGAACAACTTTATGTACAGCTGGAGTTAGATAAATTATCTGTCCAAAGCTTGCAAAGTACTATATGGTATGATAAGGTTAAAGGAATTCAGGAACTAGCCATGATGAACCAAATGGTTTATAGCCATGACATCCTGCTTTTAACAAATCACCCGCACCCAGAGGTTCGTATGGAAGCCCAAATAGCAATGGTGTGTTTCCACCAATATGAGGGCTTACGCTTTTTTGAAAACATGCGGTATTCCTTAACCCAGTGGCACCAACTAAAGCTTCTAGGCTTCTTAGCCAACCACCCTCTTCCCGCCGAAGAAATTGTTTGTACCTGGTTACAGTCAGCTAACGCAAGTGTGGTGCAGTTTACGCTAAAGCTAATTGGCGAACAGCATGCCAGTAACTATCAGCATATGGTAATTGCCTGCCTAGGGCACCCTGAAGAAGTAATCCGTCGCCAGGCCATTAGCTGTTTAGGAGAAATCCCTTCCGATTCTTCTACCCAGGCATTGCAGCAGGTGTTTTTCGCTGAACCAAACAAATACTTACAATTAGCCATCCTTGCTGAATTTATTAGGTCTGACGAAAAAGTAGACCCCTATTTTTTAAAGGAACTAGCTCTAACAGAAGATGTTGATGTAAGGTTGGCGGCCAATAAAGTTATTTTCCAAAAACAACTACAGGAAAATTTCTAAATTTCTATTATCCTATTTTCAAAAAGGCAACAAAGAAATTAAATGACATTTCTTTACGATTTTTTTAGCTATGGCATGCTGTTATATTCTATCGCCTTGCTAGGATGTTATATCTTTTTAGGATCCTTTGCTATTTCTGAAGCAATCACTTATTTACGGAAAAGCCGTTTAACCAATTACAGCTTGCTGGCCTCTTCCCCTTATGCACCCACTGTAAGTATACTGGCACCAGCCTATAATGAAGGAGCCAACATTATTGAAAATGTCCGCTCGCTCCTAAGCATCTACTACAACCATCTGGAGTTGATTGTGATAAACGATGGCAGCAAAGACGATTCAATGGCTAAACTTATAGCTGCCTATCAACTGCGCCCAATCGAGACATCCTATAACCAAAGAATAGCTACCAAACAGGTTAAAGCCATCTATAAAAGCACCAATCCTGTTTATAGTAAATTATTGGTGATTGATAAAGAAAACGGTGGCAAGGCAGATGCTTTAAATACTGGTATTAATCTGGCCAGTAACCAATACCTTGTTTGTATAGATGTAGATTGTATCTTGGAACAGGACGCCCTCTTAAAACTTATAAAACCTTTTATGGAGGAAACGGGGCAAAAGGTTATTGCTACCGGAGGAGTGGTGCGGATCGCAAACTCCTGTATTTTTGAAAATGGGAAATTAATTAAAGTAAACTTACCCAAGAAGTTTTTGCCGCGGGTGCAGGCTTTAGAATATATTCGGGCCTTCTTGCTAGGCCGAATGGCCTGGAGTCGATTGAACGGCTTGATATTGATCTCAGGTGCCTTTGGGGCTTTTGACCGGCAAATTGCCATAGATGCTGGCGGTTACGACCATAACACTGTAGGTGAGGACATGGAGTTGGTAGTGAGGATGCGGCGCTATATGGCAGATCGGAAGTTACCCTACAAAGTTGCCTTTATTCCAGACCCTTTATGTTGGACCGAAGCACCAGTTTCCTACAAAATATTGGGACGACAAAGAAACCGCTGGATGCGAGGTACTATTGAGACATTGAAGATACACCGTAACCTCTTTCTTAATCCCCGCTATGGCATATTAGGGATATTTAGCTACCCCTACTGGTTTTTCTTTGAATTTCTGGCTACAGTTATAGAGTTTTGCGGGTTTTTGCTCTTTGTTATTTTTGCTGTAATGGGCATGATTAACTGGCCCTTTTTCCTGGGATTGACATCCTTTATCTTAATTTTTGGCTGGCTGTTTTCGATTTTTGCTATCTTGATGGAAGTAATTACTTTTAACCAATATAAAGAACCTGGTGATTTAGGAAAGCTTATTTTAACTGCTCTCTTAGAGCCAGTCCTATTTCACCCCTTTGTGGTATGGTCTTCTATGAAAGGAATTATAGACTATTTAAGGAAAAAAAAGAGTTGGGGCGAAATGACACGGGTTGGGTTAAATGCACCACCACCTAAAGCACCAATCCGTAACCCTTAATTAAATTTTATCTCTTGTTCAACCTATTGGGCTGATGACGGTATCGGCGGAATAGCGATGCGCGGCTTGTGACATCCTAATTTTCAGTGAGTTAGGTGTAACAGCATGTAACACTTTGTTACAGCTGATCTGCGATTTCAGGACGAGTCAGGATAATGATGTGCGGCTTTAGTGTTCAAATAGTGTCCGAAGCTAAACAAAAAAGGCCTTCAGCGTTAACTGAAGGCCTTTTTTGTAGCCCGAAGGGTTGAATTATCTAACTTTTCCACAAAGATCTTGATGCTCTTGATAAGTATATACAGACGGGGGAGGGGCAATAAACTCAATAGTTTCAAGATTCAGGTAGAACCCTTTGTTTTACTTATGAGAAATTATAAAACAGACGACCTACCCAGATTCAGCACATATGAAAGGCTTTAGCAAAAGGTTATGTAGCTTCAATTACAGCCTCTAAAAACTATTATAGTACATTCTATATAAATAAATTAGCAAGAGAATTTGCCTGGCTGCTTACAGCCTTCATAAAAGACTAACAGGCTTTTTATCTGAGGAATATCTTGAATTTACTTCCTTTCCCTACCTTACTTTCAACTTCAATTTTCCCGTGGTTGCCCTCTACTAGTTTAGCAACCAGCCCTAAGCCTACTCCTGTCCCTTCCACTACAGTGTCATTGTCCACTCTCTGGTACATTGAGAAAATCCGTTTCTTATCTTCCTCTTCTATGCCCATGCCATTGTCAGCCACCTCCAGCAGTGTGTACCCTTCGGTTAGAGTCGTTTTGATGGTGATTTCTGGCTTTCTTTTTGGAGACTTATACTTGATGGCATTTGTAATTAGGTTCTGCAGAATACTGCGGATATGCTTTGTCGGATACCTGACAAAGGGGGCCTCGGCATAGTCTTCATGGAAGACAGCCTGCACGGTTTTAATGTCATTGCTCAGTAAGAGCTTAATATCATCTACCACATCCTTAAAGGACTGGTAGGTGTAATGCTCACTCTCCTCTTGAGCGGCCCTGGCCATGTCGGTAATTACAACCTTGAACTTCAGGGCAGATTGGTGCATCAGCTCCACGATCTTTGAGATCCCGTCATTATTTACCCTGTTTTCAAGTTCACTCTTCAGCAGCAGGGAGAGTCCCTCTATGTTGTTGATGGGGGCCTTCAGGTCGTGCGAGGCAGTATAAGCGAAGTTGTTGAGGTCGGTATTCATCCTCTTGAAATCTTCTATCTTACTCTGCAACTGGTCATGCAGCTTCTTTTTCTCAGACTGGTCCTGGGTTATCTTCACAAAACCTACAAACTTTCCGCTGTCATCTGTAATCTTAGTCAGCACCACAAACGCCCAGAAAAGCTCCCCGCTTTTAGGCCTTCTCCAGTTCTCTGTCTCATACCGGCCATTTTCTTTTGCTATCGCTATCTCCTTTTCAGGCAAATGTTTATCTCTCAGGAAACTGGGAAAAAGCATGCTGTAGTTTTGACCAATTACTTCTTCTGCTTTGTAACCTTTCATAAGTTCACACCCAGGGTTCCATGTAAGAATTACTCCATCCTTGTCCAACATATAGATAGCGAAGCCTTTGACTTTGGAAACTACATTGGGAAAATAGGACTCAAGAGGTTTATCTGCCTTTGCCATGCCGGTTTAATATTATATAGTGCGTTAATCAGGTTTGCTAATATACTTGCCTTACAAAATTAGGTTAGAAGCCCATCGGTAGACCTTACTGGTGAGCTGTCTTTCTGCCGCCACTTGCTTAGCCGGTCAGGATCACTTCCAATTCATCTATTACCTCTTTCACTGATCCCCTCACATAGGAGAGGTCAATGGCCATCCGCTTGCATGCGAAGCCTGAAGCGATAGCGAAGGATGGGCATGAAACTGAAATTGTGTTCACCAAGGCCATCGAGGGCTTTCACCTCCAGATCAGGAAGGCGAGCAAGACGAAGGGGCGGCTCTGACATGACCCTGCTGAAACGGATGTATCCCTCGTGGCATATCACTAACCCGAAGGAACCAGACGAGAAAATTGCAGGTATAAAAATGGTGGTGAATACATCTTTTAGTTACCACAGAACCTGAACTAATTGATGTTCTCAGCGACTTCCCCTCATATTTTCCTGAACTTTATGTATGATGTGCCTATCAAGGGGTTTGTGAATCAGTTCTGTCACCTGTGGATGCTCCTTTGCCCGCGATATGTCTGAAGGGTCCAGCGATGAGGTTAACAGGTAAATGAGGCATTTTGCTTGTAGTTGCACTTTATATGGTTCGAGAGCCCCTAAAAGGTCCCATCCTGAAATTTTAGGCATATTCAGATCTACGAAAATGACTTGGGGGACCTGACCGGAAGATATTTGTTGTTGGAGAAACTCCAGGGCTTTCTCAGGGTCATCAAAGGCAATTACTTCATCGGAAAGACCCTCAAGTTGGAAAAGCTTTTTGTATAAAAACAAAGTAATTAGCTCATCATCGATTAGTACAAAATTCACAAGTAGCTGAGTTATTGTAGTGAAACCTTAAAAATTGTCCCTTCATTGGGCCTGCTGCTTACCTCTATTTGGCCTCCGATGCTCTCCACATGAGCCTTGACCAGATACAAGCCCAGGCCACGGCCGGAATGTTGTGGATGGAACCGCTTGTAAAGCTTGAACATATCCACGCCTGCCTTATCAAGATCAATTCCTGAGCCGTTATCAGCAAACGAAATCTCCTTAGTTTGACTGTCCTTAACTGCTAAAGTTATATCTACCTGCAACGGCCGCTGCTCCGAACGGAACTTTATCGCATTGGAAAGTAGGTTAAAGAATATGCTGTAAAGATAGGCCCTGTTCCCCAATACTTGAATACCCTCAGGGATGGCCACCCGTGCAGTTCCACCGCTATCATGAAGAGCTTCTTGAAAGTTTTGAACGGCTTGATGAACGACTTGGGCTAGCGGAACGGATTCATTTTGCACGAGGTCTTGCTTGTCACGTATTGACAAAATAGTATTTATATCACGAACGACCTGATCAAGCTGTCTAAGGCTGGTTCCCAAGTGTGTCAGTGTGGATTCAAAGTCAGAAGAGCCTGGGTCTGAAATTTCCAGCACTTCTACTAAGCCTAAGGCATTGGTCAAGGGGCTACGCAGGTTGTGAGAGACCACATAAGTGAACTGCTGTAAATCTTTGTTCTTCTCCAGTATTTCCTCCTGCGCCTGCATTTTTTCTGTAATGTCCCTTGCAATCATATGCACCCCTACCACTTTTTCATTCTCCGACACCGGTATTTTTACTACATCCCAGTGTCGGGGAGCAGAGTTCCCCTGAGGGGTATAAAGATCAAACCTAACTGTTTTGCCTGTGAATGCTTCTTTGAGTTTTTCTTCGTAAAGGAGCTGAACATCTTCAGACAGAAACTCATTGTAGTTTCGGTTAATTACATTTTCCTTTGGTTCCTGAACCAGCTTTAGAAAGGCAGGGTTAGCATCCAGTATAGTGGACTCTTCGTTCTGATACAGAATCAGCTCAGGGGTATTCTCGAATAAAGAATGAAACCGAATGTCTCTTGCAGGGCTCGAGAAATCATTTTCCATAGACAACCTTATCATTGATAAAACATTAGCGAAAACGGTAACCTGGTAGTAAAAGTTAAAACTTTTATAAATAAATATCAATAAGTCTTGTCCTGATATAAGATAACAGGTTTCGATGCTAAACCCTTCTCAAGCTTTCACATAAACTGTCTAGGCCTGAAATTTCCAGTCTCATAAAAACCCCTGTTAAAACGATACTATGAAGCAGTATATAAGCTCTTTATACAGTATGTCCATAATTGCCGTCTCACAAATAAAACTTATATTCTGAATAATGAGACGAGTTGATGATACAATCGAGCTATTGTGCGAGTTTACTTTTAACGTGTACCTCAAAGTATAGATAATTGGGAGGAGGCTAACAGCATAGGAGCAGGTAGAGCTAGTAGGCAAAAGGATAAGGACGGGTGCATTAGCTCCAGTTGAGAGTCAAACCAGTCTTCTTATGCGGAGTGTAGGATAATGTTGTGCGGCTTTAGTGTCCGAATAGTGTCCGAAGAAAATAAAAAAAGGCCCTCAGCTGCTGCTGAGGGCCTTTCAAGTAGCCCGTAGGGGAATCGAACCCCTGTTACTAGAATGAAAATCTAGCGTCCTAACCCCTAGACGAACGGGCCATTTTGTAATTGGCTTGTCTTTTTGTGTTTCGACGGTGCAAAGATACGGCTCATTTGAAAGAAGCAAAACATTTTGCTATAATTTTTTCGTAAAAAGAATTAAGTGGTTCATCATCAGTATAAAAAATAAATATTGGTTTTCCACTATGGTAATTGTAAATTTGCGGCAGTAAAAATAAACCCACTAAACTAGATACCATGTCTAAAACTAAAGTTGCAATTAACGGCTTTGGCCGAATCGGCAGATTAACTTTTAGAGCTCTGCTTGAGAAGGAGAATATAGAAGTTGTAGCTATCAACGACCTAACCAACACTAAAACGCTGGCACACCTGCTGAAGTATGACTCAGTACACGGCAAGTTTAACGGTACGGTAGAGGCTACCGACAACGGTATAGTTGTTAACGGAACAGAAATTCAGATTACTGCGGAGCGTGAGCCGAAGAACCTGCCTTGGGGCAAGCTTGGTGTAGACGTTGTGTTAGAATCTACTGGTCGTTTCGTAGACGAGAAAGGTGCTGGCGGTCACTTAGAGGCTGGCGCTAGAAAAGTAGTTATTTCTGCACCTGCTAAAGGTAATGTACCAACAGTTGTACTTGGTGTAAACGAAGACACACTTACTGGCGAAGAAACTATCGTTTCTAATGCTTCTTGTACTACTAACTGCCTTGCCCCAATGGCTAAAGTGTTAGATGACGCTTTTGGAATTGAGAAAGGATATATCACAACAGTGCATGCTTATACTGCTGACCAGAACCTGCAGGACGGTCCTCACAGCGACTTAAGAAGAGCTCGTGCAGCTGCACTTTCTATTGTGCCTACATCTACAGGTGCTGCAAAAGCAGTAGGTCTTGTGCTGCCGCACCTTCAGGGTAAATTGGATGGCGTTGCAATGCGTGTTCCAATTCCTACTGGTTCACTTACAGACCTTACTTGCGTTCTGAAAAAAGAAGCAACAAAAGAAGAAATTAATGCGGCTATCAAAAAGGCGGCTGAAGGCGAGATGAAAGGTGTTCTGGAATATACAGAAGATCCAATCGTTTCTGTTGACATTGTTGGTAACACGCACTCTTGCATATTCGATGCTGAAATGACTTCTGCTAACGGTACGTTGGTGAAAGTAGTAGGCTGGTATGACAACGAGACTGGTTACTCTAACCGTGCTGCTGACCTTATTGCCAAAATTGGCTAAGAAGCAGCTTAAGATTTTCTTACCTATACATTTGCAAAGCCCACTTTTTAGTGGGCTTTTTGTTTTAGGTCTTTTTTTATGCTGTGGTAGCAGATAATGGTTGTTGTGCCTATCTCTATAGATAATAGCTAAATGATATATATCATATTCTTATAGAATCAGTATACATACTTTTATAAAGAAATCTATTTCCTTCAAATTCTACTATATGAAAAGAATCCTCGTTCCAACCGATTTTTCTGAACAAGCTCAATATGCGCTTGAAGTTGCCGTCAATATAGCCCGTAAAACTGGAGCAACTATTAAGCTACTGCATGTTGTGGAAATTCCTTATGGTACTAATTTTAGTGCAACAGGCGATATAACAACGACAGCCCCTAATACGATGGATCATGTTTTTACGCTGAAGCTTATAGAGCGAACCAAAGCGCAAATGCAAGAGCTTAAGAACTCTGCTTATCTGGATGGAATAAATGTAGTGGAGGAGGTAGATGTTGCCACGCTTACAAGTAAAGTAAAACTTACTATTGAGGAAGATGCAGTTGATTTAGTCGTGATGGGCTCGAAAGGCGCTAGCGGCTTAAGTGAGTTTTTGGTGGGCTCCAATACTGAAAAGGTGGTAAGAACAGCCTCTTGCCCCGTACTGACAGTGAAGGAAAAACCAGGAGCTTTTGAAGTGAAAGATATCGTACTTGCTTCTGATTTCAAGCGGGAAATAAGTCAGGCTACTGAAAAGTTTAAAGCATTTCAAGAGTTATTTAATGCTAAGCTTCACTTGGTTTACATAAACACTCCAGGAGCCTTCGAATCAACAGGCAATGTAAAGAAGAAGTTGGAAAGCTTTGCATCCAATGCTGGCTTTCAGAATTACACTAGCAATGTTTACAACGATGTGGTGGAAGAGGACGGTATACTCCATTTTGCGCATGATATAAATGCAGATCTGATTATGATGGCTACACATGGACGAACAGGCTTGGCTCATTTGCTAAGCGGCAGTATTGCTGAAGATCTTGTAAACCACACAAGCATACCTGTACTTACTTTACACATAAAGTAGCGGAAATTGCACAATTAAGGCCAAATGCTCTTTTGCATCTGGCTTTTTTATTTTGAGGAAAGGCTTAATTTTGTGTGACAGCACTATACCACATTGCATGGCAAAACTTCCTCACATCAGATTTATCATCAATCCGAAATCTGGGACTAGCAGCCGTATGGATGTTGCTGCAATCATCAAGCTGCACCTCGACCATACAAAGTATAACCACGATATTGTGTACACAGCTTATGCTGGGCATGCGCCTATGCTGGCCAAACAAGCAGCTGAAGAAGGATGCGCTGTGGTGGTTGCTGTTGGCGGAGATGGTACAGTAAACGAGGTAGCGCGTGGCATTCTCAACACAGAAACAGCGCTTTCTATTCTTCCAAAAGGTTCAGGTAATGGCCTGGCGCGCCACTTGCTAATCCCCATGGGCATAAAAGGAGCTTTGAGGGTAATCAATAAGGGACATACCACCAAGATTGATAGCGGCCTTATCAATGATCATCCTTTTTTTACTACGGCTGGAGTTGGTTTTGATGCCTACATCAGTTCTGTGTTTGCTGGTAATAAGAAGCGAGGGCTGAAAACCTATGTAGAGCTGATTCTGAAAGAAGTACGTAACTATAAGCATTTACCTGTTAAACTAACCATTAACGGAAACACTACAAGCACCGACTGCTTTGTGATGGCCTTTGCCAATGCAGCCCAATACGGAAACAACGCTTACATTGCACCCATGGCCGATATAAAAGATGGTCTGTTGGATGTATGCCTTGTTAGGCAGCTGGATTTTATAAAAGCGTTGAACTTGAGCTATTGTATGCTCACGAAGCAAGTAGCTCATGCTGATAGTGCCGAATATTTTACGACTAACGAGGTGAAGGTAGTAGCAGAGGAGGAGATGATGTATCATGCTGACGGAGAATTTCTGGGTAAAGCATCGGAGTTTAATGTTTCTTTGTTCCCAATGTCGCTGAAGGTAGTGGTGCCTGCGTAGAAAAGTAAAAGTTAAAATTCTCTTCATCAGGCAGAGGTTCAATTTGGAGGAGTGTTAACAGTTTAGAATATGACTAGACACCTGCGGTTAAGATAATTTTAAGAAAAGAGGTTATGAGTGATAAAAATAAAAAAGGAAGACAAGGAGTTGTTTACTCCACTAGTTCTGATTTTAACTACGAATACGAAAACGAGCAGCAGGTGGAGACGCTGCCGCCACAACAGCAGAACTTAAAAGTGATGCTCGATAAAAAATCTAGAGGGGGCAAGCAGGTGACGTTAGTAGCAGGCTTTGTGGGCACAGACGATGACCTGAAAGAACTGGGCAAAATGCTGAAAAGCAAATGCGGCGTAGGCGGTTCAGCCAAAGACGGTGAAATCCTAATCCAAGGCGACTTCCGCGACAAAGTACTACAAGTATTAACTGCTGCAGGCTACAAAGCTAAAAAAGCGGGAGGATGATCGGAGTTAGAAAGTTGAAGGGTTAGAGAGTTAAGAAGTTAGGGATTTAGCGAATCAAAGCATGTTAAAAACAAGTAATTTCTTAACTCTACAAATCTTTGACTTTCTCAAGGTCTTCTGGTGTATCAATCCCGAATGTTTCGAATTCTGTAACGGCTGTTAATATGCGGAAGCCGTTTTCTATCCAGCGGAGTTGTTCAAGCGACTCTGCCAGCTCCAGGGGCGAAGGCGGCAGTTGAGTGATCTGCTCCAGCACATCGGTGCGGTAGGCATAAATGCCGATGTGCTTATAGTAGGTATGTTGCTGGTGCCAAATATCGTTCGGAATATTGCGGCAGTAGGGGATAGGCTGCCGACTAAAGTATATTGCTTCGTTGGCTTTATTTACAACAACTTTAGGGGAGTTTGGGTTAAATAGCTCCTCAGCGTTATTCACTTTTTTAATCAGCGTTGCCAACTGCGCATCAGAGTTTTTTAGGCATGAGGCCAGTAAATCTATCTGCTCTGGCTTAATAAAAGGTTCATCTCCCTGAATATTGATCACGTGACTGAACGGATGGCCGTGCAGACGAAGAGCTTCGTAACAACGGTCGGTGCCACTTTGGTGATGCTCAGCAGTAAGTATAGCCTTTCCTCCAAAACCTTGCACATGGTTTAGTATACGTTCATCGTCCGTGGCAACAAGCACTTCCGCTAAACTCTGCGCCTGCTTTGCCTGCTCATACACCCGTTGAATCATACTTTTACCTTGTATGTCTACGAGTGGTTTGCCAGGGAAACGTGTACTGGCGTAACGAGCGGGTATGATGCCAAGAATATCCATATCTGTTCTGCTAATTTCGGCTGTAAAGATGGGCCTCCACAAGCAATTCTGCAAACTATACTTTCTTAACCCGAAGCGAGAACGTGCTTTGGTCTATCACCACCACAGTTTCACCAGGTTCAATATAGCCGTCGCGGGCTTGCGCATCGTAGAGGGTATTTTCAATCATAACACGGCCAGTCGGCGACATGCGGGTATGTGCTATACCTGCTTTACCAATCAGATGTGCTGCAGTGTTACCCACTCTATAGCCTTCTTCGTTGCGGAAGGTATCTTTCAAAACCAATCGTTTCATGGCATCGCTGTTTAGCATGCGGTCCCAGGTAAGAGCAATAAGCACAACGGCACCCACCATTCCAATCACGATAGAAGACAAGCTTTTCATCAGTTGCTCAGAGGCTACAAAAGTAAAGTCGAGCGCCTGGTTGTTTACCATAATCAGCACAAGCGACAGGAAAACCAGAATGATACCGCTTATGCCTGTAATACCAAAGCCAGGGATAACAAACAGTTCTACAGCAATAAGCAGAATACCCACAACGAAAAGAAGTATTTCCCAGTTCTCGGCCAGGCCGTTCAAGTAGTAGGGCGTTAAGTACAGGATTCCAGCTACAAAAGCCGCTGCCAGCGGGAAGCCGATTCCTGGTGTCTGCAACTCGAAATATAAACCACCTAACACAACCAACAACAGGATACCGCTTACAAAGGGGTTCAGGAAAAAGTCGATAATCTTGTCGGCTGTACTTAAGTTGAAGCGAAGAACTTCGGCATCTTGTAAATTAAGCTTGGCAAGCACACCATCAACGTCAGTGGCTATACCTTCGCAAAAACCATAGCGAATGGCTTCGGTACTAGTAAGCGTAAGTACCTGGCCAGCCGAGAGCGTACTGTCTACACTAGCCTCTACCATGGCCTCTGCCAAATGCGGATTACGTCCGTTTGCCTCTGCTGTGGAGCGCATAATAGAGCGCATATAGCTTTGGTATTTTCCAGGGGCAGCTGTTCCGCTGGCATCTACAACGGTTGCGGCACCAATGTTCGCGCCTGGAGCCATATAAATACTATCGCAGGCAAGGGAAATAAGTGCCCCAGCCGAGGCGGCATCTTTATTGATGAAGACATAAACAGGCTTCGGATACTCCAGAATTCTGGTGCGGATTTCGTCGGCATCGTTCAAGGCACCTCCAAACGTATCCAGCACGAGCAGTACATGGTCGGCATCTGCTTCCGTTGCTTGGTCAAAAGCCAGTTCGGTATAGCGGTTGGTTCTTGGGTCTATCTCCGATTTTACTTCCATCACAAATACTTTTGGGCGCTGTTGCTGTGCCTGCACTAAATATGGTAAGGCCATAGCTAAAAACAGGAAGAACAGTTGTAGCAGATGGCCTGGCTTTACATGAGTTTTCATAAATTGCGTCTGAATTCAGGATAAGATACAAAAAAATAAGCGCTTATACTTCCCTTACTATTTAAATACGATTTTGGCGCGCCTGTGTGGCGTATGCGGCTAGATTCTGTTTCGGATCGGCTGGCCTTAGAGGTGCGTGATGCTGATGCATTGCTAACAACCTTTTTCAGCTTTAACTATGCAACTTATACTTTGCAAAAACTGGAGCTTCGGCAAAACCTGCTGTGGTGGCAAGGGTTAGAAGATGCACACGACGGACTTGTTTACCTGCATGGCTATGGCGACAGAAAGCTTGGCCAGCATAAGGGTATTATCACTATAGACGCAGAAACTGCTGCTATCGTTTGGGAGCAGCAGGAGCTTGCATTTTATGGGATAGGAGAAGCGGGTATTTATGCTTTCCCTGCGAGTCATCCCGAAGAGGGCTTTCAGTTACTGTCGGCTAAAGCAGGAACAGCAGCTGTAGCCAACATAGCCCAGCCAGAAGCAATGGCTGCTGTCGAGGCTTTTAGCCCTAGTCGCTATAAAAACTGCATGTTCCCTGTGCTATACCTGGAGCAGGACGCATACTTTGAGCAGGTGCAGGAGTTTATAGAGCAGGAGCTTGGTGATAAGGCTGTGAATGGTATGGAATATGCTGAAATTGAACAGAATATCATTATAAGTTATTACACAGCGGATGCAACTAACAAGCTGCACAACGTGTTAGCCGTTTTCAGTTTTGATGGAGAACTGCTCTTAAAGGAGAATATCGGTACAAGTTTAAGTGGCATTGGTTCAGATACTTTTCTTATCTTTAGGCACGATTTGATCTTTATTCAAGACAGAAACATTTTAAGAATTCATCGACTTCTTACATAGAATTATTTAGCCATGGTACGAGTTTTATTTTTCACCTTTTTTGTGGCACCCCTGCTTTCCTTTTCTGCCTCAGCCTTTGGTGTTTCTGCTGTAAGAGATTCCATTGGAGTGGAGCGTAAGAACGGGAAGATATTTGTGCAGCATAGGGTAGAGCCTAAAGAAACGCTTTATGCCCTGTCCAGGAAGTACGGAGTGCCTGTGTCGAAAATAGTGGAAGCTAATCCTATTGTTCAGAACACGATTAATATTGGTCAGATAGTACTCATCCCAAGGAAGAGCTATGTGCCGAAAGCAGTCGCTTCTACGGCAAAGGCTACACCTGTAGCTGCTTTGCCCGATAAAACAGTACCAACTGCAAGTAGCCGCACTTTTACTGTAGACGATAAAGGCAATAAACTGCATACCGTAGAGCCAAGGCAAACACTTTTCTCTATCTCTAAGATGCACGGTGTAACAGTAGAGAACCTGAAAAAGTGGAACTACTTGACAGAAAACAATATCAGCATTGGGTCGCAGCTGGTTGTAGGCAAAGGAGCCGCTACACCAACTAAGCAGCCTGTTTATGTGCCAGAGCCAGACGATGTAATGAAGCCAAAAACTGCTGAAGAAAAAGCAGAGAATGCGGTTGCCACAACAACTGTAAGTGTTCAACCTGCTCCAGAACGTGTAGAAAACGAGGAAAGTACAACAGAAGAAACAGTTAAGAAAATAGTAGAGAGCGGGATGGCTGAAGTGCTGGATCCTAAAGCGGACTCGAACAAATACCTGGCACAACATAAAACGGCACCTGTGGGCACCATTATGCAGGTAAAAAACCCTGCAAATGGCCAAGTGGTGTATGTGCGCGTAATAGGAAAGCTTTCTGAGGCTGACGCTAATAACAAAACACTTGTTCGTCTTTCTAAAAAGGCTTATCAGAAACTAGGTGTAACAGGAGGCAAAGCCCCAGTAGAAGTTTCTTACATGCCATAACGCCCTTAGTTACAAATGCAAAGCGCCAGTATTATATATAATACTGGCGCTTTGCATTTAGACGTAGTTCTGAATTTTACATTGTCACAAGTGATTGGACGGAGCGGTCATGCAGAAGTCTTCTTCCTTCGAATTTTGGGGAAGTAAATACCGAAGGAGTGTCGACGATGACACGATTTATAGTACAGTTCAGCATCAACGAATTACCATACCTCGTACAAGCGATACATGAACCAAGATATTGCCGCTATAAAAGCCCTGCTTGATGATCGGGTAGAAAAGTATAATCAACCTAATTTCATACCGAATGATCCTGTTTCCATACCGCATCGCTTTACTAAAAAGCAAGACATAGAAATCAGCGGATTTTTTGCGGCCATACTGGCCTGGGGGCAGCGCAAAACCATCATCAACAACTGCCTCAAACTGATGGACTTGATGGATAATACGCCGCACGATTTTATTCTGAACCACCAGGAGCAGGACCTGCAGCGCTTCCTTGGCTTTAAGCACCGCACCTTCAATGATACTGATCTGCTATACTTGCTATTCTTTTTCCAGCAGTACTACCAACAGCACGAGAGCTTAGAAACGGCTTTCACAGGTGAACATAACGAAGTAAAGACACAGAAACAGCGACTTGAGCATTTCCATGATTTGGTTTTTAGCTTAGAGGAAGCGCCGCACCGTACCCGTAAGCATATCTCCACGCCAGCTCGGAAATCGGCCTGTAAACGCCTGAACATGTACCTGCGCTGGATGGTGCGTAACGACAACAACGGCGTAGACTTCGGAATCTGGAACACCATGCAAATGGCTGATCTGGTTTGTCCATGCGATGTGCACGTAGAGCGGGTGGCTCGTCGCCTCGGCCTCATTACTCGCAAAGGCATGGATTGGCAAACCGCAGAAGAACTCACCGACCACCTGCGCACCTTCGATCCAACTGACCCGGTAAAGTACGACTACGCCCTGTTCGGGCTGGGTGTGGAGGAGAAGTTTTAGCTTAAAAGTCACAAGACAAAGGACACAAGAAGCAGGAGTTTTTTCTACGAACCTGATATATCATAAGCAGAATTCCTCTTCTTGGAGGGGTTAGAGGTGGGTTAAATAATGTGACGATTGACGGCAGTTCCAGTGAGATTCTAGTGCCAGCAGAGCTATTGCTTCGTAGTTGCCAAAACGCTCACAGGTCTGAAAAACACTGTGAGGTCTGTTCAGAAAACCAGGCAATCTACAGATGCTGCGGTTAGATGTTTATATTTGCCACAGAACAAAAACCAGCAGCTACCCTTATGAACTCCGTGCTTACTTCTTCCCTCGATAAAATTATGAACGCCCGTTATACCAACTCCGATCCAGGAGCAACTGTATTGGTTAGTGTGGCAGGAGAAGTGCTGTATGAGCGGAGCTTTGGCATGGCTAACTTGGAGACAGGGCAGCAGATCACGCCGCAGACAACCTTCAGAATGGCCTCTGTTTCGAAGCAGTTTACAGCAATGTGTGTGGCACTGCTGGAACAACAGGGGAAGCTAAGTTATGAGGATAAGCTGCTGAAATATTTTTCAGAGTTTAGTCCTGTTGGTGCCGAAATCACCCTGCGCCACTTGCTTACGCATACTTCAGGGCTGCAGGATTATGAGAACTTTGTGGAGGAGACATCGGAGGAACAGGTAACTGATGAGGAGGTACTGCAACTGGTGGCACCTTTAACGGAAAATTTCTTTACGCCTGGCACAAAGTACAGGTACAGCAATACAGGTTTTGTACTGCTGGCACTGGTGGTGGAGCGGGTGTCTGACTTGCCTTATGCTGATTTCCTGCAGCAGCTTATTTTCCAGCCTTTGCAGATGCAAAGCACTTCGCTTTACCAAAAATACAAACAGATAACGAACAGATCCATGGGCTATGCCAGTGGAGAAGCAGGGTTCCGCTTTGCTGACCAGGGCACCTGCACTGCTACCATGGGCGACGGCTGCATCTATACTTCGCTGCAGGATTACCAGAAGTGGCACCAGGCGCTGCTTATACCTGGTCCTTTTCATGTTCTGCCGCTACTGAATAAAGTATATCATACGATAGAAGAGAATAATAACTGGTTCTACGGCATGGGCTGGTTTTTCTCTAAGCGTGCCGACGGGACTAACGAAATGTACCAGAGCGGCAACACCAGCGGCTTCAGCAACCTCGTAATCCGTATACCTGAAAATGATGTGCTGGTGGCGTACTTCTCAAATATAGCCGATAATATGCACCTTTATGATGAGTTTCTGGATGTGCTGCAGCAGTATCCAACGTTAAGGCTGGAGTCGGAGCTGGTGCGGGAGCTGCCACGGCTGACTTGTTAGGAAAGAGCAAAAGCAGTATCATTCTGTCCAGTGTGTTTAAGTAAATGCAATGCCTTCTAAAATAAATTCATTATTGTTTTGTTCTTACAAACTTTAACTATTTCTTTACTTCAAATAAACCGATTTAAACTTCTTTTTACGGGAAGACTTTGCCTAGGAAACATACAAAAGATAGAATCTCCAAAATGCTCGTTTTTATCATTAACGCGAATGTTTCCTGTAGATGAAGAGAGAAAATAACTTGGCATGTGTTGTTCATCAGGATGGCCCTCATCAAAATATAATTCTATTCCAAAGAAGCTTTGACATTTGCATTTTTGTGGAGGAAAAGCAACTCTCAAGGGAATAACCATGCCAGTAGGATGAGTTAAGTGTATTATTTTTTGGCCATTATTATCAGTTCTAACAAAACGTCTATAGTGAGCAGGAAAACAGTATCCTTCAATAACTAAGGCCTTATAATTGTCTAGTCTTTCACATGCATTTGTAGAGAAAACATGAAAGTCACTTTTGATATTATTTTCT
The DNA here is from genome assembly GCF_020907245.1 of Pontibacter harenae. Taxonomy (GTDB): domain Bacteria; phylum Bacteroidota; class Bacteroidia; order Cytophagales; family Hymenobacteraceae; genus Pontibacter; species Pontibacter harenae. The sequence goes on along the minus strand of NZ_JAJJWH010000039.1, from coordinate 17,139 downwards.
ATATCAAAATGTTCAAATCCATAAATGGTGATTCCAAAAGCGGGACCTGTAACTGGATATTCCAATGGCCAACTTTGTACTCCTATGCCTTTGAGCCTTCCATTTTCATTGATTCCAGAGGTGATACCTTCTCCTGAAATATGAATCAAACCGCTGGCATGATGTGTAAGCTTAAGCCTCTTTTTATCATCCTTAACTGATGCTACATCTATTGCTTCTTCAATACTTATATCCTTTTCTTGAAGAGAGTAATTTATGGTTGATAGTCCAACTATTGCTTCTTTAGATGGATGATAAGGAGAAATCAACATAACAGAACCATCACGTCCATACATTAATTTAAAAAGCTTATAAAGTACTCCATCATGATCTAGAACGATGGTATGTGTTTTGTTAGTCATAACTAATTGATAAAGCTTTCTGAAATTAAAATTAAGTAGAAAGTAGCAAGCACTAGTAAAATCAATGTGGCAGTAAAATATGCTGCTTAACCGTATTGAAATTACTTATATCCATCTATTTCATTTATCAACTCCCAGCCTCCACCGCAATCTTCAGCACCACCTTCCGCACCGTTTCTTCGGTCGCCATGGCCGCATGAGCATCATCAGGATAGAAGATGGTAAAAGAGCCAGCGGGTACATCGAACCAGTTGTTTGTTTTGTCGGGGAAGAAGGCGGCATCGCGTTCTGGGTTGTAAGGGTCGTTGGGTTCGCTGCATTGTACCAGGTCTTTCCAGCCCATGTGGTCGGTGCCTGAGATAACGTACTGGATGTCGATGTACTTGCGGTGTACTTCCAGCCTCGCGTCTTTCTCAGGTATACCGCGTCCTTCTGAAATGATAGCAAATAAGTCTTTGCCAACTATTGCCTGGTTGCCCAGCGCGATCGCCATTAAATCTGTTTCTTGTAAAAAGCGGAAAGCCTGCTCAAACAGCGGGTGCAGACTATAGTAGCGGGAGGCGTTGGCGAGTTTATCAAGAACCATTTTGAGCTAGAAAGTTAGAAGGTTAAAAAGTTATAAAGTTGAAGAAAGTTTTATGTCCTGTGTCTTAAATCTTATGTCTTCAAAAACGAACAAAACTGCCCTGTATAGTTGTTATAGTTATTGCTAATTTTGCAGTAAATTAAACGATAAGCATTGATCTATCCAGAAAACTTTGAAATAAAAATCGGGTTTGCGCAGGTGCGGGAGATTCTCTCGGAGCTTTGCCTGAGCCCGTTGGGACGCCAGTACGTAAACCGCATGGCTTTCCTCAACCGCCACGACTTGGTGGAGCGACTGCTGCAACAAACAGAAGAGTTTAAACAATTATTAGAGGCGGATGCCGAAATTCCGCTTCAGCATTATTTCGACGTAACTTCTTACCTCGACCGAGCGGCTATTGTAGGTACTTACCTGGACGTACCTGCTTTCTTCGAGATAAAAATGTCGTTGCGTACAATCCGCGATTCGCTGCGCTTTATTTCGGGTGCAGAAGAAGGTAAGTATGAGGCGCTGAAAGCTTTGGGTGCCAATATTACTGTAGAACGCTCGCTTATTGCTGCTTTAGATAAAGTAGTAGATGATGCAGGTGTCGTACGCGACGATGCCACACCAGAACTGCAGCGCCTAAAGCGCGACTTGATTTCGCAGCAGGGTATATTACGGAACAGGATTCAGTCGATCATCAAGCACGCGAAAAGCGAGGGCTGGACGCCAGCTGATGCGGAGCCTACCATACGTGGAGGTCGTTTAGTTATACCTGTTATCACAGAGTATAAGCGTCGTCTTAAAGGTCTGATTCACGATGAGTCGAATACGGGGCAGACGGTTTATATTGAACCAGAGGCCATTTTCGAGCTCAACAACGATATAAAAGACCTGCACAATGCCTATAACCGTGAGTTGGTACGTATTTTAACAGGATTAACGAATACGCTGCGCCACCACATACCAGAGCTGCGCAAAGCCTATCAGTACCTTGGCCTGCTCGATTTTATTCGGGCTAAAGCAGCTTTCGCGCGCCGTGTAGAGGCTGTTAAACCAACTTTGCACAAGTACCCGCACATCAGCTGGAAGCAGGCTGTGCACCCTTTGCTGTACCTATCGCATAAGCAAGCTGGCAAAACTACTGTGCCTATGGATTTGGAGTTGAACCGTGAGCAACGCATTCTGCTCATCTCTGGTCCGAACGCAGGTGGTAAATCGGTTAGCTTGAAAACGGTAGGGCTGGTGCAGTACATGCTGCAATGCGGTATGCTCATACCTGCTGGCGATAATTCAGAAGGCGGTATCTTCCATGATATTTTTATTGATATCGGGGATGAGCAGTCGATTGAGAACGACCTGAGTACCTATAGTTCGCACCTCACCAACATGAAAAAATTTGTGACGGTAGCCGATAACAAAAGCTTGGTGCTGATAGATGAGTTTGGTACAGGTACGGAACCTGTGCTGGGCGGTGCTATTGCCGAGGCGGTGCTGCAGACACTGAACGACAGCAAAGTTTACGGTGTGATTACGACGCACTATACCAACTTGAAAAACTATGCCGAGCGTACGGCAGGCATCATAAACGGCGCCATGCGCTACGACCATAAAAACCTGCAGCCGCTGTACCAACTGGAGATCGGGAAGCCAGGTTCTTCGTTCGCGATTGAGATTGCACGTAAGATCGGTTTGCCGAAGCATATTGTAGATAAAGCGAGCAGCTTGGTAGGTAAAGACAAAATCCGTTACGACCGCCTGCTGGAAGAACTGGAAACAGAGAAGCAAGAACTGGAGAAAAAGACTCGCGAAGCAACGGCCTTAGAGCAGAAGCTGAAGAAAAACGTGAAAGAATACCAGGACCTGAAAAACTTCCTTGAAGATAGCAAGCAGGACATTATGCGTGAGGCCAAAGGCAAAGCGAAGTTGCTGTTGAAGGATGCGAACCAGAAAATAGAATCCACTATTCAGCAGATAAAGCAGAACCAGGCCCAGAAGGAGCAGACGAAAGAAGCTCGTAAAGAGCTGGAAACTTTTGCACAGGAAGTACGGAAAGAGGAGCCGCGCCCAGCGCATAAGCGCATCCAAACTGGTGCCTTAAAAGAAGGCGATAATGTGGCATTAATTGGGCAGGACTCGGTAGGGCAGTTAGTAGGTATAAAAGGTAAAACAGCCGAGGTAATGTTTGGCGGCCTAAAAACCATTGTAAAGGTAGATAACCTGGAAAGGGTAGAGGGGCAGGTAGCGAAGCCAAAGAAATCGAAAATGGACACTGGCGATGGCTATACCCGTGGCATGAACATTACGCAACGCATGGCCGATTTTACCGCTACCCTAGACATACGAGGCGAGTTTGCTGAAAATGCTTTAACCAAAGTTATGAACTTTACAGACGAAGCCATTATGCTGGGGATGCCAGAAATCAAGATCATTCACGGCCGTGGCAACGGTATCCTGCGCCAAGTGGTGCGCGATTACCTTTACTCGGTGCGCGAGGTAGCTAGCCTTGGCAGCGAAGTTGAAGAACGCGGCGGTGACGGTGCTACCCTAGCGGTGCTGAAGTAAAATATGTATAGTTTCAAACAGGAAAGCCTCTCCAACTGGAGAGGCTTTCCTGTTTTTATAGAATCTTGTTTTAATCTTAGTGAACAAAATGGATTTCTGCTTTGCCATCCATTTCCTCTTCAAGTTCTTTGTCCTGAAACTCAAGGTGTAGCTCAGAGGCAGTCAGCTTCAATATTTTTGCTCTGGATTCTTCTTCCGTTCCTTTACTGAAGATAATTGTTTTGCCTTTGTCAGCTAGTTCCCATTTACCAGAACCAGTTTCACCCATCAACGAAGTAGTTCCTGTACCATTTTTGTTGAATTCTAAAGTCCAGGTGGAAATATCGTACATGCCTTCCGTTAGCACATACAGTTGATCACGCGTAAGTAGCACGTTGTTAAATCGCATGGCTGCTCCAACCCATTCACCGTCGGTGAGCATGTTGGTAATAGAAGGATCAATTTCATCATCTTTGTCTTTGTCGCAGCTTACCATAGTAAACGAAAACAGACAAAGAAACAGGAGCGCAAATAAATTTACTTTTTTCATAGTTGTATAGGTTATAGTGGTTTATAATAAAGTAAATGTGCAGTAAAATATTTAAATAGTAAAAGTATGTTGCTTCTACAACACGTATTAAAGAAGTTAAATATGAAAAATAATGGGGGGAAAGCGTTAAATATCAAGTATATAAAATTTGTCTCGTTAAGCAGTTCTCCTTCCTACAAATACCTATAAAACAGCAAAAGCTCCTTTCAAAGGAGCCTTTGCTGTTTTATAGGAGCAATAAGTCTATTTATTCTGATTATTCAGTAGTCTTAATTCAATCGTGTAAGATCCACCTGTATCCTCATCTTCTTCTTCCCAAGTTATATTGAGGTTAGAATTAGTTAGTGTTAAGATGTCTACAGAAAACTCCTCTTCAGTATTCTTATTCATTAAGAGTTTTTGGTCGTCTGCTGTCAATTCCCAGGTTCCTTCGTTCGTTTCACCACCTAGTAAATATACATAGGTCCCGTTCTTATTGAACGTCATGTTCGTGTCGTCCATATCAAAAAGGCTGCTCCAATCCTGTCCCTCAATAAAAATGCGGTTTCCTTGCCAGGTATTTGCCGTAAGAAGCTCATACTTGTTTGGCTCAACATCATCTTCTTTTTCATTTTCTTTGCTGCAGCTAACCGCCGTCAGCATGATAAGAAAAGCTAATAAAAGCGTAAAGTGTCTTAGTCTGTTCATAATAAAGCTTAAGAGTAAAAAAAATATGTTATAATCCGAATATAAAAGTATAACGATATTTACTTAGAAAGGGTTTACTCTTATTACTGATATTTTGGAACAGAAGGCAGAATTAGTAAGACTTATTGTTGGATTGGAAAGGTTGTATCATTTGCTAGAACTCCTATAAACCAGCAAAGGCTCCCATATGGGGAGCCTTTGCTGGTTTATAGGAAATAAGGTTTCAGTTACCTTACAAGGCGTAGTTCTGCTGGCAGTGGAAAAGGAAAATTAGGAAGCTGCACAGTAGTAGTAAGGTTTAGGTTACTAGTTGTTAAAGTCTCTATTTCAGCCTCTGATGCCAGGCCAAAGAAGTCTCCAGTTATAGTTTGCTCGTCTTCGCTAAGCTCCCAGTTGCCCGAAGCAGGAATCGTTTGTCCATTTTGGGTATACTGCCCTGTAAAAGTACCATCAGTATTAAAAGTGATTCTTAATGACTTCGGATCGGGTACTAAGTTTGCTGCTCCAGGATAATCCGCCGCATCTTGTCCGCCAATCAAAATTCTGTCGCCATTCCAGGTTTCAGCGGTTAGGAGTTCGGTACGTGACAATTCAGAATCTTCTTCATCCTTTTCGCATGAGGTTAAAAAAGAGAGTATGCTCAGGGCAAAGAGCAATGATCGTATAGTTGTGAGCTTCATAATAATAAGAATAGATAAAGTTTAATCCAATAGCGTCAGCTTCGGCAGAAAGTTTAAATAAGGAGTGTGTTTTTCAGCTAACAGGGAAAACCATAACATCTGTTGCCTCCAATAAAGTGAAATACCTTCTTATGTACACTTACCTTTCGAACCTGAATTCTATACCTGATTGCAAATAAAACAACTCATCTTCATCTAATTTAGACACCACCACAGTGTATTCATTATCAGTTCCTTTATCAAAGATGATAGACCTCTCGTTATTCGTAAATTCCCAGTTTCCATTAATTTCGTCACCACCATAAGATTCTGTATAGGTTCCGTCTCTTTCAAAAACAGTGCTGTAGTTGTTCCAGATTATATTTGTTTGTTCTTCAAAAAAGTCAGTTGAATCTGCGTTGTTTATGTATACAGCACTACCTGTCCATTCGCCAGCAGTTAAAAGAGAAGTGTTAGGAGAAATGTCTTCTGCTTCGTCGTCATCGTTACTACAGCTTGCAAATGTTAAAACTAAAAAGGAGGCAAACAGTAGTTGAATGAGTTTAAATTTTGTCATGAGGTTAAGCATTTAGTTAAAGTTAGTAAGCGTAAAAATTAATACGTAAAAAATTTTAATATAGCCATATAGCAAAAGTGGCTATTGTACAAAAAGTATCTCTAAAGGGTAATCTGTGCCAGCGTCATTATGCGTTTTTAGCAATGTAAGTGCAGATCCTGTCAGAGTTTCTATCTCGAACTCCCCCAGAAGCTCTATATATAACCTTGTGTCGTTTTGGGTTAACTGCCACTGCCCTGTACTAGATACAGGTTGGTTGTTTTCAGTATAGAAGGCTTCGTAAGTGCCGTTTCTGTTAAAGCTAAGAGTTAAGGTGGAGATATCAGGTAGTGCTAGTTTTTCTGACAAACCTGGCGTAAGATTGATATTAAGGCCAGCAACTAATATTCTGTCGCCGTACCAGGTCTCTGCCACTAAAAGATCAGTTGGGGACAAAGGATCATCATCGCTGTCTTGGGTGCAGGAAGACAACATATACCCGTTGAAAACAACAAGTAAGAAAAGAACAAAAAAGCGTTTAAGCTGAAGCAAGGAGCAAATAACGATAGTACAGCATGTATATCGTAGGATGCATACCTAAGGTTGAGCGAAGGGTTCTTATTTTCTGCTAGAATAGGCTACTAAATAATATTAACCTCAGGAGAAAGCTTGATACCGAATTTTTCCTCTACAGACTGAATGATGCTATAGGCTAACTGTCGAACGTTTTCGCCATTAGCTCCGCCGTAATTTACCAGCACCAGCGCCTGGTGCTTATGCACACCATAATTATCTATCACTTTACCTTTCCAGCCGCACTGTTCAATCAGCCAGCCTGCGGGTACTTTCACAGTTTGTTCTGAAACAGGGTAGGAGGGCATATCTGGGTACTTTTCTTTTAGTATAGCAAAAAGCTGCAGTGGTATTTCGGGGTTTTTGAAAAAGCTGCCAGCATTTCCAATTTGCTTTGGGTCGGGGAGCTTGCTCTGGCGGATTTGGCAAACGGCGGCACTAACATCTTGTATGGTAGGCTGCTGTACCTGCATTTCTTCCAAAGTGGTTTTTATAGCGCCGTAGCTTGTATTCAGCAGCGGCTTTTTTGTGAGCTTAAACGTTACGTGCGTTACAATATACTGCCCTTTCCACTCATTCTTGAAAACACTTTCGCGGTAGCCAAAACAACAATCCTCGTTGCTAAAGGTCTTAACTTCACCTGTAGCAATGTTTACGGCCTCTAGTTCATGGAACACGTCTTTCAGTTCTACGCCGTAGGCACCAATGTTTTGCAGTGGTGCGGCACCCACTGTGCCAGGTATCAAAGAAAGGTTTTCAATGCCACCAAAGTTTTGCTGCAGTGCAAATTGCACAAACTCATGCCACACTTCTCCGCCGCCAGCTTTTATATACACATGCTCTTCGTTCTGTTCCAGTATATCAATACCTTTTATGCCATTCTGCAGCACTACACCATCAAAATCTTTGGTGAAGAGCAGGTTGCTTCCGCCACCAAGTACAAGCTTTGGTGCTTGTTTTACTTCAGGCAGGGCCAGGAGCTTTTGCAACTCCTCCACGCTCTCGAAGCGGGCAAAATGCTTGGCTTTAGCCTCTATACCAAACGTGTTGTACTCTTTAAGCGAAATATCTGACTGCAGTTTCATAACCTGTGTGTTTGCTGCAAAAATAGGATATTGCAGTATGAGTTCCGAGTTCGGAGGTACGAGATTTATAGGTATTGCTAAATCAGCAATAGGAGGCCTGCTCTTCAAGAGTTAATGTAAGTGAGCCAAACATTATTAGATCAACATAAAAGTAAGCGCATTATGTCTTGCAATCTGCTAAGAATCAGTGCTAATTTCATTTATGAGTCCCGTGTCTTGTAAATTGATGTTTGTGTCTCTTCATATTTTATCTAAAACTACTACCTCTGAATTCGGAACTCATAACTGTTAGTCCTAATTTTACCTTTTTCGTAAGCTTATACTATGGCAAAACAAAATCCGAACGGCAATTTTAATATGATAGCCACCACGCTGGCTGGTTTAGAAGAGGTGCTGGCCGCTGAGCTGGAGGCTCTAGATTTGGAATACATAAAGGTGGCAAATAGAGCGGTTACCTTCTCAGGAAATAAACGCCAGCTATATGAGGCGAACCTTTGGTGCCGAACAGCCATTCGTATACTTAAGCCTTTGCGCAATTTTAAAGCTCGCGACGAGGATGATTTATATAACCAGGTGCAGAAAGTAAATTGGGCTGATTACCTTGACTTGGACAAAACTTTCGCTATTGATGCAGTTGTTAGCCATTCCTCTTTCGAGCATTCGCTTTTTGTGGCGCAGCTTACGAAAGATGCTATCGTAGATCAGTTCCGAAAAGCAACAGGTGAGCGGCCCTCTGTAGATCGTATACGACCAGATGTACGCCTGAACCTGCACATGCACGAGAACATGGTAACGCTTTCACTGGACTCATCGGGAGACTCGCTGCATCGCCGTGGTTACCGCCTGCAAACCAATGTGGCCCCGCTCAATGAAGTATTGGCAGCTGGAATCATCTCTTTATCGGGTTGGGATAAAAAATCTACGTTTATTGACCCTATGTGCGGTTCGGGAACTTTTTTAATAGAGGCGGCTTTGATGGCGCAGAACTTAGCACCAGGGCTTTACCGCCGCGATCCGTTTGCTTTTGAGAGCTGGAAAGATTACGACGAAAGCCTTTTTGAGATGGTGTGGCGCACAGCAGAGGCAAAAGAAAAGCAAGCGCCGCAGGCAGAAATTATCGGGTATGATATAGATGCCGACTATGTGGACGCAGCTTTGAAGAATATAGAAAATGCTGGTTTAGCACATGTGATAAAGGTGGAAGAGACCGATTTCTTTGAAACAAAGGCTCCTGCAACTGAAGGTGTGCTAGTTATGAACCCGCCTTACAATGAACGGATTGTATCGGAAGATATTAACCTGCTTTACAAAAACATTGGCGACACGCTTAAGAACAACTACCAGGGCTACGATGCCTTTGTGTTTACAGGCAACCTAGATGCCGCTAAAAGTATCGGGTTGCGAGCCTCTCGCCGTACACCACTTTACAATGGCTCCATCGACTGCCGTCTACTCAAGTATGAGTTGTACAGAGGCAGCCGAAGAGGTGAAGAGAAAGAGAATTAAACAATAACTATACAGCCGCTGCTAATGTATTTACGAATCAGCAGCGGTTTTTATGCTTTAGCGAGGGATTTACTTTGTAACCTTGTTGTCTCGTCCTGAAATAGGTTGACAAGATTAGTTTAAAATTACCACTTTATCCTTAGCCTCCAAAGCCTGTGCTTTGGAGGCTTTCTTTTTCCATTTCACCATCTCCACTTTTTGCTGGCTGTGCATCTGCCTTGGTGTCAGAAGGCGGCAGCTCTGGTGTGGCCTAAGGTTGTTGTAAACAGCGATGGACTCCTCTATCACCTTTTCTGCCTGCTGATGGCTGCCAAAGCCGTCACCGATAAAGAACTCATCCTTGAGGATGCCGTTGATACGCTCGGCCACCGCATTCTGGTAAGGGTCGTACTGCTCCGTCATGCTGGGCCTGATGCCCGCCTGCACCAGTGCCTGCTGGTAATCAGCGCAGCAGTACTGCAGCCCCCTGTCGGAGTGGTGGATGAGCGGATGGCTGTACTTCCTGTTTCCAATGGCCATCCCGAGCGCCTGCAGCGGTCCCTCTGCCTTCAGGTCACGGGCCAGGCAATAACCCATGATCTGCTTTGAATAGGCATCCGAGACCAGGGAGAGGTAGCTGTAGCCCTGGTCGGTGTACACATAGGTGATGTCCGAGACGAAGACCTGCTCGGGACGGGTAATCTCCAGCTCCTCCACCAGGTTCTTGTGTCTGCGCAGCCAGTGCTTTGAGTCTGTGGTCTTCACATAGCTCTTCCTGGGCCTGATGAGCAGGCGGTTGCTGCCCAGCAGCGTGAAGAGCCTGTCCCTGCCTATCTTCAGATTACTTTCCGCAAACCCATCCTGTAGCAGGAAGTGCAGCTTTCTGGTGCCCAGGCGCGGCATCTTCAGGCGCTTCTCCTGCACCAGCTCCAGTACCTGCTGCTCTTCCAGCTCGTTTCCCGTTCTCACCTTCCTGCGCTTGTAGTAGGCCTGCCTCGTGTACCCAAACAGCTGGCAGGAGCGGCTGATGCTCATTTCTTCCTGCGCTGCGAAGCGCTCGACTGTTTGGGTGAAGGCCTTTTTCTGATCTCGAAGCCGAACTCCCCCTCGGCCACGTCGATGAGCGTGTCCAGCAGCTTTGCCTTCAGTTCTGCCTGCCTGGCCCGCTCCTGGGCCTCTGCCAGTTGCGCCTCGAGCTCCTTTATCCTTTGGTTGGGTGTGTTGTCCATCGCTTTGTCACTTGCTGTTGCAGACCAGGTCTGCTTTCCGTGTTTTCTGAGCCAAACCAGCACCGTGCTTCTTCCCTGAATGCCGTACTTCTTCTGGGCTTGTTTATACGTCAGGTCCCCGCGCTCGACCTCGGCCACGACCTGCAGTTTAAAGCCCAGCGTGTAATCCCGCTGCGTGCGCTTGCTTTTTTTCCCTTCAGCTTTTTGCATCTTTTCCTGAGTTAGCTGTCAACCTATTTCAGGACGGAACAATAAAATTAAAAGAGGCTGCCCGAGTAATCGGAACAGCCTCTTTTACTATTTGTTGATTTTTGACTACAGTTACAGTCTCCTGATCTGTGCGCCAATGGCATTTAGGCGGCCATCAATGTTTTGGTAACCGCGGTCAATCTGCTCCACGTTGTCGATAATACTGGTTCCTTCTGCAGAGAGGGCTGCAATAAGGAGAGCAACCCCAGCACGAATGTCAGGAGAAGTCATGCGGATGCCGCGCAACGGAATTTGATTGTTCTGGCCGATTACAGTAGCACGGTGCGGATCGCATAAAATGATTTGAGCACCCATGTCAATCAGTTTGTCTACAAAGAAGAGGCGGCTCTCGAACATCTTCTGGTGTACCAGCACTGTACCTTTAGCCTGCGTAGCCGTTACCAGTGCCACACTTAGTAGGTCAGGAGTAAGTCCTGGCCAGGTATGGTCCGAGATGTTCAGGATGCTACCATCAATGTAGGTATCTACTTCGTAATGGTCTTGCGCAGGAATGTAAATGTCGTCATCACGGAATTCCATTTTAATGCCCAGGCGCTGGAACGTTTCTGGTATAAGGCCCAACTCAGGTATTTGGCAATTCTTAATCGTTATTTCAGAACCCGTCATGGCTGCCAAGCCAATAAAAGAACCAATTTCGATCATATCGGGCAGCATGCGGTGTTCGGTGCCGCCTAATTGCTCAACGCCCTCAATAACCAGCAGGTTAGAACCAACTCCGCTGATTTTTGCGCCCATACGGTTCAGCATACGGCAAAGCTGCTGCACATAAGGTTCGCAAGCAGCATTGTAAATGGTAGTGGTGCCTTCGGCCAGTACAGCTGCCATCAAGATGTTGGCTGTACCAGTTACAGAGGCTTCGTCCAGAAGCATATAAGCACCTTTTAGCTTGTCGGCGGTAACGTTGAAGAAGCTATCCTGAGTGTCATAGCTAAACTTGGCACCCAGTTTTTCGAAAGCTATAAAGTGTGTATCTAATCTGCGGCGACCAATTTTGTCGCCACCTGGCTTTGGCATTTTAGCCTGACCATAACGCGCCAGCATCGGGCCCACAATCATAACAGAACCTCTGATGGCACGGCCTTGTTCTACAAAACTCTCTGTTTCCAGGTACTCCAGGTTCAGGTTCTCTGCACGGAAAGTATACGTGTCTTCTGATTGTTTTTCGACAACCACACCCAAATCAATCAAAAGCTCTATCAGCTTGTTTACATCGCGGATGTTGGGGATATTGGAAATTGTAACTGGCTCAGAGGTAAGCAATACTGCACATAGTATTTGTAGTGCTTCGTTTTTAGCACCCTGAGGGTAAATGTCGCCTTTAAGCTTAGCGCCGCCTTTTACTTCGAGAGAAGCCATTAATATTATTTATTTCTTTGGTTGGAAGATCTTACGTTTTTTCTGCCGCGGCTATCATTACGATTGTCGTTGCGGCTTTGCTGTTGGCTACGCTGGTTATCCTGCTGCTGCGGTTTTGCATTCGATTCGAACAGGTTGTTGCTTTCTACATAGCTCAGGTCAATATCCAATTTACCTTTGGATATTTGTTTGATGTCGGTTAAGATCACATCATCTGTAATGCTATCCTTGTTGTAAGACCTGTATAAAGTTTTCATCAGCTTACCTAAAGAGATAATGGCGGCTTCACGCTCTTTTTCATCTTCGAGTTCGGTAGCGCGCTGCACCAAAAGCTCCACATTTTTGCCATAGTGCTTAAACTTTGGCGTGTTTAGTGGGTACTCCATCTTCTGAGGCTTGTCGTTTAGGTACTCCATAGCGCTGAGCGGGTAAGGAGCGTCTACATCAAGCTTAGAGCCAGACATAACAAACAAGTGGTTCCAAAGCTTCTGCTGAAAATCCTGTGTGTCGCGCAGCTGCGGGTTCAGCTTTGCCATAAGGTTTATGAGCAACTGCGATAAACGCGTGCGCTCAGATCTGTCTTCTACTTTTAGTATGTAATTTACAAGGTCCTGCACATTTCTGCCATATTCGCGCAGCAGCAGGTCTTGTTTAAAGGTGGTACTAGCTTCCATTATATCAATTACGAATTACGAATTAAGAATTACGAATTACGAATTACGAATTAAGAATTAAAAATTAAAAATCACGAATTAAGAATTATAGTTATAAATGAATATATAAAGAGAGGCAGACCGATATAACGGCTGTTCGAACTAGCTTCTAATTCACTCTTAATTCGTAATTCTTATCTCGTAATTACTCATGTATGCGTAGTTTGGCAAAGCTCAGGAGCAGCGTCTTTTCGCCTACTTCTTCAAAGTCGATGATGGCTTTGATGCTGTTGCCCTGGCTATCTATTTTAGATACTACGCCGAAACCGAATTTAGGGTGCTCTACCTTCATGCCTGCCGCTAGGTTAGAGGTATCGCTTGGCTTGAAATCTGCCGGGGCAGTATAGGCAGTGGCCGCTTGCTTACGTGGCGGCGGCGTAACTAAGGCACCTATGCTGCTCTTGCGTTGCAGTACACGTTCGAAAGCGCCTCCGCCGCCGCCTGTATTTTCGCCGTATTTAAAGTTAATGTATTTTGGATCAATTTCATCCAGGAACCTGCTTTTTTCGCAAGCACGCAGGTTGCCCCACTGATAGCGGCTGGTGGCGTAGGTAAGGTAAAGCCGCTTCTCAGCACGGGTAATAGCCACATAAAATAAGCGGCGTTCCTCTTCCAGGTCGGCACGTGAGTTTAGCATCATTTGGCTAGGGAAGAGGTTTTCTTCCATGCCCACTATAAACACGTTCTTAAACTCCAGACCTTTGGCCGAGTGAATCGTCATCAGCGTTACAAACTCGCCATCATCATCGGCTTTTGTATCTGCGTCTGTAATTAAAGCAATGTCCTGCAGGAAAGCTGAAAGGCTTTTGTCTTCTCTTTCAGGATCATCGACATACTCTTTTATACCGTTCAGCAGCTCCTGTATGTTCTCGTAACGGGCCAGACCCTCTACGGTTTTGTCCTGGTATAGGTCATCTACTATGCCAGAGTGCTTGGCTACGTGCTTGGCAACCTCAAAGGCATCGCTATTGTCGGCAATGCGGGCGAAGTCTTTTATCATGATCGAGAAATTCTCGATGGCCGTACCCACACGGTTGCCTAAAACCTGGCTCGCGTGCTGCACTATTTCCCAAACCGTATGGTTCATTTCCTCGGCCGTCACAAATATTTTGGCCTCCGTTGTTTCGCCAATACCGCGTTTTGGGTAATTAATAACGCGACGCAGGGCCTGCTCGTCGTTCGGGTTCACCGTCAGGCGCAGATACGCAATCAGGTCTTTTATTTCTTTACGCTGATAAAAAGAAAGGCCACCGATAATCTTATACTTGATGTTCATGCGGCGCAGTGCTTCTTCCATCGCCCGCGACTGCGCGTTGGTGCGGTAAAGGATTGCAAAATCATCGTAGGAAAGGTGGTTGTTCATTTTCTCTTCGAAAATGGTGGTAGCCACTAGCTTGCCTTCTTCATTGTCTGAGTTTGCTTTAATTACCTCAATCAGCGGGCCTTGCTCATTATCTGTAAAAACGTCTTTACGCAGCTGAGCCGTGTTATTTTTAATAACAGAATTGGCCGCATGCACAATGTTTTTGGTAGATCTGTAGTTCTGCTCTAGTTTAAACACCTGCAGCTCTGGGTAGTCGCGCTCAAAGTTGAGGATGTTCTGGATATCAGCTCCACGGAAAGCGTAAATTGACTGCGCGTCGTCGCCCACCACCACAATGTTACGGTTTTGAGCCGCCAGTTTGCGTGTAATCAGGTACTGTGAATAGTTTGTATCCTGATACTCATCCACCATCACAAACTTGAAAATATTCTGGTATTTATTCAGCGCATCTGGATGATCTTTAAAAAGCACATTGGTGTTGAAAAGAAGATCGTCGAAATCCATAGCCCCAGCAGCAAAGCAGCGTTTTTGATACATTTCATAGATCTTCCCGATTTTCGGGCGCATAGCAGCTTCGTCATCGGCCTGAATCACAGCATCGCTTAGGTACTGCCTTACAGAGATCAGTTTATTTTTGGCGGCAGAAATACGGCCTAGCACCACGTTTGGCTTGTACAGCTTATCATCCAGGTTCATCTCCTTCACAATGTTGCGAATAAGTGTTTTGGAATCGTCTGAATCGTAAATTGTAAAACTTTTTGGGTAGCCGATTTTGTCCGCCTCGGCACGAAGAATACGTGAAAACACAGAGTGAAACGTGCCCATCCAGATGTTTTTCGCCTCGTTGCCGATTACCTTTTCAATACGGTGGCGCATTTCTTTAGCTGCCTTGTTCGTAAAGGTCAAGGCCAATATATTAAAAGGGTCTATACCCTGGCTAATCAGGTTGGCGATACGGTAGGTTAGTACTCTTGTTTTGCCTGAGCCTGCACCCGCTATAATCATGGCTGGTCCTTCGGTGTGCAGTACAGCCTGGCTTTGTGATTCGTTTAATAAACTAATAAAATCCATTTCTTCTCTTCCGCGTGCGTCTTTAAAATCATTGCAATTTACGAATTCAATTTCGTTTTCAGAATGGCAACCACACTTTTGGCACGACAAGTGTAAGTATAGTTGTAAAGCTTTATAGATTGAACACTTATGAAGGCGAAAGCGTTGAGGGGAGGCGCCACATCTGGCCCAAAGAAACGCCTAAGCTTGCCTATATGGTTCAACACCTTTGATTCGGGAGGATATAAGTGTATTTTTACAAGCTAATAATTACGAGAAAAGAGGTTTTGATTAAACAGCAGAAGAGCGCAAAAGCACCGAATATGAAGAAATTATTACTGACTTTAACAATGGTTTCCGTTTGCCAGCTAATTATAGCTCAGACCAAACCAGTAACTAAAAGTACTAGCAGTAAAACGGTGACAACTAAACCTGGCACTGCTGCAAAACCTGTAAGTCCTGCACCTGCAAGTGCTAACACAAAGCCAGTAGGCATGGCCACTGCCAAACCTGTTCCTTCTCAAGATAAGAATACCAGAATTATCTGGCGAAGCGCTGCGACCCAGGAAGGATTAAGATACTATACGAGCCTTAAGTTTAAAGAAGCGCAGGAAAAATTCAGGACTGCTATAGAGGAGGGAGATCATGATGCCTACTATTTTCTGGGCCGCATGCACCAGTACCGCGAACTGAAGTATGATACCATCCAAATAGATTCGATAAATGAGGTGCAGAATGCTTATAAGTATTTTTCTGCTAGTAAAGACTCGGCGCGCTACTACTTTCAAAAAGCTGTAGACGAGAATAGCCTGCTGGGGCATTTGGGTTTAGCAGAGCTGATGGTACTGCGAACCGATGAGGATAAGCAGCGCTTTTTGCAGCACATGCGTACCGCTGCCGTTGCCATACGAGAAAAGGCAGTGGAGGGCGATGCTTTCTCTAACAGGATTTTAGGGAGCATGTACTACACAGGTTATGGCGAAATGAAAGACATGGGCCTTGCTTTTAATTACCTGAATCGAGCTGCATTAAAGAATGACGTTGTAGCCTATACTTTCCTGGCTAATATGTATTTAGACGAAGAAGGTGTAACGCAAGATAAAGGAAAAGCAGTTGAATTCTTGAAAAAGGGTATAGACGCTGGAGATAGAGAAGCAACCTATACCCTGGGTCTCTTATATGAAGAGGGTAACCTGGGAGAGGTGAAGCTGGATGAGGCACGTAAGCTGTACCGAAAAGCAATTTCGAAAGGCAGTGTAAGTGCTTACGAGCAGCTAAAGTACATGAACATGACACCAGACGAGAAGCTGGTGGTTGCCTCCATTACGCGTAGCCCAGACATGATGAAGCGTGCTTTTACAGCGGGTGCAGACGTGAATACCTTAGCAACACCCGAAGAATTTGGGGATGACCTGAGAAACCGTACACCTTTGATGCATGCCATTTACATTCCGATGCTGCTGGAAGATTATGGCGTGATTTATGAACCTGATGTGCGTATCGAAATGGTTAACCAGCTGCTAGAGCGCGGTGCTAAGATAAACGCCCAGGATGCAGACGGTAAAACAGCTCTTCATTTTGTAGTGGGTAGTACAAGAGTGCGTTCAGAATTCTTTGAGCAAGAGCAGGTGCTTCTATTGGATATACTTCTGGGCAAAGGGGCCGATCCTAACATGAAAGATAAAGAGGGCAACACGGCCTTAGCACAGGCCTTGCAGGCCACCATAGGCCAACACATAGGCATCATGGAGCTTGATAAGCTGATAAGCGCAGGTGCTGACCCTAACATAACTAATGCCGAAGGGAAAACAGCCTTGATGCTGGCATGCGAAATGAATGCCAACTTCGAAGTAATTGTAGCCTTGCTTCAGGCAGGAGCAAACGTGAAAGCCCTTGACAACGCAGGCAAAGCTGCCATAGATTATACAAAGCATGAGAACGTGCAAAACATACTTATGGCGGCTGGCTCACCAAAGCGCGAGGAGTAAGGTTTAAGTTTTTAAGGTGCTGAAAGTGCGGGCTTTTGAACCATATGCTGCTTAACTTGTGAGGCTGTAAAACAAACTGTGTCAAAGGATTAGGAGTATTA
>NZ_JAJJWH010000038.1 GCF_020907245.1 Pontibacter harenae | reverse complement strand
ATTTATTCCTACATCATACATTCTAAACCACAACCAAAAATAAATTGCAGCAATAAATAAGCCAATCCTGCTGTAGGATTGGCTTATGCTTCTGGAAATGAAATGATTGATTCCATTTTAGCTGCTCCTGATAACATCCAGCAGGCCCATTCTCATCTGAAAAATATGGGCAATGTTTGTGGCTTTATGCTTTGCCTCCTCTGCTTTCGCGCCTTCAAATAAATCGCCGACTGTTTGTGTAAATAGGCTGATCCAACGGCTAAAGTGGCTGCGGCTAACTGGCAGGCGAAGGTGCTTTGGAAACGGCCGCCCATTGTAAGTTGTAGTACCTAAAAGCACCGAGCTCCAGAACTTATACATGGTTGGCAGATGGTGTTCCCAATCTACCTGGGCAAAGTCATTGAAAACAGGCGCCAGAAGCTCATCCTGGTTTACACTGTCGTAAAAGGTATCCACCAGTAGCTTTATATCTTCTTCGTTTTCTATATCCTTCTTCATGCGGTAGTTATTTACTGCTGCAAAGTTACATGCTTGAGCTGGCTTTAAAATGACAATCATCATACAACCCGCAAAATGAGCTTTAGCTACACAAAGGGCATAAAAAATCCTTCGAAAGAAATTTAAATCTGTTCGAAGGATAGATCTGAAATTGAATAAATGGAGTTATTTTCTCCTGTTGTAGCCCTTTAGGCGATTTAAAATAAGTAGTAATCGTCGGTTTATGTCACGCTCTTCTACAGGCATGCACTGAGCCGATATATTGGCAGGCTTCTTCAGTTTTTTCTCAACGGCCTTTAGGTGGTCCAGGTAGCACTCAACACTTGTGCAGGAAACATTCTGCAAAGCTGTTTCGGTGCTGTTCTCCTTTTTGTATTTCAGATTTATTGCGTTCGCAATTTCTGTGTTTATCAGTTTTGTTACGTCTTTGTCAGAAGTGATTTCCTGTAGATGTACTTTTTGCTCTATGTTTCCTAGTAAGTTTCTAATGTCTAGTTGTTCCATAACATTAATTGTTAGTGGTTAAAAAATAAAAGGCGCTACATTTTCTAAGGCGTTACCTTAAAGTCTAGCTCTTTTAAAAAATTTATAGTTAAACCTGCGGTAATTTGGTAGCAGAGGTACGCAGTAAATTAGGCCAACTGTTGCTTAGGATGCAGGCTCAATAACAGAGTGGCTTTTTTCTGTTTCCAGAAATTTATACTTGTAAAGAAAGCACAGTGTTACAGTAGCAAATAGAAAATAACAATTATTTCACAAGCGATGCAAGCTACCCTAATAATAATCTTTGCCTGCAAGTATTAAGCCATTCCTGTGCATCTTGCTCTTTTACAAAGAAATTGACAACAAGCTGCTTACTAAAATAGAAGGGGGAATCTGTGTGGTACAGTTCGCGAAACTTTGCCAGCTGGTTCGGGGAAGCCATATATGCAACATGTATTGTATGGCTATTTTCAGAGGCTTTTGGTATAAAAAACTTTAAAAACCACTCTTTTTCTGCCTGAGTCGATACGTTGCGAAGGCGCATATCCATCAGCCAGAGGTTTATCTTTTTGTCTCTCGCAAAGGCAAGGGTATGAATGTATCCTTCAAACAATTGTTCGGCTGTAACAGCAGAAACCCACCTGCCAATCAGGATGTTTAGATCCTTTCTGAAAGTCAGCTTCAGATAAGGCAATACCAATTCTTCAATAGCATTCATGGGCTGTGATATTCGTTATGCAGCACGAACTGTTTTATAAACTTAGACAATGACTGAACCATTAAAAAGCGCTGTAAATGAATTTAACTTATTCATAATCCGCTATAGGATAGAACATTTTCTGGCAAATAGCCTATACGTGCAAATTTAAATATAGATATAAGTTTATGTTATAAGACTAGGAATTAGCATTTATGATAAGTCATATTGGCTTAGCTTTGTGTTTTAAAGCTTACACATGAGTAACAGACCAAAACGCAGCCACGATCCTTACGCCGTGCTGCGCATTCCTGATTTCAGGTTATACATTACAGCCAGGTTGTGTATTACGCTGGCTATGCAAATACAGGCAGTGGTAGTGGGGTGGCAGATTTACGACATCACCCAAGACCCATTGTCTTTAGGGCTTATAGGGTTGGCCGAGGCTATTCCTTCTATTTTTGTGTCGTTGTATGCAGGCTATGTAGCCGATATGGTGCCGCGTAAGAAAATCATTATGGTAGTAGTGTCGGTGCTGATGGTATGCTCTGCCACATTGCTTTTTCTGACGCTGGATGTAAGCAATGTGCTGGCGCTGTATGGGGTGCTGCCTATTTACTGCGTAATTTTTCTAAGCGGTATAGCCCGTGGTTTTATGGGGCCAGCCGTATTTTCATTTATGCCGCAGTTGGTAGCCAATAAGCAATTCTATGCGAATGCTATTACATGGAGCAGCACTACGTGGCAGTCTGCTTCGTTGGTAGGTCCTGCACTGGGAGGCTTAATTTATGGCTTCTTTGGTATACAGGCTGCCTATTGCACCGATGCCATATTGGTTTTATTGTCGCTGGTAACGTTTGCCTTTATCGGATCAAAGCCTTTGCCAGAGAACATTAACCCGCAGAACCTGAAAGAATCCTTGCGCTCAGGTATAAAATTCGTGTTCGGCAACCAGATTATACTTAGTGCCATATCGCTGGATATGTTTGCGGTGCTGTTTGGTGGTGCCGTAGCGCTACTGCCCATTTTTGCCTCCGATATTCTGGAAACAGGCCCGCAAGGCCTTGGATTTTTAAGAGCAGCGCCTGCCGTAGGCTCTGTACTCACAGCTATGGCCATGGCTTATTACCCGATTACGGTGAATGCTGGTAAGAAAATGCTGTGGTGTGTGGCTGGCTTCGGCGCCTGTGTTCTGCTTTTCGGCTTGTCTACCAACTTCTGGTTTTCGATGGTGCTGTTGGCCCTGAGCGGGGCCTTCGACAGTGTGAGCATGATTGTCCGCTCTACCCTTATCCACACCTTTACGCCAGAATATATGAAGGGGCGTGTGTCTTCGGTAAATAGCATTTTTGTGGGCTCTTCTAACGAGATAGGTGCATTTGAATCTGGACTGACGGCAAAACTGATGGGCACAGTCCCTGCCGTTATTTTCGGGGGCACCATGACGTTGCTTGTTGTCGGGTTTACTGCCTTTAAAGCAGATAAACTCAGAACGCTGGATTTAACGCCTGACGCAGAGCCTGCTTAACTCGTTTATAGTTACCTTATTGTTATAAAGTAGCTTGATTGAAAGACGTTAGTTTGCTTTGCCTGATCGGGCTTTAATAATTTGGTAATATACTATAGGCCGCAACTGATTATTTAAAGCAGAAGCCCCCGCACCTGATCAGGTGCGGAGGCTTCTGCTTTAGCTTAGGTGAATGTTACTTAGCAGCTTCTTCTTTCTGCTTCTCCTGTAATTTTTTCTTTGTAGCTGTACGTGGGCGGCTGTTTCCGAAAGTGCCTTTCGATATCTTACCTTTTTTCGATTTTTTATCTCCTTTTCCCATAATTGATAGTAAATAGTTTTAGTTTAATTTCGTCTTAAAACATCATACGGGTAAAATTGCGCAACGGGTTAGTTTTACCCTGCGTGTTTTCTAAGTACAGCATTCAGTTCACACGTAGAATCTCTGTTCTCTGGTAAGTATACTATTGTTAACGCTCTTCGTACATCAACAATGAAAATGAAATGCTCATGCAGTTGCTTACGCTATACTTGTACAGCTATTGCAACAAACTCCTCAAAAAAAATGTTAGGTATTAGTATCTTTACAACTTACACAAAAGCAAAAAAAGGCTTTTGCAGGCTGCAAAGTTTAGAGCCTATACTTAACAAGAGCCATCGTTTGTATGACAAACATTCCTGAACAAAATTTCGACGAACTCGACGCCCGTCAGCACATCATCATCAAAGGGGCACGTGTACATAATCTCAAGAACCTGAGCGTGGCCTTGCCGCGCAATAAATTTATAGTTGTAACAGGTCTTTCAGGCTCTGGTAAATCTTCTTTGGCTTTCGATACGCTCTATGCCGAAGGGCAGCGCATGTACGTGGAGAGCTTGAGTTCTTATGCCCGCCAGTTCCTGGGCCGCATGGATAAGCCAGATGTGGATTACATTAAAGGCATCAGTCCAGCCATCGCCATTGAGCAGAAGGTAAGTATCAAAAATAACCGCTCCACCGTGGGCACCAGCACCGAGATCTACGATTACCTGAAGCTGCTTTACGCCCGTATCGGCAAAACTTATTCGCCTGTTTCGGGGGAAGTGGTGCAGAAAGATTCGGTAGCCGACGTGGTAGATTTTATTTTCTCTTTAGAGGACGAAGCCCGTGTAATGATTCTGGCGCCGCTACATCTGCAAAAAGACAGAACCTTAGCCAAGGAGCTGGATCTGCTGTTGCAGAAAGGCTATTCCCGAATTTATTCTGAGGGGCAGGTATACTTTATCGAGGAACTGCTGGAGCAGAAAAAGCCGAAACTGGGCAAGGAAGTATACATTCTCATCGACCGCGCGGTCATCTATAAATCGGATGAAGACCTGCAGTTTCGCATTGCTGACTCGGTGCAGACAGCATTTTTCGAAGGCCAGGGCGAGTGCCGTGTACATTATGGGGATGAGGAGCGTGTTTTCTCTGATAAGTTTGAACTGGATGGAATCGTTTTTGAAGAGCCGTCCGTTAACTTTTTCAGCTTTAACAACCCCTACGGTGCCTGCCAAACCTGCGAAGGCTTTGGCAGCGTGTTAGGTATAGACCCTGACCTGGTTATACCTGACAAAAGCCTGACGGTGTACGAAGGAGCCGTTGCGCCTTGGCGTTCCGATAAAATGAACGAATGGCTACAGCCGTTGATTAAAAACGGCATCCGCTTCGACTTCCCGATTCACCGCCCTTACAACGAACTGACAGAGGCGGAGCAGGAACTGCTCTGGACTGGCAACAAGTTCTTTGAAGGCCTTAACGATTTTTTCAAGCACATACAGGCGCAGACGCATAAGATCCAGTACCGCGTCATGCTGTCGCGCTACCGTGGCCGCACCGCCTGCCCCGAGTGTCGCGGCTCCCGCTTGCGCAAAGATGCCAGTTATGTAAAAGTAAACGGTAAAAGTATAACCGACCTGGTGCTGATGCCGCTAACGCAGGTGCTGCCTTTCTTCCAGAACCTGGAGCTGACGCAGCACGAGCGAAATGTGGCCGAACGCTTGGTAACAGAAGTAGCAAACCGACTGGGTTACCTGGAGCGTGTAGGTTTGGGCTATCTTACCCTTAATCGCCTTTCCAATACCTTGTCGGGTGGCGAGAGCCAACGAATTAATCTCGCCACTTCTTTGGGTAGTGCTTTGGTGGGATCAATGTATATCCTGGATGAGCCAAGTATAGGTTTGCACCCCAAAGACTCAGAGCAGCTGATTGGTGTGCTGCGCTCGCTGCAGGAAATCGGTAATACCGTGATTGTGGTGGAGCACGAAGAAGAAATGATGCGTGCTGCCGACCAACTGATAGACATTGGACCTGAGGCTGGTTCTGGTGGCGGTAACCTGATGTTTCAGGGTACTTTTGATGAACTGGCTGAGAAAGGCGATACCTACACCGCTAAGTACCTGAGTGGCCGCATGGAAGTGCCCGTGCCAACGGAACGGCATAAGTGGCGCAATGCCATTAACATTTCAGGTGCCCGCGAAAACAACCTCAAAAACCTGAGCGTGAAAGTACCTTTGGGTGTGATGACGGTGATAACTGGTGTAAGTGGCTCGGGTAAATCGACTCTGATTAAAAAGATACTGTACCCTGCTATGCAGAAGCTGCACGGCAATACAGCCGAGGCTACAGGTAAATTTGACAAACTGGGTGGCGACTATACCAAAATTGAGCACGTGGAGTTTGTGGATCAAAACCCAATCGGTAAATCGTCGCGTTCAAACCCTGTTACTTACGTGAAAGCTTACGATGCCATTCGTGCACTGTATGCCGATCAGCCGCTGGCCAAATCACGTGGGTTCAAGCCTTCGCATTTCTCTTTCAATATAGAAGGAGGCCGTTGCGAAGTGTGCCAGGGCGAAGGACAGGTGAAGATTGAGATGCAGTTTATGGCCGATATTTACTTAACCTGTGAGAACTGCCACGGCCATCGTTTTAAGCAGGACGTGCTCGACATCAAGTACAATGACAAGAGCATTTCGGATGTGCTTGAAATGACGATTGCCGACAGTCTTGCGTTCTTTGCTGAACAGCCGAAGATCATTGAAAAGTTGAAGCCGCTGAACGATGTAGGCTTAGGTTATATTCGTTTGGGGCAGTCGAGTAACACCTTATCGGGTGGTGAGGCGCAGCGCGTAAAGCTGGCATCTTTCCTAACGAAAGGAGCACAGCCGCACCAGGAGAATATCCTGTTCATTTTCGATGAACCCAGCACAGGCCTTCACTTCCATGACATCAGCAAATTGCTTACTTCCATCAGCGCCTTAATTGAGAACAACAATACAGTTGTTATTATCGAGCACAACATGGATATAGTGAAATGTGCCGATTGGATTATAGACCTAGGACCAGAAGGTGGTACCAACGGTGGACACCTGCTATTTGAAGGTACGCCAGAGGAAATGGCCAAGCTAGAAGATAACCATACGGCCAGATTTTTGAAGACTAGGTTATAATCTCCCCCTGCCCCCTCCTAAAAACAGGAGGGGGTATTTTTTTGCGTTACCTACAGCTCCCCTTCCTGTATTTAGGGGAGGCACAGGTGGGGTTAAACCAGAAATTGCTAAATTGCCAACATACTATCGTATACTTTACAAAAAGTAATCAAACATCATCTATAAAGTATAAAACATGAGAAAGAAAATAGTTGCAGGTAACTGGAAAATGAACAAGACAGCAGAGGAAGCGCTTTCGCTGGTGTCGGAAATAGATAACATGGTGAAAGACGAGGTAAACGATGATGTAACCGTAATCGTAACGCCTCCTTTTCCTTTTCTGCAGAGCGTGAGCAAACTAACGCAAGGCAATGATAAATTGCACCTGGCGGCTCAGGACGTAAGCGAGCACGAAAGCGGAGCCTATACAGGCGAGGTTTCGGCTGCTATGCTAAAGTCGGTGGGCGTGGAGTATGTACTTGTTGGGCACAGTGAGCGTCGCCTGTACCACCACGAAGATGCGCAGAAGCTGTATCAGAAAATGAAAGCTGCCCTAAAGCATGGCCTGAAGCCGATCTTCTGCTGCGGTGAGCCGCTAGAAGAGCGCGATGCTGATCGCCACTTCGAATATGTAGGCCAGCAGCTGAAAGATAGCGTTTCTTACCTGAGCAACGAAGAGTTTGACCAAATCGTGATTGCCTATGAGCCGATCTGGGCTATTGGTACAGGTAAAACAGCCAGCGCAGAGCAGGCGCAGGAGATGCACGCTTACATTCGTGAGCAACTGTCGCAGATGTTTGATGCCGAGGCTGCTTTCAACTGCACCATCCTTTACGGAGGTAGCTGCAACCCTGGCAATGCACAAGAAATCTTCTCGAAAGAAGACGTAGACGGCGGCTTGATCGGTGGTGCATCGCTAAAATCAAGAGACTTTACCGATATCATCAAGTCTTTCTAGATTTGGATAAACCTAATGCAGAGGCTACTGGTGTGCGCATCAGTAGCTTTTTTTATAGTGTTTTACCGAGGTTGTGTGGCTTGTATAACAATGCGGAAGTCAAATAAATTTGTTTTAAGTGCAATTTTATCTGCCCTAAATTGTTATGGCTTATACCTATATTTGGTTAAATTTATAGTATGCAACTATTACTAATATTTTGGCTGGTACTGAATATGCTGTTTCATACAGCAGAACCTGTCCCTGTTGCTCCTTCTGCAAAGGCTATAGCAACACGCGATTATTGCAAGGTATATGGCTCTGTTTACCTGGAGTACGATCCAAAGTACAAGAACACGGCTGCCTATACTGTCTTTTTAAAAGAGGATGAAGCCTTTGCGGACATGGTCGTGTATCGGGAAAAGAACAAGCTTTTTGCTGATGGCACCGCTATTTGGTACATCACACCTAAGAAAGCCTTTGCAGATCATATCTTGTATGTAACCGATAATAGAAACCTCGCCAACTTTACAGTGCACTTTACAGATGTGCGCTCTTTTGCCACTTGTCGCGAACAATAATAGAATGGATTTTATAGAAGTAACTTTAAAAGTAAACGCTGAATTTGCGGATATACTTACAGCCGAACTGGGAGAGTTAGGCTTTGATGCCTTTGTAGAAAACGAAGACGGCTTTAGCGCCTACTCCGAAGAAGAAAATTTTAACCAGGAAGCTCTGGAGGAAGTACTAAACCGTTATGCAGACTTTGTGCAGGTAGAATACGCGGTACAAAAAATAGAGCGCCAGAACTGGAACGAAGAGTGGGAGCGGAATTTTGAACCCCTGTTTATTGGGGAACAGGTATCGGTAAGGGCATCTTTTCACCAAAAGCCTGAAACGGCGAAGTACGATATCGTCATCAATCCGAAAATGTCTTTTGGCACAGGCCACCACGAAACCACCACGCTCATGATCGAGAACCAACTGACGCTGGACCACCAGGGCAAGCGGGTGCTAGACATGGGCTGCGGCACAGGCATATTGGCCATAATGGCAGGAGAACTCGGAGCCTCAGAAATCGTAGCAGTGGAAATAGAAGACTGGACCGTGGAGAATGCCCGCGAAAATGCAGCGCTTAACAATTATCCGACTATAGATGTTCGATTAGGTGGGGCTGAGACAATAGAAGGAGAAAAACCTTTCGATATCATACTAGCCAACATCAACAGAAACGTTTTACTGGACGATATGCCAGCTTATAAAGCAGTGCTTAAACCAACAGGTTGGCTTTTGCTGAGCGGGTTTTATACCGAAGACCTTCCATTGTTGCAGGAGCGAGCGCAAGAACTGGGGCTTTCTTACATCTCGCACCGAGTTAAAAACAACTGGGTGTCAGCTATTTTTAGAGAAGCTTAATTTTACAAGATGAAACAACTTTTACCCTTACTATTTTTCTTTACTACTCTGACAGCGCAGGCGCAGACAAAATTTTCTGAGGAGCCTGAAAGTTTTATAGCAGAGGCGAAAGCAATGCTAGTATCGGGAAGAGTTGACAAAGCAGAAGCAGTTGGCACGGCATTGGAAGAAGCCTGGAACAGCGGAAAGCTTTCTTCAAAACATAAAAAAGAAATAATAACCATAAGCCAGCGCATGAGCGGCAAGCGCTTGCGCCCCCAGCCTTATTTCGGCTTATTCTACACTTTGGTAACAGCAGGTGTAAACAACCAAAACGTAAGCGGCCAAGAGCTAGGAAGCCTTTTGGGCGTGGTTTCCAAATCTGTAGAGAAGGATGATGCAAAACAGTTTGCGCAATTTCTGAGCACAGCCAGTACCTACTTAAGCACAAACTTGCTGCAGCAAACTCCTTACTACAGCCTGCGCAGCACGGGAGGCAAGATAAGCTTTGCTTATGAAGAAAGAAAAGGAGGTGCAGCAGAGCCTCAGGATAACAGTAACTGGGATAATATTTCGTGGGACGATGAGGTGGGAGTGGAGCAGGAAATAGATCCTGTTTGGGGAGTGCCTATTACGAAGGCTAAACCTAAGAAAGAAACAAAAGAAGACAGAGAGAAGGCAGAGAAGAGGCGAAAAGAAGAGCTTAAGAAGCAGTTTATACCTAATCAGCCTGCTGTGGCGGGGCCAGTACTAAAGCTGGAAAACGCAACGCTAAATTTTGTTACCCCCTGGGATTCCTCCTCCATACAAGGCACAAGCGGCTACATAATGCTTGCCAGCAATATGTTTGTAGGCGAAGGTGGTACGTTTCAATGGAAAATAAGAGGGGCACCAGCCTCTGCCGAGTTTCGCAAGTATAACTTCGATATTACCACAGCCAGTTTTAAAGTACCAGATGCCACCGTTACCTACAATGCGGTACTGGGTGCTCCTGTAGATGGTGCCTTCGAGTGGCTGAGTACAAAACGCAAACCTACTGACAACTACCCTTACCCCAGGTTCATCTCCTTTACTAACGATGCCCGCATTACTACTTATGGTGATAACATTGTGTACAAAGGGGGGCTTTTGCTCCTGGGTAACAAAATCGGGAGCAAATGTTTAGATAACAGGCCTGCAGAAATTATTGTTTTCCAGAACGGAGAACGTAAATTCCGTGCTGCTTCTCCGAGTTATACCATCACCGACTCGCTTATAACCACAACCCGTGCGAGTATTGCCATCTATCAGCAGCAAGATTCGCTTACCCACCCAGCAGTGCAGTTGCGCTACTACGAGCCAAACCAGGAACTAACGCTTTTAAAGGATGACGGAGCTTTTGCACAGGCACCCTTTTTCGATTCTTACCATAAGCTGGAGGTAACAGCCGAACGCCTGCAATGGAACCTGAACGAGTCAAACATCAACTTTTCAGTACTTACGAGCAAATCTATAGTACCTGTACAGGTAGAGTCTACCAACTATTATTCTAGTAACCGCTTTGCACAACTAATAGGCGGGGCTACGTTTCATCCGTTGCTGGTGTTTGTAAACCATGCCAAGAAGGTTGGCAGCGGCGAGTTCTTCGTGAACGAGGTAACCAAAAGCACAGGGCTGAAGGAGGGGCAAGTACGTGATGCCGCAAACATGTTGTCGCGCCAGAGTTTCCTGCAGTATGATGCTAAGAGAGGCTTTATTCAATTAAACCAAAAGGCGTGGCATTATGCTGAGGCTTCCCAAAAACTGTCTGACTACGATCACCTGATCATAAAGTCAGTGGTACCCTCAGGTAGAAATGCTACGCTAAATCTGGATGAAAACAAGCTAACAGTACGCGGAGTAGATAAAATCACTTTTAATAATGATACCGCCAGTGTGTACATTATTCCGAGAAGGAGAGAAGTACACATCCTGAAAAACAGGGATATGGAGTTTGATGGGCAGGTGTATGCCAGCAGCCTTGCTTTTAAAGGTTCAGAATTTAAGTTTAACTACGATGAATTCTCTATAGACCTTGTAAAGCTTGATAGTATAGCACTTGTATCGCGGAGGAAGCGAGCCGTGGGTGGCGAGGCCACTGACCAGGTATTGTCGGGTAAGGGTAGCAAAATGTCGGGTAAGTTATACATCAACAAGCCCAACAACAAGTCTGGCAAAGAGCATTTTCCAGAGTATCCGAAGTTTGATGCGCCAGTAGGTGGGCAGGTAGCGTTCAGTAGGCCCGATGTGCTGGGCGGAGCTTACGATAGTACTGTTTTCTTCGAGATGCCACCCTTTCAGATGGATAGCTTAGGCACTGGCAAGGGAGCTGTGGCTTTTGATGGTACTTTCCAATCTGGAGGCATTTTCCCTCCTATAAAAGTAAAACTTACCATGATGCCCGACGAGTCGTTGGGTTTTTATTACCAGCCATCCGCAGAAGGTCTGCCTGCTTTTGGGGGAAAAGCAATGGTGTATGATACCATTATGATGAACTCGGACGGCATCCAGAGCAAAGGCAGAATTAAGTATTTAGCTGCTACACTAGAGGCACCAAGTTTTACCTACTATCCGAATTCTGTGGTTACAAAAGAAGGTGCCAAATTTACGCTAAATGAAGGCAAGTTGGGCGGAGCCGAGTTTCCGATAGCATCCTTAAACGGCTTTAGCATGAACTGGCTGCCGCAGTCAGATACGATGTATATCCAAACAAAGCAGGAACCTTTGCAGGTGTATAAAGAACAAATTGCCTTTAAAGGTATAGCCAAGTTAACGCCAACAGGTATGCATGCCAGTGGTGCTGTAGACAATTCTGCAGCTAGCATCACAGCGCCAAACCTGGATTTTAAACAGCGGTCTTTTAGCGGTAGCCATGCACAATTGTTGGCTAATTCTGATATAAAAGGATTGCCAGCGGTGAAGGCCGATGGAGTAGCGTTTACTTACGACTTGAATACTGGAAGTGTGGATTTTGGCATAGAGCAGCAAGGAATGGCCAGCATCGAGTTTCCGAAGGCACAGTATAAAACATCTATGAGCAGTGCCAGATGGGATGTGAATGCTAAAAAAGTAAGCCTTAACGCAGACGAAAATGGTGCTAAAAACTGGTTCTTCTCACAGCATCCTGAGCAGGACTCTCTTAAGTTCATGGCGGCCAGCGGAGAGTACGATCTGGCGAAAAACACCTTGCTAGCAGGCGGCGTGCCTTACATTGCCGTAGCCGATAGCTATGTTATGCCTGATAGCGGAAAAGTAGCTGTAGCTGCCGATGCCACTATACAAACGCTGCATAATGCCAGAGTAGTTTCCGATTCGTTGCAGCAGTACCACAAGCTTTACGCAGGTAACATCAATATTCTTTCCAGGAAAAAGTTTACGGGCGATGCTCTGCACAATTATTTTAATGCAGCTGCCGACTCAGCTGCTATTCTTTTCTCAAGCTTTGAGAATGGAGATCAGCTAAAAAAGAAGAAGAAAGCATCTGCTTATACCTTAGCCACAGGTACGATAGACGAAAGCAAACCTTTTTATATTTTCCCGCGCATCTTATACCGTGGAAAAGTAGCCATGCATGCAAATAAGCAACACATGGACTTTGACGGAGACCTGAAGCTAAATTTCACAGATAATCCTGCTGATTCCGATTGGTTCCCATACAAGCAGGACACTCTTAATCCAGATGAGGTAAAGATTCCGATTATAAACCCTAAAGCTGCCGACGGAACGCCTTTGCACACTGGTTTACACATAGTGGCTGGCTCATCGGAGGTTTACACCACCTTTGTCTCTAAAAAACAAGCTGAAGATGACTTGGACATGTTTGTGGTAGATGGCCTGCTGTCTTATGACAAGGGTTTAGGAGAGTTTAAGCTAGGCAGAGAAGATCGAGCTTACGCCGATTCTTATGAGGGTAGCGTGCTGATGTACAACGACTCTAGTAGAACTATACGCTTTGGCGGTAAACTGAATTTGGTAAGGTCAACAAGAGATTTTACGGTACAGGCCGCTGGTAACGGCAATGCTAGTATCGACAGCGCGCAGTATGAGTTAGATACTTTCCTGGCTTTAGATACAAAGGTGCCTTCTAAAGCACTGCGTTCTATGGCGAAGAACATACGTGCAAATGCTGGCGGGGCACCTGAGGCTATAGACGGAAGTTCAGCAATGTTGTATAAGCTTGGTGAGTTTATCGGCAACCGCAATGTGCGAAGTTATATAGAGCGCAGCGCAGCAGAGTACGTGCCGCTGCCAAAAGTATCCAAAGCGTTAGCAAGAAACCTGTTGCTTAATAAAGTAGATCTCCGATGGTCGGATATGTACAACACTTGGTACAGCGTAGGCAAAATTAGCCTGGCCAGCATAGACAAAGAAGACCTGAACGTGCAGTTAGATGGGTTTATGGATCTTCGTACGGACTTGGCTGGAGACCCTGTAATGCACTTGTACCTACAAGCCGATGCCTATACCTGGTACTACATCAGTTTCTTTGAGAATGCCTATACAGTGGCATCATCAGACGATGATTTCAACCAAGCAGTTTCCAGAGCGAAAGGTGTATATGCTGGTGGCCCTATAGATAAGAACGAGTTCATCCTTCAGTTTAGGAACAACTATTTAAAAGGGGAAGAAGCGTTTAAAGTTGCTACAGAGCAACCGATAGCAGACCCAGACGCAGGTTATAACTTTGTGGAAGAAGAGGAGCCGCAGAAGAGCAGAAAGAAGAGAAAGAAAAATAAGGAAGAAGATCCATTCGGGACGGATGCAGGAGGAAGCCTGTATAACCAATAGCGGCAGAGGTGCCGTATATAAGTAAAAGAGCCAGCTTTTGGAGGATAGATTAAATTCTCTTTATATTTGAGCTTCTTTTTTTCTAAATAAACCTCTGACTTGCTGTTGCAGCTGTAGAGGCTACAGTTTTAAAAAACATACTGACGGAATGGATGTACTTTTTATAGCTTTACTTGGTATTGTTGCCTACCTGATTGGCTCTATTTGCACGGCGGTTTGGGTAGGGAAGGCATACTATGGTATAGATATCCGCCAACATGGTAGTGGTAACTCGGGTGCTACAAACACCTTTAGGGTGCTTGGTAAAAAACCTGGAACAGCTGTCATGCTTATCGATATTTTTAAGGGTTGGACGGCAACATCTTTAGCGGGGCTTCTGGTCATTTTTGACGTCATCCAAGCAGAGAATCTGGTGGTTTATCAACTGATACTAGGTGCTCTGGCGGTAGTAGGGCATATCTTTCCTGTTTACGAAAAATTCAAGGGCGGCAAAGGAGTGGCAACGCTCTTAGGTATGATGCTGGCTATACATACAGAAGTCGCGCTGATGTGTATGGTTATATTCGTAATCGTTTTGTTTACTTCTAAATATGTTTCCCTGGGCTCTATGATTGCGGCACTAGCTTTTCCTATTTTGCTGCTGCTGCCACGCTTTCATCCAGAGAACCCTGTGCTGATCGTGTTTGGCTTTGTAGTGTTTGCCGTAGTTGTCCTCACTCATCGTAAAAACATTAACCGCCTGCTACAGGGCGAAGAAAGTAAAGCTAACATTACATTAGGCCGAAAGAAATAAAGCTGCTGTAAGAGCAGCCCTGATACAATATGTAAAAATGCCATCCTGCACAGCAAGGGTGGCATTTTTTTGTAACTTTAAGTCAAACCAATGCAATGTATATGAACCAATATATCTCTGATAACAAAGAACGTTTTATAAATGAACTGCTGGACATGCTGCGCATTCCTTCGGTTAGTGCCGACCCTAAATTCAAGGGCGATGTGCTAAAAACAGCAGAATTCATCAAAAGTAAACTGGAAGAAGCGGGTGCCGATAAAGTAGAGCTATGCGAAACAGCTGGGTATCCTATTGTTTATGGGGAGAAAATAATAGATGAAAGTCTGCCAACAGTGTTGGTATATGGCCATTACGATGTGCAACCTGCCGACCCTTACGAACTGTGGGAATCGCCTCCTTTTGAGCCCGTTATAAAAGACGAAAAGATTTACGCGCGCGGTGCCTGCGACGATAAAGGGCAGATGTACATGCACGTGAAGGCTTTCGAGGTGATGATGCAAAACAGTGCTTTGCCTTGCAACGTGAAGTTTATGATTGAGGGGGAAGAGGAAATAGGCTCTAAGCACCTAAGCGATTTTGTAAGGGATAACAAAGAAAAGCTGAAGGGCGATGTGATTCTGATTAGTGACACCAGCATGCTAGCCAATGATGTGCCTTCTATAACGACAGGCTTGCGCGGCATGAGCTACGTAGAAGTAGAGGTAACAGGGCCCAACAGAGACCTTCACTCAGGTATGTATGGTGGCGCGGTGGCAAACCCGATCAATATTCTTTGCCAGATGATTGCTTCGCTGCACGACGAGCATAACCATATCACCATACCAGGCTTCTATGACAATGTAGAGGAGCTTAGCCAGGAAGAAAGAGCAGAGATGGGCCGAGCACCGTTTAACCTGGAGAACTACAAAAAAGCGCTTGATCTGAAAGATGTGCATGGCGAAGCAGGCTATAGCACACTCGAAAGAACTTCCATTCGCCCTACGTTAGATGTAAACGGTATATGGGGAGGCTACACAGGCGAAGGAGCTAAAACAGTTATTGCTTCTAAGGCCTTTGCTAAAATTTCAATGCGTTTGGTGCCTAATCAATCGTCCGCAGAAATAACAGAGAAGTTTCAGAGGCATTTTGAGAGTATAGCGCCTGCAGGTGTGCGAGTGGTGGTAAAACCTCACCACGGCGGAGAGCCAGTTGTAACACCAACCGATTCTGTGGCTTATCAGGCTGCTGCACGTGCTTATGAAGAAGCATTTGGCATCAAGCCAGTGCCAGTTCGTAGTGGAGGTTCCATTCCGATTGTAGCCATGTTCAAGTCTGAGCTAGGCTTAGATTCTGTGCTGATGGGCTTTGGCCTTGATTCCGATGCGATTCACTCCCCAAATGAAAGCTTCGGTATCTTCAACTTTATGAAAGGCATAGAGACAATACCGCTGTTTTACAAGTATTATGCTGAGATGAGCAAATAACAACTATAGAAAAGCCACCTGAATATTAGCAGGTGGCTTTTTTGATGCTGAAAGTATGTGTTTTACCCCATGAAAAATGATGCTTCTACTGTTTAAGGGTACAATGCTTCTGCTACAGAATAGCTGGCAATAGGTAGCCAATAGAGAATTGCCACACCATATTGCGCTGCGATAAATCGTCTGATCTGAAAGAGCGAAGGCCTCCAGTATTGCGCAAACTCATAAAGAGTCCATTTTGTAAGGCTAAGCCAATGCCTACGGTATAGCCATAATCAAACGTGTTGAACTGGCTTTTGCTGAAGTACTGTTCTCCCAGCACGAGCGGCTCTGTGCCGCCAGGCGTTGGGTCGGTGGTGCTGATTAAATTAACGTTGCTTTCCTCGTTAAATAGGTAACCAACATAAGGGCCTGCTTCTACAAATAAGGCAGCCTTCTGTAGCTTAAATAGCAGCGGTACCTCCACATAATCTAGTATAAGGTCGCCAGCGTAGGCCTCGCTTTCTGACACGCTATAGTTGTCGTAGGTAAAGCCTTTTCTGCTGTAGAGCATTTCGGTCTGGAAAGCTATTCTGGAAATGAATTCGTAAGTATAAACCAATCCCCCATGCATACCTGCTTTGTAATTGATGTTGCTAGAAGGAGCATCGGAGCCTACAGCCGAAGTAAGTGCGCCACCTATTTTAGCTCCAAACCTGGAGTATTGTGCCTGTGCCGAAAAGGCCACAGTGAAAAGTAATGTTATAACGAAGATTTCTGTTTTCATAGTTGAGTACGGATTATTCACTTAGTTAAGTGCTTCTCTGTTGTACTGCAGAGAATACAAATTTGTTAGAGTACAAAAGGGTTTAAAACAAAAAAGCCAGCCTTGCTTTTGCGCAAAACTGGCTTTTTTAATTAAGACTCAAATACTATCTGCTGCCAAGATTGTAACCTAAAGTAATCAGGAATACAGAGTTTCTGGCGTTTCTTAAATCGTTACCGATATCTCCTTCATAATCCTCAGGATTGAAATCTCCAAAATCTGTTAGGCTGCCATTGTAACGAACACCAATACTAAGGCCTCCGCCAGTTGCCAGTCCTATACCAGCGGCATAACCAAGTTCAAATTTTTTCATGTCGTCTCTGCTTATTTCGGTTGTGTTTGACGATACACGTTCGTCGTTCATATAAAGCCTGGTTCTGTTATTAACACTAAGCAGGTACGATGCCTGTGGGCCAGCCTCAAAGTATAATGGGCCAGCTTTTATTCTAGCTAAAACAGGAAGGTCAAGGTAGTTATAATTTGTGTTTCCCTCACGTCTGTAAGTATCGGTTAATAGGGTATACTCCTCATCGCTGTTTTTATAACCTTTATTTGAGTAAAGCAGCTCTGGCTGAATAGAAAAGAAGTTGCCTATGATGCCGATATTATAGGTTAGGCCTGCGTGGAAGCCCCATTTGTTCTCGAAACGGTCTTCATTTTGTAAATCGCCTTCTAGGTTAGAAAGGTTAGCGCCTACTCGGACTCCAACACCAGATTGTGCCTGAGCTACAGACATAGAGGCTATTAAAACGGTTATTACAAAGAATATCTTTTTCATATTTTTTAAGTGTAATTAAGTTAAACATGTCTACACATCATCTGTATACGGTTTACATGACAGAATAAGGTGTAAGGTTTCTGTTAATAAGTAAGGGCACCTAATTAGTTTAAATTATCTGTGTCCAAAAATATTGGAGTGGTATGATGTAAAAAGCAACTATAAAAGCTTTCTACATGCATTTCACAACAATTTATCAGGTGCTAAATATTGTTTAATGTAATTCCGTCCAGTTACTTAATTTAAAATTTTAGTGCAATTATCTGTCCTGAATAAGAATACTTTCTCCGTCAGTTAAGATAACACTTGTACATGCATGTACAAGTGCATTAGCAACAAGCGGGCCATTTTATAGAAATTTGCTATATAGCTTGCTTAAATATCGGGTGAGTGAATATATTTAACTGGTAGAA
Organism: Pontibacter harenae; assembly: GCF_020907245.1. Lineage (GTDB taxonomy): Bacteria > Bacteroidota > Bacteroidia > Cytophagales > Hymenobacteraceae > Pontibacter > Pontibacter harenae. Next base: position 25,157 of record NZ_JAJJWH010000038.1, on the reverse strand, counting down.
GTAAAAAACGAGGAAGCCTGGGCAGTTGCCTAGGCTTCCTCGTTTCATAGCTTAAATTTCGTACTAATGGTTTTTATCTGCCGCCTACCAAAAAGCCTACAGTGAGTAAAAACACGCCGTTGCGAACATCAGCTGCGTTATTATCGTCATAAAGTTTAGAGAAGTCGCCGTTGTATCGAACACCGATATTTAAACCGAGCGGGGTGGCAAATCCTACACCTGCAGCATAACCGAAGCTAGTGCGTCTAAAACCATCCAAATCTGAAGTTACGGTGTTATCGTCAGCCTTGATGTTTTCGCCAACACGTACCGAGAATTGAGGACCACCCTCGAAGTAAATAGGACCTGCATTTACATGAGCAAGTACTGGAACATCGATATAACTAAGGTTTAGCTTAACATCATTAGCATCGTCTAGCTTGGCGCCTTTCATTGAGTATAGTACTTCTGGCCTGACAGAAAGAAAGTTATCTACAAGAGGTATGCTTGTATATAAACCTGCATGAAAGCCCAATTTTCTTTCAAACATGTCGGCGTCGTTTCCTTCAAACCCAGCATAGTTAGCTCCTACTCTTACGCCGATGCCTTGTGCGTGCGTTGCGAAAGCAGCTATGAAAGCAAAGAAGAATAATAATAAGCCCTTTTTCATAGTAATTTAATTTAGTGTAATTGTTACAAGTATATTTTACAGATTGAATCTGTTTGTAGCTATTACGTGCTAAAATTTTAAAAGTATAAGAAAAATCATAAAACATAATTTGTATTTGTCAGCACGAATTTGCTATATAGATGCATAGCTATAAAAATAACAAGGCTGCAGCTTCTGCAGCTGCAGCCTTGTTAAGGGATTGTTAATAAGATTATTAAGGTGCTTGGGTTTACCCTGCCCAGCCTTCTCTGTCTAGGCTTCTGTATTGTATAGCTTCTGCTAAATGTTCAATTTTTATTTCTGGACTACCTGCCAAGTCGGCTATGGTACGGCTTACTTTTAATATCCTGTCGTAGGCGCGGGCAGAAAGGCCTAAACGTTCCATGGCTGTTTTAAGAAGTGTTCTGCCAGCTTCGTTTATGTGGCAGATTTCCTTCACCATTTGCGATGGCATCATGGCATTGGAATGTATCTGAGGTGTTTCTTTGAAACGTTCTGTTTGCAGTTCTCTTGCCTGTACTACACGCTCACGCACTTTGCTGCTTTCTTCTGCTTTGCGTGTGGCTGTCATTTCATCAAAGGTAACAGGCGTTACCTCCACATGCAGGTCTATGCGGTCTAGTAAAGGGCCACTCACCTTGTTCAGGTAGCGCTGTACCACGCCTGGTCCGCAAACACATTCTTTCTCTGGATGATTGTAGTAGCCACAGGGGCACGGGTTCATACTGGCAATCAGCATGAAGTTTGCGGGGAAATCTATGGTAGTTCTGGCCCTAGAGATGGTTACCCGCCGCTCTTCTAAGGGCTGCCGCATCACCTCCAGCACAGTACGCTTAAACTCTGGCAACTCATCCAAAAACAGTACACCGTTATGCGATAGCGATATTTCGCCAGGTTGCGGAATGCCACCGCCTCCTACCAAGGCTACATCCGATATAGTATGGTGCGGCGAGCGGTAAGGGCGCGTGTTCAGTAGAGAGGCAGCTTCTCCCAGCTTACCAGCCACAGAGTGTATTTTGGTTGTTTCCAGGGCTTCCTGCATAGAAAGGGGCGGCAGGATAGACGGCAATCGTTTAGCCAGCATGGTTTTGCCTGCCCCAGGAGGGCCAATCATAATCACATTATGGCCACCAGCTGCTGCAATCTCCAGAGCACGTTTAATATTCTCCTGCCCCTGCACATCGGCAAAGTCGGCGGCATACTGGTCTACATTGCTTTGGAACATTTCGCGGGTATCAATTACCAACGCCTGTATTTCTCGTTTCCCATCCAGAAACTCTATGGCCTCCATAATGTTGTTAACTGGAATAACATCCAGGTTATTAACAATGGCTGCTTCCGAAGCATTCTGGGCTGGAAGTATAAAACCTTTGAAACCTTCTTTCCGTGCCTGGATGGCAATGGGCAATACACCTTTTACTGGTCTTAGAGAACCATCCAACGATAGTTCTCCCATAATCATGTACTGCGAAATCTTGTCGGTTGCGATCTGGCCCGATGCTGCCAGCACACCCATGGCTATGGTTAAATCGTAAGAAGAGCCTTCTTTCCTGATGTCGGCGGGAGCCATGTTGATCACCACTTTCTGCCGTGGCATTTTGTAGTTATACTGCTTTAGTGCCGACTCTATCCGTTGTTCGCCCTCTTTTACAGCATTATCGGGTAAGCCAACCAGGAAATATTTGGTGCCAGCAGATACGTTTACTTCTACAGTAATGGTATAGGCGTTAACACCCTGAACGGCACTGCCATACGTTTTAATAAGCATCGTGAATATTTTTATGCAATAAGGCTAAAGTATATTGGTGCGGAAACATTATATTTTGCAACAAAGTTCTTGAGTGCCACATACTTTATAGAGTGCAAATTAAGTTTAATCTTTCAGCTTAAGAAAGCGTACTTACAAACCGAACAGTTGCCCTAGCAGGTGCGTAAGCATAGCTTCGACTAAAAATCGCCAAAAAAAATCTCTTGCTTAAAGCTATGTATAGCAACAGATAGGCAAAATACACTGATATTAGCTTACAAAATCATATAAATGGAGGCAGAAGTAAAGCCAGTTCAGAACGTCGAACAGACGGATAAAAATATCTTAACCGTTTTTAATAGGGCGCAGCAAAGTGTAAGGCAACAGCTAATGCGAGGTGCGGCTTTAGAAGCAGTGTTGGATAGCCTTATTTTGATGATACAAGAGGTAAGCCCTGATATGAAAGGCTCTATACTGCTGCTGCATAACAGTGGCCGTACATTGCACCATGCCAGTGCCCCAAGTTTAGACAAAGCATATTCTGAAGTTGTTGACGGCCTTAAAGTAGGGGCAACTTCAGGCTCCTGTGGCACAGCTGCCTATTTAGGCAAGCTGGTTATAGTGGAAGATATAGAACATGACAAGTTGTGGGAGAATTTCCAGTTCGCGCTGGAGTTTGGCCTTAAAGCTTGCTGGTCGCATCCCATTATGTCGTCTACAGATGGAGGCGTGCTCGGGACTTTTGCCATGTACTACACGAGTGTCCGCAGACCTACTCAAACTGAAGTGGAACTTCTGGAAATATCTGCTGGGTTAGCTGGAACTGCTATAGAATGGAACAGAATACTTCATGAGCGGAAGTCTTTTGAGGACGAACTTCGTAATTCTAACGCAGAACTTCTGCAGCTTAATAAAGAGCTGGATGAACGTGTGAAAAGGCGAACTGCAGAACTGGAGTATCAGAACTATCTGAATCGCATTATTACAGATAATGCCACAGGCGCACTTTTTATGATGAACGAATTTGGAGAGTGTACCTTCATGAATCCTGCCGCTGTGGCTATGACAGGCTTTACCTTAGAAGAGCTTGCGAATAAGCCTCTGCATGATATTATACACCATACAAGGCCCGATGGCAGTCACTATCCTTTGCACGAATGCCCAATAGACAGAGCACTGCCACAAAATAGCGATGTGCGTGCGCACCAGGATGTATTTATCCGAAAAGACGGCACCTTCTTTCCTGTTTCCTGTGCTGCCAGCCCGATAAAAGAAAATGGCGTACCTGTGGGTACTGTCATAGAAGTGCGTGATGTAACTGAGGAAAAGAAGGCGGAGCAGGAGCTGTTAGAGTCGGCAGAGAAGTTGCGCCTGATATTGGAGGCGATGCCGCAAATAGCCTGGACTGCTAACCCTGGCGGAGATATTGATTACATAAACCGTCGCTGGGAGGAGTACACGGGGAAAATTGCCGTTGAGGGAATTGGTGACCTTTGGCTTAAAGCTGTGCATGAGGATGACCGTGATGCGGCTTTCAAAGTTTGGAAAGCGTCGTTAGAGAGTGGTGCCGATTATGAGAACTACTTTAAAATAAAAGCTAAAGATGGTACTTATAGATGGTTTTTGGCAAGAGCTGTGCCTTTAGTAACACAAGACGGGGAACTGCTGAAGTGGTTTGGTACCTGTACCGATGTGCACGAGCAGCGTTTGGCCATCGAGAACCTGGTGAAGGCTCAGGAGCAACTAACAGTAATCAACAGCGAACTTTCGTCTAAAAACAAAGAGCTGATGAAAACGAATGCAGACCTGGATAACTTCGTTTATACAGCCTCTCACGATTTACGAGCTCCTATTGCGAATTTGGAGGGCCTGTTGCTTGCCTTAAAAGATGAACTTGCGCTGAAGGAGGTATCAGTAACACGTTTGCTGGAATACATGGATGTGGCCATCGGTCGTTTTAAAAGAACCATTGCAGAGCTTACCGAGATATCTAAAACGCAGAAGAACATAGAGGAGGAAGAGGAGCAACTAGACCTGAATGAACTGCTGGCAGACATAAAGGAGTCTATCCGCGATACTATAGCGAATGCTGGAGCTACCATCACATCAGATTTTTCAGCTCTTGATACTGTTCGATTTTCCAGAAAAAACTTCAGAAGCATACTTTATAACCTGATCTCCAATGGCATTAAGTATAGGTCGTTAGACAGGCCAGTTGAGGTGAAGGTAAGTGTAAAATACCTGGAGGCAGAGAAGGAGGTATTGTTGCGGGTAGAAGACAACGGGTTAGGCGTTGATATGTCTCAGGCAGACCAGTTGTTTGTTATGTTTAAGCGCCTGCACGACCATGTTGAGGGATCGGGAGTTGGCTTATATATTGTAAAACGCATAGTAGAGAACGCAGGTGGAAGAATAGAAGTGGAGAGTGAGTTAGGAAAAGGGAGTGCCTTTATTGTTTACTTACCTGCTGGCAAACAGCTATAGGCACTACTCTGGCAGCTTAACTATATTAGGGTGCAGTGGCAGGTAGGTTTCGGTTACATCTTCTCCTTTTTGGTGTATGGTGATGGCATTGCAGGTGCTGTCGGGCAGTGTTATTTCAAAAGTAATGCCTAGTTGTACATCATCGTAAAGGTATACCTGTTGCTTATTGGAGTTGGTGTAGTAAGCTAGCGGCTGCAATCGGGGGAACTGTTGCCTGATCTGCGCAAATGCTTTACCTGTTCCAATTTGGCCTTCTGTCCGAAACTTCGGAGAAGTAACCTGCACCTGCTCTACTATATGCTGACCTTCGTTGGCACCGCTAAAATCTGCAGTTGTGTATACGGTAAGATAATCTTGTGCTCCGCTGCCACTTGTGCTTAGCCAGAACATGAGCGCTTTGCCCATGGCAGCATTGCTGCTATCTGCTTTGCCCAGCATGCTCTTTAGCTCATCATTGCTTGGGATGCCTAGTTGCACATGCCCAACCCTGTTTCCAGGAACTATCAGATAGGCAGAATCAGGTGGGGCAGGGGCAGTAGTTCCTGATTCTGGTACATTGTTTTCTGCCGTACCGTTGCGCTGGCAGGAGAATAGCGTAAGAGCAAACATCAAGTACAGGAAAGCACCTTTCATATAAAACAAGTTAAGCAACACCAGATGGCATTGCTTAACTATACGTTCCTCTTACTTCAGGGGCAATTTATACTTCTACTTTTACTCTTTGCAAAGTTGCTGCTCCAGCAGCATTATCAGAATATGAATTACCTTAATATGGACTTCCTGCACACGATCGGCATACCCCTTGTGAGGCACCCGAATTTCAACATCGCAAAGAGGCGCTAGCTTACCACCGTCTTTACCCGTAAGGCCCACTACTTTCATGCCTTTAGCCTTAGCTGTTTCGGCAGCTTTAAGCACATTGCCCGAGTTGCCGCTGGTGCTAATGGCTAGCAGCACATCACCTTTATTACCCAAAGCCTCCAAATAGCGCGAAAAAACAACATCGTAGCCGTAGTCGTTCGTTACGCAGCTTATGTGGCTGGCATCGGAAATGGCAATGGCTGGCAACGCTTTGCGGTCATCGCGGTAGCGGCCAGTAAGCTCTTCGGCAAAGTGCATGGCATCGCACATAGAGCCGCCGTTGCCGCAGGAAATTATTTTGCCACCACCTTCTATAGATGAAGCCATTAAATTGGCAGCCTGCTCTACGGCAGCTATGTTATTTGTGTCAGAGATAAAGGCGGCGAGTGTTTTCTGTGCCTCTACTAACTCTGCAAGTATGGTTGAAATCATGTTCTGTTAATTGGAAACCTCGGCTTCCTGGGCTTTGGCTTGTCTAGGTCTTGTGTACCTGAACTCTTGGCGCTTTTCGTACAGATCGGCCTTAAGTCCGTTAATTTTTAAATTTGCCCGATACTGGTCATGCTTAAGCGAGGCGATGTACATGTTGTTTACCAACAGCCTTGCCAGCATAATACACGCACCTACGGCGCCTAATATTTTATAAAGTAACAACACCTGCTCTTCGGAGGAGATATTGAAAATAGTATTCTCGTTAAGGATTGTGGTTAAAAGAAGAACCGTAAATACGATATAGCCTAGAACCACTAAATCAAAGATAGTTTTTAGTGCTTTCATGCTGTTATAGCGAGGTTAACAATTAAATCTACTTCGGATAAAACTAAAAAAATAATATGATTATTCCGAAATGGTACATTGTATTCCTGTATATAACACAGTGATTGCTGTAAAAACTACAATAAAAACTTAAGGAGTTAGCTGCATTTGTGATAATTTGGCATAATGCCCACTAGTGTGTAAGAGTTCTTCATGGGTGCCTCTTTCCATTATTTTGCCTTGCTGCATCACTAATATTTCATCTGCATGCTGAATGGTGCTTAGGCGATGCGCGATCACAATTGATGTACGGTTACGCATTAAATTTGTAAGCGCCTCTTGCACCAGCTTCTCCGACTCAGTATCTAAAGCTGATGTAGCTTCATCCAAAATAAGAATAGGTGGATTTTTAAGTATAGCCCGAGCAATGTTCAGGCGCTGCCGTTGCCCTCCCGAAAGCCTGCTACCCCTGTCGCCAATCATGGTCTGGTACCCTTCTGGCGACTGCATGATAAACTCATGGGCATTGGCAATCTTAGCGGCAGTTATTACCTCTTCTTCCGTTGCGTCGGTTTTGTTAAAAGCGATATTGTTGAAGATGGTATCATTAAATAAGATAGATTCCTGCGTTACAATACCCATATGGCTGCGCAAATCCTCGATTTTCATATCACGGATATCAATCCCATCCATAAGAATCTGCCCCTCTACCACATCGTAAAAGCGCGGTAATAAATCGGCTAAGGTAGATTTGCCAGAGCCAGATTGGCCTACCAAGGCAATAACATGTCCTTTGGGTACGGTGAAAGATACATTATCTAATACTTTATCGGAGCCATAGCTGAACCCCACATTTCTGTACTCTATACCTGTTTTAAAAGCAGGATAAGGTACGGCATTAGGTATTTCTTCTATAATATTAGGTTGATCGATGATCAGGAGAATGCGTTCGCCAGAGGCTATACCACGCTGGATGTTCGTCATGGCGTTGGAAATATTTTTAGCTGGCACCAACACCTGCGAGTAAACTGCTATAAACGTGATAAATTCGGCAGCTTGTAAATCGGATTGGTTCTCTAAAATCAGCTGCCCACCATAAAGCAATACACCAACTACCACGCATATGCCCAGAAACTCAGATACAGGAGAAGCCAGTTCGCGCTTGTTCCAGACAGAGCTTAGCACACGGCGGTAGTGTTCGTTTTCATTATTAAATTTCTTTTGTACATAAGCCTGCGCGTTGAAAGCTTTTACAATACGGTTGCCTGAAATAGTCTCTTCCATTACGCTTAAGATATTGCCTAGCAGCGATTGCCCCTTTTTGGCATCACGGCGAAGCTTGCGTGATATGAAAGCTATGACAGAACCAGATATAGGCAGCACGAGCAGCGTGAAAAGAGTAAGTTTGGCAGAGATCATAAACAGCACTACCATATACCCGATCAGCATAAGTGGCTCCCGAAACACCACCTGAACAGAGCTGACAACAGAGTTTTCAATCTCATTTACATCGTTAGAGAGGCTTGAGAGTAGATCGCCTTTGCGTTGGTTATTAAAGTAGCCAACGTGCAATGTAGAAATCTTTTCAAATAGAGCTCTTCGCAGGTTCCGCACCACATACGTTCGCATGGAGGTCATGACGCGCTGCGAGAGGTACTTAAACACGTTTGAGAAGAACACGGACACAACTATAATAAGGCACACATAGCGTAAAGCACCCAAAGGACCCTCTTCTTGCCGAATGCTGTAAAATTTATAGTTGAAAAGGTCTGTCAGGTAATCAATGGTAAGGGCGGGTTCTGGTTTAACAAGTTGAGGTTGCTCAGCCGCCTCGTTAAACAGTACCGTTAGCAAAGGGATAAGCAATGAAAAGTTTACTAAGCCAAAAACCACTGCCAGCACAGCTAGAATAGCATAAGGTGGTACAAATCGGCTGTAAGGTTTAGCAAACGCTAATATGCGGAAATAGATTTTCATGTAGTACTAATAGAAATTGCTGCAAGTTACCAATATTTCGTCCAATGCCCACGCACGAATTAGCCGAGTCGCCTCTGCCGTTATTTTTGTATTTTGCGCCCGCAAAATTAATTCTATTCTGATGATCAGTGTTATAGTGGCGGTTTACAACCAACTGGCGGTAAACAAGATTTTTTACGAGAACCTCCAGAAGTATACCCGTAACCCATTCGAGTTGATAATTATCGATAACAACTCTACCGACGGGAGCAGGGAGTACTATAAAAGTGTGGGTGCCACGGTTATCGAAAATGATCAGAACTATTCTTACCCATATTGCCAGAACCAGGGTATTAGAGTTGCCAAATACGATGTGCTTGCTTTCCTGAACAACGATATTGTAGTGGCGACTGATTGGGATGCCAAAATTTTGGAGACGATGCAGGCGCATGATTTAGACGTAATCACTACCTGCGGCATAGAAAGACTAGAAACACAGGAGGAAACGCAACGGTACAGCAGGCGCTGGAAAGGCATTAAAAATTTTGTGGGGGCTGTTGCGCGCAATGGCTTTACATTCAAACTGATGGCGAAACTGATGTACGGAAATTGGGAGAAGTTTTGTGCACAGCGTTATCAGAGATTCGGAACATCCATTATAGAAGGCTTTGCAGGCAACTCCGTCATCATGACGCGGAGAGGTATTGAAAAAGTGGGGCTGTGGGACGAGCGCATACAAGCCGCAGATTTCGATCTATTTATCCGCAGTAAAAAAAGGCATGAAGAGCATAAAGATGTAAAACCCATGCATGCTGCACTAGGAGTTTTTAACCACCATTTTATTCGCATCACACTAAAATCGAAGCCTCCCGTATTTGCCGATGCCTCCAAAATGATTAGCCTGGAAGATAAATGGACAAAAGAGGAGCTGGAGTACTACAAGCCAAGTTTTAAGATTACCCCAGCCAAAGTATAGTTTTAAACAGAACCAAAGTGGCTGTTGGCAAGAACGCTCCTCCGCAACGAATATCCAGTAAATCTAAAAAATACCCTCTCCTGTTTTCAGAAGAGGGTAGGAGTAGGTTTAAAACTCATGCAACCTCTGTGCTATGTTCCAACGGAAAGCTGCAGACACATAGGTGGTATTCTGATCCAATGTATTCAATTCGGCATCTTCTCTGCGAAGTATAGCTTTCAGATCAATAAATACATTGTGCTTTAGTTGATAAGTAGCTGTCAGGTCGAGATACAGTTGGTTTGTAGCTATGCCCTGGCCTATTCTGTTGCCGTACTCCTGAGCTCGATCCATGTAAGACAAGAGCACGTTGTTGCCCCAATTTACTGTGTCGGCAGCGCTGTATTCATCTTGCCCATAACGTGTGGCAATAGCTTTGGCGGTCAGGTTTAGGCGAGGGAGTGGCTGGTAGCGCACAATACCAATTAGCTCGTAAAGGTTAGCGCCCATTGGGTGCGCAAGCGGCTGGTTGTAATGCTGGTAGTTTGTGAACTGGTTTACGTGCTGGTAAGTGTATGGCCTAATAACATTCACTTCGCCTTGCAAATCAAGATTAGATAATCCGAATGCGTCTATATATTTAGCCCCAATCTGCCCAGCTTGCTTGTTGGCCCACCAGCCGTTACCAGATCTTATTTCGCCCAGCAAAAACTCATCTAGCATTAGCTGCCCATACACCTGCACTCGGTTCTGTATATTCCATCTAAAGTCGGCACCAAGCATGGCATTGTCTTCGCTGCCCAGGTTCTGTTCTACACTTCGGTAGAAAATAATTGGATTGAGGTATTGCAACTCAAAGCGGCCTTTGCCTCTGGCAAACACAACCTGCTCAAACAGGCCTATGTTAAAGTTGTTCGTAACGTTGATTCCTAAGCGGTGCAGGGCCATGTATTTCTTAGGGAAAAGCTGATCAGGGCCATTGCGGACAAACTCCGACGTTAGCTCCTGGAACAGGTTCATGTAGTGCAGTTTCCAAACACGCGTATTCAACTTCAGGAAAAAGGCAGGCGGCGCATAGTCAGAGTAGATAAGCGAGCGGTAACCATCACCCATAAAGTGGCGGTCGTGGCCCAGTTGTATCTCCACATGCTTGCTCAGTGCATAGTTTATATAGCCGCGAGCCGTTATAAAATCGTATCCATCTTCTTTAAACCGTTTCCAGAAGCCTTCGTGCGGTACCACGTTGTCGCGCAGAATACGGTCGTTCACATAGCCTGGGAACCTTGCCTGATTTTCGCCAATGAAAGTATAAAATCCAAATTTCTCATCTATAGAACCTTCTAACTGTATACCGCGTGTGTTCACGTAGCGGATACCGTCTGTTTGGTTATCGGCACCTAACTCCAGGTGCAGCACAGGGTTAATCCGCACAGAGAAGTCTTTGTTCTCGTAGTGGAAGAGGTCTGTCTTGTTTCGGTAAAAATAGTTGAGTATAGGTTTGTTGCTTTGGTTGCTTTCCTGATTTGTATAGTTCCAGTTGTCGTTAAGCAAATATTCCGTGTTGAACTGATCGGCGGCTGTGCGGGCGTTGCGGGCACTAATTTCTGCTAGTTCTGCTACCTCTTGTCTGCCTATTGGTCTTACGCTAGTGTGTAGTTGCGGCAGTTGGTCGCCGTACTTTATGCTATAGCGGTCTATTAATTGGTAAACATCGCGGTTATACGGCACATATACATCCTGTGCCTGCAGTGTAGAAACAGCTGCAAGACATACCACCAATCCGCTGAAGAAATGTTTCATATGGTTCTTGTAAGAAAGGAGCGCGAAACTCCTTTTGAAATAAAATTACGGCAAAGATAGCAATTTGCTCAGATACAGTAGTTGCTGAGGGTGCAGCGTTACAGGCAACTATATTTTTTTATACAGGTAGATATTGCGGAGACGATTTTACCTTATGTATCTTTGAAAGTTAACTTATTAGCCTGAGTTTGTATGGGAAACCCTAACCTTCATATTTTAACAGCAACACCTTCTTTAGCAAATCATTTTGTGGCCGAGCTGCGCGAGGTAACCGTGCAGGGCGATAGCCTTCGCTTTCGTCGCAACCTGGAGCGGCTGGGAGAGTTATTGGCTTACGAGATCTCGAAAACGCTGCCTTATACCACTGCAACTATTAAATCGCCGCTGGCTGAATCCCAGACGATGCTATTGGAGGAACAGCCCGTGCTGGCTACTATACTGCGGGCAGGTTTGCCGCTTTACCAGGGCATGCTAAGCTATTTCGATAAAGCCTACAGTACGTTTGTTGGTGCCTATCGTGTAGAAGAAGCACACAGCGAACTGCAGATTAATATGGAATACCTGGCCTCTACCAACTTGCACGATAAAATACTTATACTGGCTGACCCGATGTTGGCAACGGGCAGGTCGCTAGTGAAATCTTACCAGGGTATGTTGCGACACGGAAAGCCCAAGCAAGTGCATATTGCAGCTGCTATTGCCTCGCCTGAGGGGGTAGCGCATGTGCAGCAAGAAATACCAGAGGCCCATGTTTGGTTAGGTGCCCTGGACGAACGCCTGAACGAGAATTTTTATATTGTGCCAGGCTTGGGCGATGCGGGTGACTTGGCCTTTGGCCCGAAAGTGTAACCTGAACTATTAAGAAAATGTAGCTGTTTTGAGGCTGCTATACTTTGCTCTCCTTATTTCTACAAGTTTATATAGGTTTATTGGAATAGGTAAATTTTACGATGGCAATTAGCCCGTATATATATTGATGCGGGCTGTTTTATAGTGGTGCCAAATTTAATGTAATACTAAAGTGTTGTTAGAGGAGATAATTAAGTGCTTGTCTGTTTACCTGATCAGTATGTTCAAGTTCTTTGGAGGACCAGTAACAGGTATGTCCGTTGGGTTGGCTTATTGGGAAACAGCGCTGCTTACAGCAGCAGGCATGATGACAAGTGTGGTCATATTTTCTTTCATAGGAAGGGCTGCCTCAAAATGGTACAGCAACTATAGGCGACAGAAAAAAATGCCTGTATTCGGGAAGAAGAGCAGAAACATTGTGAAGGTCTGGAAAAGCTTTGGCGTGGTAGGTGTTGCCTTCCTGACGCCGCTTTTACTAACACCTATACTAGGTACAGTGGTAGCGGCGGTTTTCGGTGCATCGAAGAGGACAATTTTCCTGCACATGCTATGGAGTGCTATACTTTGGAGCTTTGTGCAGACTTATTTAGTATATGAACTACGACACCTGGCAGTGGGACTATTCTAAATGTGAGTCATCTGAAGAAAAAAAGAAAGGGCCGACACTATTTAGTATCGGCCCTTTCTTTTTTTAACGCTTCTTGCTTCCTTTTTTCTTTGTCTTTTGCCAGAAAGATGCTTTCGGATCTCGTTTACTATTGGTAGGTTTTCCTTTGGGAATAGCCTTCTTTTCATGGAAAGCGCCTTTAAAATCTGGATTAGCCTGGCGCTTAAGATGGTCGATCGTCATTGCTATCTCCTGCTTTTCCTCAAAAGGCGTTTCGTGCACCTCTACCGCTGCTGGCATAGGCTCCTCAGGTATCTGCATCCGAATCAGCTTTTCTATTTTCCGTATGTGGTACATCTCCGCCTCGTTAGCAAACGTAATGGCAGCACCTACATTTTCTGCTCTGCCTGTACGCCCAATGCGGTGCACGTAGTCCTCATAAACAAAAGGCACATCGAAGTTTATTACGTGGCTCACCATCGTTATATCAATACCGCGTGAGGCTACATCGGTGGCAACCAGAAAACGAACTTCACCTCCTTTGAAGGCCTCCATAGAGTTGATGCGAGTATTCTGGCCTTTGTTGCCATGTATGGCGCGCACTTCACCGTACTCTCTTCGTTCTAAAAATTTGGCTACGTTCTCTGCGTTTTTCTTGCTCCTGGTAAAGATAATGACACGGTTAAAGCTTTCTTTATCCTGCAGAAGGTACTCTAGCATGGCTATTTTAGTGCGTAGGTTAGGTACCTGGTATAGCACCTGGCTCACGGTTTCTACAGGAGTGGCCTGTGGAGTAACCTCTATCCGTGTCGGAAATTCCAAGAACTCTTCTGAAAGTTCTATCACTTTATCGTGCATAGTAGCCGAAAACAGTAAGTTCTGGCGCTTGCGCGGAATTACCTCTAGTATCTGGCGGATCTGCGGCATAAAGCCCATGTCCATCATTTTATCGGCTTCGTCCAGTACCATCGTCTTCAGCTCTTTTAGCACCAGCTCGCCTTTCAGGTACAGCTCCATCATGCGCTTTGGAGTTGCTACCAGTATGTCCAGGCCTTCGTTTATTTTGGATATCTGAGTTTTAGGGCCGAGACCTCCGTAAATAGCTGTGTATCGCAGGTCTGTGTATTTTGCTAGTAAGCCAATGTTTTCCTCTATCTGCATGGCAAGCTCTCGGGTAGGAGCCAGTATAAGGGCACGTGGGTTTGTGCCTTGTGCATACTTCACCTTCATGATAATAGGTAACAGATAAGCGGCTGTTTTGCCCGTGCCTGTCTGGGCTATTCCTAAAATATCATGGCCAGCCATTATCTGCGGAATAGCTTGCTGCTGAATAGGAGTTGGCTTTTGATAGCCTGCTTCTTCTATGGCATTCAGCAACTGCTTGTTCAGCTTAAAATCTTCGAAAGTGATTGTTTGATCTTCTGCTTCTTCTGCCATGTCTGTAAGTCTTAATTTAAATGATACTACAAAAGTACGTGAATTTTATAGCAAAGTAAGCTTTAGGTGTTTTTGAGGCCTTACAACCTACAAATAATCAAGCCTCAGAATATATAGATTAATAAATACAATATTATGTGGGTAAAATACCTAAATATAGGTATTGTGTACGCTTTAAATATTCATGACTTTTATGTTTTCTATTATATTCTAGTTGCTATTTTAATACTACCACTGCCATGGGACATAATGAGAAGCCGCTCAGCAGAAGACAGCTTGAGATACTCAGTTTACTAGAAGGAGGCCTCAACTGCAGGCAAATAAGTGTACAGTTAGGATTACGTGAGGCCATAGTAGAGGCACATTACCACATGATGTTGCGCAAGCTTAATCTTAACGACTCCTACCAGTTAATTTCCTGGGCCTACAGAGAAGGAGTGCTTGTTTAGGAAAAACAGATCTGAAACAAATAGTTGAGAAGTTGCTTTACCGCCGCTAACTAGTAACTTAACAAGAAGCAAGGCAATTGAACATATTATTCATCTGTAGCAGAAATAAGCAGCGCAGCTTAACAGCGGAAGCAATATTTAAAAATAACGGTTTGCACATCGTTAGGTCCGCTGGCACGGAGCCATCGGCAAGAGTAAAAGTAACCGAAAAGCAGCTGTACTGGGCTGATGTGGTGTTTGTAATGGAGAAGCGCCACAAGCAGCGCCTTACAGAAAAATTCGCTCTAGCCACTCAGGAGACAGAAATTATAATGTTGGATATCCCTGATGATTATCCTTATATGGATGCTGAACTTATCCAAATTCTGAAAGCTTCGGTAGTACCTTATTTAGGGGAGCTATAAACGCAGTACACCTGCAATTGTGGTAGTCTCCATCGTCTTTGCAGCATTTCCAAGCGGGTTTTACCCCAATGTCACCAATTTAAGCGGGCATGTCATTTCGACCATCGGGAGAAATCTGAGTTTTAAGAACCTTGCCGTTTCAATTTAGGTCTCTCCTTTTGCCGAGATGGTAAGAAAATCCTTTAAGTTGACGGAATTAGGTTCTACCTCCTATTCAAACTTGTTACCCTTTTGTCATATTTACTACTTTTCTCAATATGTATCCTCTTAATTTACTGTTGCTACAACTCATCTGTTGCCAGTAGGCTTCTTATAGCTGCGAAAGCTCCTAAATATCGGGTTTAAGCTTAAATTATATGTTTTATGCTGTTGATAAAGCCACGCATCCCGTATATTAGCCCAATGAACTCTATCCTAATAAAGAACGCACAACTCGTAAACGAAGGCACTGTAACTACTGCCGATGTACTGATTAAAGATGGGCGCATTGCACAGATCGGACAAGATATAAGTGAAGAAGCCGATGAAACGATTGATGCCACAGGTTTGTATCTGCTGCCTGGCGTGATAGACGACCAAGTGCATTTTAGGGAGCCAGGCCTTACGCATAAAGCTACCATAGGCTCAGAGGCAAGGGCGGCTGTGGCAGGTGGCGTTACTTCTTTTATGGAGATGCCGAACACGGTGCCGAACGCCACTACACAGGAATTGCTGGAAGATAAGTATAAAATTGCCGCTGAAAATTCGTTGGCGAACTACTCCTTTTTTATGGGGGCCACGAACGATAACTTGGCTGAAGTGCTGTTAACAAACCCCAATACTGTTTGCGGTATAAAAATATTCATGGGCTCTTCCACTGGTAATATGCTGGTGGATAACGAAGCGACACTGGAGCAGATTTTCTCTAAAGCCAAATTGCCTATTGCCGTGCATTGCGAAGACGAGCAGACCATACGCGACAACATGGCCATTTATGAGGCGAAATACGGAGATGAAATACCAGTGAAGTGCCACCCTGAAATACGGAACGAGGCAGCTTGTTTTAAATCGTCTTTTATGGCCGTAAAGCTGGCAGAAAAGCACAACACGCGCCTGCACATTCTGCACATCTCCACCGAAGAAGAACTGAAACTATTCCGCAACGACATTCCGCTGGAGCAGAAGCGTATTACCGCTGAAATATGTGTACATCACCTATGGTTTGATAAAGATGATTACGACACTCTGGGTAATCAAATTAAATGCAACCCAGCCATAAAAGAAGCGCGTCACAAAAAAGGTTTACTACAGGGCCTGTTAGATGATAAACTGGATGTTATTGCCACAGATCACGCGCCGCATACCTGGGAGGAGAAGCAAGGGAAGTATAAAAAAGCTCCATCTGGTGTACCACTGGTGCAGCACTCGCTGCAATTAATGTTAGAATTTGTAAAAGAAGGAAAACTGACGCTGGAGAAGGTAGTAGAGAAAATGAGCCATGCGCCAGCTATACTTTTCAACATCCGCGAGCGCGGCTATATACGCGAAGGCTATTGGGCCGACCTGGTATTAGTGGACCTGAATAAACCATATACTGTTAGCAAAGAAAATACCTACTACCAATGTGGCTGGTCTCCTTTTGAAGGCCGTACGTTCAGCAGTACTATTGCCCGTACTTTTGTGTCAGGACATCAGGCTTTTGTAAACGGCAACTTCGATGAAAGCAAAAAAGGAGAGAGGTTGTTATTCGATAGGCGGTAAGGGCTGTGTTTTATGGAGCTAGAGAGGTTTAAAGAGTTGCATACCCGCTTTTTCGGGAAAGAACTGCCAGAAGAAGTGGTGCAGTCTGAAGAGTATGAGGCTTATGCAGATGCCATACACGAAGACGAAACTTGTTATAACTGGGCCACCGCCGAGAAATTAAAAGGTAAAGGCTTTAACTATGAGAACTACTGCTGCTTGATGATGGCCGATAAAGTTTTTCAGAGCCTGGATGAAGAAGGGGAGATAAAGTACGGTGATGTAGATGTTGTCATAAATAAATGGGACGAGGGCCTCTACGGAATTCCCATTCATGACGGCGGGACTTCTATGGTTTTGATTAACTACTGCCCATGGTGCGGAAGTAAGCTAGAAAACTAAGTGTCTACTACTGAAATGCTTACTTAATATTTGCCTCTGCAGAGCAAATTTTTTTAAGTAAAAAAATGCTGGGGGTATTGTTTTATGTGATTTCGTGCTTATATTTGCACTCTCAAATGAGACACGGTGGTTGTAGCTCAGTTGGTTAGAGCACCAGATTGTGATTCTGGGGGTCGTGGGTTCGAGACCCATCTTCCACCCAAAGCCCTTGAAGCTAAAACTTCAAGGGCTTTTTTATTTATATTGCAGTATTGAGCAGGGGAGGGGCGCTATAAGTGCTATTCTCGTTCGTAATTCATAATTCGTAATTGATAAAAGTATGAGCTTAGTAGTAGTAGGTTCGATGGCGTTTGATGCGCTGGAGACACCCTTCGGGAAAACAGATAAGATTGTAGGTGGCGCGGCTACGTACATTTCGCTGTCGGCTTCTTATTTTGTGAAGCCTGTAAACGTGGTATCGGTAGTAGGTGGCGATTTCGACCAAGACCATATCAAACTAATGCACGAGCGTGAAATCAGCACTGAAGGTGTGCAGGTAAAGGAGAACGAAAAGTCTTTCTTCTGGTCTGGCCGCTATTTTAACGACATGAACAGCCGCGAAACGCTGGTAACGGAGCTAAACGTGCTGGGCGATTTCGACCCGATTGTTCCTGAAGCATACCAAGGCGCTGAGTTTCTGATGCTGGGTAATTTGGCGCCTGCTGTACAGCGAACCGTAATAGAACGCCTGAACACGCGTCCAAAGCTGATTGTAATGGACACCATGAACTTTTGGATGGACATTGCACTGGATGAACTGAAGCAAACGATGGCAATGGTAGACGTGCTTTCTATTAACGACGAAGAGGCTCGCCAATTGAGCGGCGAATACTCGCTGGTAAAAGCCGCGAAGAAAATCATGGCAATGGGACCGAAGTTCCTGATTATCAAAAAAGGTGAACACGGAGCTCTTTTGTTCAACGAGGATAAAGTATTCTTTGCGCCTGCTTTGCCGCTAGAGGATGTTTTTGACCCAACTGGCGCTGGTGATACCTTTGCAGGTGGCTTTATAGGTTATATTGCCAGCACAGGCGATACAAGTTTCGAAAACATGAAACGTGCTGTTATTCATGGTTCGGCATTGGCCTCTTTCTGTGTAGAACAGTTTGGTACAGAACGCCTGAAGAACCTGAGCCAGGAGGAAATAGACAGCCGCGTGCAGCAGTTTGTTAACTTAGTGGCTTTTGATACAGTGCTGTAATAGTACTTTAGATAGTATAAGTATAAGAAGGGAGGTGAAAGCCTCCCTTCTTTCGTTTTAGAGGCTTTAATCTGTAACAATCTGCTTTGCGGAGGGGTAAAACAAAGTAGACTAAATGAAAGGGACAGATATGAGCGATAATAAAGATCAAAATAAAGAAAGGCTGCAGAAGCAGTCTGAGCACCAGGCAACTGGTTTAACAGAAAACAAACGTCAGCAAAAAGGATTTACAGACGATATGTCTATTGATCCTGCGCAACATACGCAACAAACAAATAAAACGAAAGTACAAAACCCTACGCGTAACTTGGCAAAAGGTGGTAATAACACCGATGTGAAATACAAGTCAGGTTCGTAATGTCCAAACAAAATAAAAGCTATGAAAATAAGAAAGAGGAAGGCTATCGTAGTCTTCCTCTTTCATTTTAAGGCCTCTTCTGTAGCTATTATTCAGGCCAGCGTGATAAATGATAGTTCAAATCTAAGTGATTCAATACTCTAAAACCCTTGCTTCAGCCACAGCTTAAAGTTCTGCTTCTCTTCCTCGCTGGCTTCAGGCCTTTTCTCTATTGTATACTTTTGGTAAAAGCTTTGCCCATTATGCTGCAGCCTTACCTCACGCAGCTGCTTATCTCTAAAAAGAGTTAATGTTATACTTTCTGATGTGTCGGTTTCTGAGAGCAAAGGCTGTAGGTTCTGCTCCAATTTTCTGCCATTCAAAGCTACAAGTTCATCGTCTATACTTAGCGCTTGGCTGGCAGGGGAACCTGGTGCTATTGCCGAAATTTTTAAACCTTGATTATCAGCTACAGTTTTAAAACCATAAAGCTGCTCGTATAGGAGCGGGCTTTCTGTTGCTTTTAGGTTGCAGCCAACATAACCTAAAGCCCTATCCAAAGGTTCTTCTATAGGTGCTGTGCCGTTTATGTAATTTTCGAAATAGGTTTTAAAAGACTGTCCCGCTACACTTTCAACCAGCTGCTCATAGTCCTGCTCTGTATAGCCAATGTTTCGCTTGCCGAAGTTTTCCCAAAGCTGTCGCATCAGCGTGTCTAAACTAGCATTGTTGTCGGTTGCTTTCCGTAGTTGCAGGTCCAGGAGAAGGGCCGTAAGAGCGCCTTTTACATAAATAGATGCTTTTCTGTCTGGTATGCCTGGTTTGTAGCCATCTAGCCAAAGGTCGAACGAAGAATCGGCGACGGAGAGATTGTGGCGGCTGTAATCGGCAAAGTAGCGTTGTAAGGTGGTGTTTAGCTCCTCAAAGTATTGTTCGGCTGTAAACACGCCTGCCCTGGCTAGCATATAATCGCCGTAATAAGTGGTGATACCCTCAGCCACGTAGCCTGTTCTAAAGTAGTTTTCATGCGCAAAATTGTAAGGCAACATTTCCTTTGGGCGAATCTTTTTGATGTTCCAGGTGTGAAACAATTCGTGCGAACTCACTCCGAGAAATTCTTTGTACAGGCTGGGCTGCATCAGCAACTCGCCTGGGCCAAGCGTGATGACGGTGGAGTTGCTGTGCTCAACGCCGTGATAGTAGCGGTAGGACAGTATCTGATTCAGGTAGTGGTAGTCTGCCACAGGGAAATTTCCGAACACCTCCAATTGCTCTTTGGTGAAGGCTTCAAAATCTTGTGTAATCTGCTGCCAACCTGGTTTGCAATCGCCCTGTATCCAGATATGGAAAGGGATACCGTCTACCTCGTAAGTAGCCTTTTTTAACGTAGCGCTCGCTATAAAAGGGCTGTCCACTAATTCATCAAAGTTGGCGGCTACTAACGTGTGCTTAGTTTTTTCGGAAAGGCCGCAGGCAATCTGCCAGTCCTCACGTATAGCCAGTTTCAACTCGCAGGCCTCTAACTCTCTGCCTTCTACCGCCATAAAACAGTTGATACCGTTCAGGTACAGTTGCTGCTCATCAAGCCAGGAGCCGCCTCCATCCATTTGGCGCGCATAAAAACTGTAGTTAACCTCTACAGTCTCTGCACCTGCAGCTTGTACCAGCCAGCGGTCTTTTGTCTCTTTTGCTATGTCTATGCTTTCTCCGTTAGCGCTAGCCGTTACTCCTCTTAGTTTCTGAGCAAAGTTTTGTAGTTCATAACGCCCTGGACGCCACGCAGGCAGTTGCATGTATAGTTCCTGCTGCTGGTCTCGGGTATAGTTATCTTGATATTGATGAAGTGCGAAAGCGGATTATCGTAAGAGACTTGGTAGTAGAGCATTGGGTTAAGGTATAAATTTGAATATGTATTAGTTCTGTAAATGTGAAGATTGTGGAGCACAAGTAGCTAAAACATGTAATTTAATCCTTTAGCAGTAGCTTCGCGTCCACCTTTTCAACCACTTTTACGCATCTTTTTTGAAATAAAGTTAACCAGGCTTTGCTATTTTAGAAAAGGTTCTATACTTTTGCAGGCCATAATAAAACCATTGGCAGACGATGAAAAGAACATTCCAGCCTTCTCAGAGAAAAAGAAGAAACAAGCACGGTTTCAGATCAAGAATGGAGACCGCTAACGGCAGAAGAGTATTGGCCAGCAGAAGAGCCAAAGGCAGAAAGAAACTAACTGTTTCTAGCGAAAGTAAACATAAGGCTTAATTTAAGGTTGTGCTTTGTACAGCACGGAGCCGCTCAAACGAATGGATCCAGCTCTAAATAACAAAGCCCCTAAGCCCGATTGCTATACATTTTCGAAAGAAGAACGCTTGTGTAGTAAGCGCCTCATTGCGCTACTCTTCAGCAAGGGTTCTTCTTTTAATTTGTATCCTCTGCGGTTTGTATACCATACGCCGCAAGAGGAGGCCTTTCCTGCTGCTACGCAGGTGATTCTTTCTGTTTCTAAGCGCCATTTTAAGCGTGCCGTAGATCGCAACCGCCTCAAAAGGCAGATGCGCGAAGCATACCGCCTGAACAAGCATGTGCTGCAGGCAAACCCAGCGAAGGCTCCACGTCTTCTCGCTATTCTTTACATTGGTAAAGAAAAAAAATCCTTTGATTCCATACAAAAAAAACTAATTTCAGGATTGGAACGTTGTTTGATGTAGAAGTCTTACCACGTCTCCTTAACCTGGAATTATATGTATAAGAAATATTTAGCAGGTCTGCTTGTTGCAGGTCTGGGCTTAGGCCTTTTCTCTTTTAAATCAGAGGATTCCGATCGCTACTTCGAAATAGCAAAAAACCTTGATGTTTTTGCCACACTCTACAAGGAGGTAAACACATATTATGTAGATGATGTGCCGCCTGCCAAAATGCTGCGCACGGGTATAGATGCGATGCTCAAATCGCTGGACCCCTACACTAACTATATTCCAGAAGACGATATTGAAGACTTCCGCACAATGACCACAGGTCAGTATGGTGGTATTGGTGCTTTGGTAGGCGAACGCGACGGCAAAGTTGTTGTGCAGATGCCCTACGAAAACTCGCCTGCTCATAAAGCTGGCCTAAACATCGGCGATGAAATCTTAAAGATCGATGGCGTAAATGTTGCAGGTAAAAACACCCCCGATGTAAGTAAGCTGCTTAAAGGTCAGGCTAATACAGTTGTTAAGTTAGAGGTTCGTCCGTATGGCCAAACTAAAAGCAAGACTCTAGAGCTTACCCGAGCCAACATCAACATGGAAAACGTGCCTTACTACGGTATGGTAGATAAGGAAATCGGCTATTTCCAGTTGCAGGGCTTTACCATGGAGGCATCTAGGGAGGTAAGAACAGCTGTTCAGAAACTAAAGGAAATGGGAGCCAAGAAAATCATTTTCGACCTGCGCGACAACCCAGGTGGTTTGCTGCACGAGGCTGTAAATATTTCTAATGTGTTTGTGGATAAAGGCAAAGATATTGTAAGCACAAAAGGAAAGGTAAAAGAGTGGAATAAAACTTATAAAGCCTTAGATGAACCGCTTGATAAAGACATTCCAATTGTTATCCTGACCAGCTCCCGCAGTGCTTCAGCTGCTGAAATTGTGGCAGGCGTTATGCAAGACTACGATAGAGCAGTGTTGGTAGGAGAAAGAACATTCGGAAAAGGTTTGGTTCAGGCTACACGTCCGCTTTCTTACAACTCGCAGTTAAAAGTAACTACTGCCAAATATTACATACCGAGCGGCCGCTGTATACAGGCCATCGACTATGCACACCGTAATGAAGACGGTAGTGTTGGTAAAATTCCAGATTCTTTGCGCGTAGCTTTTAAAACGGCTGCGGGTAGAGTGGTGTTTGATGGCGGTGGCGTAAGCCCAGATGTGGAAGTGAAAAAGCATGCTTATGCCGACATCACCAAGACAATTGCTGCGAATGGCTATTTCTTCGACTATGCGAATAAGTATAAGTTAGAGCGCTCGTCTATTCCAGCTGCTATAGACTTCAAGCTGACAGATGAGGAGTATCAAAAGTTTGTAACTTACCTGAATGGCAAAGATGTAACTTATAATACATCGGTAGAGCGTAAGCTTGAAGGTTTGGCTTCGAAAGCAAAGAGCGGCAAGCATTATGATGATATCAAAGCAGAGTTAGATGCTATCAAAAAGAAAATATCTCATAACAAAGCAAATGATTTAACCCGCTTCAAAGATGAAATCCGCGAAGTGCTGGAGGCGGAAATCGCTTCAAGGTATTACCTGCAGAAAGGCTATATCGAATCTACTTTTGATGATGACCAGAATATTTTGATGGCAAAGCGTGTATTGAGCGACTCAAACGAATACGCTTCTTATCTTAAAACAAAATAGTTTTAAGCATAAGTCAAAACCAAAGGGAGGTGCTGTAAGAGTGACTCCCTTTTTTGCTTCTAAGGCAGCTCAGTAAGCGGGAGGTTGGATGCAAGTTTAAGTTCCGCTATTTTTGTAGAGAAAATTACGGCAAAAAGTATGGCATTATTGTTAGCTCTTGAAACTTCATCTTCTGTATGCTCTGTGGCTCTTTTTAAGGGAGATCAATTACTGGGGGCGTCTGAACTGCTGATAGAGAAGTCGCATTCGTCTCATATTACGGTTATGGTGTCGCAGCTGCTAGAAAATTGCGGCTTCGAACTGAAGCAGTTGGAAGCGGTGGCAATATCTGGTGGGCCAGGTTCTTATACGGGCTTAAGAATAGGGTCTTCTACCGCGAAAGGATTTTGCTATGCCTTAGATATTCCTCTAATAGAAGTCTCAACGCTTCATGGGTTGGCTGCGCAGGTCGTAAGCACAATACCGAATACCGAAGTGTATCTTTTTTGCCCTATGCTGGATGCCAGACGAATGGAGGTTTATACTTGCCTGCTGACAGATCAACTACAGGAGGTAGAAGCTATTGCGCCAGTTGTGCTTACAGAGGAAACTTTTAAGAACAAGCTAACAGACCAGCCTGTAATGTTCTTTGGTAACGGAGCAAGTAAATTTAAGCCTTTAGTAGCAGCTAATAATAATGCTTTGTTTGTTGAAGGTATAAGCCCTTCCGCAAAAACAATAGGTCAATTAGCTGTTGGGAAGTATGAGAAACAACTGTTTGAGGATGTTGCTTATTATGAACCCTTTTATTTGAAAGATGTTTATATAACAAGAGGTAACAAAAGTGCCAACTAAAAATCAAAGCTATGTCAGAACTAATAAATAAAGTCGCACAAAGTGCATTAGTAACTTTAAACCTGGAGCTATTGCTACACCCAGGGGAGCGTGTGGTTTACGATATAAAAGATAATCTATTCCACGGCCTTATTCTGAGGGAAAAGGATTTTAGAGCTTTTGTAAAAGAGCATGACTGGTCGCAGTATGCTGGTAAAAATGTAGCCATCATCTGTTCTGCAGATGCTATCGTGCCAACCTGGACTTATATGTTGTTGGCAAGCAAGCTTCAGAACTACGCAAACTATTACGTGTTTGGTGATCTGGAAGCGTTAGAGCAGGCTTTAATGCAGGAAGCTATCGCCAAAATTGATGTGGAAGAATATAGGGACGCCAAAGTGGTGGTAAAAGGATGCGGAAGTGTACCAGTGCCTACTTATGCGTATGTAGAGATAATGCGTAAGTTGCTGCCTGTAACCAGTAGCCTAATGTATGGCGAACCATGCAGCACAGTGCCACTTTATAAAAAGCCTAAAGTAGCATAAGCAAGAAGATACAGTACAATGCCATAACAGAAATCCTCTGCTGATTACGGCAGGGGATTTTCTGTGAATAAGCAACCCCCTCTCATGCTACTAAAAGATTGCAAAGCTTAGTTCATGAAAAGGTGTGGAAGCGTAGATAGTTTCCTGTTGAGGGCTCGAAACATCTGTATAAGATTAAAGAGAGGAGATGAAAAGGCGGAGGCTAAAATATGTAATGGTCCTTTTATAGGATGAAAAAAGTTTAAAAAACTTTCATGCAAACATGAACTAAAGTGCTGCGGCGCTGGTTATCCCTAAGTGTCCGCGGCAGGCGGATACGGTAACAATGATCGGCAGGCTGAAGGTTTTCTAAAAACAATCCCCCTCCCTCACAGGCACTTAGGCATCTGGAGGAGTTTATTTCAACCCTTNGGGAAACAAAAGCTGAAAAAAAATATTGCCTCTGGTGTTGCGGATACAGAAAAGGTTCTTACCTTTGCATCCCGTTTCAGAAGGAGGCGGCCAACGGAGGCTCTGCTAACACAGGGTGTCCTGGAGAGGAAAAGCTGACTGAGTATTTCGTTTTGGCCTTTAGGGGCTGATTCTAAAAAGAAACGAAATCGCTGAAAATAAACTTCTCCTTTAGTATTGCAAAGCGGAAAATGTTTCTTACCTTTGCATCCGCTTCTGGAAAGAGGGAAGACGGAATGCCGACAGGGTGTTTCGGAAAAGGAAAAAAGATTGAAGATTTACTTGCAGGTTCGGAAATTATCC